>LNEY01000010.1 GCA_001464195.1 Burkholderiales bacterium Ga0077547
CAGCCACCCCTTGTCCTGCAGTTCGCGCAGCAAACCCGCAGTGTCGTGCGCACGCAGCCGCTCGATGTCTTCGCGGTGCTTGAGCAGAACACCGAGGGTCTGCTCGATCGTCTCGGGATCCAGGCACACCACGGAAAGCGCGCTGAGTGCCCGTACCCAGTCGATCGTCTCCGAGATGCCGGGCGCCTTCAGCAGATCCATCGAGCGAACCCGCCGCACGACCGCGACCACCTGTGCAGCCAGGTTCACAGCGGCATCCGGAGCTCGCCGGCGCACGATCTCGAGTTCGCGCTCTGGCTCGGGGAAACCCACCCAGTGGTACAGGCACCGTCGCTTGAGCGCATCATGGACTTCACGCGTGCGATTGCTGGTGATCACCGTGATCGGCGGCGCGATGGCAGTGATCGTGCCAAGCTCAGGGACGGTGATCTGGTTCTCTGCCAGCAACTCCAGCAGGAAGGCGTCGAAGGGTTCATCGGCACGGTCGAGCTCGTCGATGAGCAGCACCGGGGAGCTCGGCTGCGTCAGGGCCTGCAGGAGCGGACGCTCGATGAGCATGTCGCGCTGATAGAGGCTGCTCTCGAGTTCTGCCTCTGCAGCTTCGCCGCGGATGCGCCCGGACGCCTCGGCCAGCCGCACCCGCATGAGCTGACGCTGAACATTCCATTCGTAGGCTGTTTGCGCAATGTCCAGACCTTCGTGGCACTGCACGCGCAACAGCTGGCTGCCGAGCACGCTTGCCAGCGACTTCGCCAATTGCGTCTTCCCGACGCCGGGCTCGCCCTCAAGGAGCAGTGGTCGCTGCAAGCTCAGCGCGAGAAACACCGACACCGCCAGCGGTCGATCGCAGACGTAGCCCGCCTGGGTGAGCGCGGTCACGAGGTCGTCGACCGTCGCGGGCAACGGCGCAAGGACCCGCAGCGGAGGTGGACAAGGCGTGTTCATGGTCGGTGGGGCGGAGCCTTCAGGTGACCAGAAGCTGTGCGGTGTCACGAGCGTGACGGCCCCGTGGAACCCCTTAGGTCGCGCCAAGGATAAGCCCTTGACTGCGCTGCCCGAGGTTTGCAATAGTAAGCATCTGCTCACTTATGGGCTGCGATCGTTGCAGCTTCTCACACCGCTCGGCAGGAGACCATGAAGCCAGCCCACTTCGACTACTTGCGTCCGGCGACGCTGGATGAAGCGCTGGCCTTGCTGGCCGAGCACGGTGAAGACGCCCGTGTGATTGCGGGCGGCCAAAGCCTCGTGGCAATGATGAACCTCCGGTTTGCACGCCCCGGCACGTTGATTGACATCAACCGCATCGCAGGGCTGGACCGCCACTGGAGAGATGGCGCCGTGCTGCGCATCGGCCCCCTGGCGCGACACGCCACCTTGGCCGCCTCGTCCCTGATTCGTGAACTGGCACCGCTGATGGCGGCCGCCTACCCGCACGTCGCCCATCACACCATTCGCAACCGCGGCACGCTGGCCGGCAACCTGTGCCACGCCGACCCAGCCTCGGAGATGCCCGCGGTGCTGCTCGCCCTCGACGGCGAACTGCGGCTGCGCAGCATCCGGGGCGAGCGCACGGTCAAAGCCGCCGACTTCTTCCTTGGCCCCTACACCACGGCCGCGCAGGCCGATGAGATGTTGGTGGAGGTGGCGATTCCGGTGCGCCAGGTCGGCCACGGGTTCGAGGAAATGTCCATACGCCAAGGTGACTTCGCGCTGGCGCTGGTGGCCTCGACGCTGGACATCCGCGGTGGTCGGATCGTGTCAGCCGCACTCGCGTATGCCGGTGTCGACGCGCACGCGATACGCTGCCCGCAGGCCGAGCAGATCCTCGTGGGCGAACCGCCCTCCGATGCGCTCTTCGAGCGCGCGGCCCATGTCGCTGCCGAGTCCATCACGCCCTCATCCGACCAGCACGCAGACGCAGAGTACCGCCTGGACCTGATCCGCACCCTGACCCCCAGAGCGCTACGCAGTGCGGCCGCGACCGCGGGCTGAAGCAAGGAAACCAACGCATGAGCCCAGCTGATCACCCGGTGACGTTGACGGTCAACGGCCGCACGTACACACGCCAAGTCCCTGCTCGCAAACTGTTGTCGGACTTCCTGCGGCAAGACCTGGCCCTCACGGGCACGCACGTCGGCTGCGAGCACGGCGTGTGTGGCACCTGCACTGTCTCTGTCGACGGACAGACCGTGCGCTCGTGCCTCATGTTCGCCGTGCAGACCGACGGCTGCCAGGTACGCACCGTCGAGGGGCTGGGCACGATGCAGAACATGCACCCGCTGCAGCAGGCTTTCTGGGAGAAGCACGGCCTTCAATGCGGGTTCTGCACGCCGGGCATGCTGATGACCGCACAAGAGCTGCTGGCGAGCAACCCGGACCCCACGCGCGAACAGGTGGCCGATGCGATCGCCGGCAACCTGTGTCGCTGCACCGGTTATGAAACCATCGTCGACGCGATCATGTCGGCTGCTGCCGCCATGCGCACGACCGAGGCGCAGGCATGAGCGCCCGCTACGTTCCCAAGCTCGACATCCCCGCGTCCCGTCGCGAGAAGCCACCTCAAGACGAGCCGCGCTGGATCGGCAAGAGCATGAAGCGGGTCGAAGACCCGCGCCTGCTCACCGGCAAGGGCAAGTACCTCGATGACGTCGTGGTGCCCGGAATGGCGCATGCGGCCATGCTGCGCAGCCCGTTTGCGCATGCGCGCATCAAGTCGATCGACGTGAGCGCCGCACGGGCGCTGCCCGGCGTGATCTGCGTCGTTACCGGCCGCGAGTTTGCCGAGACCACCGGCCCCACCGTCACCTTCTCCAGCCCGGCGGTGGTCCAGCCGGCCATTGCGATCGACAAGGTCCGCCATGTGGGCGAGACCGTCGCCGCGGTCATCGCCGAGGACCGGTACATCGCCGAAGACGCGCTCGAGCTCATCGAGGTCGAGTACGAAGAGCTGCCTGTGGTCACCGACATCGAGCAGCAGGAGCACGCCCGCGGCGATGCCGTGCTGCATCCGGAACGCGGCGACAGCAATGTCGCCATGGACCGGACCTTCACCTTCGGTCCGGTGGATGAGGACTTCGCCCGTGCAGACCGCGTGATTCGCCGGCGCCTGCGCTGGGGTCGCTCCGGCCCTCAGCCGATGGAAACCGCGGGCGCGATCGCCGACTTCGATTCGGGAACCGGCAAGTTCAGGGTCCACTGCAACACCTCGATGTACACCTACGTCGGGTGGCTGTGCGCCATGTCGCTGAACGTGCCGGCGACCCACTTGACCATCGTCCCGACGCTGGCGGGTGGCAGCTTCGGCTCGAAGCTGTTCCTGCACAGGGTGATCGTGCTGACAGCGGGCCTTTCCCGCATCGCCGGCTGCCCGGTGAAGTACGTCGAGGACCGCGCGGACAACATCGCCAATGCAGATGCTCACGGCTCTGACCGGCTGTACGACGCCGAACTCGCCGTGCGCGATGACGGAACGATGCTGGCGCTGCGCTACCGGGTGTGGGATGACTACGGCGCGTATCTGCAGTATGGCTACGGCACGCACGGCAACGCGTTTTCGCAGGTCGTCGGCCCGTATCGGATCAACAGCGTGCAGGCCCGCATCACCGCGGTGCTGTCCAACAAGTGCCAGCAAGGCGCCTACCGCGGATTCGGCTCCGAGGTCACCAATTTCGTGCTCGAGCGCATGGTCGATGCAGCAGCCCAGGAGCTGGGCATCGACGGCATTGCCTTGCGCCGGCACAACCTGATCCAGCCGCACGAATTCCCTTACGTGATCCCTTCGGGCAACGTCTACGACATCGGCAACTACCAGGCCGTGATGGACAAGGCCGTGGAGATGTTCGATGTCGAAGGCTGGCGCCGCAAGCAGGCCGAGGCCAAGCTGGAAGGCCGCCACATCGGCATCGGCCTGGTCGCTTGCCAGGAGCGCAGCGTTTTCAGCTCGACGGAGTTCTGGTCACTCAACCCTCCCGAACATCCCGGGTTCACCTTGTCCAGTTCTCCAGAGGCGGTGGCGATCCGGCTCGACCCGACGGGCAAGGTCTTCGTGCAACTGTGCGCGCCGTTCTGGGGCAACAGCCCCGAGACTGTCGTGACACAGATCGTCGCCGAGGCACTGACGGTGGAGCCCTCCGACGTGTCGATCGGCTATGCGGACACCGACGCGGGGTTCAACGGCACCGGGCCCGGCGGCAGCCGTTACACCGTGATGGTGGCCGGCGCGGTGGTCAAGGGGGTGCGTACGCTGCGCGAGAAGCTGTTCCGGTTGGCCGGGCACATGATGGAGTGCGGGAGCGGCGACCTCGAACTGCGTGGTGGCAAAGTGGGCGTGAAGGGCGTGCCCGGCAAAGAGAAGACGATCGCCGAGGTGGCGTCGGCCGCGCACTATTTCCGCCTGAATTTCCCAGACCAGCCCGAGTTCGACAGCGGCCTCGAAACCACCGCGGTGTACGACCACCCGCTGACCACGATGCCTGCGGCCGATGGCACGCACCTCGGCATCTTCTATCCGATCATGGGACACATGGTCCACGCGATCGCGGTGGAGGTGGACACCCGGACCGGCCAGGTGAAGATCCTCGATTACGTCGCGGTCCACGACTGCGGCACCGTGGTGAACCCGATGACCCTGGCGGGCCATGTACGCGGAGGGACGGCGCAAGGCATCGGCACCGCACTCTACGAACACTTTCGCTACGACGAGAGCGGGCAACTGCTGACGGGCTCGTTTGCCGACTACCACATCCCGACCGTGCACGAGATGCCGGCGCACATCCGCGTGGGCCATGTCGAGACGCCCTCGCCTTACACCGAGTACGGCATCAAGGGCGGTGGTGAAGGTGGGCGCATGGCGGCCCCACCGGTGATCGTTCAGGCCATCGAGGATGCGCTCAAGGACCTCGGTGTGAAGCTGTCCGAGGTACCGCTCACGCCGCGTCGCTTGCGCGAGATCGTTCGCGCGGCAGGAGGTTAAGGTCGGCGAGGCCCTGCCGGGCTCGACACGGCAATCCGGCAGCGTTCGAGATCGACCTTGGCAGGACACCTCTCATGGAACTCACCATTCAACGCCGATACCCCATCGGCGAAAGCGCCGCCCGGTCCTGGGCCGTGCTCTCCGACGTCCGGGCCACGGCGGCCTGCCTGCCGGGTGCGGCCATCACCGAGCAGATCGACGCCACGCACTACAAGGGCACCGTCAAGACCCGGGTCGGCCCCGCCACGATGAGCTTCGCTGGTGACATCGAGCTGCTGAGCTGCGACGCAGCGCTCAGGGAGCTGTCGATGCTGGGGAAAGGGGCTGATCGCTCGGGATCGTCTGCCAGCATGAAGCTGACAGCGCGCGTGGAGCCCGGCGAATCCGCAGCTTCATCGCTGCTCGTTGGTGAGGCCACGGTGACGGTCAGCGGAAAGCTGGCCCAATTCGGCAGTCGGCTGCTGCTGCCGGTCATCGATGCACTGCTGACGCAGTTCGCGGCGAATTTTTCTGCCGCGGCGGCCGCGGTCCCGATCGCAGAGGAGCTCTCGGTGTCAGGCGCAAGCCCCACGCCCGCGGCAGATGCGGTGCCCGCAACGGCGGCGAGCCCTCGCAATGAACTCAATCTGCTGGCGCTGTTGCGCGAGATGCTGCGCGGCTGGGCGGCGCGGTGGTTCCGCCAAGACAAGGTGTGAGTGCAGCCTCGCGGCGGATGCGCTCAACGCGAAGGGCCTGACGCCGCAGACGCCACACTGGCGATGCCCGACAGAAACACATCGACGGCGGCGTCCACGATGCCCTCAGGGTCTGCAATGTGCTGGTTGTAGATGAAGCGGCGGATGCCGATGTACAGGATCTGCCCCTGCAGCCCCCAGACGGCATCGGACTCCACCGCCGTGATGGGCACCTGCTCGGGCGGCGGCAGCCCATAAGCGTGCCGCACCTCGGTACAGATCGGCTGCACGATGCGGCTGTTCAGCAGGCTGATGTAGCGGTCATTGATGTTGACCCCACGCAGCCCCGCGAAGAAGAAGATTCGTATCCACTCGTACGAGTAGATGACCGAGAGGTAGCTCTTGTAGAACCTGCGCAGACGTGCCTCGAAGGGCACGGCGCGATCCTTGAGCGCTGCCTCCCAATCGCTGCCCCAGCGGCCCAGGTACATCTGCTGGTACACCCGCTCGACCAGTTCTTCCTTGGTGGGGAAGTACCGGAACAGCAGCGCATTGGTCACGCCCAGGCGCGTGGACAGGTTGCGCGTCTGGCCTTCGAAGCCGACCTCGGCGAAGTAGGCGATGGCCGCTTCGACGATCAGCATCTTGCGCTCCGCGGGCGGCAGGCGCCGCCGCACCGTTTGCGTGGGCTCGGCGGCAGCAGGTACGGCGGCCCGCTTGAGCGAGGGGCGTCTCCGGCTGCTCTTCACTGCCTGCATGCGAGTCCCGTTGGATCAGGAGATAAACGTCATGTGATTGTAGAGACCGAGGGCGTTGACAGCCAACTAGTCGACACCTATAAATGAGCAGCCGCTCAATTCTAGAAGTGCAAACGGCACGTCGTCCGCGCACAGTTTTCACGGCAAAGGAGACCCCCATGACCCACCGATTTGACGCCGCCAAGTTCACTCTCGCTCATTTGCACGAGGTTGCCGAGCGATGCAGCAACTGGGGCCGCTGGGGTCCTGACGACGAGATCGGCACGCTCAATTTCATTGGCCCGCAGGAGATCGTTGCGGCCTCCAAGCTGGTGAAGCGGGGTCGGGCCATCTCGCTGGGGCTCAATTTCGACCGCAACGGCCCGCAACGGGGGCTGTGGGGCAATCGGTACAACCCGATCCACGTGATGCTCGCCACCGGCACCGATGCCGTGGCGGGCAACCAGGATGCGGGCGGTGTGCGATTTGCGGATGACGCGGTGTCGATGCCCCTGCAATGCGGCACGCAATGGGATGCGCTGGGCCACATCTTCTATGGCGACAAGATGTGGAATGGCTACGACGCGAAACTGGTCGACGCCAATGGCGCGCAGAAGAACGGCATCGAGAAGGTCAAGGACCGCATGGTGGGCCGCGGCGTCCTGCTCGACGTGGCACGTCACCTGGGTCGCAGCTCGCTGGACGATGGTGAAGCCATCACGGGCGCCGACCTTGACGCCACCGCGCGCGCACAAGGCGTCGACATCCGCCGCGGAGACTTCGTCATCGTTCGCACCGGACACATGGAGCGCTGCCTGGCGGCTGGCGAGTGGGGAGGCTACGCGGGAGGCGATGCGCCCGGTCTCGCCTTCGAGACCGCCGAGTGGATTTACCAGAAGGAAATCGCCGCCATCTGCACCGACACCTGGGGCTGCGAGGTGCGTCCGAACGAAACGGACGAATGCTCCCAACCGTGGCATTGGGTCGTCATCCCGAAGATCGGCATCACGATGGGCGAGATTTTTTCCCTGAAGGAACTCGCCGACGACTGTGAGCAGGATCGCGTCTACGAATTCATGTTCGTCGCCCCGCCACTGCCAATCACACGTGCTGTCGGGTCGCCGATCAACCCGATGGCCATCAAGTAGTCGCGCTGCGTGGGTTCAGGTTTCGCCAGGCTGCGGACCCTGGGTATCCCAGGTGCAATCCGCGTGTCTTCCTGATGATTTGGTAGGCCGTGTTGGACTTGAACCAACGACCAAAGGATTATGAGTCCTCTGCTCTGACCAACTGAGCTAACGGCCCGAGCGACTCATTGTAGGCAGCGTGCCGAAGCGGCCCGCTACTTGGTGCTCAGCGCGTTGCCAACCAGCCGCGAAGTGATGTCGACGATCTGGATCATCCGGTCGTAGGCCATGCGGGTGGGGCCGATGACGCCGAGGGTGCCGACCACGATGCCGTCGACTTCGTAAGGCGCCGACACCACCGACAGTTCCTCGAACGGCACCACATGGCTTTCGCCGCCGATGTAAATGCGCACGCCTTCGGCACGGCTGCTCACATCGAGCAGGCGCATCAGTTGTGTCTTCTGCTCGAACAGGTCGAACAGCTTGCGCAGTGAGCCCATGTCGGTGGAGAAGTCCTGCACCGTCAACAGGTTGCGTTCGCCCGAAATGACCACCTGCTCCTGGCTGTCGGCCACCGCTTCGCTGCCTGCTTGCACCGCCGCCTGCATCAGCGTGGCGATCTCGCCGCGCAGCTCATCGACCTCGGTCTTCAACCGCTCACGCACTTCTTCGAGGGTGCGGCCGGCGTAATGGGCGGTGAGGAAGTTGCTGGCTTCGACCAGTTGTGCTTGGGTGTAGTCCTTGGCGGTGAAGATGACGCGGTTCTGCACGTCGCCGTCAGGCGCAACCAGGATCACCAGCACCCGCCGCTCGCTCAGGCGCATGAACTCGATGTGGTGAAACACGCTGGCCTTGCGCGGTGCGGTGATGACCCCCACGAAATTCGACAGGCTCGACAGCATCTGCGCGGCGTTGGCAATCACGCGTTGGGGCTGGTCGGCCTGCAGCTGCGTTTCGAAACTGGGCGCCTGCTGAAGATGCAGCGGCTGCGCCGTCATCATGGTGTCGACGAAGACCCGGTAGCCGCGAGCAGTCGGGATGCGGCCTGCGCTGGTGTGCGGGCTGGCAATCAGGCCGAGCTCTTCCAGATCGGCCATCACATTGCGGATCGTCGCCGGCGACAACTCCAGCCCGGAGGCTTTCGACAGCGTGCGCGAACCGACTGGCTGGCCGTCGGCGATGTAGCGCTCGACGAGGGTTTTCAGGAGGGTTCGTGCGCGATCATCCATGGCATTTTCATTGTAGGCCGCAGGGGGTTTTTGACGTGTGTGCGCGGAAAACGCTGTGGTGTAATTCCTTATGAAAAGCCGGTTTCGTCACGCCGCACTGGTCGGAAAGTACAACGCGCTGGGCAGTCGCAACGTGCTTGATGCGGTGGCTCGCTTTCTGATCGCGCAGGGGCTCGAAGTGTCGATGGAGCACGAGACCGCGCTCAACACCGGCCTGACCGACTACGGTGCGTTGACACCGGCCGAGCTGGGTCAATGTTGCGACATCGCGGTGGTGGTCGGCGGCGACGGCACGATGCTGGGCATCGCTCGCCAGATGGCTCGCTTCAACATCCCGCTGGTCGGCATCAACCAAGGGCGCCTTGGCTTCATCACCGACATCCCGATCGGCGAATTTGCCTCCGCACTGGCGCCGATGATCGCGGGCAGCTACGAGGAAGAGCATCGCACGATGCTCGAGGGTGGCGTGTGGCGCGATGGCGAGGTGATCTTCGAGGCCTTTGCGCTCAATGACGTGGTCGTGAGCCGCGGCGCCACGTCGAGCATGGTCGAGCTGAAGATCGACATTGGCGGCGAGTTCGTCGCCAACCTGCGTGCCGACGGCCTGATCGTGGCGTCGCCCACCGGCTCCACCGCCTACGCGCTGTCGGCCGGCGGGCCGATCCTGCACCACAGCATTCCGGGGTTTGTGATGGTGCCGATTGCGCCACACGATCTGTCGAACCGGCCCATCGTGCTGCCCGACGCAGGCGAGATCAGTGTCGAGGTCGTGGCCGGACGTGACGTCAGCGTCAACTTCGACATGCAGAGCCTGGCCAGCCTGCTGCACGGTGATCGCATCACGGTGCGCCGCGCGGCGTTCCAGGCCAGATTCCTGCACCCACCGGGCTGGAGCTACTACGCCACGCTGCGCCGCAAGCTGCACTGGAATTCAGGAACCGCTTGATGTGGCCCCCATGCTCATTGCATTCGCTGCCCCCAGGAACCGGAAGGGTCCCCTTCGTGGCCCGTGGGGCGCGTCAGTGCCTTCGGGCGGCCGGGCGGCGCTGACATGTGGCGTCGCCTCGTCCTTCGTGACTTCGTCATCGTCACGACACTAGACGTAGAACTTGGCGGCGGCTTCTCCGTGCTGACGGGTGAAACCGGCGCCGGCAAGTCGATCCTCATCGACGCGCTGCAGCTTGTGCTGGGCGGCCGGGGCGATGTCGGCGTGGTGCGAGAGGGCGCACCACGTTGCGAGATCAGCGCCGAATTCGACACACCCTCCGGGCTGAACGGCTGGCTGGCTGAGGCGGGTTTCGATGTGACGGACAGCCTACTGCTGCGCCGCACGATCGACACCCAAGGCAAGAGCCGGGCCTGGGTCAATGGCAGCGCAGCCACGATCGCGCAATTGCGCGAGATCGCCGATCACCTGGTTGATATCCACGGCCAGCACGCCTGGCAAAGTCTGACCCGTCCTGCGGCGGTGCGCGACATGCTCGACGCCCATGCCGGTATCGACACACAAACGCTCGGCAGCGCCTGGGCAGAGTGGCGCAGCGCCAGCGACGCGTTGGCGCGAGCGCAAACGCAGCAGGCCGACCTCGATCGTGAGCGCGAGCGGCTGGCTTGGCAGATCGGCGAGGTCGACAAGCTGGCACCCGGCGCCGATGAATGGCACGAGCTGAACGCTGAGCACACCCGATTGGCGAATGTGCAAACCCTGCTCGACGCCGCCCGCGAGGCGCTCGACGCGGTCAACGAAACCGACGACAGCGCCAACACACTCACGGGCCGCGCGATCGACCGCCTGCGCGATGCGGCCGAGATCGACGGTGAGCTCGCCGCGGTGGTCGAGGTGCTGCAAGGCGCACAAGCCCAGTTGCAGGATGCCGCGCACACGCTGTCGGGTTTTCTCAACGACACCGACACCGATCCCCAGCGGCTCGGCGAGCTCGACGATCGGCTGTCGGCCTGGATGAGCCTGGCGCGCCGCTACCGCCGCCCGCCGGCCGAGCTGGCCGCGCTGCTGGCGCAATGGAAGGGCGAGCTGCGCTCGCTCGACGATGCCGCCGACCTGGACGCACAGCGGGCGCGGCTGGCCCTGGCCCGCACTGCCTACGAAGCCGAAGCCGCGCGTATCACGGCCGCCCGGCGACGGGCCGCACCGAGGCTAGCGGGCGCCGTCACCCAGGCGATGCCGCAGCTCGGCATGGCTGGCGGCTGCTTCGAGGTGATGCTGACAGCACAGGAGTCCCCGCAGTCGTTCGGCATGGAGACGATCGAATTTTTGGTCGCCGGGCATGCTGGCGGTACACCCAGGCCGCTGGCCAAGGTGGCGTCAGGCGGCGAGCTCTCCCGCATCGCGCTGGCCATTGCGGTGACGACAACCCAGCTGCCCCGCGGCCAGGCCAGCGCCGGCACGCTGATCTTCGACGAGATCGATGCCGGTGTTGGCGGGGCGGTTGCCGAGACCGTTGGGCGGTTGATGAAGCAGTTGGGCGTTGACCGGCAGGTGCTGGCCGTGACCCACCTGCCGCAGGTGGCTGCCTGCGCCGACCATCATCAGGTGGTGGTGAAGTCCGTGACTGAGGGCACGGTGCACAGTGACATTCACCCGGTTGCGGGCGAGGCGCGGGTGGTCGAGATCGCCAGGATGCTGGCCGGCGAACGGCTCTCGGGCACCAGCCTCGCGCATGCCAAGGAAATGCTGGCCATGGGGCTGATCCCGGACGCGGACCGGTTGCGGACAAGACAGGAGTAGCGATCTTCATGAGCGTCACGGAACCACCCGAATCAAAGCCCACCGGCGGCGCCGAAGCAGCACGTGAGGTCGTGCTGGTCACCGGCATTTCGGGTTCGGGCAAGTCGGTCGCACTGCACGCGCTGGAGGATGCAGGTTTCTTCTGCATCGACAACCTCCCTCCCGAGTTGCTGCGCGGCTTTTTGCAGTTGGAGCACCGGCTGCACGACCAGCGCGTTGCCATCGCCGTCGACGTGCGCAGTGCAGGTTCGCTGCCCCACCTGCTGCCCCTGATCAAGCAGCTCAATGCCGAGGGCGTGAAGGTGCGCTCGATCTTCCTCGACGCCAGCACCGATGCGCTGGTGCGCCGCTTCTCGGAAACACGCCGCCCGCACCCTCTGTCGCAAACTCCGGGGCGAGCCCCGCCGAGTCAAGAACAGCGCGATGACGACACGGGCTACACCATTCCCGGCGATCTCGACCTCGAACGGGTGTCAACCGCCGACGGGCACCGGGCGCTGATCGACGCGATCGAACTCGAGCGCGAGCTGTTGTCAGAACTGCGCGAAGTCTCGACCGTGATCGACACCAGCCAATTGCGCCCGGCCCAGCTGCGTCTGTGGATTCGCGATCTGATGAGCGGCGCCGGCAACCGATTGACGCTGGTGTTCGAGTCCTTCGCTTTCAAGCATGGCGTGCCACTGGACGCCGACTATGTGTTCGATGTGCGCGTGCTGCCCAACCCCCACTACGTGCGTGAACTGCGCCCGCTGGACGGGCGTGATTCACCTGTCGTGGCCTACCTTGAAGCGCAACCGGATGTGATCGAGATGCTGACGCAGATCGATGCATTCTTGACGCGCTGGCTGCCGGCCTTCAACAACGACCAGCGCAGCTACCTGACAGTCGCCATCGGGTGCACAGGCGGCCAGCACCGCTCGGTGTACTTCGTGGAAATGCTGGCGCGCCGCTTCGCTCGCCGCACCGTCACACTGATCCGACACCGCGAGCTCGACGCGCGCGGCTGAGCGCGCCGCCGGGGCGTCGGCTCAGCAGCAACTTGCGCAGCGGCGCCGGAAGCCCGGCGGCCAACGCTTCGGCCTGGGTGAACCAGCGACCGGTCGGCCAGGCACTCACGAGGGCCGCGGCTTGCGCCTCCTCCAGATCCGCCGGCAGCGTCCAGCGCACCGGGTGCAAGGTCCAGTCGAGATGGGTCAGCACATGGGTGAACGGCGGTAGCCTGTCAGCCTGACCGGGCCAGCCGGCACTGTGCTGCTCGAAGCCGGGAGCCGTCTCGAACTCCGGCAGGCTCCACAGCCCGGCCCAGACCCCTTGATCAGGGCGCTGCACCAGCCACACCCGATCGCGCCAGCACAGCCACAGCCACAGGTGTTCTCGCTTGCTGCGCTTGAGCTTGCGTGTTTTCACCGGAAACTTCGTCTGAGTCTGCGTGGCCGCAGCGACGCAAAGGTCGCGCACCGGGCACAGCAGGCATTGCGGCGCACGCACGCTGCACAGCGTCGCCCCCAGGTCCATCAGGCCCTGCGTGTAGGGCTCGATGCCGCGGTCGGGCAGCAGCGCCGTGGCCTGGCCCCACAGGGCTCTTTCCTGCACGGCCTGAGCGAGATCACCCGCGAAGCCCAGCACACGCGTCAATACCCGTTTCACATTGCCATCGAGGATCGCCACACGTTCGCCGAAGCAGAACGCGGCCACCGCAGCCGCGGTCGAGCGGCCGATGCCGGGCAGGCCTTGCAGTTGTTCGCTGCTGCGCGGAAACTGACCGCCGTGCTGTGACACCACCGCCTGGGCACAGCGGTGGAGGTTGCGGGCCCGGCTGTAGTAGCCCAGCCCGCTCCACAGTGCGAGCACTTCGTCTTGGGAGGCCGCCGCCAGCGCGGTCACGTCCGGAAAGCGTTGCAGGAAGCGCTCGTAATAGGTGAGCACGGTCGTCACCTGCGTTTGCTGCAGCATGATTTCCGACAGCCAGACGCGGTAGGGATCGCGGGTGTGCTGCCAGGGCAAACCGTGACGGCCGTGCCGCTGCTGCCATTCCACGATCCGCGTCGAGAACGCATCCGTCAAGACCGGCAAACCTTCCTTGCGCACGCTCACGGCGTGTCCCGCGGCGATCGGCGGCACCGCACCGGCCAGGTCATTCAGGCTTGCGCTTTTCGAACCGAGACGAACTCGTCGAAGGGCAAGGTGACGTCCATGTTGCCTTCGGACGCTACGGCGGTCGACGCACTGGCAAGCACTGCTTGCGCGACCACCGCCAGGCGCTCGATGCGACTTTGCAACTGGGCGTCCTGCTGCTCGATGTCGGTGATACGCAGCTCCAGTTCGTCGGACGCGCCGCGGATGCGCGACAGCGCCTCGGCCCGCTTCTGGAAGCTGCGCCGGCGCTCGTGCAACTGCACTTCGACGTGCGTGGTCATCGCGCCATTCCAGGATTCGATGTCGCTGCGCGCACCGTCCCAGACCGGGTCCAGCCGCGAGAGCAGCATGCGGCGGAACTGCGCCATGAACTGCGGCTGCGACAGGCGCAACGCCTGGCCGAGCCCCAGGTATTGGGTGTAGCTCTGTTCGATGGCGTCCAGTTCATCACCAAACCGTGACAGGTCAGGGCCCGGCATCAGAACCAGGCCGAAACCGAACTCGGCATTCAGGTGGGTGAAGGTTCCGGCCAGCATCTCCCGAATTTCCTGTGCTTGCCGGCTGGCCTGAGAGAGCCGCTCGCGCAGCCGGGCGCAGGCCGCGACGAACGCCTTGCGCGCCCCGAGCTTGAGCACGCTGGCCTTGATGTCTGCCAGCAGCTGATGGACCTCGGTCTTGAGGTTTTCTTCGGAGAGCCCTTCGAGCGCCTCGTCGAGCAGACGCGAATGCAACCCCCGCAAGGCGACCAGGCGCGAATGACAGTGCTCAAACTCAAGTGCCTCCTGCTCGATGCGCTGGCGGATGGTGCGCAGCCGGCCGCTGCTCTTGCCGCGCAGGCCACGCAGTTCGAGCATCTGCTCGGCAACTTGCCGGCGGGCATCGCCGAGCCGACGTCCCGCCCGCTGTTGGAGCGAGGAGACGGTGTCTTCGATCAGGCGGTGCAGCACCTGCTTGCGTTGCGGCAACAGCTCAGCCGACAGTGCGGCTTCAAACTCTGCGATGCCACTGGCGGTCTGACCGTCGTCATCGGATTCGACGCGAGCCACCAATGCCTGCCTGGCCGACATCGCAAACACTCGCTGGGCCGGCACCCCAAGCAAGCGGGCAGTGGCCGTGCGCTGTGATTCGATGTGCGCCGCGATCTGCTGCGGGGTCAGCAAGGGATCACGCAGCGCATCGATCTTGTTGAGCACAACAAAGGCGGCGCCCTGGCGGCTGCCCAGATGATCCCGCCAGATGGCCATGTCGGACTGCGTCACGCCCGTGTCGGCGCCGACGATGAACACCGTGGCATGCGCCGACGGCAGCAGACCCAGCGTCAACTCCGGCTCGGAACCGAGTGCGTTCAGGCCTGGCGTGTCGAGGACCACCAAGCCCTGGCACAGCAAGGGATGCGGGTAGTTGATCAGCGCATGACGCCAGGCCGGGATCTCGATGCGGCCATTTTCATCGGGGCTCGGGTTGTGCCCCGAATTCGATTCGTCCCACAGACCCAGCGCCACCGCCTCGGCGACCGAGACCCGCTGGGTGCCCATCACCTCGAGCAGCGCACTCGACAGATGCTCAGGACGTGCCACGTCGAGCGGAACGTGCGTCCACGCCTGTGGGTTACGCCGAAGTTCGGCCAGCGAGCTGCCGGCAAGACGTGTGGCGATGGGGAGCAGCGACACCGTGATCGGCTGCGAGGGGTCGTGTGACAGCTCGACCGGGCACATCGTCGTTCGCCCTGGCGTGGCCGGCAGCACGCGACGCCCGGTGTCGGCAAAGAAGATCGCGTTGATCAGCTCCGACTTGCCGCGTGAGAACTCGCCAACGAAGGCCACCACGAGTTTGTCGGTGGACAGCCGCTGGCGCAGCGAAGCGAGCTGCGATTGCTCGGTGGAATCAGGTGCGACCTGCTCGGTCAGGAACGCGGCCAGATCGTCCAGCCGCGCGCACACGCCATCTCGCCATTGGTTGAGCTCATCGAAGCGGCCGGAGAAAGCGGAATTCATGGCGCGATCGGACTGGTTGGCGTGAGTCGGCAAGACGAAGCCCCGAACGGGACCTCTACCCCGCACATCCTAGGGCATGCCCGCGAGCGTGCATCGCGAGAAACGACCGCAGATCCGCCCTTTTCTGCGTCAGTCTTCACCGTTTCTGACAGCTCGCGCAAAAGAACGTCGAGCGCTGCCCCTGCACGATGCGGCGCACAGCCGCGCCGCACACGGTGCACGGCGCCCCGACGCGCCCATACACCCGGGCACTCAGCTGGAATTGACCGGCCATGCCATGTGCATCGCGAAAGTCACGCAGCGTGGACCCGCCAAGATCGAGCGCCGCCTGCAGCGTCTGACGTATGGCCTGAGCCAGCCGCTGGCAGCGGGGGCGGCTCAGTCGGTCGCTGCGGGTTCGTGGATCGATGCGGGCGGTGAACAAGGCCTCGCACGCATAGATGTTGCCAGCGCCCACCACGATGTCGCCGCCCAGCAGCGCCAGCTTGATGGGAACGCGGCGCCGCTGCAGAGCGGCATGCAGATGCAGGCCATCGAAAGCAGCATCGAAAGGCTCCAGCCCCAGACTGGCCAGCAGCTTGCCGGCCATGCCGAGATGCTGCGCCGGCGACCAGACCACCGCGCCGAAGCGGCGGGGATCGGTCAGGCGCAACGTGCCGCGGTCGGTGGCCAGATCAAAGTGGTCGTGTGGTCCAGGCAGCGAGGCCTGCTGACTGAAGGCCAGTGACCCCGACATGCCCAGATGCAGCAGCAGTCCGCCTGCAGCTGACAACGCAGCGTCCGAGGCACTACCCCCGTGCCCCAGTGACAGCCACAGGTACTTGCCGCGCCTTTTGACCTGCCCGACGCGCAGCCCGATCAGCTGCGACGGTTCGATGCCCAGCGGCCAGCGCAAGGGCTTGCCCAGGCGCACGCCGGTAACGACCGCGCCATCGATGCGATCGGCAAAGCTCAGGCGGGTGACTTCGACTTCGGGCAGTTCAGGCATCGACGGAATTATCGGCAGCCTGTGAGGTCGTACTCGACGGGCAGGGCCTCGCAGCGCCCCGCTCTAGAATCTTTTCTGCTTCCAGGAGTCGCTGATGCCCGCTTGTTTCCCCGCCGCAAAAGCGGTCTGTGCGCTTGTCGTTGCGGGCTGCGCTTGGGCTCCGCAGGCATGGTCACAGGCACCTCCGGCCGCAGCGGCGACACCTGCGCCGGCCGCCTCTGCGCCAGCGTTTGTCAATTCGGACCTCGACGCCTCGCTGTTCTATCAGCTCCTCATTGGCGAACTGGAGCTCAGCGCCAGCGAAGGCAGCACCGCCTTCCTGGTGATGCTCGATGCGGCCAACAAGACCAAGAGCGAGCAGTTGTACAAGCGCTCGGCCGACATGGCGCTGCAGATGCGATCGGGCAGCCAGGCGCTGATCGTTGTGCAGGCCTGGCGCAGGGCATTACCGGCATCTCGCGGCGCACACCGCTACCTGATCGAGTTGCTGGTGGCCTTGAATCGATCGGCCGAAACTGCGGAACCACTTCGTTCATTGATACGGCTGACGCCAGAGGCAGAACGTCCCACCCTGATCAACAGCTTGCCGCGGTTTTTCGAGCGCACGGGCAATCGCAAGCTGATCCCGGAGATCCTGACCGATGCCTTGCAGCCCTACGTCGATTCCCCAGCGACTGACGACGCTTCGCTGATTGCAATAGGCCGGGGTTGGCAGGTGGCAGGTGACAGTGCACGGGCGCTGGAGTTCGCCCAACGAGCGCACGCGCTGGATGCCGGCGCAGAAGGCCCGGTGCTGCTCGCCCTGGAACTGCTGCCGACGACCACCGACGCGGAGCCCATCGTCCAGGGCTATCTGAAGGCACGGCCCCAAGCCACCACGGTGCGCATGTTCTATGCCCGCGCCTTGGGCATGTCGCAGCGTTATCTGGAGGCTCTGGCGCAGGTTGATCGGGTGACACGAGACGAGCCCGCACAAGCCGCCCCGTGGCTGACGCTGGGCGCCTTGCACCTGGAACTTCGACAGCCCAAGGAAGCCACGGTCGCGATCAAGACCTTCATCGAGCGCATCGAGTCGACGCCGCCGGCCACCAATACGCCCCAACCCGCGCCGGCTGCGCAAACTGCTGCGGGCGGAAATGAGGCCGTGGTCGAGTCCGACGACCGAGGCCTCACGCAGGCCTGGTTGATGCTCGCCCAGGCTGCCGAGCAGCAAGGCGACTTCAAGGCCGCGGAGGGCTGGCTCGCGAAGGTTGACACCCCCGCCCGGGCGCTGGAGGTACAGGTGCGACGCGCGTCGCTGCTGGCCAAACAGGGGCGCCTGACCGAAGCGATCGAGATGATTCGCCGCGCACCGGAGGCCGGCGACGAGGACGCCCGCGCCAAGCTGATCGCAGAGGTCTCGTTGTTGCGCGATGCACGGCAGTGGACTCAGGCCAGCGACATTCTGCAGCGCGCCAACGACCGATTCAAAGACGACCCCGATCTGCTCTACGAACAATCGATGATGGCGGAGAAGCTCAACCGCATCGACGAGATGGAGCGCCTGCTGCGGCGCGTGATCGAGCTGCGCCCCGACCACGAGCATGCCTACAACGCGCTCGGTTTTTCGCTGGCGGATCGAGGGCTGCGCTTGCCGGAGGCGAAGGCCCTGATCGTGCGCGCGCTGGAGCTGGCCCCGGGTGAGCCCTTCATCACCGACAGCCTGGGCTGGGTCGAGTACCGCATGGGCAACCTCGGTGAAGCGATCAAGCAGCTCAGACGCGCCTACCAGTCGCGGCCCGACCCGGAGATTGCAGCTCACCTGGGTGAAGTGCTGTGGGTCAGCGGTCAGCATGAGGAGGCACGCCGCATCCTGCGCGAAGGCAAGAGCCGCGATCAGACCAATGACGTGCTGCGTGAAACCGTGGTGCGTCTGAAAGTCAATTTGTGATCTTTCGGGTCGGTGGGTTGTGTGCCGCGCTGATGCTGGCCGGCTGTTCGACCCTGACACCACCCGATGAGCAGCCCACGGGCGAACTGCTGGCAGGCCGGATGTCGGTGCAGGTGGCCGCCACCGAGACAGAGCCAGCGCACAGCCTGACCGCCGCTTTCGAGCTGAGTGGTACGCCGCAGCAGGGGCGCCTCGACATGAACACGCCTCTGGGCAGTACCGTGGCACGCGCCCGCTGGAGCCCCGAGGCCGTGGTGCTTGACACGCCGCAGGGGCAGACTCGCCATGCGAACCTCGACGAGTTGACGCGTGCCGTGGTGGGAGAGGCGCTGCCGGTACCGGCCCTGTTCGACTGGCTGCGCGGCCGGCCGTGGCCGGGTGCGCAAAGCACCGCGGCCCTGCCGAGCGAGCCGGCTGGCTTCAACCAATTGGGCTGGCAGGTAGACCTGTCGCGTTTTGCTGAGTCCCGGCTGATGGCGCGCCGCACGGCCCCGCCGGCCGTCATCGTGCAGGTGAAACTGGACGCGCCATGACACTCAACGCCCTGTGGGATGTCAGCGCACCGGCCAAGGTCAATTTTTTCTTGCATGTGGTGGGCCGGCGCGCGGACGGGCATCACTTGTTGCAGTCGCTGTTTGTGCTGCTCGACTGGGCCGACACACTGCATTTCGAGCGGCGCAGCGATGGGCAGTTGCGTCGCCACGATCTGTCTGTGGCATTGCCTGCGGACGATCTGTGCCTTCGCGCCGCGCGGGCACTGCAGGCAGCCAGCGGCACGCGCTGCGGCGCAGACATCAGCATCGCCAAGCAGGTCCCTTGGGGTGCCGGTCTTGGCGGCGGTAGCTCCGACGCCGCCACGACCTTGCTGGCGCTGAATCGGCTGTGGGGATTGAACTGGTCGCGTTCGCGGCTGCACTCACTGGGCGTGACACTGGGCGCAGACGTCCCTTTTTTCATCGGTGGCAGCAACGCGTGGGTCGAGGGCATCGGCGAGTTGCTGACGCCGATGGCAGTGCCTGAGCAGAACTTGGCGCTGATCAAGCCTGCGGTATCGATCGAAACACGTGTCGTTTTCAGCCATCCTGAGTTGGTGCGAGACACGCCTCGCGCTATACTTGAGGGCTTTGATGCGGACGAACTGCTCGACATCACCGCACCTGCGGATGGTGTTGGCTGGGGTCACAACGATCTGCAAGCGGTTGCTGAGTTGCTGCACCCCGAAGTGCGAGAAGCTGCAGCGATTTTGCGGTCGCGGTACGGCAACAGCCGCATGAGTGGCTCGGGCAGCGTGGTGTTTGCGCGCGCCGCGTCAGGGTCGGGTCTGGCGCCGGTGCTGGACAGCGAGCTGCCGCCGGGTTGGGTCACGAAAGTGTGTCGCAGCCTGTCGCAGCACCCGTTGCGTGATTGGGTGCGAGACGAAGAGTGACAGGATTGATAGCTGAATCCTGAAAGTTGTGGGTGCGTGGCTTCGGCCGCGCACCGGTGTAGGGGAGTCGCCAAGTTGGTTAAGGCATCGGATTTTGATTCCGACATGCGAAGGTTCGAATCCTTCTTCCCCTGCCAGATTCTTTGATTCCCGGAACGTCCTGACAACAGGCCTGGGCTGGACTGAAAGGAAGCAGCGTGCTTCCACAGAGCCTCGTCGGAGGGAATGTGCTTTTCAACACTGTGCTTTTCACTGGCAACGCCAACCCGGCGCTGGCCAAGGAAATCGCCACTCACCTCGGTGTCGAGCTGGGCAAGGCGTCGGTCGGCCGCTTCTCAGACAGCGAAGTCGCTGTCGAGATCGAGCAGAACGTTCGGGCTCGCGATGTGTTTGTGGTGCAGTCCACCTGCACGCCGACCAACGAGAACCTGATGGAGCTGTGCATCATGGTCGATGCGCTGAAGCGTGCCAGCGCGCGCCGCATCACCGCCGTGATCCCCTACTTCGGCTATGCACGGCAGGACCGCCGACCGCGCTCCACACGGGTGCCGATCAGTGCCAAGGTCGTCGCCAACATGCTCGAAGCCGTTGGCGTCGAGCGCCTGCTGACGATGGATCTGCACGCCGATCAGATCCAGGGCTTCTTCAACATACCGGTCGACAACATTTACGCGTCGCCGGTGCTGCTGTCGGATCTGCAGTCCAAGCGTTACGACGACCTGGTCGTGGTGTCGCCTGACATCGGCGGTGTGGTGCGTGCACGGGCGCTCGCCAAGCAGTTGAATTGCGACCTGGCGATCATCGACAAGCGCCGGCCGAAAGCCAATGTGTCCGAAGTGATGAACGTCATCGGTGAGATCGACGGGCGCAACTGCGTGGTCATGGACGACATGATCGACACCGCTGGTACGCTGGTCAAAGCGGCCACCGTGCTCAAGGAGCGCGGTGCCAAATCGGTTTACGCCTACTGCACCCATGCGGTGTTCTCCGGGCCGGCGATCGAACGCATCCAGGCGTCGATGCTCGATGAGGTCGTGATCACCAACACCATTCCTATGAGCGATGCCGCGAAGATGTGCGCGAAAGTGCGCCAGCTGTCGGTGTCGTTCCTGTTTGCCGAAACGATCCGTCGCATTTCTGACGGCGAATCGGTCACTTCTTTGTTCGCCGAGCAGAACAGCAATTTCTGAGCGTCGAACCTAGCGTCCGGCCGACAAGCCGGATGTTCAACAGGGCCGCAAGGCCTTGCTTTTTGAAGCACTGAAGCACCTGGTCGCGGGGCTTCTCATCTTTTGGAGTCAACATGAAATTCGTCGCATTCGAGCGTACGTTGCAGGGGACCGGAGCGAGCCGCCGCCTGCGCAACGCCGACAAGGTTCCCGGGATCGTCTATGGCGCAGGCGCGCCCGCGATGATCGAACTCGATCACAACGCACTGTTCTTCGCCTTGAAGAAGGAAGCCTTCCACTCATCCATCCTCGAAATGGAACTGGCCGGCAAATCCGAGAACGTGTTGCTGCGTGACTACCAACTGCACCCCTTCCGTCCGATCGTGCTGCACATCGACTTCCAGCGCGTCGATGCGACCACCAAGATCACGAAGAAAGTGCCGCTGCACTACATCAACGAAGAAGAGTCCCCAGCGGTGAAGGTCGACAAGTGCGTGGTCAACCACATCGTCACCGAACTGCGCATCCAGTGCCTGGCTTCGCAACTGCCGGAGTTCCTGACGGTCGATCTGGGAGGCCTGACCAAGGGCCAGTCGCTGCACGTCAATGACATCGCGCTGCCGGCCGGCATCAAGGTCATGACGCAGGGCAAGCCGAACCCGGTGCTGGTGTCAGCGTCCGTTCTGTCGGCTGAAGAAGAAATCGCGCCAGTGGTGGTGGCCGCCGCGGCAGCCGCCCCGACCAAGGGCAAGAAGACGGAAAAGCAGAACAAGAAGTAAGGCGTCACGGGGCCCTTCGCCCCTGACCCCCTTCCGAGCCCCACCACGGTGGGGCTTTTTCTTGGGCGACCGAAATTGATAATGAAGCCATGATCCGAATGATGGTAGGCCTCGGAAATCCCGGGGCGGAATACGACGGCACGCGCCACAACGCAGGCTTCTGGTTCATCGACGAGGTGGCGCGCCAGCTCAAGACGACGCTGCTGCCCGATCGGTCTTACTTTGGATTGGTCGCGCGCGTCAACCTGACAGGCGGACCGCTGTGGCTGCTCGAGCCCATGACCTTCATGAACCTGTCGGGCAAGTCGGTGGCGCCACTGGCGCGCTTCTTCAAGATCGCACCGGAGGAAATCCTCGTCGCCCACGACGAGCTCGACCTGATGCCTGGGCAGATGAAGATGAAGCGCGGCGGCAGTCACGCCGGTCACAACGGCTTGCGGGACATCCAGGCGCAACTGGGTTCGCCGGACTTCTGGCGGCTGCGCCTGGGCATTGGCCACCCGGGCGTGAAGGCAGAGGTCATCAACCATGTGCTGCGCAAGCCACCCTTGGCAGAACGCGAAGCGATCGATCAGAGCATCACGCAGGCCCTGGGCGCCCTCGATCTGCTGATCGCCGGCGACATGGACCGCGCGATGCTCAAGATCCACGCCCGGCCACCTCAGCCCAAGAAGCCGCCTGATGCCCCTGGAGGACTCTTGCCATGACACTGCGTACCGCCTGCATCGCCAGCTGCGTGGCAATCGTTTCCACCACACCGGTGGCTGCGGAGGACATCTACCGATGCGGGCCTCGGGGCGCCATCTACTCGCAGACGCCTTGCTCGGACGGTCAACGCATCGACCGGGCCGATGCGCGCAACGACGAGCAGCGCTTGCAGGCCCGACAGGTGAACGAGCGCATCGTGGCGCTGGCCGAATCACTGGAGCGCGAGCGACTCGCCAGCGAAGCGGCTCACCGGCCAGCGCTGGCAGGCAGCTTCAGTGCACCGTCGAAGACAGTGGCAGCGAAAACACCACGATCCAGCGCCCTGGCGAAAGCCAAGAAGCGGCTGCGCGCGTCGTCCGAGGCGGCCAAGCGCCGTGCGCCAAAGTCAGCGCAAGAAGTCGTTCTGGCGCAACCGCGCAGCTGAAGCCGCCGCAGAGCGTTCAGCCGAGCGTCGATGTCCCCGCAGAGGCCGCTTCCGCCTGCAGCCGTCGGTACTTATCCCACAAGGACTCCTTCGACTCGACATGCGCCGGGTTGATCGGAATGCAGGCCACCGGGCACACCTGTACGCATTGCGGCTCGTCGAAGTGACCGACGCACTCGGTGCATTTCGCCGGATCGATCTGGTAGATCTCGACACCCATCGAAATGGCCGCGTTCGGGCACTCGGGCTCGCACACGTCGCAGTTGATGCATTCGTCAGTGATCAGCAGGGCCATGGCGGCGATCGGTTCGGTGTTCAGGCTTCCGGGTACTGAAGGCTGACGCGCGCGCGCAGCCGACCCAACACCAACGGTGACACAAACTTGGAAACGTCGCCGCCCAGGATCGCGATCTCCCTGACGAAGGTGCCGGAAACGAACTGGTACTGATCGCTCGGCGTCAGAAAGACGGTTTCCACATCCGGCATCAGCTGGCGGTTCATGCCAGCCATCTGAAACTCGTACTCGAAGTCGCTCACGGCACGCAGACCGCGCACCACCACCTTGCCGCCGATGCCCACGACAAAGTCGCGCAGCAGCCCACGGAAGGCGACCACCTCGATATTGGGATGCTTGCGCGCGAGCTCCTGAGCGATTTCGAGCCGCTCCTCAATGGTGAACATCGTGCGCTTGTGGTGCCCGGCCGCCACCGCGACGATCAGCCGTTCGAACAATCGGCTGGCGCGACGCATCAGATCTTCGTGACCCAGTGTCATCGGATCGAACGTGCCCGGATAGATGGCCGTCAGTCGGGTCACGGAGGTCATTCGGCGCTCCTGGTCACGTGGTGTGGGCCGCAGTGTAGTCACCGCTGGAGCGCTGCAACAAGTGGGCGTGGACCCGGCCTGCGCGCAGGTGGCGATGCACCGTCAGATTCAGAGGTGAAAGGTCTTCCGCGCTGTAGGCGTGCGCGGCTTCCAGGTAGATGTAGCCCCCCGGCACCGCGAGCCGAGCGGCAGCGGCCACGGCAGGCGCCAACAAATCGCTGCCAAACGGCGGATCGATAAACACCAGTTCGAACGCGTCCGGCGCGCTGCGGCGCATCCACGACAGCGCCTCGGTCGCGACCACCTGCAGCGTGTCAGCCTTCAAACGCTGCTTCGACTCTTCAAGGCTGCGGGCCTGCCGGCCCTCGCGCTCGAGCAACACCACCGAGGCGGCACCACGCGATGCCGCCTCGAATCCCAACGCGCCGCTGCCTGCGAACGCATCGAGGCAGCGCCAGCCGCTGAGGTCGGCGCCCAGCCAATTGAACAGCGTCTCACGCACACGGTCGGGCGTCGGACGCAGGCCAGGCAGCAAGCCGACGGGCAGCTTGCTGCGCTTCCACTCACCGCCGATGATGCGCACCTCCCTCGGCAGCGAGGCGATGTCGGGCGACACCGCCGGCTTCTTGACGGCAGCCTTCTTGCGAGGAGGCACATCGGCGAACGCGCGGCTGCCGAAGCGGGGCCCCTCTTTCGGCTTGGCGCCCGCCATCACAGGCGCACCGGGATGCCGTCGCGCGCCATCAGCGCCTTGGCCTGGCCCACGGTGAACTCGCCGTAATGGAAGATGCTGGCCGCCAGCACTGCGTCGGCCCCGCCAATGCGGATGCCTTCGGACAGATGCTCCAGCGCACCGACACCTCCCGAAGCAATCACCGGCACGGCGACGCGGTCGCTGACCGCGCGCGTGAGTTCCAGGTCGAAGCCCGATTTCGTGCCATCTCGGTCCATGCTGGTCAAAAGGATCTCGCCCGCGCCGTGCTCGGTCATCTGTGCCGCCCAGTCGACCGCATCGAGGCCGGTGTTCTTGCGCCCACCATGGGTGTAGACGTCCCAGCCGGGGCCGCGTGCGGCAAGATCGTCGCCAGCACGGCGTTTCGCATCGATCGCCACGACGATGCACTGCGCGCCGTAGCGTTGGGACGCATCGCGAATGATCTGCGGGTTCGCCACGGCAGCCGAGTTGAAGCTGACCTTGTCGGCACCGGCGTTGAGCAGCCGCCGCACATCATCGACCGAGCGCACACCGCCGCCGACCGTCAGCGGAATGAACACCTGCGACGCCACCGCCTCGATGATGTGCAAGATCAGGTCTCGGCCATCGCTGGTGGCAGTGATATCGAGGAAGGTCAGCTCATCGGCGCCCTGCTCGTTGTAGCGCGCAGCGATCTCCACCGGGTCACCGGCATCGCGCAGCTCGACGAAGTTGACGCCTTTGACCACGCGACCACCGGTCACGTCGAGGCAGGGAATGATTCGCTTGGAAAGCATCTGAAATCGCCAACTGCCATCGCAGGGCGCCGCGGAGAAAGAAGGGCGCTCGGGTCAGTCCCCGTTCAGCTCGTCAGCACGCGCCTGCGCAGCAGCGAAATCGAGGTCGCCGGTGTAGATCGCCCGGCCGCAGATGACACCGTCGATGCCCTCAGACTCGACGGCACACAGCCGCTCGATGTCGGCCAGGTTGCTCAACCCGCCAGAGGCAATGACGGGAATCGTCAGCGCCTGCGCCAGCTTCACCGTGGCTTCGATGTTGATGCCCGACAACATGCCATCACGGCCGATGTCGGTGTAGATCACGCCTTCGACGCCGTAGTCCTCGAACTTTTTGGCCAGGTCAATGACTTCATGGCCGGTCAGCTTGCTCCAGCCGTCTGTCGCGACCTTGCCTTCCTTTGCATCGAGGCCCACGATGATGTGGCCGCCGAACGCGCTGCAGGCGTCGCGCAGGAAGCCGGGGTTCTTCACCGCAGCGGTGCCGATGATGATGAAGCTGAGTCCGTCGTCCAGGTAGCGCTCGATGGTGTCGAGGTCACGGATGCCACCACCCAGTTGCACCGGGATCTCGTCGCCCACTTCGGCCAGGATGGCCTTGATGGCGGCCTCGTTGACCGGTTTGCCGGCAAACGCGCCGTTCAGATCCACCAGGTGCAAGCGCCGCGCACCCGCATCGACCCAACGCCTGGCCATCGCCGCCGGATCTTCACCGAAGGTCGTCGAGCTGCTCATGTCCCCCTGTTTGAGGCGCACACATTTGCCGTCTTTGAGATCGATCGCAGGAATGAGCAACATGACCAGAACAAACAGTTGAAGAAATCAGCGCCAGGAAGATGCTGCGGTGCCAGAGATACCGCAGCGTGTCGCGTGGATCAGGGATTCCAGTGGAGAAAGTTGCGGTACACGGTCAAACCATGCGTCGCGCTCTTCTCCGGGTGGAACTGCGTCGCAAAAATATTATCCCGCCCCAGAGCGCAGGTAAAGCGATGTCCGTAGTCGGTTTCGCCCAGGCTGTGGTGCGGATCAATCGGCCGCGCATAGAAACTGTGCACGAAATAGAAGCTGGCGCCGTCGGGCACGCTCTCCCAAAGGGGGTGTGGCCGAGCCTGGATCACCTGATTCCAGCCCATCTGAGGCACCTTGTAGCGGCTGCCGTCGGGTTGCAGCTGGCCGTCGAGTTGAAAGCGGATCACCTCGCCCGGGATCAGCGACAGCCCGGGCGTGCCGACACCGGCGGGGCCTTCTTCGCTGCGTGAGAGCAACATCTGCATGCCGACGCAGACGCCCAACAGGGGCTTGCGCGCGGCCGCGTCGAGCACTGCATCCTTGAGTCCGGAGTCGCTCAGCTCGCGCATGCAGTCGGGCATCGCGCCCTGTCCAGGCAACACCACGCGCTCGGCCGCGTAGACGATGTCAGGGTCTGCAGTGACCTTGACCTCCAGCCCCGAGCCCTGCGCCACATGCATCACCGCTTGCGACACCGAGCGCAGATTCCCCATGCCGTAGTCGACGACAGCCACCACTCGACTCACGGCATCACCTTCACAAGCTGCCCTTGGTCGACGGAATCACATCGCCCATGCGCGGATCGATCTCCAACGCCATGCGCATCGCCCGGGCAAAGGCCTTGAAGATGGTCTCGCACTGATGGTGGGCGTTGTCGCCGTGCAGGTTGTCGATGTGCAGACTGACGTTGGCGTGGTTGACGAAGCCCTGGAAAAACTCATAAACCAGCTGTGTGTCGAGCGCGCCGATCATGCCGCTCTTGAAATCTGCGCGCATGTGCAGCCCGGGTCGGCCAGAAAAATCGATCACCACACGCGACAGCGCCTCGTCGAGCGGCACGTAAGCGTGACCGTAGCGGCGCAACCCGCGCTTGTCACCCACGGCCTTTGCCACCGCCTGCCCGAGCGTGATGCCGATGTCCTCGACGGTATGGTGCCCATCGATGTGCAGATCACCCTGGGCTTCAATGTCCAGATCGATCAGGCCGTGGCGCGCGATCTGGTCGAGCATGTGGTCGAAGAAGCCGATGCCGGTCGCCAGCTTCGACACGCCGCTGCCATCGAGGTCGATGGCCACGCGGATCTGGGTTTCAGCGGTGTGGCGCGTCACTTCCGCCAGACGGTGCGGCATGGCAGGGGCAGTCGTGGTTGAACTCATCGCGGGCTCGCTTCCAGGGCAGAGGTCAAGGCAGACATCAACAAATCATTTTCTTCCGGCGTACCGACCGTCAGGCGCAGGCAGTCGGCTAGGAGGGGGTGCAGATTGGAGACATTCTTGACCAACACGCCGCGAAGCTTCAATGCGGCGAACAGCGCTGCCGCGTCCGGCACCCGCGTGAGGATCATGTTGGCCTCGCTGGGAAACGGATGCACGCCGGGCAGTGCCTGCAAAGCCGACATCAGCCGCGCGCGCTCGCTGCGCAGCACCGCCGCCTGGCGATCGAACTCGTCGGCATGCTCCAACGCGAACAACGCCGCCTCGCAATTCAGCACGCTGACGTTGTACGGCGGGCGCACCTTGTCGATCTCGGCGATCAGCGCCTTGGGCCCCATCAGGTAGCCCAGCCGCACGCCGGCCAGACCGAACTTGCTCAGCGTCCGCATGATCAGGACGTGGCCGTGCCGTGCCACACGGTCGATGTAGCTGCGCGAGGCGAACGGCTGGTACGCCTCGTCGATCACGACCAGCCCCGGCGCGGCCTCGATCAGGCGCTCGATGACGGCGTCGTCGAAGAGATTGGCGGTTGGGTTGTTCGGGTAGGCGATGTAGACGATGGCCGGCTGGTGCTCGGCCATCGCGGCGAGCATCGCCACCTCGTCGAGCTCGAAGTCAGCGGTCAGCGGCACGCTGATCGAACGCAGACCCTGCAAACGTGCCGACACGTCGTACATCACAAAGCCCGGCACCGGCGCTACCACGCTGGCGCCCGGGTTCGCGCAGGCCAGGCTCAGCATCGAGATCAACTCATCGGAGCCATTGCCCAGGATCAGGTCGAAACCCGCGGGCAGCCCGGCGTGCTGGGCCAGGGCGCGGCGCAGATCGTCGTTGCGGCTGCCGGGGTAGCGGTTGATGGCCACCTCGGCCAGGCGGGCACCGAGTGCGGCGCGCAGCGGCTCGGGCAGGCGAAACGGGTTCTCCATCGCATCGAGCTTGACCAGGCCGTCGCTGGGCTGCACGGCATACGCATGCATCGCACGCACATCGCTGCGGATATGGCGCTGGATCACGGCATCGGTGGTCAGGCAGGGCATGGCGTGTGGCTCAACGGCGGCACCGCCTCAGCGCTTCAGCCGCATTTCAGCGGCCTGAGCATGCGCTTGCAGCCCTTCGCCATAGGCCAATTCGGCCGCGACAACGCCGAGCTGCTGCGCACCCGCCTCGCTGACCTCGATCAGGCTGCTGCGCTTTTGGAAGTCGTAGACGCCCAACGGTGACGAGAAGCGCGCGGTGCCAGAAGTCGGCAACACATGGTTCGGTCCGGCGCAGTAGTCCCCCAGGCTTTCACTGGTGTAAGCACCGAGGAAGATCGCACCGGCGTGCTTGAGCAGCGGCTCCCAGCGGTGCGGATCGCGCGAACTCACTTCGAGGTGCTCGGGTGCGATGCGGTTGCTGATCTCGCAGGCCTCTTCCATGCTGCGCGTGTGGATCAGCGCGCCGCGGCCTTCGAGCGACGCGCGGATCACGTCGCGGCGCGGCATGGCGTCGATCAGCCGGTCGATCTCGGCTTGCACGCGTTCGATGTAGGCCGCGTCGGGGCACAGCAGGATGCTTTGCGCCAGTTCGTCGTGCTCGGCTTGGCTGAACAGGTCTATCGCGACCCAGTCGGCTGGCGTGCTGCCATCGGCCAGCACCAGGATTTCGCTCGGTCCGGCAATCATGTCGATGCCCACCTTGCCGAACACGCGCCGCTTGGCGCTGGCGACGTAGGCATTGCCCGGGCCTGTGATCTTGTCGACGGCGGGTACCGTGGCCGTGCCATAGGCGAGCGCGGCCACCGCCTGCGCGCCGCCGATCGTGAACACGCGGTCAGCGCCAGCGACGGCCGCGGCGGCCAGCACCAGCATGTTCTTCTCGCCTTTGGGTGTCGGCACCACCATCACGATTTCGCCGACCCCGGCCACCTTGGCCGGCAGCGCATTCATCAGCACGCTCGACGGGTAAGCCGCCTTGCCGCCGGGCACATAGATGCCCACACGGTCCAGCGGCGTGACCTTCTGGCCGAGCAAGGTGCCATCGGCGTCGCGATACGTCCACGAGCGGCCGCACGCCTCGAGCTGGCGCTGGTGGTAGTCACGCACCCGATGGGCGGCAAACTCCAGCGCGCTGCGCTGCGCTGGGGTGATCGCATTCAGAGCCGCGCGCAACTCGGCGTGGCCGACTTCCAGCGAGGCCACTGAGGCGGCATCGAGGCCATCGAAGCGACGGGTGTACTCGAGCACTGCCGCATCGCCGCGCTGCTGCACGTCGGCCAGGATCGAGGCCACGCGCTCTTCGATCGCGCCATCGGTTTCGGCAGACCAGTGCAATACCCGCTCGAACTCGGCCGCGAAATCGGCGGCAGACGTGTCCAGGTGGCGGATGCGAACGGACATGACGGGTCAGCTCAATCGGGGATCGCCGACGCAAATGCATCGATGATCGCGCGGATCGGCTCGCGCTTGAGTTTCAGCGCGGCCTGGTTGACGACCAGTCGCGCCGAGATCTTCATGATCTCCTCGACCTCGACCAGGTGGTTGGCGCGCAAAGTGTTGCCGCTGGAGACCAGATCGACGATGGCATCGGCGAGCCCGGTCAGCGGCGCCAGCTCCATCGAGCCGTAGAGCTTGATCACATCGACGTGCACACCCTTGTCGGAAAAATGCTGGCGCGCAGTCAGGGTGTACTTGGTCGCCACACGGATGCGCGAGCCCTGCTTCACCGCGTTGGCGTAGTCGAAATCGGCGCGGGTGGCCACGCTCATGCGGCACTTGGCGATGCGCAGATCGAGCGGTTGGTACAGGCCTGAGCCACCGTGTTCGATCAGCGTGTCCTTGCCGGTGACACCCAGATCGGCACCGCCGTACTGCACGTAGGTCGGCACATCGCTGGCGCGCACCAGCACCACCCGCACGTCGGGACGGTTGGTGCCGATGATCAGCTTGCGCGACTGCTCCGGGTCTTCTGCGACCTCGATGCCGGCCGCCTTCAGCAACGGCAGCGTCTCTTCGAAGATGCGTCCTTTGGACAGCGCGAGGGTGATCACGTCGGGGCTTTCATTGCACACGCTCGATATCCGCGCCGATGCCGCGCAGCTTGGCTTCCATCTGGTCGTAGCCGCGGTCGAGGTGGTAGATGCGATCGACGCAGGTTTCGCCTTCGGCCACCAGCCCCGCAATCACCAGACTGGCCGAGGCGCGCAGATCGGTCGCCATCACCGTGGCGCCGGAGAGCTTGGGCACACCGTGCACCACGGCCAGGTGGCCGTCGACCTCGATGCGCGCGCCCAGCCGCACCATTTCGTTGACGTGCATGAAGCGGTTCTCGAAGATGGTCTCGGTGACCTTGGCGGTCCCGTCGGCGATGCAGTTCAGCGCCATGAACTGCGCCTGCATGTCGGTCGGGAAGGCCGGGTACTCGCTGGTGCGAAAACTCACTGCGGTCGGGCGCTGGCGGCTGCGCACGCGGATCCAGTCGTCACCGGATTCGATCGAAATTCCGGCCTCGCGCAGCTTCTCGACGACCGCATCGAGGTGATCTGCGCGAGCGCGCCGCAACACGACGTCGCCACCCGTGGCGGCCACCGCGCACAGGAAGGTGCCCGCTTCAATGCGGTCAGGCACGATGCGGTGGCTGGTTGCGCCCGCCAGGCCATGCAAGCGCTCCACACCCTGCACGCGAATACGTCGTGAGCCGTGCCCCTCGATGCGAGCGCCCATGGAGATCAGCATCTCGGCCAGGTCCACCACTTCGGGTTCCTGCGCCGCGTTTTCCAGCACCGTTTCGCCCTCGGCCAGGGTGGCGGCCATCAACAGGTTTTCGGTACCGGTCACGGTGACCATGTCGGTCGTGATCTTCGCGCCACGCAGGCGCTGCCCAGGCGCGCCTTGAGCCTCGGGGGCCGTGGCGATGATGTAGCCGTGCTCGACCACGATCTGCGCGCCCATGGCCTGCAGACCCTTGATGTGCTGATCGACCGGCCGCGAACCGATCGCGCAGCCACCGGGCAACGACACCCTCGCCTGTCCGAAGCGCGCCAGCAGCGGGCCGAGCACCAGGATCGAGGCACGCATCGTCTTGACGAGGTCGTAGGGTGCTTCAGGCAAGGTCACGGTGGACGTGTCGAGCGAGACCGCATCAGGCTTCGCCTCGCTGCGCTCAGCCTGAGCACCCATGTTGCGCAGCAACTTCAGCGTCGTGTTGACGTCCTGCAGACGCGGCACATTGGTTAGCGTGACCGGTTCGGGCGTCAGCAGGGCGGCGCAGAGCTCGGGCAAAGCCGCGTTCTTGGCGCCCGAGATCGTGACCTCGCCTTCAAGAGGCCGTCCGCCGCGAATCAGTAATTTGTCCATGAGCGTGGGGCCGAAATCTGCACCGCCATCAAGCCTGCCAGCGCAGACTCAACAGCCGCAGCACGTGCCGCGGCGACTTTCAGTGATGTTGCAGTGGGGCTTTGTCCGGGCTGACGGCCCACTCGGCCGGGGTCAGCGTCTTCATCGACAGGGCATGGATCTCGGCGCGCATCTTGTCGCCCAACGCCTGGTAGACCATTTGGTGGCGCTTGATCCGGCTCGCGCCTTCAAAGGCGGCGCAGACGATGGTGGCGAAGAAATGCTGGCCGTCGCCCTGCACTTCCAGATGCTCGCAATTCAGGCCTTGCGCAATGAAGCGCTGCACGTCGTTGGGAGTCGGGTCAGACATCTGTGGATTATCGCTCAGGCAACTCAGTACCGGATCTTGTAGCCGATGCGCAGCAGATGCAGACACAAGCCACACGCACCGATCAGGCCGGCGGCCCCCACACCCAGACTGAGCCATGGCGACACATCGCTGACCCCGAAAAAGCCGAACCGAAAGCCATCGACGATGTAGAAAAACGGGTTGAGGTGACTGGCCACCTGCCAGAGCGTCGGCAGGCTGGCGATCGAATAGAACACGCCGGAGAGAAACGTCATCGGCATGATGACGAAGTTCTGGAACGTGGCGATCTGGTCGAACTTCTCTGCCCACAGGCCGGCAATCAGACCCAGTGCCCCCATCAGCGCCGCTCCCAGCAGGACGAACACGGCGATCCACAGCGGCTGCGCCAGTTGCAGCGGCGCGAACCACATCGTCACGGCCAGCACCCCGACGCCAACAGCGACTCCGCGCACCACCGAGGCGCCGACGTAGGCCAGAAACCAGGCCCAGTGCGACAGCGGCGTGACCAGCAGAAAGACCAGGTTGCCGCTGATCTTGCTCTGGATCAGCGACGAGCTGCTGTTGGCAAACGCGTTCTGCAGCACGCTCATCATCACCAGACCGGGCACCAGGAAGCTGGTGTATCCGATGCCTTCGAAGGGCTGCACCTTGTCGCCCAACGCATGCCCGAAGATCACCAAGTACAGCACTGCGGTGAGCACCGGCGCGGCCACCGTCTGAAAGCTGACTTTCCAGAAGCGCAGGACTTCCTTGTAGAAAAGAGTGCGCGCTCCCGACAGCGGGTGCATCGCCGGCACATCGACCCCAGGCGTCATGCAGACCCCTGCATCGCTGGCAGCGGCAGTCCTTGCGCAGGCTCGCCATGCATGATTTCGAGGAACACGTCTTCGAGGTCGGCGCGGCCAATCTCCAGGTCCTCCGGTTGGCCACCGGCCGCGCGCAGGTTCGCCAGCACCGATTCGACCTCGGCCGCGTTGCGGGTCTTGATCTGCACGATGCGGCCCGTGACCCGGGCGTTGGCCCGCAACACGTCGGGCAGGGGGGTGTCGAGCTTGAAGCGCAGCATCGTGCTGGCGCGACCCGCCAGCAACGCGGAGGTGCGGTCGAGCGCCACCACCCGGCCCTGCTTCAGCATCGCGAGTCGACCGCACAGCGCTTCGGCTTCTTCCAGATAGTGGGTGGTCAACAGCACGGTGTGGCCTTCCTTGTTCAGCCGCGCAACGAACTGCCACAGCGTCTGGCGCAACTCCACATCGACCCCCGCCGTGGGCTCGTCGAGCACGATCACCGGAGGGCGATGTACCAACGCCTGCGCGACCAGCACGCGCCGCTTCATGCCGCCGGAGAGTTGTCGGGTGTTCGCATCGGCCTTGTCGGCGAGACCCAGGTTCTCCAGCAACTCATCGATCCAGGCGTCATTGGCACGGGCATCGCTGCGCGCACCGAAATACCCGCTTTGAATCCGCAACGTCTCGCGCACGGTGAAGAACGGGTCGAACACCAGCTCCTGCGGCACGATGCCGAGACTTCGGCGAGCGGCGGCGTAGTCGGTGATTACATCGTGGCCATGCACCAGCACCTGACCGGAGCTCGCTCTGGACAGCCCAGCGAGGATGCTGATCAGCGTGGTCTTGCCGGCACCATTGGGCCCCAAGAGACCAAAGAATTCGCCGGGCTCGATGTCGAAGGAGACCCCGTCCAGCGCCTGCACACTGCCCCGAGAGCCGCTGTAGCGCTTGCTGACACTGCGAAACGAGACGGCGGCGTGGGCTGCGCCCGTGTGAGAAACATGCATGGAGCCACAGATTGTAGGCAGTGTGCTGCTTCAGGGCAGATGCCGTTGGACACGTGCTCACTTGGTGCTACCTTGATCGACATTTCGACTGCAGTGAGAGCAGAGCCATGGCGACTCCCGTCAAGAAGACACGCCGCACCGCCGAGCGCATCCTCGACGTCACGCTGGAGCTGTTCAACCGATTCGGCGAGCCCAATGTGTCGACGACACTGATCTCTGCCGAGCTGAACATCAGCACCGGCAATCTGTACTACCACTACCCAGCCAAGGATCAGCTGGTCGATCGGCTGTTCGATCGCTACGAGGCGGCGCTCGGCGCCTTGCTGAAGGCGGCCGACGATGTGCACGATGTCGAGGACGCGTGGCTGTTCTTCCACATGCTGTTCGAACTGATCTGGCAGTACCGCTTCCTGTACCGCGACCTGAACGACCTGCTCAGCAAGAACCGGCGGATCGAAACCCATTTCCAGTACGTGCTGAAGGAAAAGACCCAGGCGGTGCAGCGGGTGCTGGCAGGCCTCGGCCGAGGCAACGCGGTGCGCCTGACCGCCCCCGAAGCCGAATCAGTCGCGACCGCGATGGTGGTGGTGTCGACTTACTGGCTGAGCTACGAGTATGTGCGCGACCCGCGACATGCGCTGGAGCCCGAGAACGCCGGCGCGGCCTTGCTGCGCGGGGCATCCCACGTACTGAGTCTGCTGGCGCCCTATTTCGAACCGGCGCAGAAACAGCACCTGCTCGGGCTGGCGCAGGCCTATTCAAAAGTGCCCGCAAGTCCTGCAGCACACGCCCGCCCAGCGGCGTCCACACTGGCCAGCAGCCGCATGACCCCGTAGGCAGGCGACCGACGCGCCTACGCGAGGCTGCCTTTCGATACCTCTGAAGCGCCGCCAGACGCGGCTGCGGCCTTCGCGATCGCCGCATCGAGGTTCTTCTCGATCTCGCCGCGGATGCGATCGCTGAACCCTGACAGCAGGAAACCCAGGCTCACGGTCAGCGTGAATCTGTCGACAGTGGCGATCAGCTCGCCAGTCACGCCGGTGCGCTCGAATGTCACCCGCTCGCAGTCGTCCTCGGCCCGGATGCAGCAGTCCATCTCATGCTGACGTCTCGCATGGTGAGCCCAGTGCTGGGCCAACTGGCGGGCGCCGTCGATGCCGAGAGAGTGATCGCGTTGGATAGTGAAGTCGGACATGGCGCAGTGTCTGAAAAGGTAAATGGCGAACGTGATCGTGCTCAGGGCAACCGTGCATCTCTTTGCAAGGTCCGCCGACGCTCATCCATCGGCAAGGCAGCCAGCCGCCGAACTTCGGCGTAGAAGCGCGGGAGATCGCCGCCCTGCTCGGAGAGCAGCTGTTCGAACTGCGGAACCAGATCGGTGTAGGCCGCCAGCACGCCGAACGACGCATTGTTGACCTGAGCGAACCAGCCGTCATAGCCGGTGTATCCCTGCCACGGACCGGCCTTCAGCGCCGCGTGCTCAGCGCGCATTTCCGACAGCAGCTCGGCCTTGCCGCGCCGCTTGTCGTCGTCCGGCGCCGCACTCCGATACAGCGCACTCAGGCGCTCGCGATAGCGGACCGTCAAGGCGCGGAAGTCGGCACGGCGCGATGCGTGCAGCGCCATCGCATCTCGTGCTGCGGGGCTGCCGCGCTCGGCGAGCCAACGGGCCGTGCCCAACCGCTCCACCGTGGTTGCGAACGACTCGTTGAAAACGGTGTCGTCCGGCGCAAAGGCCACCTGGTGCGCGAGTTCGTGGAAGATCAGCCGCGCCAGTTCGCCTTCAGGCCACTGGATGAAGGTATTCAGCAAGGGGTCGGCGAAGTAGCGCCCGGGGAGCTTGCCGAGCGTCGAGTACGCGGGCACGGGGTAGACACCGGCGTCAACGCCGCTCGCGCGCAACTGCGCGGCATAGGACTCCGCCTGGTCCCGATCGTAGTAGCCACGGTAGGCCACGCAGCCGACGACCGGGAAGCACCAGGTTTGCAACGTCAGGCTCAGCTCGGGCGCGGCGGCCACATTCCACACCGCTGCACTGCGTTGCAAGTCCGCGTAGCGCCGGTAGCTGGCGTTGTCGGGCAGCTTCAGCGACTCCACCGCGTAGTCGCGGAGACGCTGCGACAGCACCAATCGCCGCTTCAGCGTGTCGGGCGTGGCCGGATCGGTCAGCACCTCCGGAACCGGCCGTGCGGCATTCAGCAGCTTCAGGTGGCCACCGACCGACTGCGCGTAATAGCCGAGGCTGCTGCAACCGGTGGTCAGACCCAGCAACAGACCGGCGGCAACGGTGGCACGAAGGGTCCGAAGGCTCATGTCGATCGATGATTGCACAGCCCTCGGGCCACCAGGTAAACCGATGGCTTCGCTAAACTGGTTCTCCGACTACTCACCGACTCGCCATGCGCCTGATCGAGTCCATCGTCACCGACGCGCCTGCCATGGCCACGCTGCGGCGCGATCTGCATGCCCATCCGGAGCTGTGCTTTGAAGAGCGACGCACCTCGGACGTGATCGCGCAGCAGCTCACCGAATGGGGCATCCCGATCCATCGCGGGCTGGGCACGACCGGCATCGTTGCGATCCTGAAGAACGGTACCTCGGACCGCGCGGTCGGCCTGCGGGCCGACATGGATGCGCTGCCGATGACCGAGCGCAATCAGTTCGCGCACGCCAGCCGCCACGCCGGCAGGATGCACGCCTGTGGCCACGATGGCCACACCACGATGCTGCTGGCTGCCGCCAAGCACCTGGCCCGGCACCGAAACTACGACGGCACGGTGTACCTGCTGTTCCAGCCGGCCGAAGAGGGCGGCGGTGGCGCTCGCGAGATGATCGCCGACGGCTTGTTCGAGAAGTTTCCGATGGAGGCCATTTTCGGCGTACACAACTGGCCCGGCATCCCCTACGGCCAGTTCGCCATCAAGAACGGGCCGTGCTTTGCCAGCAGCAACGAATTCCGCATCACGATCCGCGGCAAGGGTTCGCACGCGGCCATGCCCAATCTGGGGCTGGACCCGGTGCCCGTGGCCTGCCAGCTGGTGCAGGCCTTCCAGACCATCATCACCCGCAACAAGCGGCCAGCGGATGCCGGCGTGATTTCGGTGACGATGATCCACGCCGGCGAAGCCACCAATGTGGTGCCCGACACCTGCAAGATCCAAGGCACGGTGCGTACCTTCACGCTGGAGGTACTGGATTTGATCGAGCAGCGGATGCGGGAGATTTCGCAGCACACCTGCGCGGCCTTCGGCGTCGCCTGCGAATTCGAGTTCAGCCGCAACTACCCACCGACGATCAACCACTCCCATGAGACCGCGTTCGCGCGTCGCGTGATGACTGATCTGGTGGGCGCCGAGAGCGTGCTGGAGTTCGAACCGACGATGGGTGCAGAGGACTTCGCGTACTACCTGCAAGCCATCCCGGGCGCGTATTTCGTGATCGGCAACGGCGACGGTGACCATCGGTCGTCAGGCCACGGCCTCGGCCCCTGCATGCTGCACAACCCGAGCTACGACTTCAACGACGCGCTGATTCCACTGGGTGCATCGCTCTGGGTGCGCATGGCCGAGGAGTGGCTGGCGCAGCCGCGCCGCTGATCCGCGCGGCCTCCGCCGCGGCTTCAGTCCATCAGTCCGAGTCCACGCAATTCACCCGCCAGTGCCTCGGGCCCGGTGAACAAGCTCGCCTGCCAGCCGCGGCGCCGCGCGGCCTCGATGTTTTCCGGGTGATCATCGATGAAGAGCGTCGCCGCCGGATCGAGCCCGCAACGCTGCTCCGCCAGGGCATAGATCGTCGCCTCGGGCTTGACGAGATGCACATGCGACGAAAAGATCCCACCGACGAACAGCGCCAGAAAGGCATGCTGGCGTTGCAGGTGGTCGACCAGCGGAGCCGGCATGTTGGACAGGAAATGCACGCGGTGACCCCGCTGCTGCAGGGCCTGCAGCAAACGCACACTGCCCTCGATCGGCTGCAATTCACCGGGCACGGCATCGACCACGGAACGCACTTCGGCCTCTGGCCATACCAGGCGTTGCGAGATGCCCGTCACGACGGCTTCCAAGCCCAGCGTGCCACGATCGAAGGCGACCCACTCGCCGTCGGGTCGAGCAAAAAACTCGTGCTTCCAGTGCTGCGCGCTGTGCTCGGCGCTGATGCGATGCGGCAATGTGCGCGCGATCAATGCGGCCGGATCCCAGCGGAACAGCACGCCGCCGAAGTCCCAGACGATGGTGCCGGGCCGAGGCCGATTCAAGCCCGGTGTCATCCGCGCAGGCGGGCGATCAGGCCTGCTGTCGAGGCATCGAGCGCAGCGCCGGTGTCGCCCTCGACAAGGCGGGGCAGCAGATCGCGGCACAGAACCTTGCCCAATTCCACACCCCACTGATCGAAGCTGTTGATGCCCCACAGCGCGCCGCTGGTGAACACGCGGTGCTCATAAAGCGCGACGAGTGCGCCGAGGCTGTGTGGTGTCAGGCGATCGAGTAGCAAGGTGGTGCTCGGCCGGTTGCCTGAAAAGCTGCGATGGCACGCCAAGGTGGCCGCATCGGCCTGCGTCGAAGTCGGCTGCGGCCTGTCGGCCAGCGCCTGCTCGGCAGTCTTGCCGCACATCAGGGCCTGCGATTGCGCGAGCCCGTTGGCCAGCAGCAGCGTCTGCTGCCGCTCCAGGCGAGACACCAGGCCGTCGGTAAGGCCGACGCTGCCGAAGGTGGGCCGGCGCACCAGCAGGAATTCGACCGGAATCAGGTCGGTGCCCTGGTGCAGCATCTGGAAGTAGGCATGCTGGCTGTTGGTGCCGGGCTCGCCCCAGACCACCGGGCTGGTGGCAAACGGCAATGTCTCGCCGGAACGGTCGACCCGCTTGCCATTGCTTTCCATCTCCAGCTGTTGCAAGTAGGCCGGCAGGCGGCGCAGGCCATGGTGGTAGGGCGCCACGCTGCGGCTGGCGATGCCATGGAAGTTGCGATACCAGACGTCCAGCAAGCCCAGCAGCGCAGGCACATTGGCCGCCAGTGGTGCTTCAGCGAAATGGCGGTCCATCGCATGCGCGCCGGCCAGCAGTTCGCGAAAATGATCCGCACCGATGGCCACCGCGATCGGCAGTCCGATGGCCGACCACAGCGAAAAACGCCCGCCGACCCAGTCCCAGAAGCCGAAGGTGGTGGTGATGCCGAAGGCCGCGGCGGCCTCGACATTCGTGGTGGTGGCGACGAAATGCCGGGCGATATCGGTGCCGCCCCCGGCCTCGAACCAGGACCGCGCCAGCTGCGCATTGGCCATCGTCTCCTGGGTCGTGAAGGTCTTGCTGGCGACGATGAACAGCGTTTCAGCGGGTTTCAGACGGCGCAGCACGGTACTGATGTCGTGGCCGTCGACGTTGGAAACAAAGTGGAACTGCAGGCCCGGGTGCACAAACGCATCGAGCGCTGGCACCACCATCTGCGGCCCGAGGTCGCTGCCGCCAATGCCGATGTTGACCACATGGCGAATGCCGCTCGCTGCGGTGTCACGCACCGTCTCGGCCCAGGTGAGCATCGCATCGAGCACCGCGTGCACCTCATCGCTGTGCGGACCCTGCCCGCGCGGCGCACGCAGTGCGGTGTGCAGCACCGCACGGTCTTCGGTGGTGTTGATCGCGGCGCCGGCGTACATCGCGTCGCGCTGGGCCTCCAGAGCGCATTCGCGGGCCAGGTCGAGCAGGAAATGCAGGGTGGCCACATCGAGCAGGTTCTTCGACAGGTCGGCGAAGACGCCCGGCGCCTCGAAACTCAGCGACGCAAATCGCCCTGGATCCCGCGCGAAAGCCTCACGCAGATCGAAGGTGCGGCCGTGTGCTTCGAAATGGCCCTTCAGCGCAGCCCAGGCGGCAGTGCGGTCACAGCGGATCATGTTGAGCAAGCCCTCACAAAGCCTGAATCAAAGCATCAAGCTTGCCTGCATCGACCGCGAAGGCGCGGATGCCTTCGGCCAACTTCTCAGTGGCCATGGCGTCCTCGTTCAGTGCATAGCGGAAGCTCGCCTCGGTGTGGCTCACGGGCTCGAGTGCGGCCGCGCGCGCCTCGACCGGATCGAGCCGCCGGCTCACCGGTGCCTCGCTCGACTGAAGGGTGGCAAGCAGCTCGGGACTGATCGTCAACAGGTCGCAGCCGGCCAATGCAATGATCTGCCCGACGTTGCGAAAGCTCGCGCCCATCACTTCGGTCGCGATGCCGAATTTCTTGTAGTGGCGGTAGATGTGTGCCACCGACTTCACGCCGGGATCGTTGGGGCCCGCGCTCGCGGCTTCGTCCCACGCCGCGCCAGCCGCCTTCTTGTACCAGTCGTAAATACGCCCGACAAAGGGCGAGATCAGCTGCACACCCGCTTCGCCGCAGGCGACCGCCTGAGCGAATGCGAACAGCAACGTCAGGTTGCAGCGGATGCCTTCGCGCTCCAGTGCGCGCGCGGCCTGGATGCCCTCCCAGGTCGCGGCGATCTTGATCAGCACGCGGTCGCGGCTGATGCCTTCGGCTTCGTACAGACCGATGATGCGACGCGCGCGTGCGAGCGTCGCGGCGGTGTCGAAGCTCAGGCGTGCATCGACCTCGGTGGACACCCGGCCGGGCACCACCTTGAGGATCTCGAGGCCGAAGCGCACCAGCGTGCGATCGACGATCTCATCGAGTACAGCGCCGTGGTGCGCTTGTGCGGTCTGCGCCAGCAGCGGCGCATAGTCAGGCTGCTGCACCGCCTTCAGGATCAGCGACGGATTGGTCGTGGCGTCACGCGGCGCGAAGGCGGCCAGCTGCTTGAAATTGCCGGTGTCGGCGACAACGGTGGTGTACTGCTTGAGCTGTTCGAGTTGGTTCATGGGGGCGCTGGCGGGTCGAGCACACCACATTAGAACCCGAGCCGGAGCCGCCTGGCTCATCTGGCACGCTCCTAGCGTCTATCCTGCACGCTGAGTTGCAGTGGCCCAGACCCCAACGAGAGGACTATGACGATGTCGTTCGACCTGGTTTTTTTTGGTGGCACTGGCGATCTGACCTGGCGCAAGCTGATGCCCGCCCTGTTCCAGGCGTTTCGCCACGGCAAGCTGCCACTGGGCGGACGCATCCTGTCGGTGGCACGCGACGAACAAAGCGACGACAAGTACCGCGGTTGGCTGAAGGAGCGCTTCCAGGATGTCGAGGGTGGCAAGCGGCCGAGCGACGAGGAATTCGCGCGCTTCGCCGAATTGCTGCACTACCGGCGCATGGACCTCTCACAGCCCGAGCACTACGCCGGGCTGAAGCAGTGGCTGGAGGACCGAGGTGCCGACACCGTGGTGCTCTACCTCGCCACCAGCCCGCACCTGTTTCCGCAGATCTGCGCACAGCTCGGCGCAGTCGGGCTGAACGGCCCGCACGTGCGGGTCGTGCTCGAAAAGCCGCTGGGCCACGACCTGGCCAGTGCACAAGACATCAACCGCGTGGTGCGCTCGGTGTTCAGCGAAACACAGGCGTTCCGCATCGACCACTACCTCGGCAAGCCTTCGGTGCAGAACCTGATGGCGCTGCGCTTCGGGAACGCGCTGTTCGAACCGTTGTGGCGCCGCGAAAGCATCGCCAACATCCAGATCACACTGGCTGAAAGCCTGGGCGTCGGCACCCGAGGTGACTTCTATGACCGCACCGGCACGCTGCGCGACATGGTGCAGAACCACGCGCTGCAGTTGCTCAGCATGGTGGCGATGGAGCCGCCGTCACGCTATGACGCCGACGCGATACGCGACGAAAAGCTGAAGGTGCTGCGCTCGTTGAAACCGTTCACCGACGACAGCGTCGCGCGCGACGTGGTGCGCGGACAGTACCGCGCCGGCAACGCGGCAGGCAAGCCGGTGGTGGGGTACCTCGAAGAAGTCAAGGTGCCGTCTGAAAGCCGCTGCGAAACCTTCGTCGCGCTGCGCACCGAGGTGCAGAACTGGCGCTGGGCGGGTGTGCCGTTCTACTTGCGCACTGGAAAGCGGCTGCCGGCGCGCGACGCGCAGATCGTCGTCAACTTCCGGCCGACGCCACACAGCATCTTCCCCGGCATCAACCGACCGAACAAGCTCGTGATCAAACTGCAACCGGAGGACGGACTGGAGCTGCACCTCTTGGCCGCCAAGGGCACCAGCCAGAACGAGGCGCTGTCGGCGGTGTCGCTCGACCTGGACTTCGACAAGGCGTTTCCCGAAACCCGGGTCGGTGCCTACGAACGCCTGCTGCTTGAGGCGATCGCCGGTCGGCTGAACCTGTTCGTGCGCAGCGACGAACAGGAGCAGGCCTGGGGCTGGGTCGAGCCGATCTTGCAGGCCTGGCAACGCGACAACGCCGCCGGTGGTGGGCCGCGGCCGTATGCGGCAGGCACCTGGGGTCCAGCGGCAGCCAGCGCGCTGGTCGCCCGCGATGGCTACGCGTGGTCGGAAGAGCAGTGAAGAGTTCTGAGCGGGCCGATCAGCCAGGCCACTCCTGAGAGAACAATTCAGGCGGTTGCTGCGACGTCCTGCGCAGGCGCGAGGCCCAGCAACTCGGCGACGCCGTACAGGCGCGCCAATTGGCTCAACCGTGGTGGCGCGTTGTGCAACCGCAATGACCGACCCGACTTTTCGGCGAGCCGTCGGCACTCGAGCAGCACCGCCAGCGCGGCGGAATCGAACTCCTGCAGGCCGGCCGCATCGATGTTCAATGCGCCTGCCGGCTCGCGCGAGATCGCACCTGCCAGCGGGCTCATCACGGCTTTCGCTTCGGTCAGACCCATGGTGGCAGGCAGGCTCAACATACGTGTGGCAGCGTGGTTACTTGCGCGCCGCCGCAGATTTGTTGCGCTCGCCGAGCTTGGCGATCAAACCGTCGATACCGCCCTTGGAGATCTCCTGCGCAAAGCTGTTGCGGTAGTTCTCGACCAGCCAGACACCCAGCACGTTCACGTCGTAGATCTTCCAGCCGACGGTCGGCGATTTTTCGACGCGGTAGTCCAGCTGAACCGGATCACCACCACCGCCACGCACCTCGGTGCGAACGATCTGCTCTTCGTCTTCTGGCAGGTTGCGAGACGGCTTGATGACCACCGACTGGTCCTTCACCTGGGCCAGGGCACCGGCGTAGGTGCGCATCAGCAAGGTCTTGAACTCGGTTTCCAGGCTGGCTTGCTGCTCGGGCGTCGCCTGACGCCAGTAGCGTCCCACCGCCGACGAGGTCATGCGCTGGAAGCTCACGTAGGGCACCACCTTCTCGTCGACCAGCGCGAGCACCTTTTTCGTGTCACCAGCCTGAATCGACTTGTCAGCGCGCACGGCATCGAGCAGTTCATTCGACAAACGGTTGATCAGCTGATCCGGGGTTTGAGCGGCTGCAGCGGCTGCGGTGGGTGCAGTGGCAGATTGCGCATGCGACACCGGAACCAAGGTGGTCAACAAGGCCGCGCACAGCGCGGCGAGGGTCATTTTTTGCTTCATGTGGCAGTTCTCTTTTCGGTGGACATGACCGATCGTGGACGTTGGAGGCGACGATGTCGAGAAAGTTCGCGGCACGCAGTTGGCACTGGCCGCTTCAGTCCGTCATGCGGACTCAGGCAGGCGCCAAACCATGGAATCAATTCTTGGGCGCGTCGGGTGGGTTGCCGTCATGCACCTGGCTGCGGCGGCGCTGAAGGAAGCCGTCACGCACGAAGATGTACTTGTCGAGCACGATGTCATCAAGCAGCGCAGAACTGTCCAGCAGGTTGGCGCGGGTGTTGACCACATTGAGCGCCGTCACGCCGATGATCACCGGCGTGCTGTCGATGACCAGGCCAGGACCTGCGGCCAGATCCACGGGCAGAGCCACCGAATCACGCACCGTCGAGGGGCCGAGCAAAGGCCAGACCACATACGGGCCCTCGCCCATGCCCCAGTAGCCCAGGGTCTGCCCCAAGTCCTCGTTGTAGCGCTGCAGGCGCAATTCCGTGCCCCAATCGAGGAAACCGCCCAATCCCAGCGTCGTGTTCACCAGCACCCGCATCGTGTTGCTCGCGGCATGCTCGAACTTCAGCTGCAGCAGGCTGTTGACCGCCGACCAGGCATCTTCAAAATTGTTGTAGAAGTTGGTGATGCCTGTGCGCGCGGGGCTGGGCACCACATTCTTGTAGCCCGTGGCCACCGGCTTCAGAACGTTCTCATCAACCGACTCGTTGAACCCGAACATCGACCGGTTGAAGCCCTCGATCGGATCGTTGACCTGCACGTTGCCGTTCGGCGATGGCGTCGACGCACACCCCTGCAAAACGAGCACGCATGCGGCACACGCCAGGGCCCTCAATCCGCTTCGGGTCGGGTACTTCATTTTTCTTCTCCTATGGCCGCTTCTGCAGCGGGCTTGCCCTCTGAGGCCTTGTTGAACAGGAACTGGCTGATCAGATTCTCCAGCACCACAGCGGACTGGGTTTGCGTGATGACGTCGCCAGCAGCCAGATTCTTCTCATTACCGCCGGGTTCGATCCCGATGTATTGCTCACCCAGCAGACCCGATGTCAATATTTTGGCGGAACTGTCCTTGGGAAACTTGAACTGCTCCTGCAACTGCAGGACCACGCTGGCCTGATAAGTCCTGTCGTCGAAGCCGATTGACTCGACCCGACCCACCACCACACCTGCGCTCTTGACGGCTGCTCGCGGCTTCAAACCGCCAATGTTGTCGAACCGAGCGACGATGCCGTAGGTCGCGTCGAAATTCAGACTCAGCAAGTTGCCGGCTTTCAACGCCAGGAACAGCAGCGCCGCCGCGCCGGCCATCACGAACAACCCGACCCACACGTCATGACGAGATTGTTGCAACGTCATTCCCCTTGAAAAACCATATCGGTCATTGAATCAGAAAGTTCAGATCGAGAACATCATCGCAGTCAGCACGAAGTCCAGTGCCAACACCGCCAGCGACGACACCACCACGGTCCGTGTAGTGGCCTGCGAGACGCCTTCCGGCGTCGGCTTGCAGCTGTAACCCTGCCAGAGCGCCACAAAGGTCACGGTGATGCCGAACACGATGCTCTTGATGACACCATTGCCCACGTCAGCGCTCCAGCGCACACCGCCTTGTATCTGCGACCAGAACGAGCCGTCATCGACACCGAGCAGCGGCACCGCGACCAACCAGCCACCGATCACACCCACCGCACTGAACACTGCGGCCAACAGCGGCATCGAGATCAGGCCAGCCCAAAAGCGCGGGGCGAGCACGCGGCGCACCGGATCGACGGCCATCATTTCCATCGCGGCCAGTTGCTCACCGGCTTTCATCAGGCCGATCTCGGCGGTCAACGAGGTGCCCGCACGACCCGCAAACAACAGCGCAGTCACCACCGGCCCCAGTTCCCGCACCAACGACAGCGTGACCAACAGGCCGACCGCCTCGGCTGACCCGTAGCGTTTCAGGGTGTAGTAGCCCTGCAAGGCCAGCACGAAGCCGACGAACAGGCCAGACACGCTGATGATGGACAGTGAGCGATTACCAACGAAATAGATCTGCTCGCTGACCAACCTGAACCGCCGCAGCGCTGCGGGCGTCAATGCCACCAAGCGCGCAAACAGGCGCGCCGCCATGCCCAGGCTGGCGAGCTGGCAGCGCACCAGCTGGCCGACCGACGCTGGATTGAGCCAGTTCATCGACGCGCTCCGGCACCGAAATCGTCAGCGATCGACACGGCGGGGTAATGGAACTCCACGGGGCCGTCGGGCGATGCCGTGAAGAACTGGTGCACCAGCGGGTCGGTGCTGGCCCGGATCTCGTCAGGGGTGCCCTGAGCCACGATGTTGCCGTTGGCAATGAAGATGATGCGGTCGGCGATGGCGAAGGTTTCCTCAACGTCGTGCGACACCACGATGCTGGTCACACCCAGCGCGTGCCCCAGATCACGAATCAGTCGCGATGCGCTGCCCAGCGAGATGGGGTCGAGCCCGGCAAACGGTTCGTCGTACATGATCAGGTCGGGGTCGAGCGCGATCGCACGCGCGAGAGCCACGCGTCGTGCCATGCCGCCCGAGACTTCGGAGGGCATCAGGTTGCGTGCGCCGCGCAGGCCCACCGCGTCGAGCTTCATCAGCACGACGTCGCGGATCATGGATTCACTGAGGTTGGTGTGTTCACGCAGCGGAAAAGCCACGTTGTCGAACACCGACAGATCGGTGAACAGCGCGCCGAACTGGAACAGCATGCCCATGCGGCGACGCAGCGCATAGAGGCCGTCACGGTCCAACGTGCCGATGTCGACACCATCGAACATCACCTGCCCCGACATCGGCGAGAGCTGTCGGCCGATCAAGCGCAGCAGTGTGGTCTTGCCGCCGCCCGAGGTCCCCATCACGCCGATCACCTGGCCGCGATGCAGGTCCAGGTCGACGTTGCTGAGAATGACACGATCGCCATAGCCGCAGCTCACACCACGCATGGAGACCAACGCTGACGATGATGACGAACGGAGATCAGGCACTGGGGTCATGGAACGGGACTGCGTGACGAGGCATCACGCCTCGCACCGGGCAGCCGATGATAGGGGATGCCGCTCAGGGCGACCGATGGCCCCGTGAGCTGGCGGTCATCGGTGCGCCGTGACCTGGCGAGCCTCAGCGAGGCAGGTCGCTGCGCCCCATCAGCGCCGCGTCGATCTCGCGCGCTGCCTGGCGGCCTTCGCGGATCGCCCAGACCACCAACGACTGGCCGCGCCGCACGTCGCCGGCGGCGTACACCTTCGGGACATTGGTCGCGTAACCGCTGCCCTCGTCGGTACCGGCGCGGGCATTGCCGCGAGCGTCCTTGTCGACACCAAAGGCTTCGAGCACGCTGGCCACCGGACTCACGAAACCCATCGCCAGCAGCACGAGGTCGGCCGGGATGATTTGCTCAGTCCCTGGCACCTCAACCATCTTGCCGCCCTGCCATTCGACGCGCACCGACTTCAGCGCCTTGACCTTGCCCTTGTCCTTCCCTTCGCCGCCGATGAATTCCTTGGTGGCGATGGCGAATTCGCGCTCACAGCCTTCTTCATGGCTGGACGAGGTGCGCAGCTTGGTCGGCCAGTACGGCCACACCAGTGGGCCGTTCTCGTGCTCGGGCGGCATCGGCATCAGTTCGAACTGGGTGACGCTTTCAGCGCCGTGGCGATTGCTGGTGCCCACGCAATCGCTGCCCGTGTCACCGCCACCGATCACGACGACATGCTTGCCATCGGCACGGATCTGGTTGATGCCCAGCGACTTCAGCTTGTCGCCTGCGACCACCTTGTTCTGCTGCGGCAGGAACTCCATGGCAAAGTGAATGCCCTCTAGGTCGCGACCCGGCACCGGCAGGTCGCGGGACTGCTCGGCGCCGCCTGCCAGCAGCACCACATCGAAGTCGGCCTTGAGTTGTTCCGGCGAAATGACTTCCTTGGCCCAGTTGGTGACCTTCGAGCCTTCGGGCAGGCTGCCGACCAGCACGCCGGTGCGGAACACCACGCCCTCGAAACGCATCTGGTCGACACGGCGATCGATGTGCGATTTCTCCATCTTGAAGTCGGGGATGCCGTAGCGCAGCAGGCCGCCCACGCGGTCGTTCTTCTCGAACACCGTCACCTCGTGCCCCGCGCGCACCAGCTGCTGCGCGGCCGCGAGCCCGGCTGGCCCGGAGCCGACGATGGCCACCGTCTTGCCTGACTTGTGCTTGGGCGGGCGCGGCAACACCCAGCCTTCGGCCCAGGCGCGGTCGATGATCGCGTGCTCGATGCTCTTGATGCCGACCGCATCGTCATTGACATACAGCGTGCAGGCCGCTTCACACGGTGCCGGGCAGATGCGGCCGGTGAACTCGGGGAAGTTGTTGGTCGAGTGCAGCACCTCGATCGCGTTCTTCCAGTCGCCGCGATACACCAGATCGTTGAAGTCCGGGATGATGTTGTTCACCGGGCAGCCGTTGTTGCAGAACGGCGTGCCGCAGTCCATGCAGCGTGCGCTCTGCACCTTGGCCTCGTCTTCTTTCAACCCCATCGCCACTTCGTTGTAGTTCTTCAGGCGGAGTTGCACCGGCTGATAGGGCTCTTCGAGACGCTCGTACTCCATGAAGCCGGTGACTTTTCCCATGATGTTCCTGCTACTTTCTGACTGACGGGTTGATTCGATTCACACGCTGCGCCCGATCACTTCGCGGGCGATACCTTGGCCTTCTTCTCGGGTGTCTTCACGGATGCCGGCGCAGCCGAGGCCGCGATGGCCTCGTGGGCCGTGGTTTGCTGAGCGGTCTTCAAGGCCATCTCGGCGAGCGCACGCTTGTATTCGATCGGGAACACCTTGACGAACTTAGCGCGGGACACTTCCCACTGGTCCAGCAGATGGCGGGCCTGCAGCGATCCCGTCCACTTGTGGTGATCCTCGATCAGCTTCTTCAGGATCGCGTCATCGCTCTCAGGCATGCCGTCCTTGCCTTTGTGCCACATGGCGCGGTCGGTGTTGGCCGCTTGAACCGCCGGCGGCAGCACGCGCTCCAGATTGACCATCGAGGTGTTGCAACGCGAGGCGAATTGACCATCGGCGTCATACACGTAAGCCACACCGCCGCTCATGCCGGCGGCGAAGTTGCGCCCTGTCTCACCGAGCACGACAACGGTGCCGCCCGTCATGTACTCACAACCATGATCGCCGGTGCCTTCGACCACAGCGGTCGCGCCTGACAGACGCACCGCAAAACGTTCGCCGGCCACGCCTCGGAAGAAGGCCTCGCCGCTGGTGGCGCCGTACAGCACGGTATTGCCAACGATGATGTTCTTCAGCGCGTCGCCCCGGAATTCAATGCTCGGGCGAATGGCAATGCGCCCGCCGCTCATGCCCTTGCCGGTGTAGTCGTTGGCGTCACCGATCAGATAGAAGGTGATGCCCTTGGCCAGGAAGGCGCCAAAGCTCTGGCCACCGGTGCCCTCCATCTGGATGAAGATGCTTTGATCAGGCAGGCCTTCAGGATGCTGGCGCACCAGTTCGCCCGACAACATGGCACCCACGGTGCGGTTGACGTTGCGTACCGTCTGCATGAACTGAACCTTTTCGCCGCGCTCGAGGGCCGGCCGACACTTCTCGATGAGCGTCACGTCGAGTGCACGGGACAGGCCGTGGTCTTGCGTTTCGACCTGACGACGCGGGACGTCGGCAGGCGCCGCCGGCATGTGGAAGATGCGCGAGAAATCGAGGCCCTTGGCCTTCCAGTGGGCAAGTCCCTTCCGGGTGTCGAGCAGATCAGCGCGGCCGATCAGGTCGTCAAACTTCCGGATGCCCAGCTGCGCCATGATCTGACGCGCTTCCTCGGCCACGAAGAAGAAGTAATTCACCACGTGCTCGGGCTTGCCCTGGAACTTGGCGCGCAGCAGCGGATCCTGTGTCGCCACGCCCACCGGGCAGGTGTTCAGGTGGCACTTGCGCATCATGATGCAGCCCTCGACCACCAGCGGCGCGGTCGCGAAGCCGAACTCATCGGCACCGAGCAGCGCGGTCTTCATCTGGCCATCGGCCTGCACACGGATGCGTGAACGCAAACGGTTGAGCACCAGCGTCTGCTGCGTCTCGGCGAGACCCAGTTCCCAGGGTGTGCCAGCGTGCTTGATCGAGCTCCAGGGCGAGGCGCCAGTGCCACCGTCGTGGCCGGCGATCACCACATGGTCGGCCTTGGCCTTGGCCACACCAGCTGCGATGGTGCCCACGCCGACTTCACTGACCAGCTTCACGCTGATGTCAGCGCGCTGGTTGGCGTTTTTCAGGTCGTGGATCAGCTGCGCCAGGTCTTCGATCGAGTAGATGTCGTGGTGCGGTGGTGGCGAGATCAGGCCGACGCCAGGCACCGAATAGCGCAGAAAGCCGATGTAGTCGCTGACCTTGCCACCGGGCAACTGACCGCCCTCTCCAGGCTTGGCGCCTTGGGCCATCTTGATCTGGATCTGGTCGGCGCTGGACAGGTATTCGGTGGTGACCCCGAAGCGGCCCGAGGCGACCTGCTTGATCTTGCTGCGCAGCGAGTCGCCCGCCTTCAACGCGAAGTCGGCAACGATCACCTTCTCGCCGAGCACGTCACTGATGTTGGTGCCTTCGGCAATGGGAATGCCCTTGAGCTCGTTGCGATAACGCGCCGGGTCTTCACCGCCCTCCCCGGTGTTGCTCTTGCCGCCAATGCGGTTCATCGCGATGGCCAGGGTGCTGTGCGCCTCGGTCGAGATGGAGCCCAGCGACATCGCGCCGGTGGCGAATCGCTTGACAATCTCGGCCGCCGGTTCGACTTCATCAACGGGACAAGCCTTGCTCGGATCGAGCTTGAACTCGAACAGGCCGCGCAGCGTCAGGTGGCGGCGCGACTGGTCGTTGATGATCTGCGCGTATTCCTTGTAGGTGTCGAACTTGTTGGCGCGCGTGCTGTGCTGCAGCTTCGCGATCGCGTCGGGCGTCCACATGTGCTCTTCGCCGCGAACACGCCAGGCATATTCGCCACCGGCGTCCAGCATGCCGGCCAGCACCGGGTCGTCGCCGAAGGCGGCGTGGTGCATGCGCAAGGCCTCCTCGGCGACCTGGAACACACCGACGCCACCGACCTGCGACGCGGTGCCGCGGAAGTACTTGTCGACCATCGTCTTCTCAAGGCCGATGGCCTCGAACAACTGCGCGCCGCAGTAGCTCATGTACGTGCTCACGCCCATCTTGGACATGATCTTCGACAGGCCCTTGCCGATCGCCTTGACGTAGTTGTAGATCGCCTTTTCGGTCGACAGGTCTCCCGGCAGATCACGGTGCAGGTTGGCCAGCGTTTCCATCGCGAGGTATGGGTGCACCGCTTCGGCCCCGTAGCCTGCAAGCACCGCGAAGTGGTGAACCTCGCGCGCCGAACCCGTCTCCACAACCAGCCCGGCCGTCGTGCGCAATCCTTCGCGCACCAGGTGCTGATGCACCGCCGACAGCGCCAGCGCAGCCGGGATGGCTACGTGGTGGCGATCGGCCTGACGGTCGCTGATGATCAGGATGTTGTGCCCACCGCGGATCGCGTCGACCGATTCCGCACACAGAGACGCCAGCTTGGCTTCGACACCCTCGTCGCCCCACTCCACGGGGTAGGTGATGTTGAGTTCGTGGCTCTTGAACTTGGCTGCGGTGTGCTTCTCGATGCTGCGCAGCCGCGCCATGTCGTTGAAGTCGAGGATCGGCTGTGGCACCTCAAGCCGCATCGGCGGGTTGACCGCGTTGATGTCCAGCAGGTTGGGCTTGGGGCCGATGAAGCTGACCAGCGACATCACGATGTTTTCGCGGATCGGATCGATCGGCGGGTTGGTGACCTGCGCGAACAGCTGCTTGAAATAGTTGTACAGCGGCTTGTTCTTGTCCGAGAGCACCGCCAATGGCGAGTCGTTGCCCATCGAGCCGGTGGCTTCTTCGCCGGCCTGCGCCATCGGGCTCAGCAGGAACTTGATGTCTTCCTGGGTGTAGCCGAAAGCCTGCTGGCGGTCGAGCAGTGTCTCGGTGAAGGTGGTGACTTCGCCTTCGGCGGGCACATCTTCGAGCTTGATGCGCACGCTCTCGATCCATTGCCGATAGGGCTTGGCTGAGGCGAACTGGTTCTTCAGTTCTTCGTCATCGACGATGCGACCCTGCTCAAAGTCGATCAGGAACATCTTGCCCGGCTGCAAGCGCCACTTCTTGATGATCTTGTCTTCCGGGAATGGCAGCACACCGGACTCGGACGCCATCACCACCAGGTCGTCGTCGGTCACCACATAGCGCGCAGGGCGCAGACCGTTGCGGTCCAGCGTGGCGCCGATCTGGCGACCGTCGGTGAACACCATCGCGGCCGGGCCGTCCCACGGCTCCAGCATCGCGGCGTGGTACTCGTAGAACGCACGGCGACGCTCGTCCATCGTCGTGTGCTGCTCCCACGCCTCGGGAATCATCATCATGGCGGCATGCGCAAGTGAGTAACCACTCATCGTGAGCAGCTCGAGCGCGTTGTCGAAGGTGGCGGTGTCGCTCTGGCCTTCGAAGCTGATCGGGTAGAGCTTCTGCAGATCGTCGCCCAGTACCGGCGACTTCATCACACCCTCGCGGGCGCGCATCCAGTTGAAGTTGCCCTTGACGGTGTTGATCTCGCCGTTGTGCGCCACCATGCGGTACGGATGCGCCAGCGGCCACTCGGGGAAGGTGTTGGTGCTGAAGCGCTGGTGCACCAGCGCCAGCGCCGAGGTCGTGCGCGGATCGGACAGGTCCTTGTAATAGACGCCGACCTGGTTGGCCAGCAGCAGACCTTTGTAGATGATGGTGCGGCAGCTCATGCTGGGCACGTAGTACTCATGGCTGTGCGTCAGCTTCAGGCGCTGGATGGCGCTGGATGCGGTCTTGCGGATCACATACAGCTTGCGTTCGAGCGCATCGGGCACGATCACATCGGGGCCGCGGCCGATGAAGATCTGCCGAATCACCGGCTCCTTCTCACGCACGGTCGGCGACATCGGCATCTCGACATCGACGGCCACGTCGCGCCAGCCCAACACCACCTGGCCTTCGGCCCGCACCGCACGCACCAGTTCCTGCTCGCAGGCCAGGCGCGACGCGTGCTCCTTCGGCAGGAAGATCATGCCGACGCCATATTCGCCAGGCGCTGGCAGATCGACGCCCTGCGCAGCCATTTCCGCGCGATAAAGCTCATCGGGAATCTGGATCAGGATGCCTGCACCATCTCCCATCAGCTTGTCGGCGCCGACCGCGCCCCGGTGGTCGAGGTTTTCGAGGATCTTCAGCCCCTGCTCGACAATCGAGTGCGCCTTGTTGCCCTTGATATGGGCGACAAAGCCGACGCCGCAGGCGTCGTGCTCGTGACTGGGTTGATACAACCCGTGCTCGGTGGCCAGCGTGCGTTCGTCTTGCAGGGTGTTTCTTGGCGCGGCCTGGTGCATCGCGAGCTCCTGAGGTGCATGGGGAGGGTTAATCCTAGCGCGTCGCAGTAAGCATGCCAAGGAATTAAAACGGGGTCTGACCCCATATACAAACCCAAACCTCCGGCGCCTATTTAAAATAGGGACAGATTAAACAGATCGCTGTGTAGGCGCTGAATTCAACGCGGGACGCCCGCGTGCCATCGGCTCCAGGCGCCGGCCTGTCAGGGCCCCGATCGATTTGGCAAACGCAGGGCTGCCGAGCGCCCACCCCTTGAGCGTGGCGTTGCGAATGCGCTCGATGGTGTCCTGCGGCAGCGCCTGCATCAGCACCCGGCGGTATGCGACTTCACGATCGAAGGGCGTGTTCCCGAGTGCCCAGAACAGGGCGTGCTCCGTGACCCCCTCGTCCATGCACAGCCCAAGGTGATGCCCGGCGCTGGAGCATCGCGGGTCGCCAGCGGACACGACCCACTCGGTGGCGCTCGGGTCGCCAGCGCCGCAGGACTCGGCATATTGCAAGCAGCGCATGAGCCACTCCGGGGCATCGATGACTGTCGAGCGAAACCGCCCTTCCCAGGGCGTGCCGCTTCGGCCATGTCGCAGGTTGAAGGTTCGAACATAGCGTCGCCCGACACTTTGCATCATCGTGCCCAGCGATTGCGGCGCCGATGGGGTCACCAGCAGCCTCACCTCGTCGGAGTGCAGCCCGTAACCGTGAACAGCAACGCCCGTCTCGCGAGCGGCTTGTATCAGAGCCTGGCGATAGGCCAGACGGTCGGTGTCATCGACAAAGGTTGATTGCCCAGTGAGCCCGCGGTGGATCACGACGTGCGGCAGGCCCGGCACCACGGAGCGCGGCAGGCGTGCCACGGTGTTTCAGCGTGCCGGCCGTCTGGCGTCAGAAGCCAGCAGACACACTGCAACCTGCATCCGTGGGCTTGCACACGCGCATGCGGCCAGCCGAGCTCGCCAGCACCCGCCGGCTCTCGGAGCCATTGTGGAAGTCCAGCGAGTCGGCGCCGCCGCTGGGGAATCCACCCCCCATCAGACTCATGAAGCCGCTGCCATTGAACATGGCGTACTTGACGCCAGAATGCGCAAAGCTGGTAGCTCCGTTCGATGTGTCGATGGCAACAGTAGGCGCAAGCCCGTCCGCCTCCGACACAAGGATGTCAGTGCCCTCCTCGTAGGAAAAGGCTGTGGGCGAGACATCGCCGTCCACGTCGACAAACGCCCTCCACCCGCTCGACCAGTCGTTGCCATCGTGGGGTATCACGAAGGTGCGCAACTGTCGCTTCATCGCTTCGGCACGCGCGGCTGACAGCGTCGCCAGAAAGCTGTTGGCCGTGGTCGTGAGTTCTGAGTTGCGCTGGAAGGCAATGAAGTTGGGCGCTGCGAGCACCAGCATGACACTCACCAGAACCAGTGTGACCATCAGCTCGATTAACGTGAAGCCATTGCGCGGCGATCCGTTTGTTCTTGTGGGTCGACACATGAATGAAGCAACTCTCATCGCCAGCACACGCTCGGCTTGGCTGGGAGAACGTTCGAAGCGCTGCCGGTGGCGAAGCACGACTTGACGCCTGTGCTCATCACCGTCAAGGTACCCGCAGCGGTATCGGTTCGTTGAGGCACGGCCGAAAGAAAGACGCATTCGGTCAGTGCAAAGCCGTCGCAAGCCTCAGCCTGCAGTCTGTAGGCGTAACTGGTCGAGGAGTCGCCCGACGTGGTCTTGAAGGGCGTTCCCGTGGCACCGAGGCCGAAACTCAGGTAGGTGCCGGTCTGTGTGTAGTAGCGCTCCTGCTGTTGCAGCAAGTTCAACAAGGCCGTGCGCCCTTCGGCACGCCGGCCCTTCAAGACCGAGTCCTGGTAAGACGGATAGGCGATGGCCGCGAGGATCCCGATGATGGCCACGGTGATCATCAATTCGATCAAGGTGAAGCCCTGCACGCGGCGCGGAGGCGCATTCAACCCGCATCGAGGCGCGCTGCAAGGGATCAATAGACGCGGCTTCATGGGGGGGCGTTCCTCACGTCGTGATAGTTACTGATTTCACGCCAGCTCAGCCGACCGACGGTGTTGTTGATGGTCTGACTGGCTTGGGTGCCGAGTCCGCCGGAACCCTGCGTGATGATCTGGTAGAGCGTGATTTCATTGCGGGAGCCTGTCGGGTCGCTGTTAAGCACCGTCGAGTAACCGACCCGCGTCAGGAAAGGTTCGCCGAGGATACCGACGTCAGACACCGTGGCTGAACCATTGCCACTCAGGGTGTCGACCACATACAAATTACCAGTGCCATTGTCGCAACTCGTCACAGCCGGTATCACCGACCCGAAGATCAAGCGCCCTGCCAGCACACCCAACCCGCTGATCTGTCGTTCGCCGGTCCCGGTCAAGGTGCTCGTCGTGCCGGAGTTGTAGAAGTCAAAGTACCAGCCAGCACGCGAACTTGTGTCGGTGTCTGCCGTCGGCCGACCCCAGGCGAAACCCGAGAAGGTGATGGACGTTGACGTCACCGTGCCGGCTTGCAGTCGACCTCGGCCCGAAATGGCCGCGGTTGGCGAACTGGTCGAGTCCGGGGTCACGCTGTTGTTGTCGAACACGGCGTACATCGACTGCACCTTGAACGGCGCAGAGTTATCCGCAGCCGACAAGTAGCGCCCGGTTCCGAACGACACGATGATGCCGCGGTTCGGCCCGAAGATCAGCGCTGGAGCCATCGTGATGGGTTGGCGGTTACCTGTCGCATCCTGAGCAACATACATCGGAAGCGCAGTCCCACTGTTCTTGAAGAACGAGAGATTGTTCAGGCTCCAGGAGCTGGCAGAAGTGCTTCGGAAATCGAGCTTCCACAGTTGGCCCTGCAGGTCTCCGGCGTAGAGGTAGGTGACCTCCCCCGCAATACCCGTCCTCACGGTGAAGTTGGCCAGACCCGAGGGCAATGAGCTGTCGGTGGTGATGACCGGGAAGTTCACTTTGTAGTAGTTGACGCCCAATTGCCACGCTGTCGATTTCGGTTTGTCCAGCCTCAGGAAGAACAGTGCCGGCTGGCCCGTGGCGCTGTTCCTGGTGTCTTCGGCCGTCACAATCTGGTTGTTCACGCCACTGGCCACCACCGCGAAGTACCTGTAGTCGGGTGTGGTACTGCCGGCCGCGATGTTCAGCTTCAGGATCTGCGGCGTGCCGATCACGTTGCCCATATCGACATCGTGCTTGTCGGTGAACTCCCAGAGGATCTTGCTGTTGCCGCTGGTGGTGGCAAAGGCCGTTGGATCGGTCACGTCGAGTGCATACACACCTTGGCCGCCGCCACCCGAGCCACCCACCAGCACGGTGCGCCAGTCCGCCGAAGTGGTGGAGCCCAGGTTGGCTTCGTTGACCGTCGGCGTGCCATCGACATAGCTGCGGTGGGTGTACGGCGACGCGGTCAACGCCATCAGGTTGGGCACCACCCAGCTCGGGATGTAGGCAAAAAGCTCCGCACCGGTCGTCGCGTTGAAGGCGTGGAGCATGCCGTCGTTGGCACCGACGTACAGGGCGGGCACGCGGCTCAGGTTGCTGCTGTAGAAGCTCGCATAGGAGGAATCTGAGATCGTCTGCGTCGGCCCGGCGACGTACGCGATGCCCGAATTGACGATGTCGCCCAGCCTGCTGCCACGCTTGCGGAACGTGCCTCCAGCCTCACCCCCTGCCTCCAGCGTGCGATCGCCTCGCAGGTAGTTCAACCGGTTCTGGCCCTGCACGTCGGCTGTCTCCGGCGAGGTGTAAAGCGCCGTCTTCACCGAATCGTCGACCGCCGTCCAGGTGAACGCGCTGCTGTTGAAGACTGGCGTCGTGGCGGACGAGTTGAAGCCGACATAGATGTTGCGATTGCCAGGGTCGGTATCGTCGAGCTTGCCGGCCGCACCGACTGGCTGACCGGCCGAGTTGGTCCAGATCGACGTGGTGGCCGAGCCGATCTCGATCTGTGTCTCATCGGTCGACAGGCCCAGCGAGTACGCCACCAGATCGCCGCTCCAATCGGCCGGGTCGAACTGAGCCTGGTAGATCAGCCCGCCCGAGCTGGTGACTCGGGAGGTCGAGATGGCGCCGCCGGCAATGCTGTTCGCCTCGGAAGCGACGTTTTCAAAGATCTCGTCGAGTGCATCGAGCACAGTCTGAGCAGAACTCGACAGGAAATAGTTCTTGGCTTCCTTCAGGTTGGTGTCGCTGGTCTGCCGCTCCCAATTCACATTGGTGGTGTCGGTGACGATGTTGCCGCTTGGGTCGAGCTTCTTGAACGGATTGCCGGTTCCGGTGACGTCCTTGAAGCCACCGTACTTCGCAGACAGATAGAACTGGTTGCTGGCGCGGCGCACGTTGGGATTGGTCTGCTCTCCGAACTCATTGACGTCCAGCCAATAGGTTGTCACACGCATACCCGGACGCTGTTTGGTGGGCTCTGCCGTCCATTGCGTGCCACGGATGTCGTGGGTGTTGGCCCAGTAAGAAGCGCCAACGACGAAGTAGGTCGCATCGGTGCTCGGTACCGACTCGGTTTCCATCGCCCTTGTGCTGAAAAAAGTATTCGTGGCGGTGTTTGGGTTGCTGGTAGTGCGGGAGCCACCTTTGCCGTCGGTATAGCCGACTGCGGTATTCGTCTCGAAGCCGTCAACCACTCTCGTCCAAGCGTAAAAATCGGGCTCGTTGGCAGCCACATTGGCCGCTCGCGCAAGGTCCCCATTGACAGCGGACGGGTTACCTGGGAGGTATCTGTCTCTGTTGGCATTCACGTCGCCGATGCCGACGATGTTGTTCTTGAAGCAGGAGTAATCGGTGGTGCCGGTGGAAGCTGGATGCGGGTCTGTGTACGCGGGGTAGTTGGAGTAGACCACGGGGAAACCGTCACGCAAGGTGTCGGTGATGCCGTGCATCGCGTTGGTGGTGCTGCTGGTGCCCACCAGTGTCGGCGGCAATCCTTGGATGTAGCGCAGGCTTTCGTAGTACAGCTCGCCCACCGGGTCACGCCGTTTGTACTGCCCGAAGGTGCCGGTGCGACCGAACTGGTTCAGATAATTGATGACGCCGCTGATGGGTTGGTTCGGCGCATTGCTGAAGCTCCCGCTGTTTGGCGCAGTCACACTGTCCGGATTGGTCCTGAACACCCCCGTGTCTTCCTCCCATTCCCTGACGGCGTTCGTGCCCGAGATCAACGAGAAATTGGCGTCGTAGGCGCGCGCGCCCACGTACTTCATAGGAGCGCGCAGCACGTTGCGTGGTGTCGTTGTTGTCGTTCAGATATCCGAAGGCTGCCACGCGGACACGATCGCTGTACTTCTGCAGGTTGCCGACGGGCTTGTAGTTGCCATTCGGGTAACGCAGGCAAAGGTTGGGGCGCGGGTCGGTCAGTACGCCCGCCGTGGACTCACAGACCCGGACGCGGCTGTAGAAGAAACTGTCCCGCGTCAGCGTCGCCGATGACAGTGGCGCGGTCCAGCTGCCGGTGTAGTCGCGAATGCGACACTCTTTGGCGACAGCAGGCCGCGGGTCGATGAACGTGCCACTCATCGTGCTGCTGCAGGTAATTCCACCGGAAGCGGGCAGCACCACCCAGCTGTCCCCGCCACTGCTGCTCCCGTAAGCCACTTCCTTGCGGCCCGTGAAGGTGCAGACGCCGCCCTCGACCGCGCAATTGGTCCAACCGGTACCCGGCAGCGCACCGCTGGTCTGCGTTGGCGTGCCATAGAGGGGAATGCCCAGGTTGCCATTGTTGCCAGGTGCAGCACAGCTGCCCGTACTTTGTGTGCCGAAATACACGCGATTCAAGCAGTTGGCCACATTGAGCGTGCCCGTGAAGCCGCTGGGCAGCAATGAACTCGGCACTGCCCCCGCCGCTTGTGTGCTGGTGATTCGCTTCGATGGAAAGTTCGTGCCGTTCCAAAAATTGGTGTTGTTGTTGGCCGAGTTGCCAGGCAGAACGGCCCGTTGCAAAACAGTAAGCGACGCGGTGTCGATCACACGGTCCCCGCCCGTCAAGCCCAGGCGCAGCACGTCGACAGCGGAGCTGGTCGCCCAGTTCATGAAGTTGCCGCTGAAACCCGTGCCACCGCAGGTGCGGTTGGTGGCGGCGCCGGTGCGCTTGAAATAGCGCAAACTCACATCAGTGAGATTTTCATCGCCACGGTTGTACTGGTAACAGCTTTCGCTATCGAAGTAGCCGACGTACTTGTTGGTGGACAAATAGCTGGAATCACTGGTGGCACGGGGCGTGCCGACGTACTGCGCACCGACGGTCGGAAACTCCACCGACAGGGCCAGGGTCAGCGTGGGCTTGGCGCGGGCGCCTCGTGCATACAGCGGCTCTGGTGACAGAGTCAGTGTCGGAGGCAAGACCGGGTCGGTGGATTGGGCCGACACGATGGCCAGGCCTGCGGCGCACAGCGCGGGCAGCAGCACCCACCGAGTCAGCGGACTGGCGACCAGGGCGTTGAAAAAATTCATGGTGCGTGAGGACATGGTCAACCCTTCTCTTTACGGAACACCATCTGCAGCACGACTTGCACATCGACGCGCGGGCCGAAGCCCATGGCGGTCACGCGGTACATCTTGGGCACCTGCCCGCCCGCGGCGTTGTTGCCTGGGGCCTGGTCGTCGATCAGTTCGATGATGTAGCGGGGTGCACGCGCAGGTCGAATGCCGCTGCCTGCGTCGAAGATTCTCCCGGTGAAGGCACCGAACTCGACGGTGGGCGCACTGGTGCTGGTGTCGAGGAAATCAACACGAGCCCAGACCGGTTTTGCCGTGTCCGGGTAAGGCTGACAAAGTCCGCGCGTGGTGCTGCTGGAGCTGCAACCAGAAACGAAGATGCCGTCGTTGCCCGGCGCGAACTGGGCGGTGCGGCTGTCGGTGGATGTGTTGGGCCCACGGATGTCAAATTCGGCATCCATCAGCGCCGCCTCTGCGGCCTGGGAGGCGATCAGGTAATCGCGGTCGTAGCGCGCCGTGCGTTCGCTGAGCAGGGCGATCTGCGCGCCACCGACGCCGAGCACAACGACGACCAACAAGATCAGCATCACCACCACGAGCGCGACCCCGCTCTGGGCCGTTGGTGGGGTAGATGACATGCTGTGACGTTTCATGGTCACGGATTCCAGGTAGGGGGTGACACGAACTGGCGATTGCGCAAGTGCACGGTGAACACCATGGGCTGCCGAAGTCGCCCGTCGGCCGCGACGTCGAGGTTCGACCCGGTGTCATCACTGTCCGTCAAACCAGGACCCAACACGTCGTAGCTCTGGCCGCTTGCGGCACGATCGATCGCAGAGCCTGGCTCGCCGCGCAGCAGCAGCCCGATGTGCACACTGCGCACGCGCCGCCAGTTGTCCATGGTGGCGTTGGTGTTGCCGCTGACGGTGAGCTGAGAAGCCCGCAGGTAGCGGTCGGGGACGCCGTCAATGCCTGTCTCGCCCGCGGGCGGCGCGGCCCCGGGTGTCACGTTGTCCACGCCGTAAAGGACCTGAAATCCTTCCACGCCCTGCACCAGCGGAACCGTCTGCCACGCGCCCGTCGCGTCGCGGTAGGTGCAGGCCAGGGTGGGTTCACCCGACGCGCTGCGGGCCACATGAAAGATGCTGTAGGCCGGCACCGTACCGTCCAGCTCATTGGCGCCGGAGCAGTTGATCATCGAGCCATCCCCGGCGCCAGCGCCCGCGCGACTGTCACCCCAGTAGCGGACCACGAGGATGTCGTTGCCGTTGAGACAGCTGGTGTCGGCGACGCTGCCGCACCCGGCGGCACGGTTGCCGCTGACCAGTCCGGCTGGAAGCGTGAGACTGCCAACCAGTGCATCGTCATACCCGACGATGCCTGGATTCCTGTCACCATCGATGTCGCCACAGGGTTGGCCCGAGCCGGAACAGAAGTAGCGCCATGAGCTGGCCACGGCGCCGTCTCGGTGGCTCTCATAGCCCGCCTGGATGACAATGCGCTGGATCAGGTTGGCGGCAAAGCGCGCGTTCTCGCGCAGCTGCGAGGACTGGTCCACCGAGGTGAAGCCTTGGCGTCCGATCAGCAGCGCGGCCACAGCCGCCAGCGTCACCAGCAATCCGAGGGTGACAGCAACCAGCAGCTCAACCAGCGTCAAGCCCGCTTGGCGAGACCGGCAGCGACCCGCGCTGAGTGCAACGACAGGGGTCTTCATGTCGTACTGCCTGCGATCAACGGAAGCACCACGGCGGGGCGACTGCCCGCAGCCGAAGCTTTTTCTGGCGCACTGGCGGCGCTGTCCAGCGACTTCTGCGTCCAACCGATCTTCACCACCATGGTCTTCCCTGGAGTCGAAGGGCAATCCCACTCGGGCAACCCGGTAGCAGACGAGTAGGGCGTGTCATCGAGACACACCACCACGCGAGCCTGGGGCAGCGCCGCGCTGACACGCGCCAGCCACTGATTCATGTCGTACTGGGCAACGGCCACCGTCGACGTACAGGCCTCGGTGAAGCAGTTGGCAGAGATTGTTGGCAAGGTCCCTGTGTAGTTGTCCACGAGGTACGGATTGGCCGATGCCGTCGTTTCCAGCGCCACGTCCTTGTTGCCTCTCATCAGGTCCGCGAGCTCGCGGCCAAGCGCAACCGCGGTCGATTGGTTGCGCGCCGCGTGATTGGACTGCAGTGCAGCCGCCTGCATGCCGACCACGCCGAGCACGCCGAAGGACAGCACGACGATCGCCACCAGGATTTCCACCAGCGTGAAACCCTGCTGCACATCTGCGTACGCTGCGCGCTTGAACAACGAGAGGGAGGGGACCTTGCTCATGCCTCGATTGTTGCCAAGCGGCGCGCCCTGTGCGAGCAACGGCCTGCCGTTGGTCTGGCTTCGGGAGCCGCTCGTCGGCCGAGCGGCGGCTCGACAGCTCAAAACGGTAATAGTTGGCGCGGCAGCTGGCTCGTGAGCTGATCGCCATACAGCCGGGCGTGCTCGCGCAAGGCAAAGCGATCGGTCATGCCGGCGATGTAATTGGTGATGGCCAACTGACGCGGCACGCGCGCCGCGTGCGACGGCGGCATTTGCTCAGGCGCGTCCAGGTAGGCCCGAAACAAATCGCGCAACACCTGCCGCACCACATCATTTGCCGCGACGACACGAGGGTGTTGGTACAGCTGGCGGCGCAGGAATGCCTTGAGCTGTGCGGAATGCGCCGACATCTCGTCGCTGATCGCCACCAGCGTGGGCGCCAGCGCCACCTCGCCCGCATCCCGCGGTACCTGCTCTGCGATGCGAGCGCTGGACGCAGCGACCAGGTCGTCGACCTGGCTCGACAACATCCGACGAATCACTTCGAACAACAGCCGCCGGCCGTCGGCCTGCGGGTGTTCTGCGAGGACCTGCCGATGGAATCGCTCAAAAAAAGGCAGCTCCAGCAGCTGCGAATGCTCGAGCAATCCGGCACGCACGCCATCATCGATGTCATGCGCGTTGTAGGCCAGCTCATCAGCCACATTGCACAGCTGAGCTTCGAGGCTGGGGCGGGTGCGGCGAATGAATCGCGAGGCGACGCCGCCTGGCTCGGCGGCCTCCAGCACTTCGGCATACCGGGATGAGCAATGCTTCAGGATGCCTTCCCGGGCTTCGAAGCTGAGGTTGAGCCCGTCATGGTTCAGACAGCGCTCTTCCAGATGATCGACCACCCGCAGGCTCTGCGCGTTGTGCTCGAAGCCCAGGCTGCTCGGGTCCGCGGCTCGCACGCAATCGTCAAGCGCATGCTGTCCGGCGTGTCCAAATGGGGTGTGCCCAAGGTCGTGTGCGAGCGAGATGACTTCGCACAGGTCCTCGTTCAACTGCAGCGATCTCGCGATGGACCGCGCCAGCTGTGCGACCTCGAGCGAGTGCGTGATTCGCGTGCGAAACAGGTCACCTTCGTGATTGAGGAACACCTGCGTCTTGTACGCCAGCCGGCGGAATGCGGTGCTGTGGATCACGCGATCACGGTCGCGTTGAAAAACAGTTTCGCCGGACACCACGGGCTCGTGGTGCCTGCAGCCTCGGCTGCGCTCAGGCGCGCTGGCGTAAGGCGCAAGCCGCGTGCAGGACAGCGAGCTCACACCGACCGCGCTTCAATCACCTCGGTCACCAGCGCATCGTCAGCGCGGTGCAAGCTGGCGTGGCCGGGCGCGTCAATCAACACGAAGCGAATCTGTCCTGCCTCCGACTTCTTGTCAACGCGCATGAGTTCCAGATAGCGGGCTGCTCCCAGCTTGGGGCCGCGCGTGGGCAGGCCGGCACGCTCGATGAGGCGGGTGATGCGCTGTGCATAAGCGGGCTCGATCAGCCCGCACCGCGCCGATAAATCAGCGGCCATTGCCATGCCGCAGCCGACCGCTTCGCCATGCAACCAGGTACCGAATCCAAGCCCCGCTTCGATCGCGTGCCCGAAGGTGTGGCCGAAATTGAGGATGGCGCGCAGGCCGGACTCGCGCTCGTCCTTGCCGACGACCCACGCCTTGATCTCGCACGAGCGCTTCACGGCGTAGGCCAGTGCCGTCTTGTCGCGGGAACGCAAGGCATCGATGTGCTGCTCGATCCACCAGAGAAACTCGTCGTCCGCGATCGGCCCGTATTTGATGACCTCGGCCAAACCAGCCGAGATCTCTCGATCGGGCAAGGTGTCCAGGGTGTCAAGGTCGGCGATCACACGCAACGGTTGGTAGAACGCACCGATCATGTTCTTGCCCGCCGGGTGGTTGATGGCCGTCTTGCCACCGACCGACGAATCGACCTGCGCCAGCAGCGTCGTGGGCACCTGCACATAGGCCACGCCACGCATATAGCAAGCCGCAGCAAAGCCGGTCATGTCACCAATCACGCCACCGCCCAGCGCGTAGAGCACGGTCTTGCGGTCGAAGCCATCGCTGAGCAGCCGGTCGAACACGAGATTCAGGGTGGCCCAGTCCTTGTGGGCTTCGCCATCGGGCAAGGCGATCGTGTGCACGCGGGCGTGGTGCCGGGCCAGAACGCGCTGCAGCCGCTCGGCATAAAGCGGGGCGACGGTGACGTTGGTGACGATCAAAGCCTCGGATGACGCGACGCCACAGGCCACGGCGTCTGCGTGATCGAGCAGTCCGCAGCCGATCAGGATGTCGTAGCCCCGCTCGGCGAGGTCGATGCGAAGCTGCGTGGTCGGCGGTGAAATGCTCTGTGACTGAGGAGTAGGCATCGCGCTATTCTGCCGTGCCGCTGCAGCTACTCACCACAAGCGATCAATGCAGTAGCGGCTCAATCCCGTCGACCGGCGAGGGCACCACATCCATCGGCAACACGCCCGCCAGTTCCAGCTGCATCAGCAGCATGTTGACAAGGTTGTGCACCGAGGGGCGACCGGTCTCAATGACGAAGTGCGCCACGCTGTGGTAAAGCGGGTCGCGCACTTGGAACAACGCACGCAACCTCGCCAGCGGGTCAGCGACCTGCAGCAAGGGTCGCTGTGTGTCGTGCCGCAGTCGGCGGAACAGCTCCTCCGGCGTCGATCGCAAGTAGACCACGGTCGTATGCCGATGGAGTGCGTGGCGATTGGCGTCGCGCAGCACCACCCCACCGCCAGTGGCCAGCACGCCGCGATCCGCCCGCACGAGCTCGGCAATCACCTCTTGCTCGACATCACGAAATCGCTCTTCGCCTTCGAACTCGAAGAACTCGCGGATGCTGCAGCCGATCTGCCGCTCGATCACGGCATCGCTGTCGCTGAATGGAACGCCCAGCCGGCGGGCCAAGTTGCGCCCAACGGTCGACTTGCCACCGCCGGGCATACCGATCAGGCTGACGAACATCGCGCCGTGACGCCCGACCGTACAGCGCGCTGAAACTCAGCGCGCTGCCGTGCGCTCGCTGACGACCTTGGGTGTCAGGAAGATCAGCAATTCGGTCTTTCTGGATGAGTTGGTGCGGGTCTTGAACAGGTTGCCGACCACCGGAATATCGCCCAGCAATGGCACCTGCACGACGTCGGATCGATCGGTCTGCTCGAAGATGCCCCCGATCACCACCGTACCGCCGTTCTCCACCAACACTTGCGTCTGGATCGACTTGGTGTCGATCGAGGGCACGTTGTTGGTGACGGCGCCAACACTGTCCTTGTTGACGTTGACGTCCAGGATCACGTTGCCCTCTGGGGTGATTTGCGGTGTGACATCAAGCTTCAGCGTCGCGTCGACAAACTCGATCGACGTGGCCCCGCTGGAGGTCGCACGCTGGTAAGGAATCTTCGTGCCCTGCTGAATCACCGCCTTGATCTGATCGGCTGTCACGATGCGCGGGCTCGACACCACCTTGCCGCGCCCATCCGCTTCAAGTGCAGACAGTTCCAGGTTCAAGAACCGGTTCAAGCTGGAGCCAAACAGCGACAGGGCAAAGGTTGCAGGCTGGAAGCCGCCCTGGGCCGAGGCAGGCAGATTGAGGAAGTTGGTGTCGTTCAGCAAGGGGATGCTGCCGGTCTGCCCCGTCCGGTTGCCGACCACGTTCAGGTTGCCACCAATCGCCACCCGCTGGCCGCCACCGGTGCCGAAGCCCGCGTTGTTGCCAGTGCGTGCGTCATTCACGCCCAGTCGCACCCCAAGCGAGCGGCCGAACGAGTCGTCAGCTTCGACGATGCGGGCCTCGATCAACACCTGGCGCACCGGAATGTCGATCTTCGCGATCAGTTCCTGGATTTCTTGCAGCTTCGAAGGAGTGTCGCTGACGAACAGTTGGTTGGTACGCGTCTCGTAGAGCACGCTGCCACGAGGCGAAAGAATGCGTGTCGTGGTGGATCCGCTACCGCCGCCCCCACCGCCGCCTTGGCCGGAATTCTGGCCGGTCAGGCCGCGCGCAATTTCCTCGGCCTTGGTGTAGTTGAGCTGGAAGGCCTGGGTACGGACTGGCTCCAGTGCAGCAATCTGCAGCTTCGATTCCAGATCAGCCTTTTCCTTTGCGGCCAATTCATCTTTTGGTGCGATCAGGATCACATTGCCCGACTTGCGCAGCCCCAGGCCCTTGGCCTGCAGGATGATGTCCAGTGCCTGATCCCACGGCACGTCCTTCAGTCGCAGGGTCACATTGCCCGTCACCGTGTCGCTCGTGACGACGTTGAAGTTGGTGAAGTCGGCAATCACCTGCAGCAGCGCACGCACTTCGATGTTCTGGAAGTTCAGCGACAGCTTCTCTCCCGCGAAGCCGGGGCCCTGGGTGAGCTTGTTTGGATCGATCTTCTGCGCACGCACCTCGATCACGAACTGGTTGTCGCTCTGGTACGCGCTGTGTTCCCAGTCGCCGCGCGGTTCGACCACCATGCGAACCCGGTCGCCCACCTGCACGGTCGAGACGGTTTGTACCGGTGTGCCAAAGTCGGTCACATCCAGACGCCGGCGCAGCGCGTCGGGAAGGCTGGATTGCAGGAACTCGACAACCAAGCCCTTGCCTTGCTGGCGGATGTCGACGCCAACCTGGTTATTTGCCAGATCGACCACCACACGCCCTGCACCGTCAGCACCGCGGCGGAAGTCGATGTCTTTGAGCGGCAACTGCTGGCGGTTTTGCGGCTCGGCAAATCGTGTCGGCGCTGGCGCCACGGCGCCGGTGGCGCTCGCGACTTCTGGTGACGAGTTGGATTCGAGCACGATCACCAGTGTCTTGCCTTGCAGCTCCGCGCGGTAGGTCGCAGGTTGGCGCAGGTTGAGCACCAGGCGCGTGCGCTCATCGGATTGAGCGATGTTGACTGACCTCAGGTTGCCTTGATTGACATCCACAACAGGCTTGCCAGTCGCATTGCCCACACCGGGCAGATCGATGGCGATGCGCGGTGGTGTCTGCACGACAAAGCCCTTCGGCAACGTCGCCAGCGGCTCTGACAACTCGATCCGGATGACTTCAGATCCCGCCTGCAGCGAGCCATTGATCGACTGGATCGCCGTCTCCGCCATGGCCGAGAAAGATGCGCCGCACAGCAACGCCAGCGTCCAAAGACGCGACCGCCATTCAATATCCATGTTGAGTTTGTCCTGCATGGCCTTCATCGAGCGTTCTCCTGGAGTTGGATCGAGCTGGTCCGCTCGATCCATTCACCTGATGCGTCCTGCACGATCTCCCGGAGGGACATATCGGTTTCTGTGATCTTGATGATCTTTCCGTAGTTCTGGCCGAGGTAATCGCCCAGCTTGACTTGGTAGAGCAACTTGTCGACCTTCAGCAACACGAAAGGCTGCTTGCCGCGGGTGACGCTGCCGACCATCGTGACGCTGTCGAGTGGATACGCTTCCAAAGGCTCGGGACGGCGGTTGATCTCCGACTGCAGCAGTGAATTCGGCTGACGCGACTCCTGCTTGATGGCCACCGCAAGTTTTTGAGTGCTGAACGGCTCGACCACCTCGCCAGCCGTGTAGGGCTGAGGATCAAACTTCTTGGGCGGCGAGATCGGCTTCACGTTCGGCTTGACTTCCTTGCGCTGCTGATCCATCCACTGGGCCAGTTCCTGCTGATCTCCGCTGCAGGCGGTCAAGACCGCTGCACAGCAGGAGACAAGAGCACCGACACGGCATAGGCGCAATGCACTCATCGCTTGCCTCCGGGCTTCTTGGCTGCATTTGTTTTACGGATCGCATCGAGCTCGGTGGCGTCCAGATACCGGTAGGTTCGCGCCGTCGCTTCCATCACCAACACATCACCACCGCTGCGATTGCGCTCGATCGCGAGGTTATGCAACGTGACGATGCGAGACAAATTCGCGATGTCAGCTGCAAACGACCCGACGTCGTGATAGCGACCCGACACCCGCAACGCGATCGGCAACTCGGCGTAGTAATCCTTGACCACGCTCTGGCCTGGGCGGAACAGCTCGAACTGCAAGCCTCGGCCCAGTCCTGCCTGATTGATGTCGGAGAGCAGGGCATCCATTTCCGCCTTGCCGGGCAACTGCTTCTCCAGCTGAGTCACGTACTCCTCAACCTGCAATTTCTGCTTGCGCAACTCGCTGAGGTTGACCGCCTGACCCAGCTTGTTGCGGTAGTCGTCCTTGAGGGCGGGCTCTTTCGCAATTTCGGCATCCAGCTCATCGTGAGCATTGGACAGCAAGGTGGTCCAACCAATGAAGACCACCACCGCAGCGACCACGAACCATGCGACCAGCTTGGGCAGCGCCGGCCACTGGCCCGGCTGATTGAGGTTCAGACCTCGGAATTGCGACGCGGCGTCCTGGAACACCGTGTTCATGTCGGTGCTTCCAGCGGGTATGGTGGGGGGTGAAGACGTGGCCATGGTTGTCACCCCTTCTTGACGGCAGGTGCTGCGGGCACCGCGCCGGGCTGTTCCTGGGGTCGCTTGACGCTGACCCGCAGCGAAAAGTCGAACAAACGCTTTTGGGAGCGGTCGGCAGTCTGCACACCGGACACCTTGATCTCGACCAGTTCGGGTTTGACCAGCCACTCAGAGTTGTACGCGGTGTTGCGCAACAACTCGGACACGCGCTCATTGGTCTGCGCGACACCGAGGACGCTCAGCACTTGGCCGTTCTGCTTTACCGAGGTCAGGTAGACGCCTTCCGGCGTCTGCCGCACGAGTTCGTTGAGCAAATGCACCGGCACGTTGCGGTCGATCTGCAAGTCTTCAACGGCCTTCTGGCGGGCTTTGAGCGACTCGATCTCGGCCTTCAGCGCCGCGATGTCCTTGATCTGGATCTCGAGCTTCGCGATCTCTGAGGACAGATAGGCGTTGCGTTGCTGCTGGGAGGAGGTCAGTTGCTGGACGACGCCGAACCAGGCCCCGACAGTCAGCACGCCGATCGCCGCTGCAGCGCCGACGCCAACAAAGAACGCAATCTTCTTGCGCCGCCGCTTTTCTTCCCGGTGAGGGAGCAGGTTGATCAGGATCACTGGGCAAACCTCCTCATCGCCAACCCACAGGCCGTCAAGTAGGAGGGCGCCTCTCGACGAAGCTTGCTCTCGCGCACAGCGCTGCCGAGCTTCATGTTGTCGAAGGGGTTGACGACCATCGACGCGAAGCCGGTCAGTTCGGTGACGCGATCCTTCAGGCCAGGCAACGTGGCGGTACCGCCTGCCAACATCACATAGTGGACCTTGTGGTGCGGCGTACTGGTGAAGAAGTACTGCAGTGCGCGGCCGATTTCCTGGGACAGGCTGTCGACGAAGGGTGCCAGGATCTGCTGGTCATAGTCTTCCGGCAGGTCAGAGGCGAGCTTCTTCTGCTCAGCCTCTTCGAAGGAAAACCCATACTGCCGAGAAATCAGTTGGGTCAACTGCGAACCACCGAAGGCCTGGTCGCGGTCGTAGAGCATTTCGTCATCGCGCAGCACTTTCAGACTGGTGGTGTCGGCACCGATCTCAAACAGCGCAATCAGCGCGTCATGGCCTTCATTAGGCAGCGCGCTGACGACGCGGCTCATCGCCAAGCGAGAAGCATGCGATTCGATGTCGAGCACCACCGGCCGCAGCCCTGCAGCTTCAGCCAGACCTTGCCGGTCCTGCACGCGGTCCTTGCGAGAAGCAGCGATCAACACCTCGACATCACCGACCGAGGTTGGGCTGGGCCCAATCACGCAGAAATCGAGGCTGACCTCGTCAAGCGAGAAGGGAATGTATTGATTGGCCTCGGATTCGACCTGTAACTCGAGTTCTTCTTCGCGAAGCCCGGCCGGCAACATGATTTTCTTGGTGATGACCGAAGATTGAGGCATCGCCATCACCACGTCCTTGGTCTTGCTGCCGCTTTTGCTGACAACACGGCGCACCGCATCTGCCACTTCGTCGAATTTCTCGATCTGGCCATCGGTGATCCAGCCTTTCTCGAAACTCTCGGCGGCAAACCGTTCCAGTATGTAAGCACCGGAATCGTCTTGCCCCAATTCGACGAGCTTGACGCTGGACGAACTGATATCCAGCCCGATCATCGGGGGATATTTACGGCCTAACAGGGTGTCTAGAAAGCTCACAGACTTGGCCCTCCAACGCGCCAAAACAGGCGGTGGAATGTTAAGAAGTTACTTGAATGCTAGCAGTAAAGCCTATGTGTACCCAGAGAAAACGGCGCCGACCACCATTCATCCGTTGTGACTTACACACGCCTCGGACGCTTGGTTATCGGTGCTTGTGCACGTCGCATGAGGAGTTTCTTGGAACCAAACGTGTCCGCTCCTGTTTGAAAGGGGGCCACTGCCCCCTACTTCCTATAATCAAACTCAAAATCAACGGAGCTCCATGAGCGATTCCAAGCGCGGTGGCAAGGCCGCTGCGTCGTCCCGCCTTCCATCGAACTCTTGGGCCCGCAGTCTGGTCAGGGCAGTCGTCAGCGCCCTGGGGCTGATCGCGGCTGGCGCGCTGGCGGTGCTGATGCTGGTCGCACTCGCGCTGGCAGTGGCCTACCCGAACCTGCCTGAGATCGGCGGACTGACCGATTACAGGCCCAAGTTGCCGATGCGCATCTACTCCGCCGACGGCATCTTGCTGGGCGAAATCGGCGAAGAGCGGCGCAACTTCGTGCCGGCGGCGCAGATCCCGAAAGTGATGAAGGACGCCGTGCTGGCCATCGAGGATGCGCGTTTTTATCAGCACAGTGGTGTGGATTACCTCGGTGTGTTGCGCGCCGGACTGGCCAACTTTGGCGAATCGCGCAGCCAGGGCGCCTCGACCATCACCATGCAGGTGGCGCGCAATTTCTATTTGTCCACCGAGAAGACCTTCACCCGGAAGATCTATGAAATCCTGTTGGCGCTGAAGATCGAAAGCCTGCTCAGCAAGGACCAGATCCTCGAGCTGTACATGAACCAGATCTTCCTCGGCCAGCGCGCCTACGGTTTCGCGTCGGCCAGCGAGGTGTATTTCGGCAAGCCGCTGGCCTCGGTGTCGATCGCCGAAGCGGCGATGCTGGCCGGGCTGCCCAAGGCCCCTTCGGCCTACAACCCGATCAGCAACCCGAAGCGCGCCACGATTCGTCAGCTCTACATCATCGACCGGATGCTGGAGAACGGCTTCATCACGCCAGAGCAGCACGACGCCGCACGCACGCAGAAGCTGATCTACCGCGCACCGTCTGAAACGCCGGTGCACGGCGAGTACGCCACGGAAGCGGCCCGGCAGCTCGTCTATGCGCAGTACGGCGACGATGCCTACACCGTGGGCCTGAATGTCTACCTGACGATCAATTCGAACGACCAGATGGCGGCCTACCGCGCACTTCGGCGCGGCATCCTCGACTACGAGCGACGGCAGTTCTACCGCGGGCCCGAGGCCTACATCGACCTGCCTGCCGATGCACAAGACATCGATACCCGCGTCGCAGAAGCCTTGACTGATCACCCGGACAACGACGAACTGAAGGCCGGCGTGGTGTTGCAAGTGAGCGCCAAGAAGCTGGTGGCGGCGCTGCAAAGCGGCGAAGCCGTCACGGTCACCGGCGACGGGCTCAAGCCCGTGATGTCGGGCCTGGGCGACAAGGCAAATCCGAAAACGCAGATCCGCCGTGGCGCAGTGATCCGGCTGACCAAAGCCCAGAACGGCGCCTGGACCGCCACCCAGTTGCCCGACGTCGAGGGCGCCTTCGTCTCGCTCGACCCACGCACGGGGGCGATCGCCGCCATGATCGGTGGCTTCGATCAGGCCAAGTCCAAGTTCAACCATGTGACCCAGGCGTGGCGCCAGCCGGGCTCCAGCTTCAAGCCTTTCATCTACTCTGCGGCGATCGAGAAGGGCTTCTCGCCCGCGACCGTGGTGAATGACGCACCCTTGTTCTTCGACGCCGACACCACGGGCAGCCAGCCGTGGGAGCCGAAAAACTACGACGGCACGTTCGAGGGCCCGATGTCGATGCGGCGCGCACTGGCCAAGTCCAAGAACATGGTGTCCATCCGCATCCTGCAGGCCATCGGTGCACCGTATGCGCAAGAGTGGGTAACGCGCTTCGGCTTTGAGCCCAACAAGCACCCGGCCTACCTGACGATGGCGCTCGGCGCCGGTTCGGTCACACCGCTGCAGATGGCTGGCGCTTACGGTGTGTTCGCCACGGGTGGCTACCGGGTCAATCCGTACCTGATCAGCAAGGTGACCGACTCGCGAGGCAACCTGGTGCACCAGGTCAGGCCGCCGGTGCTCGACGAGTCAATGCGGGTGCTGAGCGCGCGCAATGCATTCATGATGAACAGCCTGCTGCAGGAAGTGACCCGCTCGGGCACCGCTGCGCGGGCGCAAGCGATGCTCAAGCGCACCGATGTCTATGGCAAGACCGGCACCACCAACGATTCACACGATGCCTGGTTCTGCGGCTACCAGCACGAGCTGGTGGCGGTGGTGTGGATGGGCTACGACAACCCGCGCAAACTGGGTGATCGCGAAACCGGCGGTGGTTTGTCGCTGCCGATCTGGATCGACTACATGAGCAGCGCGCTCAAGGGTCGCCCTGAGAGCGAACCTCTGCCGCCCGAGGGCGTCGTCAACATCGGCGGCGAGTGGTACTACGAGGAATACGTGCAAGGCGGCGGCGTGAGCAGCCTGGGCCTCGAAGACAGCTTGCCGAAACCGCCTGACTCCGAAGAGCGCAAAGGCATCCTCGATCTGTTCACGCGCTGACGTGGCCAGCCGCGCGCACCGGGCTCAGCTGGCGCTGAATGTCAACGTCTTGCCACCTTGCTCACTGGCGCATTCCGACAGCACGGCATGGAACGCCCCGCCGTTGCGCGTGTCCCGCCATTCGCTGCCCACCTGCTTGAAATGAAAACCACCACGGCGCGCAGCCAGCCAGAGCTCCTGCAGCGGCGGCTGGGTGTTGACGACCATCTTGCTGCCATCGGGGAAGCTGAGTTCGAGCATGCCACCCGTGCGATTCGCATCGATGTCGATCACGTCGTTCTGCAGCCAGCGGTCGATGGTGGCCTCGATCCCGGCCAGCACGCTGCCGGCCACCTCGCGGAACTCGGCATCGGACAGCGGTGTGTGCGGGGTCGCGGCAGGCATGGTCAGTAGAATTCAGTTGATGTCGGAACAATCAGAAAGTTTAGTCCTGCGGGGATACGGGCCCGTCGCGATGGCCGCGTTGATCACCGTGGGTTTGATGCTCTCGGGTTGTGGGCAGAAGGGTCCGCTGACGTTGGCCCCCAAAGCGAAGCCGCCTTCCGCGCTCCAGAAAGCCACCCCGCGTCCTGCCGCCACGGCACGCACGATGTCCGCCATCCCGCCTGACCCAGCTGCCTCGACCGCGCGGCCGTGGGGCAGCCCACCGCGGTGACGCCCGCCATGAAGCTTCCCGGTGCACCCCAGGTGGGCTACCGCGGTGACGTGCTGATGCTCGAAGACTGCCGCGTTGCCGATCTGGCTGCGCGCTTCGGCACCCCGTTGTATGCCTACTCGCAGAGCGCGATGCACTCAGCGCTGGCCGCCTACCAGCGCGCGCTCGTGGGACGCCAACACCTGATCTGCTACGCGGTGAAGGCGAATTCGAACCTGGCCGTGCTGCAGACCTTTGCGCGCGCCGGTTGCGGCTTCGACATCGTGTCGGCCGGCGAGCTGGCCCGCGTGCTCGCCGCCGGCGCCTCACCGTCAAAGGTGGTGTTTTCCGGCGTTGGCAAGACCCGCGCAGAGATGCGCGAGGCACTCGATGTCGGCGTGATGTGCTTCAACATCGAAAGCGAAGCGGAGCTGGAAGCGCTGTCGGCCGTCGCCACGGAGGCCGGCCGCACGGCGCGCATCAGCCTGCGCGTGAACCCTGATGTGGATGCGAAGACGCACCCCTACATCTCGACCGGCCTGAAGGGCAACAAATTCGGCATCGCCCACGAGCGCGCCGTCGCGGTGTATGCCCGCGCCGCTGCGTTGCCGGGCATCGAGATCGTCGGCATCGACTGCCACATCGGCTCGCAGATCACCGAGATCGACCCCTACCTCGATGCGCTGGACCGCATGCTCGACCTCGTCGAAGCGATCGAAGCCAGCGGCGTGAAACTGCATCACCTCGACCTGGGTGGCGGCCTCGGCATCACCTACACCGACGAGCAGCCGCCCTCGGCTGGCGAGCTCATCGGCGCGCTGCTGGAGCGCATCGACGCCCGCGGGCACGGACACCGCACATTGATGTTCGAGCCCGGCCGCTCGCTGGTGGGCAACGCCGGTGTGCTGGTCACTGCGGTGCTGTACCTGAAGCCGTCGGACGACGCGGATGGCAAGCACTTCTGCATCGTCGACGCCGCGATGAACGACATGGCACGCCCGGCGATGTACGAAGCCTGGATGGGCATCGTGCCCTGCCACCTGCGCGACGGCACGCCGGTGAACTACGACGTGGTTGGCCCGGTTTGCGAGTCGGGTGACTGGCTCGGGCGCGACCGAGCGCTGGCGGTGCGGGCGGGAGACCACCTCGCGCTGCTGTCCGCCGGCGCCTACGGCATGAGCATGGCCAGCAACTACAACACCCGTGGTCGCGCGGCCGAGGTGATGGTGTCGGGCAGCAAGGCCTGGTTGGTTCGCGATCGGGAAATGCCGGCTGAGCTGTTTCGCGGCGAGCACTTGCTGCCTTAGTGCGTCGCATCAGGCTGTTGCATCCGTGCGCCGCGCCAGGCCTCCCGAGGGTCTGCGCCACATGTATCCTCTGTGTTTTTACTCGAGAGGCTCCAAATGGCACTGGCAAAGAAGAAGCGTGTAGGCAAGAGAACCATTTCTGCCAAGCAAGTCAGAAAGACGGCCAGCGGCAGAAAGCGCCGCAAGTCCGACGGCACCCAGCCCCCGAAGGTGGTGACTCCAACTTCGACGCCAGCGGCGTCGTGACGGCTCGGGCAAGTACATCGCGTCAGGCAGCAGTCCTTCGGCTCGAACGCTGGATTGCTCGACGTCATCTGCCAGCGCACTCCGCCATCGACTGAATCTGACGCCTGCCGGCGTGGGGCTGGTCGATGGTCCACAATCCATCGTGGTGTACGTCAAGCGATCACGAAATCCACCCCCCCACCGGACGCAAAGGCAGCCCATGAATTCACGTCGTCACTTCATCGCCATCCTGCCTTTCGCGGGCCTGTCCGTTCTGTCTGCTTGCGGCGACAAGGCCGCGCCCACAGCGGCTGCTCCTGCACCAACACCTGCACCTGAACCTGCGCCGACCCAGGCCGTCGCTCCGGCACCGGAGCCGGCCGCGGCACCAGTCGCAACGCCGACGCCCGCCCCGCCGCCGGCAGACACCACCGCGGGCCCGATGGTCGACCCGACCGAGGCCACCGCCGTCGCGCTGGGCTACGTGGCTGTCGCAACGACCACGAAGAACCCCAAGCATGCCGTTGGCGCGGAATGCGCTAATTGCGCGCTGTTCGCCGGCAAGCCTGGCGACGCCGCGGGGCCTTGTCCGCTGTACCCCGGCAAACAGGTCGCAGCGGCTGGTTGGTGCACGGCCTACCAGAAGAAGGCCTGAGCGCTCGGCCCCCTGTCAGCATGGCGCTGGCGGCATCGTTTCCAGTCGTGATCGATCGCATGGCCGGTTGGGGCCGGCAGCGTGAGTTCAATCTGCGGTGAAGCCGGCAGGGCCTCACACCGAAGGCGGCCAGACGTACGAGAGCGAACCATCCGGGCTATCGCGCCGACGTCAGGTTCACGGCAACCGCCCTTCTTCCACCGCATGACAGGCTACTTTTGTGGTGCCGAACGACGTCAATTCAGGCCGTTCGACGCGACAGCGCTCGTTCGCGTGCGGGCAGCGCGGATGGAAGCTGCAGCCGGTGGGCGGCTGCAGTGGATTCGGGAGGTCGCCCTGCACTGGCTGCCGCACCCGACCACTCATGGCCACATCGGGAATCGCATCGAACAGCATCCGGGTGTAGGGATGCAGAGGCCTTGAGAACAGCGTGCGGCGGTCTGCCAGTTCGACGATGCGGCCCAGCACCATCACACCGACCTGATCGGCCACATGCCGCACCACCGCAAGGTTGTGCGAAATGAACAGATACGTCAGACCGTGACGCTGCTGGATGTCCTGCATCAGGTTCAGCACCTGCGCCTGCACCGACACATCTAGCGCCGAGGTGGGCTCGTCGCAGACCAGAAACTCCGGATTCGACGCCAGCGCGCGTGCAATCGAAATGCGCTGGCGCTGACCGCCGGAAAACTGGTGCGGCAGCTTGGCGGCATCGTTGGCTGACAGGCCGACCGAGGCCAGCAGCTCGGCCACGCGCTCGCGCAGCGCAGCACGGCCCGACAGCAAGCCATGCTCGACCAGTGGTTCAGCCACGATGTCGGTCACGCTCCAGCGCGGGTTCAGGCTCGCATACGGGTCCTGAAAGATCATCTGCAGGCGTCTGCGCAGCGCATCGGCTTGGCCGGAGGCGAAAGCCTGCGTCATGTCGATGCCGTCGAGGTGCAACTGGCCCGAGGTGGGCGTGTGCAAGCCGACCAGCAGGCGCGCCACCGTGCTCTTGCCACAGCCTGATTCGCCCACCAAGCCCAGCGTCTGACCACGCGGGATGCTGAAGCTGACGCCATCGACCGCGTGCACGAACTGTGGCGCACGGCGCTCGATCACACGGGCCAGCCACGGAGCGGACACATCGAAGGTCTTGCGGAGGTCACGCACCTCGACCAGCGATGAAGTCATGGGCGTCGTCATCGCGGCGACCCCACCTCGTGCAACCAGCACGCCGCACGCCGGGCGCCTGCGGGCATCAGTTCGGGCCGCTCGCTGCGGCAGCGCGCCCAGGCTTGCGGGCAGCGCGGGTGGAACGCACAGCCATCGGGGATTTCGCCGAGGCGCGGCATCGCGCCCTCGATCTGCACCAGCCGTTGGCGCTCGCCGCTCATCGACGGGATCGCGCCCATCAGCCCCGCGGTGTAGGGGTGCGCTGCGGTGTGGATCAACTCGCGCACCGGCCCGATCTCGACGATGCGCCCGGCATACATCACCGCCACGCGGTCGCAGGCTTCGGCGATCACGCCCATGTCGTGCGTGACCAGCATGACGGCCATGCCGCGGTCACGGCACAGCCGCTTCAACAGAGCGATCACCTGCGCCTGCACCGAGACATCGAGCGCGGTGGTTGGCTCGTCCGCGATCAGCAGGCGCGGCCCGGCGGCGAGCGCCAGCGCGATGACCACCCGCTGCCGCATGCCGCCCGAAAACTGGTGCGGGTACTGGCCCAGGCGTTGCGCCGCGCTGCTGATGCCCGTCTCTTCGAGCAGGCTCACCGCGCGAGCCACCGCCTCGGCCTCGCTCAGCGGCAGGTGGGTGCGTATGGTCTCGACGAGCTGGTGGCCGATCGTGCGCAGCGGGTTCAGCGCCGTCATCGGGTCCTGAAAGATGCTGCCGATCTGCCGACCGCGCAGCTGGCGCACCGCGTCGTCGGTCAGCGTGTCGATGCGCTGGCCGCCGTAGACGATGCGGCCACCGCTGATGCGGCCCGGCGGCTGCAGCAGGCCGATGATCGCCGCGCCGGTCAGCGACTTGCCAGCACCGGATTCACCCACGATGCCCAGCACCTCGCCCGGCGCGATGCTGAACGACACCTCGGACAGCGCACGCAGGCGGCCGTAGCGCGTGGTGAACTCGACACAGAGGCGATCAACTTCGAGCAAGGGCTGCATGTCAGCGCGAACCGGGGTTCAGTGCATCCCGCAGCCAGTCACCCAGCAGGTTCACGCTGAGGGCGATCAGCACCAGCATCCCACCGGGAAACACCGTGATCCACCAATCCCCCGAGAACAAGAGATCGTTGCCCACTCGAATCAGCGTGCCGAGGGAGGGCGAGGTCGGCGGCACGCCCACACCGAGGAAGGACAGGGTCGCTTCGATCACGATGGCGGTGGCCACTTGCAAGGTGGCCAGCACCATCACCGGCCCCATCACGTTGGGCAGCACATGGCGCCGCATGATGCGCAGCGGCGCCACGCCGATGACGCGGGCCGCCTGTACGTACTCCTTCTGCCGCTCGACCATTGCGCTGCCACGCACCGTACGCGCGTACGGCACCCAGCCCGTCAGCGAGATCGCCAGGATCAACACCGCATACGCCAGCGCGTCGTGCGACTGTGGAAACAGCGCACGGCCGATGCCATCGATCAGCAGCGCGACCAGGATCGCGGGGAACGACAGCATGACGTCGCACACCCGCATCAGGAACCCATCGGTCTTGCCACCCACATAGCCCGACAGCAGGCCCAGCGCGACACCGACCACCATCGACAGCAGCACCGACGCGAATCCCACCAGCAAGGAGATGCGGGCGCCGTACATCAGCGCCGACAGGATGTCGCGGCCCTGGTCGTCGGTGCCCAGCAGGTAGGTGGCGCGGCCCTCGGGCAGCCAAGCTGGTGGCAGCCGCGAGTCGGCCAGCTCCAGCGTGGCCAGGTCGAACGGGTGGTGCGGCGCCAGCACGTTCGCGAAGGTCGCGCTGACGATGCAGATCAGTGCGATCGCAGCCGCCGCCATCGCGGTGGGCGAATGGGTGAAGCTGTGCCACAGGTTGCCCGCAAAGAAGCGGCGCAGCACGCCGGGTGATGCAACGGTGTCGCTCACTTCACCACCACCCACTTGAACGGCATCATGTTGTCTGGCGGTTGCACCAGCTCGATGTTCTTTTTCATGCCCCAGGCCAAGGCCTGCTGGTGCAGCGGGATGTGGCCGATGTCTTTCGCGTGCAGCGCCAGCGCCTCGCGGATCAGCAAGTGGCGCCGCGCCGGGTCGGTCTCGCTTTGCACCGCGGCGGTCAGCGCATCCACGCGGTCATTGCTGTACGAGCCCAGGTTGAACTGGCCCTGCCCCTGTTCATTGGGTGTGGCCAGCAGCGCACTCAGCACATCGTGCGCGTCGTAGGTGCCAGGCGTCCAGCCCAGCAGGTAAAGGCTGGTCTGCCGGCGCAGGATCTTCGGGAAGTAGGTGACCTTGGCTTCGGCCTGCAGCTGGATGCGCACCCCGATGCGCGCCAGGTTCGCCGCCACCGCCTGGCAGATCTTGGCATCGTTCACATAGCGGTCGTTCGGGCAGTTCATGCCCACCTCAAAGCCTGACGGATAGCCGGCTTCGGTGAGCAGCCGCTTTGCGGCAGCGGGGTCGTAGGGCAGGCGCAGGTCCAGATCGGCCGGGTACCCGTTGACGCCCGGGCCCAGCATCAAGGCGGCGGTCGTGGCGGCACCGCGCATCACCCGGGTGCGGATCGCCTCGATGTCGATCGCCTGGTAGAACGCCTGCCGCACGCGGCGGTCCTTGAACGGGTTCTTGCCCTTCACGTTGGCATACAGCAGCTCGTCGCGCTGCTGATCCATGCCGAGAAAGATCGTGCGCAGCTCCGGCCCCTGCATCACCTTCAGCTCGGCGCTGGCTTTCACGCGCTCGATGTCTTGCAACGGCACCGGCTCCATCAGATCGATCTCGCCGCTCAGCAGCGCGGCCACCCGCGTGGCGTCGTTGCGGATGGGCGTGAAGACGACCTCGGTCACGTTGGTCGAAAGCGGCGCCCAGTAACCCGCAAAGCGGGTCAGCACGGTGCGTGTGTCGGGTTGGCGCTCCTTCAGCTGAAACGGGCCGGTGCCGTTGGCCTTGAAGGTGGCCGCGTTCTCGATGCCCTTGCGGCGATCGACCGGCCGCGTCGCCTGGTTCGCCTCGCACCAGGCACGGCTCATGATGTACACGTTCGAAATCACATCGGGCAGGATCGGGAACGGCGCGCTCGTCTCGATCTCGATCGCGGTGTCGCCGCTCTTGCCTTCCGCCGCGCGCACCGCCTTGATCGACGCGGTGTAGCTGCGCATGTCCGAGCCCTCGCCCGCCGCACGCTGAAAGCTGAAGACCACGTCGGCCGCGGTCAGCGGCGTGCCGTCGTGGAAGCGCACGCCGCGCCGCAGCTCGAAGCGCCAGACCGTGGGCGAGGTGGCGGACCAGCGGGTGGCGAGCGCAGGCGTCAACGCGAGCTTCTGATCGCGCCCGACCAAGGGCTCGTAGATGTTGCCGAGCAGCGACAGCTGCAGTGCCTCGTTCAGTGCATGCGGATCCATCGCCTGCGCGTCGCCCTGGTTGGCCACACGCAGCGTGACCGCCTGTGCCGCGCCCGCGACCAGGGCCACCATCAGCAACGCCAGGCGCCTCAGATCAAGCCGCATCGACTGCCCTTTCGACGCGCAAGCGCGGATCGACCGCGAAGTAAAGCAAGTCGACCGCGAGGTTGATGACGACGAAGATCAGCGCAATCAGGCACAGGTAGGCCGCCATCACCGGGATGTCGGCGAACTGCACCGCCTGGATGAACAGCAAGCCCATGCCGGGCCACTGGAACACCGTTTCGGTGATGATGGCAAATGCGATCAACGAACCGAGCTGCAGCCCGGTGATGGTGATCACCGGCACCAGCGTGTTCTTCAGGGCATGACCGAAATGGATCGCCCGGTTCGTCAGGCCGCGGGCGCGGGCGAAGCGGATGTAGTCGGTGCGCAGCACCTCGATCATCTCGGCACGCACCAGCCGCATGATCAAGGTCAGCTGAAAAACCGCCAGCGTCACCGCGGGCAGCAGCAGATGGCGCCAGCCGTCGGTGGTCAGCAGTCCGGTGCTCCAAAAGCCAAGCTGCACCACCTCGCCGCGGCCAAAGCTCGGCAGCCAGTTCAGCGCGACCGAGAACACCCCGATCAGACCGATGCCGATCAGGAAGGTGGGCAAGGACACGCCGACCAGCGAGACACCCATCAGCAGTTGCGCGTCCCAGTGGCCGCGTCTCAGCGCAGCGTACACGCCCAGCGGAATGCCGAGTGCCAGCGCCAGCACGGCGGCCACCAGCGAGAGCTCAAGCGTGGCAGGCAGGCGCTCGGCGATCAGCGCCGACACCTGACGGCCCTGGCGCAGGCTGAGGCCGAACTCGCCCTGCACCGCGTTGCCAATGAAGCTGAAGAACTGGGCTGGCACACTGCGATCGAGGCCGAGGTCACTCCGCAACTGCTCGCGCTGCTGAGGCGTGGCGTCCTGACCGAGCAGGTTCGTCACCGGGTCGCCGACAAACTGGAACAGCGCGAACGAGACCAGCGCCACCGTCAGCATCACCAGCACCGCCTGCGCCAGGCGTCGAAGCACGAATACCAACATGAGGGTGACCGCCTGCCTGCTCGACTACTGCGGCTGCCCGTTCGCCCCGACCAGGCGAACCTCGCCGTAGTAGGCCCGCGTCGTGCTGCGGGTGTTGTCGCTGTCGGTCATCAAGGCAATGGAGGTCAGTGGGCCAGGGTCTTCCCCGAAGGCGCGTTTGTAGTCGCTGGCGATGTCACGCTCATGTAGCCGCCAGATCGCTTTCTGCGTCGGGCCTGAATCGACGACGATCTTGCGAATGCGGTCGGTGCGGCGCGCGAAGATCACCGATTCAAGAGGTGCGCGGCTGTCCCACACATACATCAGCGTCGCGTAAGGTGGCTCTTCGCCCAACACGGCTTCCATCAGATCGAACAGCACACGATCCTTGAAGGACAGCTTGCTGCGATCGCCTTCAAAGGCCAGCACGACACGCACGGGCGCGTCTTCGGTTTCGGCGCGACTCAGATCCGCCGTGGTCATCAGCTCGGGCACCATCCAGGAAAAAGAGAGCCGGCCCAGTTCGGATGGCGCCACGTGCACACGCCGACGGTAGAGGCTCACAGCATTGTCGGCATCCGCCTGAATGACTGGGCGGCCATCGATCACCTGGGGCGTGTAGCGCGTCGGGCGCTTCGTCGGCAAGGGGGTGGACTCCCAGCCGGACGCGCTGGTCTGCTCCGAAGGGGCAGGCTTGAGCTCGCTGGTGGTGCGGCAGGCTGAGAGTGCCAGCAGCACTACGGCAGCGAGCCACCCCCATCGACACCGCGTGCGCGGCCAAGCAGCCTCAGAAACGATGACGCACCCCCAACGCCACGCTGGTCGAATCGGCGCCCGCACGCGCGGTCACCCCTCCCAGATAGCCACCACCCCCGGGCGCCGCCTGACCCAGCCCGGTGTTATTGAAATGAGTGACCACCACGCTCACGTCGGTGCGCTTAGAGAACGCATAGGTGCAGGCCGCACCGTAGGACGCCACATCGGCATTGGCCGCGCGCAGGTCGTTGTAGACGTTGTATGCCATGTAGAAAGTCGTCGCCCGCAGCTGATGCCGATAGCCGAGATGCCACAAGGTGGCGTCCTGTCGGACTGCGTCGGTGTACGCCTCCTGGATGAGGCTCGCCAAAGTGGGGCCCACCAGCGGTGTGATCTGCGCACCAATGCCCGACACGGCCGACGGATGCCGGTCGCGGATGGCGGCTGCAGAGGCATGAAGGCGCCCCGACGAGCCCACCGCCAAGTAGCCACCCACCACCGTGCTGGTGAGCGACTGCTGACCATTCTCGTTGTCACGCCGGTTGTGGGCCACGCCAACGCCAAAGGTCTCATTGCGGTACATCGCCATGCCGCCAATGAAGCGGCCCGTGTCGACTGCCTTCTCACCGAAACCCACCATCAGCGACGCGGTGAATGTCTCGGTCTGCACGCGATAGGCGAGCGCGTTGGACACACGGATGTCGACGGCATACGGCACAGCGGCAATCTGGCCCGAGGCCAGGGACGACTGCGCATTGAGCGCATCGAACGTACCGACCAGCTCATAGCCGGGGGTGTACATGCGACCGGCCAGCACCGCGCCGACTGGCGTCACCAACCCAAGATAGATCTGTCGGTCGAAGAACGCCGGGCCGTCGCTGCGCACGTTGATGCCGACCTGCGACCCCAGCGCATCGGAGACCCGGTTCAGTACCGGCTGCAACGTGTTTTGCTGCACCGTGGACAGCGAAGGCAGCAGATAACGCGCAAAGGTGGCGCGGTCGGGCAACTGATTTCGCGACGGCGGCCGGTTGCTGATGCCACCGGTGTCCACCTCCAGCCTGTTTTCCATGGTGAAGATCGCGCGGTAGCCGTCGCCCAGGTCTTCCTGTCCACGCAAGCCGATGCGCGAACCCTCCATGACGCCGCTGGCCAACTGGGTGACACCGCCACCCTTGAGCCCGCTGACCCGGGTCACGCCGGCATCGACGATGCCGTAGAGCTCCACTTTGCTCTGAGCCACACTGGCCGAAGCGGCCGCAGCCAGACAGATCATCAGCAGCAACCGGCTTTTCATGGGGCACTTGATGGGTAAGGGTGCGACGGGTCCGCGTCTAGTGTGTCACCCGAATCGCGCGCCGCCCATCCGCATTTCGACCGATCAAAAAAGAAGCCGCCCGAAGGCGGCTTCCGCACCACAGTGATCGCCGCAGATTGGCGATCGATCAGAAGGTGTGGGCCATACCGAAAGCGAATTCGCTCTGCCGAACGAAGAACGCCTTGTCGTCGCCACCGCGTTCCGTGCCCGAGACATACAGCGTGGTGCGCTTGGACAGGGCGTACTGCAGCGAAACGCCGTACTTGTGCTGGTCCAGCGAGGACGCGCCAGCCGGACGATCGATTTTCGAGCCGGTGTACTGCGCCTTGAAGGTGAAGGCGTTAAGCGGCACTGCCACGCCGATGTTCCAGGCGTCCACATCGGTGCCCTTGGTGAAGGTGCCCGCACCGGCGGAAACGGCGTACTGACCACCCAGGTTGTTGGTGTTCTGGTACGCCGCGGCCACCTTCGCGACGCCAAAGTCGTAGCTGCCACCGACGGTGATCAGGTTGTTGTAGTCATTGCCGTTGCCAGCGACACCACCGCTCAGGTCTTCATAGATCGCATCGAGGGCCAGCGGGCCCGCCATGTACACCACCGCGAGGCCGCGATAGTTCGATGCCTTGCGGGTCACCCCCGTGGTGGTGTTCGTATCGGACAAGCGCTCGCCCAAACCGACCATGGCGCTGACCTGAATGCCACCGAAGGAAGGCGTCGTGTAGCGGATGCCGTTGTCAACGCGCGAACCGAAGTTCTGGAAAAAAGGACGCGATTGAGTTCTGGAGCCGGCAGCTTCAACGCTCTCGACGATGTTGAATAGCGATTCGCCGCTGATGTCGTTGATCTTGACGTTGTTTTCGCGTGTCAGGCTTTCTTGACGACCCAGGCGGATTTCACCGTAGCCCTTGTGCGAAAGACCCACGAATGCGAAACGGCTGAAGAACGGGTTGCCGGTGGTGGTGCCTGCGCTCAAGGTAGAGCTGTTACCCGCACGACCTTCGTCGGGGAACAGTTGCGCTTCGAGCTGGAAGATCACCTTCAGGCCATCACCGAGGTCTTCGGCGCCCTTGAAGCCCAGGCGCGATCCGCCGAGACCGTTGACGTTGCCCTCCTGCAGCTTCGTAGCCGACTTGCCCAGCTTGCCGCCTGAGACGACAGCCGCACGGCTGCCCGGATCTTGCAAGGTCACGTTCTGATCGATACGGCCGTACAAGGTGACCGACGATTGCGCCGAAGCGATGCTGGTGAACGCACCGAGGACGGCGATGGCTAAGAGTGACTTGTTCATGTTCTAGGTTCTCCGAAACTGACAGTTGAGACAAGACGTCGCGATGGCATGAGCGCGAGTCGGCAGTTTGATCACTGGCACGCATCAAATGAGTGCATACCCTGAGGCTATTGCATCCATCTGTGCGTGACACGACCCATTGGCTGGTGCACTGCGGCAAACCCCAGTTTCCGTTGTCATGCCGCAACATTCGCTGCGCCCGCAAGAACCCAGGCGCTGAGCGTCGCGCAGCAGTGCTGTCGCCAGCTGCAATCAAACCGCCGTGAGCTGACTCGTGTCTTGCAACCCTGGCCGAATCCGTACACTGAGGTCCATTCATATGACTGTTCCGCGACAGTTGTCTCTCTGGCGCAACATGGGGTCCCACATGAAGGATGCATTGATCTCCGCTGCAGACCACGCCCTGCGCACGCTGTCCGGCGGGTTGAGCGCCGGTCGGCCGACGCCCGCGGCGTCCGTGAGTCCGGTCACCTGCGCCGACTTGTCCGCCGAGGAAAAGGCGTTGTCTGGTGCGCTGATGCGCGTCAACCACGTGGGCGAGGTGTGCGCCCAAGCGCTGTATCAGGGGCAGGCACTGGCGGCGACCGACCCGAGGATGCAACAGCGGTTTCTGGCTGCGGCCCGTGAAGAAACCGACCATCTGGCCTGGACTCAGCAGCGGCTCGACGAGTTGGGTGCGCGCGCCAGCCTGCTGAATCCGCTCTGGTACGCCGGCTCGTTCGCGATCGGCTGGCTGGCCGGGCGAGCCGGAGACGCCATCAGCCTGGGTTTCGTGGTCGAAACCGAGCGCCAGGTGGAGCAGCACCTTGACGAGCACCTCGGCCGACTACCCGCCGGCGATCAGCGCTCCCGCGCGATCGTGCACCAGATGAAGGCCGATGAGGCCCGTCACGCCAACGATGCACTGCAAGCGGGCGCCACCCCGCTTCCAGCGCCAGCCCGCTGGGCGATGCGCGCGGTGGCCAAGGTGATGACCACCACCGCACACCGCCTCTGAACACGTTCAGGCCGCCACGAGCTCGTAGCTGGTGGTGATCTCGGCGGTCTTGGCCAGCATGATGGTGGCCGAGCAGTACTTGTCGTGCGACATCGCGATGGCCCGCTCCACAGCCGCCGCCGGGAGATCACGCCCCGTCAACTGAAAGTGCAGGTGGATCTTGGTGAACACCTTCGGATCAGTGTCCGCACGCTCGGAGGTCACCTTGACCTGGCATCCGCTGATCGCGTGTCTTCCACGCTTCAAGATCAGCACCACATCGTAGGCAGTACAACCTGCGGTGCCTGCCAGCACCGTCTCCATCGGCCGCGGTGCGAGGTTGCGCCCGCCGCCTTCGGCCGCGCCGTCCATGGTCAGCACATGACCGCTGCCGGTCTCGGCCACAAATCCCATGCCCATCGCGGGCACCCAGTTGACGGTGCATTCCATCGCTGACCTTTTTGACGGCGTTAGCCTTGGCTGCGCCGCCATATGTTGCAGCGCAGCATTGATGTTGCTACATTGCTCACATTGTCGCGGAGTCGAGGGAACGGTTCTTGCGATTGTTCGGTTGTCTCCTCCACCACCCCGGTGGATTCAGCCCAAGGCAGCAATGCCTTGGGCTTTTTTTGTCCCAGCGTCAGCGCATCAAAAGGTGTGGGCGAAGCCCAGCGAGTACTCGTTCTTGCGCGCATAGGTTTCCTTGAAATCCCCACCGCGCTCGGTGAATGCGACGTACACCCAGGTGCGTTTCGACAGGGCGTACTCGGCCGTGACACCGTACTTGCTCTGATCGAAGTCGCCACCGGCCAGTCTGTCGATGGTCGAACCCGTGTACTGGGTCTTGAACAAGAACTTGCCGTAGGGCACCGAGAGCCCCAGGTTCCACGCTTGGTGGTCCAGACCCCGCACGAACGGGGTCACCGTGGTGGTCGAGGTGTTGGTGTTGACCACCGTGACGGTGGGGGCGAACTGACTGCCTGAATCGTCGGTGGTCTGGTACGCCGCGTGCAATTTCGCAATGCCGAAATCGCAGCTGCCGCCCAGTGTGAACGCCTCGTTGTAGGCACCATTCGCCGAACCGCCGTTCAGTTCTTCGTAGGTCAGCCCCCCTTCGAAGGGGCCGGCGGCGTAGGTGATGCCGAGCCCGCGGTACTGGGCCGCCCGGTTCACGCTCGAACGCGTCACGCCGGCAGACGGGGTGGTGACGGCGGGTGTCGACCGAATGCGCTCGCCCAGCGCGAGGATGGCGCTCACCCGAAGGCCACCGTAGACGGGCGACCGATAGGAAATGGCGTTGTCGACGCGGGTACCAAAATTCTGGAACAACGGGCGCAGCGACTGGGTGCTGCTGGCGCCCAGGTTCTCGACGATGCTGATCTCGCGCTCGCCCGCGACGCTGTTGAATCGACTGTTGTTTTCCCGGGTCAGGGTTTCAACGCGGCCCAGGCGAAGCTCACCGTAACTCGAATGACTCAGGCCAGCCCAGGCCTGGCGATTGAAAAACGAGCTGCCGGGCGACGGGGTCAAGGTGGTGCTGTTGCCAGCTGCACCGGTGTCCGGCGAGATCGCTGCTTCCAGCTGAAAGTTGGCCTTCAAGCCGTCGCCCAGGTCCTCCTGACCCCGAAAGCCGATGCGCGAACCACCTTTGCCGACGCCACTCGCATCGCGCAGCGCCACCACGCTTTTGCCGAGCTTGCCTCCGGTCGACGCCGCCGCCGCTTTGCCGGGGTCCTGCAGGGTGATGGTTTGATCGATGCGGCCGTAGACCGTGACCGACGACTGGGCAAACGCTGCGCTGGTGATGGCGCCCAGGGTCGCAAACGCGACCAGTGACTTGTTCATGGGGTTGAATCCTTGTGTGCGAAGCAGATGGCTTAGGGGTTGATCCGACGTGCCTGATGCAACGTCGTCACTCACTTTGCCGCCGTACCACCACCGCGCCAACCAAGGTTTTCGCATGAGCAATTGCGCAGAACGCCGAAGCGTTCGGGTCGCTCCAAAAAGAAACCGCCCGAAGGCGGTTTCTTGGACGTCGGCTCGCGCCGGACGGCGTATCAGAAGAAGTGGTTGACACCCACCAGGTACTCGCCCTTGCGTGCGAAGGTTTCGTCGTCGTCGCCACTGCGCTGGGTGATCACCCCGTACACCGAGGTACGCTTGGACAGCAAGTAGGCAATCGACACGCCATACTTTTCCTGGTCCAGATCCGACAGCGCGCCGAGACGATCCACCGTCGAGCCGGTGTACTGTGCCTTCAGCAGCCACTGCTTGCCCAGCGGCACTCGCACGCCGATGTTGTACGCGTCCACGTCGATGCCCTTGGCAAACGGGGTGACTGTGACGGTGGTGACCGGGCCCACGCTGTTGACGGCCGTGGTGGTGGTGCTGGAGGCCAGCTGACCGCCGAAATCGCGGGTGTTCTGATAGGCGGCAAACAGCTTGGCAACACCGAAGTCGTAGTTACCACCGATGGTGAACACCTTGTTGTAGCTGCCCGATACCACGCCACCGTTGAGCTGTTCGTAGGTCATCGCCGCCTGCACGGGGCCATTCTTGAAGGTCAAGCCCAAGCCTTGGTACTCGGAGGCTTCGGACCGCACGGCGGTGGTGGTGGTGATGGTGCCTGCCGTGGCGACGGTGGAGGCGGTCGAACCGAGGTCTTCAGCCAGCCCGACGCTGATGGACAACTCGAAGCCGCCGAAATTCGGGGAGCGGTAGTTGATGCCGTTGTCGACGCGAGAGCCGAAATTCTGGAACAGCGGACGCGAGCTGGTGATGTTCTCGACGACGCTGAACTCACGTTCGTTGGTCGCGTCGATGAAGTACCGGATGTCGCGGCTTTGCGTGTTGAGCCGACCCAGACGGACCGTGCCCAGTGCCTTGCTTTCCAGCCCGACCCACGCCTCTCGATTGAAGAACACGTTGTTCGTGCCACCCAGGGTGGTGCGGCCACCTGCACCGCCGGAGTCAGGACTCACACCGAGTTCCAGCCGAAAGATGGCCTTGAGGCCATCGCCCAGATCCTCGACACCGCGAAACCCGAGACGCGACGATCCGAGGCCGCCGGTTCCACCGTCATCGACACGCGTCACGGCCTTGCCGGGGCGTCCACCAGCCACCGACGCCAAACGGCCCGGGTCCTGGTATTTCACGTTCTGGTCGATCAAACCGTAGATGGTGACTGACGACTGGGCCGACGCAGCGCCAGCGAATGCGCCGAGTACCGCAAGGGCGAGTAGCGATTTGTTCATGTGGATTTCTTTTTGAGGGTGATGAAAGTGAGCGCTGGAACCAGTTCCAACACATGACTCATGAGACCAAGGGACCGTGAAAGTCCGGTGACAAGGTGGTTTTCTTACGACAAACCACCCACGAACACTTCAGGGCATGGCTCGGGTTCTCGATATGGCTATTTCGGACCATGTCACATGGTGCTGGGCGTTTGTGACAGGTTGAAGTCAGTGTTGCGCCGTCGCCAGCGGTGTGGCTCCGCGCGGACGCGCCGTCCCATGAGGCTGCCCGTGTCTTCCCGGGCAGGTGCGCGTCGTATGATCCGCGCCCGCTCGGGCATTGATGTCCATCGCGCGCTTCCATACCGAAGACATTCCCATGCCCGCTCGAACCACGACCACCCCAGGTGCCGCGCGCAAACGCGGCACTGTCGCGCGCAGCAAGCCCCTGGGCCTCGGCGATTACCTGCAGAAGATCCTCACCGCACGCGTCTATGACGTGGCGGCGGAGACGCCGCTGGAGTTGGCGAAAAGCCTGAGCCTGCGCATCGGCAACCGTGTGTTCCTGAAGCGCGAGGACAGCCAGCAGGTCTTCAGCTTCAAGCTGCGTGGCGCCTACAACAAGATGGCACACCTGACGCCTCAGCAACTGCAGCGCGGCGTCATCTGCGCGTCGGCAGGCAACCACGCTCAAGGTGTGGCGCTGGGCGCCAGCCGCCTCGGCTGCAAGGCGCTGATCGTGATGCCAACCACCACGCCGCGGCTGAAGATCGATGCGGTCAAGGCGCTGGGCGGCGAGGTGGTGCTGCACGGCGAAAGCTACTCGGACGCCTACACGCACGCGCTGGCGCTCGAAAAACAACTCGGCCTGACCTTCGTGCACCCGTTCGACGACCCGGACGTGATTGCAGGCCAAGGCACCATCGCGATGGAGATCCTGCGCCAGCATCCCGGCCCGATCGACGCGGTGTTCGTCGCGATCGGCGGCGGCGGATTGATCTCCGGCGTGGCGGCCTACATCAAGGCGGTGCGCCCAGAGATCAAGGTGATCGGCGTGCAGATGACCGACTCCGACGCGATGATCCGTTCGGTGAACGCCGGCAAGCGCATCGTCTTGAGCGACGTGGGCTTGTTTTCAGACGGCACCGCGGTCAAGCAGGTCGGCGTCGAGACCTTCCGTCTGACGCGCGAGCTGGTCGACGACTTCATGACCGTCGACACCGATGCGGTGTGCGCTGCGATCAAGGATGTGTTCCAGGACACCCGCAGCATCCTTGAGCCCGCCGGTGCGATGGCGGTGGCGGCCGTCAAGCAATACGTCGACCAGACCGGCGCCAAGGATCAGACGTTGGTGGCGATCGCCTGCGGCGCGAACATGAATTTCGATCGGCTGCGTTTCGTGGCCGAGCGGGCTGATGTCGGTGAAGAGCGCGAGGCCTTGCTGGCGGTGACGATCCCTGAGGAGCGCGGCAGCTTCAAGAAATTTTGCGAGCTGATTGGCCCCCGTGCCGTCACCGAGTTCAACTACCGGATCTCGGACGAGCGCCGCGCCCATGTGTTCGTCGGCATCTCGACCACACAGCGGGGCGAATCGACCGCCCTGGCAGCCGCATTCAACCGCCACGGCTTCCAGGCCATCGACCTGACGAAAGACGAGCTTGCCAAGCTGCACCTGCGGCACATGGTCGGCGGGCGCAGCGAGCTGGCGGCCGACGAACGGCTGTACCGTTTCCTGTTCTCAGAACGGCCCGGCGCGCTGATGAAGTTCCTCGCCAGCCTGCACCCAGGGTGGAACATCAGCCTGTTTCACTACCGCAACCAGGGTGCCGACTACGGTCGCATCCTGGTCGGGATCCAGGTGCCGCGCCAGGACAAGAAGGCCTTTCGAGAATTTCTCAGCACGCTGGACTACCCGTGGGTCGACGAGACCGACAATGCGGCGTACCGACTGTTCCTGCGTTGAGTCGCCGAGACCATGGCCAACAGCTACCACAACCTGATTTCGCCGACCGGCAACATGGAGCTGGAGCTTGCCTTGCGCGAGAAGCTTTTGCTGCGCAGCCAGACCACGGGTGAGCTGGGTGAACTGGAACCGCTGGCGGTGCGATTGGGTTTGATCCAGAACACGCTCAAACCGCGCTTCAATGCGCCGCAAGTCGTGATCTTCGCGGCTGACCACGGCATCGCTGTCGACGGCGTCGGTGCCGGCGAGCGCCACTCGACGACGCAGCTGGTGCACTCGCTGCTGAGCTCGCAGATGCCACTGTCGGTGTTCGCCCGGATCCAGGGGCTGGAGCTGTCAGTGGTCGATTCGGGCGTGGCCGAGACGCTGCCGCGTCATGCGCGCTTGTTGTCGCGCAAGATCGCCCACGGCACGCGCAATTCGCGCGTGACTGCCGCGATGTCGCTGGAGCAGGCTCACGCCGCGATTCGCGCGGGCATGGAAATCGGCGATTCGCTGCCTGGCAATGCGGTGGTGTGCGCGGGGATCGGCGTTGGATCGGCGCAGGCCTCTGCGCTGGTGCTGTCGCGGCTGGCGAATGTGCCGGTGCGCGATTTCGTGCTGTCCGGCCCGACGATGAAGCCCGCCGATCTGGCTGCCATGATGGTGGTGCTGCAAGGCTCGCAAGGCCGGCACAAGGACGTGGTCGACCCGATCGAGGTGCTCGCGGCGTTCGGTGGCTTCGAGATTGCGATGATGGTCGGCCTGATGATGGTGGCCGCTGGCAAGCGGCATCTGATCATGGTCGATGGCCTGGCCGCTTGCGCAGCCCTGGTGGTGGGTTCGCACATCGCATCGACCGTGGTCGATTACTGTGTGTTTTGCCGCAGCAACGACCACCGCGGGTTGGACCGCGCGCTGGGCCTCTTCCAGGCATCGGCGATGCTTGAACTGGGCATGGACAGCACCGACGGCACGGGCGCCACGCTCGCCTGGCCCTTGATCCGCAGTGCGGCGGCGCTGCTCACCGAACTCGCCGATGGCGAGGATCCGGGTCCCAGCCAGCCGGGCGCGATGACCTGAGCGCCTGCGACGCGCGCTGCGTCCTAGCGCTGGGGCCGTCCCGCCGCGGGAGGCTCTAATCCACTGACAGGGTCCTGATCGGGCTGCACCGGTGCAGCCGGCGGCGCAAACTGAGGAGTGATGAACCCACCCAGCGGCAGCGTGCCGGTGGCTGCAGCCGACATCGCGGGCAGCTCGAGCACGAAAGAGGTTGCCGCGTCGTTGCTGTTGCGCGAGGACGCCACGGTGGCCGTGCGCATATTGACTGAACGCAGCATCAGATCGCCATCGATCGCTGCACCGACGCGGTAGACGCGCGGCGGGTTGCCATCCACCGAGATCAGTGCGAGGCCTTGCTCACTGGGTGCCTTCGGTGCGACCACACCCGTCAGGCGAAACCGGTTGCTGATCTGGGGCGCGGCTTCGATGGGCACCGCCTCGGTTTGCAGTGCAGTACCCAGCAGCCGCGACACATCGGCGCTCGCGGTCAGGGCCGTGTCCATGCCCACCACGGGCACCGATGAAACGGCCGGCCGCGCCAGCAGACGCGTGCCCCAGAACACGCACGTCACGGCGACCAGGGCCCAAACGAGGAATGCGACCGAGCGGGACAACATGCCGCGATTATCATGCGCCGCGACAGCCGCGCATCCCGGCCGCGGCCTGGATGTCGACATGTCAATCACGGATTCTGGACCCCTCTCTCGCGTTTCTGATCGCCCCTCGGTGCGGTGCTTGCCGAGATTCCGCACTCGCGGCTTCACCCTGATCGAGCTGATGGTGGTACTGGTCATCATCGGGGTGCTGGCAGCGTTGATCGTGCCGAATGTGCTCAACCGTGCCGATGACGCCCGGGTGACAGCGGCCCGCACCGACGTCAACAACCTGATGCAGGCGCTCAAGCTCTACAAGCTGGACAACCAGCGCTTTCCCTCCGCGGAGCAGGGACTGCAGGCGCTGGTGGCCAAGCCCAGCGCCGGCACGATCCCGCCGAACTGGAAGCCCTATCTGGACAAGCTGCCCAACGACCCGTGGGGCAAGCCGTACCAATTCGCCAACCCCGGCGTGAAGGGCGAGATCGATGTCTACAGCCTGGGGGCCGACGGGGTCGTCGGCGGTGAAGGCAACGACGCTGAAGTCGGTTCCTGGCAGTGAGCGGCTGACACCGATGGCGCCTGCGCTCACTTCGAGCCACGGCCGGAAGAAGCGAGCTGCCGGCTTCACCTTGATCGAGCTGATGGTGGTGGTCGCCATCATTGCGCTGGCATCCGCGGTGGTCAGCTTGGCGTTGCGAGATCCCTCCGGCACGCAACTCGAAAAAGAAGGCGCCAGGCTGGCCGCGCTGTTCGAATCGGCCCGTGCCGAGGCCCGCGCCTCGGGGCTGGCGGTGCACTGGCTGCCGCGCTCGCTTGCAAGCGACACACTGAACGCAGGCTCAGCCGAAGCCGGCTTCACCTTTGTTGGTTTGCCGACGTCTGCGGAGTTGCCTCAGCGCTGGCTCTCGGAGGGCGTCACGGCCCAGGTGATTGGCGCGACCAATGTCGTGTTGGGCCCCGAACCGTTGATCGGCGCCCAGCGCATCACGCTGCGCCTGGGCGACAGCCGACTGACCCTGGCGACCGATGGCCTCGGCCCGTTCGCGGTGCTGGCCAGCGACCCTCCCTCGGTGTCACGGTGAGACCCTTCCGTGCGTCAAGTGGGTTCACGCTGATCGAGGTACTGGTCGCGCTGGTCATCGTCGCCATCACGCTCGGCGCGGGAATCAAGGCTGCTGGTGCGTTGCTGAACAATGCCCAGCGGTTGGCCGAGATCAGCGAGGCGCAGTGGTGTGCCGACAACCACCTCACCGGCCTGAAACTCGCCAAGGTGTTTCCCGACATCGGCGAATCGACCTTCAGCTGCGAGCAACTGGGTCGGATCTACACCGGCACCTACCGGGTGCAGCCCACGCCGAACCCGAATTTTCGGCGCGTCGACACGCAGATGAGCAATGACGCAGGTGCGCCGCTGCTGACACTGTCGGCGATCCTGCCGAACCAGTGACCATGACCCACGGCACATCTACCGCCTTGAGTAGCCGGGGCTTCACGCTGGTCGAAGTGCTGGTGGCATTGAGCATCATGGCAACCCTGGCCGTGCTGGGCTGGCAGGGCATCGACGGCATCGTGCGCACCCGCGATGCCAGTCAGGCCAGCCTGGAGCGCACGCTGCGACTGGGGACCGTGCTCGCCCAATGGGAACAGGATCTGGCGTCATTGCAGGAGACCGATACCGTTCCAGCGCTCAGCTACGACGGCAAGACGCTGCGGTTGACGCGCCGCACCGACCAGGGCCTGCAACTGGTCGCCTGGTCGCTCACCGACAGCGCCTCGCAAACCAACGCCGAGAGCCTGCAATGGACGCGCTGGGCCGGGCCCTCGGTCACAGGAGTCGCTGCGCTGCAGGACAGCTGGCTGCGCAGCCAGTTGCTGCAGTCCAATGATCCGGCGCTGCTGCGCACGCTGGACGGCGTGTCGCAATTGCAGCTGTATTGCTACCGCGGCAACGCCTGGACCAACTGCCAATCCAGTGGCAACGTGGTGGCTGCCGCTCCGTCGGCCAGCGGGGCGAGCGGCGTGCCAGCGGGCGTTCGCACGGCGTTGCCCTCGGGCCTGCGGCTGGTGCTGACCTTGAACGGCGGCAACGGTGGTGAGGGCACGCTCACGCGCGATGTGGCCTTCGGGCCCCAGATTCCATGACGCTGGCCGGCCGTCGACCCCCGCATCAGGTTCAGCAGGGTGCTGCACTGCTGACAGCGATGCTGATCGTCGTGCTGGTCAGCAGTGTGGCCTCGGCGATGGTCTGGCAGCAGTGGCGCGCGGTGCAGGTCGAAAGTGCCGAGCGGGCGCGGACGCAGTCGGCGTGGATCCTGGCAGGCGCGCTCGACTGGGCGCGACTGATCCTGCGTGAAGACGCCAAGTCCGGCGGTGCAACCACGCTCAGTGACCCCTGGGCCACACCACTGGCTGAAGCCCGGCTGTCGAGCTTTCTCGCTGCCGACAAAGCCAACACCGACGACGGCCCCGAAGCCTTCCTCTCGGGACAGATCACCGACGCACAGGCGCGCTACAACCTGCGCAACCTGGTCGGCAGCGATGGAAAGGTCGTGCCTGCCGAACTGGCGACGGCCAAGCGCTTGTTCGAGTCGATCGGCGTGGCGGCCGATCTCGCCGACCGGCTCGCCACAGGTCTGAGTGATGCGCTCTCTCGCCCCGGCAGTGAAGGTCGCTCGGCCACACCCCCTTTGCTGCCGCACACCGTCGCACAGCTGAGCTGGCTGGGGGTCGACACCGACACGTTGCGCCGGATGGCACCGGTGGTCGTGATCCTGCCGACACGTACCCCGATCAACCTCAACACCGCCTCGCGCGAAGTGATTGCCGCAAGCGTCGACGGCATGGACCTCGGTACGGCGGGTCGGCTGGTGCAAAGTCGAGAGCGAGCGCCCTTCAAGGCGCTTTCCGAGGCGCAGAGCCTGATCCCCTCGTCGCTGACACTGAATGCCGATCGGGTCGATGTGAAGTCGAGCTTCTTCGAGGTGCGCGGGCGCATACGCCTGGGGGACAGGGTGCTTGAAGAACTCTCGCTGGTCGAGCGGCGCGGCCTAGAGGTGCTCCCCCTGCAGCGCCAGCGGGTGAACTTGCAAGATGCGCCGAGTTGAGCGGTCCTTTTGTCGAACTGACCGGCGCGACCCCGGTCAGGTTGGCGCCCGGGTCGGGTACGCATCGGCAGGGCCAGCCCTGTCAGCTCCCCGCAGGAGCCCCGACTAAACTCCGCCACTGCCCGACCCGGCGTGCCACCTTGCTTTATGTCCATCCTCGTCATCTCACTGTCGCCGCGTCCCCGCTTGCGCAGTCGCCATGCCGACGGGGCTGCCCACGGACATCCTGCGGTTGAAGGTGAATTCGATTACCTGTTGAGTCGCGACGGCTTCACGCTGCAGGCCCAAGGTCGCAGTGCCGCGGCGCTACTTCCAAAGGCTGACAGCGTGATTGCCGTGGTCAGCGAGAGCGATGTCGCATGGCATCGCATCATCCTGCCGAAGGCACCGCCGGCGCGGCTGCGCGCCGCACTCGCTGGCACGCTTGAAGAGGCCTTGCTCGACGATGCCGAATCCACCCATCTGGCGCTGGCGCCGGGCGCGGTCGCGGGTCAATCGACCTGGGTCGCCGCCATCAACCGCAGCTGGTTGCGTGGCGAACTCGCCGAGTTGGAGCGCCAGCGGGTGTTCGTGGACCGGGTCGTGCCGGCGGCCTGGCCCGACTCGCCCCCCTGCGGTCATTTCAGCGCAGCTCACGGTATCGCCTCGGTGGATGACAGCAGCGCGCACCAAGACGTGGTGCTGACCTGGTCCCATGTCGATGGGGTGGCCGTGCTGCGCTTGCAAGGCGGTCTTGCTCGGTCACTGCTGCCCACTGAGCTGCCCATCGATGCGCGCTGGACGGCCACACCCGATGTGGCCACAGCTGCAGAGCGCTGGCTCGCAGCGCCGGTGGCGGTGGTGTCGGCAGGTGAACGCGCCTTGCAGGCCACGCGCACCCTCTGGAACCTGCGCCAATTCGATCTGGCGGCCCGCCACCGCGGCACCCGCGCCGCACGTGACGCCTGGCGTCGCTTTCTGAGTCCGGGCTGGCGGCCGGTGCGCTACGGTCTGTTGGCCTTGCTGGTGGTGCAGTTGGTTGGTCTGAATGCCTGGGCTTGGCGCTTGCGCTCGGAACTCGATTCCCAGCGCTTGGCGATGGTCTCGCTGCTGCAAACCACCTTCCCACAGGTCCGTGCCGTGCTCGACGCGCCGCTGCAGATGCAGCGCGAAGTGGACGCGCTACGCGCGGCGGCCGGTCGCTCGTCGGCCAGTGACTTCGAGCCGATGTTGCTGGCCGCCGCCGCCGCCTGGCCGCCCAGCCAGCCGCCCGTGGGCAACCTGCGCTACGAGTCGGGTCGGCTCACGCTGGCGGCCACCGGCTGGAGCGACGCCGAGATCGCGCAGTTCCGCACCCAGTTGCTGCCCGCCGGCTGGCAGGTCGATGCATCGGAAGGCCGTATCAGCCTCCGTCAGGCAACCACAGGTACCCCGCCATGAGCCGGCCAGGCGGTGCGCCCGTGAGTCCCGCTCGGGCCGGTGGCGCACCGCGGCTGCCGGGCTCGTGGATCGCGCGGCGCGACGCACTGCAAGCGCGCTGGACAACGCTGGCGGCACGCGAACGCGCCGGGCTGACCGCTGCTGTGGCGGTGATCGGCTTGTTGCTGCTGTGGAGCGTGGCGATCCAGCCGGCATGGCGAACGCTGCGTGAGGCGCCTGTCCGCATCGACCAACAGGGCGTCCAGCTTCAGCAGCTGCAAGGACTGGCCGTCGAAACCGCTGAGCTGCGCACGATCGCACCGGTTTCCAGCGCACAAGCCAGCGCCGCGCTGCAAGGGACGATGACCCGATTTGACGGCCGCGCAACGCTGCAATGGCAAGGCGACATCGCCTCCGTCGCGGTCGACGGCCTGAGCGGCGACGAGCTGCGCGACTGGTTGGCCGAGGTGCGCAGCGCCGCACGCCTGCGCGCCACCGAGGTCCAGCTCACACGCGGTGCGCAGGGCTACACCGGTACGCTGGTCCTCAGCCCAGGCGGCCCTCGATGAAGCGCTTTTCGCCCAGCCGGCTGGGGCTGCGAGCACGTGGCCGCGGCGCAGCGTTTCAGAACAGCGTGACCGTTTCCCGGTGGGCCGAATCGAGCGATGCCGAGGCAGCCTGGGACCGCGCTCGCGCCGGCAGCACACGCTGGGGCTGGCTCGGGGCCCTCAGTGGTGCGCTGATCGGACTCATCTGCTTTGCCCCGGCGAGTTGGCTGGCCGCCGGCGTGTCCGCGGCCACGCAACAGCGTCTGACGCTGGTGGATGCGCGAGGCAGCATCTGGTCGGGCAGTGCCGTGTTGGCGCTCACGGGCGGGCCGGGCAGCCGCGACAGCTCCGCATTGCCCGGGCGCCTGGCCTGGACAGCGCGGCCGAGCGGTCTGGGGCTGGAAGTGGTGCTCAGCCAGGACTGCTGCCTGCATGGCCAGGTCGCCGTGCGGTGGACACCGGGCCTCGGCGGCCACACCGCCACATTGATCCCGCCAGCCGACTGGGTCGGTCAGTGGCCGAGCGCCTGGCTCAGCGGCCTGGGCACCCCTTGGAACACAGTGCGCCTGGGCGGTGCGGCACGACTGTTGTCCTCGGGTCTGACGCTCGAATCGGTGCAAGGTCGTTGGCGTCTTGCAGGCGGGCTGGACGTCGAGCTGATCAACGCCTCCTCGCGACTCTCCACGCTGGACACGCTCGGCAGCTACCGGCTGTCGGTGCGGGGGGAGCCGCTGGATGTGCCGCGCGACAGCCGCCGCGGCGGAACGCCGGAAGGAACGGCGCAAATCACGTTGTCCACACTGGAGGGAGCGTTGCGCCTCAGTGGCCAGGGCAGCTGGGGCCTCGCCGGCTTGCGCTTCACGGGCGAGGCCCGTGCCGCCGATCCCAACGACACGGCGCTCGGCAACCTGCTGAACATCATCGGACGGCGCGATGGCGCGCGGTCCGTCATTTCGATCGGATAGCCATGACTGCTCGTGCTTCCATGTCCTTGCTGCCACTGCGTTGGCGCCGACACGCATCTCGCGTCGGCACCAGTGCGGTCTGCCTGCCGTTGTCACTGTCCTTGCTGATGTCACCGCTGGGCGTGTTGCCCACCGTGGCGCACGCGCAGGCCGCAGCGACCGAGGCTGCGGCCAGCCGCTTCCGCGGCGAACCCGTGACACTCAATTTCGTCAATGCCGACATTGACGCGGTGTCGCGGGCCATGGCGGCCATCCTGCGCCAGCAATTCGTCGTCGACCCACGCGTCAAGGGCACGATGACCCTGTTCAGCGAAAAGGCGCTGGCGCCCCACGAGGCCTACCTCAACTACCTGGCCGCGCTGCGTGGCCAGGGCTACACCGTCGTCGAAGTCGGTGGCCTGTTCAAGGTGGTACCGGAAGCGGACGCCAAACTGCAGTCGGGCACGGTATCGGTGGGCGACGTCAACCGGCGCGGCGACCAGGTGTTGACACAGATTTACCGGCTGACGCACGAGAGCGCCAACAATCTGGTGCCGGTGCTGCGGCCGCTGATCAGCCCCAACAACACCATCAACGCAAACCCCGGGAACAACACGCTGGTCATCACCGATTACGCAGACAACCTGCAGCGCATCGGCAAGATCATCGCGGCGATGGACACACCGAGCAACGGCGATGTCGACGTCATCACCCTGAAGCACGCGGTGGCCAGCGACATCGGGGCGCTGGTGCAACGGATGACCGATTCGGCTGGCGGCACGGCCCCCGGCGCCGCGGGTGGCACCGGCGGTTCGGTGCTGGTCGATCCCCGCAGCAACTCGCTGCTGGTGCGTGCGCCGAATCCGGCACGCCTGGCGGCCATCCGCTCATTGGTCGACAAGCTCGACCAGCCTGTCCAGGGCGGCAATGCGGCCGGCAACATCTGGGTGGTCTACCTGAAGAACGCCGATGCAACGAAGCTGGCCGCCGTCCTGCGTGCGGCCTACAGTGCCGGTGGTGCATCCGGTGGGAGCAACAGCGCGGGCACGTCGTCTGGCACGGCACCGTCCACGCAAAGTCTGGTCGCTGCGCTCAGCGGCCAGGGCAGCTCTCCCCAGGCTACTGCGCCGGTGACACCGTCGGCCGGTCCGTCGACCGGTGGCTTCGTGCAGGCCGATCCAGCCACCAATGCGCTGATCATCACCGCGCCCGAACCGATGTACCGCCAACTGCGCGCGATGATCGACCAGCTCGATGCGCGCCGTGCGCAGGTGTTCATCGAGGCCATGATCGTCGAGGTGACCGGTGACGACTCGGCCGACTTCGGCTTCCAGTGGCAGGCACTGGGCAATGTCAACGGTCGCTACATCGGCGGCGCGGGCACCAACTTCGGCGCCGGCGGAACCAACATCATCACCAACGCGGCTGCCGACACACTGACTGGCGCGTTGGCCGGCATCGGACCGGGTTTCAACATCGGTGTGGTGCGCAAGATCGGCGACAACTATGGCCTGGCCGCCATCGCGCGGGCATTGCAATCGCGCGCTGACACCAACATCGTCTCGACACCGAACCTGGTCACGCTCGACAACGAAGAAGCAAAGATCATCGTGGGCAGCAACGTGCCGTTCATCACCGGCCAGTACACCAACACCGGGGGTGGCAACTCGACCGTCAGCCCGTTCCAGACCATCGAGCGCAAGGACGTGGGTGTGACGCTGCGCATCCGCCCGCAGATCGGCGAGAACGGCACGGTGCGGATGACGCTGTTCCAGGAGTCGTCGAGCCTCGCTTCGGGTACGGCACCTGGCACGTCGAGCGCCGGACCAACGACCAACAAGCGCTCGATCGAATCGACGGTGGTGGTCGATGACGGGCAGATCATCGTGCTCGGCGGCTTGATCGAAGACACCTTCACGGTCGACAAGTCCCAGGTGCCGATCCTCGGCGACATCCCTTATCTGGGCGCTCTGTTCCGCAGCGAGTCGCGCACCAAGAGGCGTACCAACCAGATGGTCTTCCTGCGACCCGTCGTGATGCGCGATGCAACGGCGTCGAACAGCCTGTCGATCGATCGCTATGAGTTGCTGCGCGGCGAGCAGAAAGACGTGAGGATCCCCTCCAATCCGCTGCTGCCGCTCAACGGCGTGCCGGTGGTTCCGCCACTGAAGGCGGTGGAAGACCCCACCCAGGCGATCTCGCCGCCCCCGACCCGAGCGCCGGCCACGGGCCCGACCCCCAGCGCGCCCGCAGGCGCGAACTGACATCGGATCCGATACGCCATGGCCAGCCGTCATCCCTTGCCCTACACCTACGCGCGAGCACACACCGTGCTGCTCGAAGATGAGGGGGATCGCCTGGTGCTGTGGGCACCTGAAACGGTGTCGCTGTCGGCGCTGGCCGAGGTACTTCGGCTTTACGACGTCGATGCGCTCGAACGCGAAGCCGCAGCAACGCTGGCCAACCGCATCGCGGTGGCATACGCCGGCAGCGAGTCGAGCGCCGCGACCGTCATCGGCGAAGTCGAAAGCGCGGTGGACCTGAGCCGGATGATGCAAGAGCTGCCGGCCATCGAAGACTTGCTCGAAGCCTCGAATGACGCGCCGATCATCCGCATGCTCAACGCCTTGCTGACGCAGGCCGCGAAGGATGGCGCCAGCGACATCCACATCGAGCCTTACGAGCGCTCCAGCTCGGTGCGCTTCCGCGTCGACGGCACGCTGCGCGAGGTGGTGCAGCCCAACAAGGCGCTGCACGCGGCACTGATCTCGCGGCTGAAGATCATGGCTGAGCTCGACATCTCCGAGAAGCGACTGCCGCAGGACGGCCGCATCTCGCTGCGCATTGGTGGGCGCGCGGTCGATGTGCGGGTCAGCACGCTGCCCTCGTCGTACGGCGAGCGTGCGGTGCTGCGCCTGCTGGACAAGGGTGAATCGAAGTTCACGCTCGAAGGTCTGGGCATGAGCGGCGACGTCCTCACCAGTTTCGATCGACTGGTACAGCAGCCGCACGGCATCGTGCTGGTCACCGGCCCCACCGGCTCGGGCAAGACCACCACGCTCTACGCCTCGCTCGGTCGCATCGACACCTCGACCACCAACGTGCTGACGGTGGAAGACCCGGTGGAGTACGAGCTCGGTGGCATCGGCCAGACACAGGTGAACCCGAAGATCGACCTCACGTTTGCGAAAGCCTTGCGCGCGATCCTCCGGCAGGACCCGGACGTGATCATGATTGGCGAGATCCGCGACTACGAAACCGCGCAGATCGCCATCCAGGCCTCGCTGACGGGCCACCTGGTGCTCGCCACGCTGCACACCAACGACGCGCCGAGCGCGGTCACGCGGCTGACCGACATGGGCGTCGAGCCCTTCCTGCTCAGCTCCAGCCTGCTGGGCGTTCTGGCGCAGCGGCTGGTGCGCAAGCTGTGCGTGCAGTGCAGGAAGGTCGATGCGCAGGGACGCTATCACCCGGTGGGCTGCGCCGAATGCGGACACAGCGGCTACAAGGGCCGCACCGGCGTCTACGAGATGATGGTTGCCGACGACCAGGTGCGCGCGCTGATCCACAGCCGCGCGGCCGAATCACAGCTGTTCGTCGCGGCCGAACAAGCCGGTCTGCGCTCGATGCGCGAGGACGGCGAGCGGCTGGTTGCAGAAGGCATCACCTCCCCCGAGGAAGTGATGCGGGTCACCCGCGAGTGACATGCCCGCCTATAAATTCGAGGCGCTGACAGCGGCCGGTAAATCCACCACCGGACTGCTCGAAGCCGACAACGCGCGCGCAGCGCGTGCGCAGCTGCGGGCGCAGGCGCTGGTGCCGCTGGAGGTGACACAGGTCGCATCCGCCGGCACCTCAGGCCAGGGGCTGCGTTTCACGGCGCGGGTTTTTTCGACGACGGCACTGGCGGTGTGGACCCGACAACTGGCGGGTCTCGTGGGCAGCGGCTTGCCGCTGGAACGTGCCCTCACCTCCTTGAGCGACGAGGCCGAGGACCCACGCCAACGCGAGCTCGTGGCGCACCTGCGCGCCGAGGTCAATGCCGGCTCGCCGTTCGCGCGCGCTTTGGGCAGCGCCGAGCGCGAGTTCGATGATGTGTACCGCGGCGTGGTCGCGGCCGGTGAGCAAAGCGGCGCGCTGGGGCAGGTGCTGGAGCGGCTGGCAGACGACCTGGAAGAGCGCCAAGCACTGAAAGCCAAGCTGATCGGCGCGACGCTCTATCCGGCCATCGTGTCGGTGATCGCACTGGTGATCGTGATCTTTCTCGTCACCTATGTGGTGCCTCAGGTGGCCTCGGTGTTCACCAGTTCGAAGCGTGCGCTGCCCGCACTGACGATCGCGATGCTGGCCACCAGCGGCTTTTTGCGCAGCTACGGCTGGCTGCTGCTGCTGGCGATCGGCGCGGGCGTGGGCACCCTGCTGCTGATGCTGCGCAACCCGCTGTTCCGCGAACGCTTCGACGCCGGTTGGCTGACGCTGCCGTTGGTCGGCCGGCTCGCGCGCGGTTACAACGCAGCGCGTTTCGCTGGCACGCTGGCGATGCTGGCCGGCGCCGGCGTGCCGATCCTGAAGGCACTGCAGGCAGCCGCCGAAACGCTGTCGAACCAGGCCATGCGCAGCGATGCGCTGGATGCTCTGGCGCGGGTGCGCGAAGGCGCGCCGCTGGCCGCAGCGCTCGCCGGCAAGAAACGCTTCCCCGGGCTGCTGGCGATGTTCGCGCGACTGGGCGAGCAGACCGGCCAGTTGCCCGAGATGCTCGACCGCGCGGCCAAGCAACTGTCGACCGAGGTGCAACGCCGAGCGCTGCAGATGGCCACCATCCTGGAGCCGCTGCTGATCGTTGCGATGGGTGCCGTGGTGATGTTGATCGTGCTGGCCGTCCTTTTGCCAATCATCCAGCTCAATACCTGGGTCAAGTAACAGCCCCCCAGTCGCTTCGCTTGCTTTCCCGGGCCCATGGCACGCTGAATGCATGGTGATTGACGTGTCAATGCGGTGCTTCTCCGAGGCATCCCGGCGGCGACACATGGTTGAATGATTCCAGCGAGCTTTGTTTTTTGGAGGTGCGATGTCTGCTTCCCATGAACTGGTCAAGGTGTCGGGCACCAGCGGCGGTATCCCGATTGCGCGCATGCGCAGCGTCTACCGCGTGGACGACGTCGGTCGCAAGCTCGACAAGCTGCCGCACAAGGAACACGAAAACCTGCGCTCGACTTACGAACGCATGATCGAACTGGGGCCCGAGCGGTTTCAGGTCAAGCCGTCGGGTCTGCCGGTGATGGATCACCTGTACGATGACCTGCCGAATTTCTACGAAGTGCTCGACGACGTGAAGCGCCAGCTCGCGCTGTGCGAAGACAGCCGCGATGCGCTGGAGATCACGCCGTTGTTGTTGCTCGGGCCACCTGGCATCGGCAAGACACATTTCGCACGTGAGCTCGCTCAATTGCTCGGCACCGGCATGGGCTTCATCTCCATGAGTTCGATGACCGCCGGCTGGGTGCTGTCGGGCGCGTCGAGCCAGTGGAAAGGCGCGCGGCCCGGCAAGGTTTTCGAGACACTGGTCGATGGCCAGTACGCCAACCCGGTGATGGTGGTCGACGAGATCGACAAGTCTGGCGGCGAGCACGCCTACGACCCGTTGGGCGCGCTGTACAGCCTGCTCGAACACGACACCGCCGGCAGCTTCATCGACGAATTTGCCGAGGTGCCGATCGATGCCAGCCAGGTCATCTGGGTGGCGACCGCAAACGATGCACGAGGCATTCCGGACCCGATCCTGAACCGGATGAACGTCTACGAAGTGCAGGCACCCGACCGTGACGCCGCGCGGCGCATCGCAACCAAGCTCTACAACTCGATCCGGTCCAGCCATGACTGGGGAAGCCGCTTCGACGAGCAGCCAAACGCCGATGTGCTCGACCGCATGAGCGAGATGGCGCCGCGCGAGATGCGTCGGGCCTGGATGACGGCCTTTGGCAATGCCAAGCTCGACCGCCGTTCACAGGTGTCGACCACCGACCTGCCGGATGCGCAGCAGCGGCGCACCTCGATGGGTTTCGTGCAGTAAAGAGCCTAGCACCGCCCGGGCTTCCACCGGGCCCGGCGCGCTGGAACGGCCAGGCAGCGCCGTATCATCGTTCGCATGCCTGTCTCCCTTGCCGGCCAACTGGTGGTTGCGATTTCATCGCGCGCGCTGTTCGATTTCGAGGAAGAAAACGAGGTCTTCGAGGCCAGCGACGACCGCGCCTACATGCGGCTGCAGCTCGACCGGTTGGACGTCACCGCCAAGCCTGGCGTCGCGTTCTCGTTGGTCAACAAGCTGCTCGCGTTCAACCATGCGCCCTCATTGGGCGCCAACGAGCCGTCACCGACGCAGCGCGTCGAGGTGGTGATCCTGTCGCGCAACGACCCCGTCTCAGGCATGCGGGTGTTCCGCTCGGCCAAGCAGCACGGTCTGCCGATCCAGCGTGGCGTATTCACCCGCGGCCAACCGCCATGGCGCTACCTGCAGCCGCTGAACGCGAACCTGTTTCTGTCGACCAACGACGCCGACGTGCGCTCCGCCCTGGACGCCGGCGTGCCGGCAGCGCGTGTCTACCCGCACTCGGCGCGTGCCTCGGCGGCGCATCCGAACGAGGTTCGCATCGCGTTCGACGGCGATGCGGTGCTGTTCTCCGACGAGGCCGAGCAGGTGTACCAGCGCGCCGGTCTGAACGCGTTTCAGGAGCACGAGCGTGACCGCGCCGAGAAGCCGCTGGCTGCCGGGCCGTTCAAGCCGCTGCTCGAAGCGCTGCAGCGGCTGCAACACGCCGCCACGCCAGCGATGAGCATCCGCACCGCGCTGGTGACCGCGCGCAGCGCGCCGGCCCACGAACGCGCCATCCGCACGCTGATGGACTGGGACATCGAGATCGACGAGGCGATGTTTCTCGGCGGTTTGGCCAAGGGCGAATTCCTGCGAGAGTTCGAGCCCGATTTCTTCTTCGATGACCAGACCGGTCACATCGAAAACGCAGCGCCCCATGTGCCGGCCGGATTGGTCGCCTCGGGCGTGCTGAACCGCTGAGCGGAGTTCGGCTCAGCTCAACGTCACACGCGCGAACTTGCGTTTTCCGACCTGCAGCACATAGGTCCCGGCACCGAGCTTCAGTCCTCGGTCACTGACGACGTTGCCATCCACCTTGACGCCGCCCCCGTCGACCAGCCGCAGCGCCTCGCTGCTGGATGGTGCCAACGAGGCCTCGCGCAGCAAGGCACCGATGCCCAGCGGTGCGCCAGCAAGCGACAGTTCAGGAATGACATCGGGCACGCCACCGCGCGCGCGCAGGTTGAAATCGCTCTCGGCCGCGTCGGCCGCCGCGGCACCGTGGAACCGGGCGGTGATTTCCTGGGCCAGCATCACCTTCGCATCCTTCGGGTTGCGGCCGGCCTCGACCTCAGCCTTCAACGCCGCGATCTCCTCTTCGGAACGGAAGCTCAGCAGCGTGTAGTAGCGCCACATCAGCGTGTCGCTGATCGACAGCAGCTTGGCAAACATGTCGTTGGGTGGCTCGCTGATGCCGATGAAATTGCCCTTGCTCTTGGACATCTTCTCGACGCCATCCAGGCCTTCGAGCAACGGCATCGTCAGGATGCACTGTGGCTCCTGGCCGTACTCGCTCTGCAGCGCGCGACCGACCAGCAAGTTGAACTTCTGGTCGGTGCCACCGAGTTCGAGGTCGCTCTTCAAGGCCACCGAGTCGTAGCCCTGCATCAGCGGATACAGAAACTCGTGCACGCTGATCGGTGTGCCGGCCTTGTAGCGCTTGGTGAAGTCATCACGCTCCATCATCCGCGCCACGGTGTAGCGCGAGGCCAGTTGAATCAGGCCACGCGCGCCCAGCGGGTCGCTCCACTCGGAGTTGTAGCGAACCTCGGTCTTCTCGGGGTCGAGTACCAGCGTGGCCTGCTGGAAGTAGGTCTTGGCGTTGCTTTCGATCTGCTCGCGGGTCAGCGGCGGCCGGGTGGCATTGCGCCCGGATGGATCGCCGATCATGGAGGTGAAGTCACCGATCAGGAAGATCACCGTGTGGCCCAGATCCTGCAGCTGCCTCAGCTTGTTCAGCACCACGGTGTGGCCCAGATGGATATCGGGGGCGGTCGGGTCGAGTCCGAGCTTGATACGCAACGGTGTACCGCTGGCCTCAGCACGGGCCAGCTTGTTCAGCCAATCTGCCTCCGGGAGCAGCTCGTCACAGCCCCGCTTCGTGGCCCGAAAGGCCGCCAGGACACGTTCTGTCACAGGAAAAGGGCTCAAGCCGGGCGAATTCGGGTCGAAAAGGTCAGATGGCGACATGTCGGGAAACTACGTAATAAAAGACGGGGCTATCGGCGTGTCCAACCCCTCAAATCCGGCCGAACCCATCGGTATACTTGCGTCTCGTTTTGGGACATCGGCAAACGCAGCGAACTCGAGCCCAGTTGCCGCTCTCATCTGCTTGGTTCAGTCTCCAGTTTACGGGACGGGTCCATCCAGCCGCATTCATCCGGCTTGCGTCACGCAAGTCTCACCACGAGCGATGCGCTCCCTCGACTTTGAGCTCACCCGATTTGATTGATCGCTTCGCTGTCCGTTTGGGTCAACGCGCCGCGACGATGGTGCGCCAGCATCCTCGGAGACTCTACGCGGCAATCTTGCTGGGCTGTGCCGGCTTTGGTGTCACCGCCTTCGGCGTGGCGCCACTCGGCTCGGTGGATACCCAGGCGCAGCAGTTGATCACTGAATCGGTGTCGCCGGCGGATTTGCCGGCCCAAGTTTCTTCGCTGGCTCAGCAGGAGCTGTCCCTGTTCCGCAACGACATCACGCGCCGGGGTGACACGGTCGACAGCTTGCTGCGCAGGCTCGGCGTCGTGGACGCGGAAGCCGCGTCCTTCCTGCGTCGCAACTCACTTGCGCGCGAGTTGCTGTCAGGTCGCAGCGGCAAGATGGTTCAGGTGCGCGCGGATGCGTCCGGTCAGTTGGAAGAGTTGGTCGCGCGCTACCCCGCGCGCAATGCCGCTCAGCTCACCACGCATTTCACGCGGTTGCGCGTCACGCGTCACGACCAGCGGTTCGATGTGCGCATCGAGGCCGCACCTCTCGAAGCGATGACGAAGATGGGCAGCGGGGTCGTGGTCAACTCCCTGTTCAACGCCACCGATGAAGCAGGCCTGCCAGACTCCATCGCCACCCAGTTGGCTGAGGTGTTCGCTACAGAAATCAACTTCCACCGCGATCTCCGTCGGGGCGATACGTTCTCGGTGGTCTACGAAGCGCTGACGGCCGATGGCGAGCCGATCACTTGGAACGAATCTGCGGGTCGCGTGCTGGCTGCCGAGTTCGTGAACAAGGGCGAATCGCACTCGGCCATCTGGTTTGAGAGCACACAAGCGGGTCAGCGCGGTGCTTACTTCGATCCGAGCGGCCGCAGCAAGCAACGCTCCTTCCTCGCCAGCCCGATGGAGTTCTCGCGCGTGACCTCGGGCTTCGCGATGCGCTTTCATCCGATTCTGAAGAACTGGCGCAAGCACGCCGGCATCGACTACGGTGCGCCCATTGGCACGCCGGTGCGCGTCGTGAGCGATGGCGTTGTCGAATTCGCAGGCTGGCAAAACGGGTACGGCAATGTCATCGTGGTCAAGCATGCCGGTGACCGCAGTACCCTCTACGCGCACCTGAGCCGGCTTGACGTTCGCAAAGGCCAGGCTGTCGCTCAGGGGATGCGTATTGGCGCCGTCGGCATGACGGGCTGGACCACCGGACCGCACCTGCACTTCGAGTTCAAGGTCGGTGGCGTGCAACGCGATCCCGCGGTGATTGCCAGCCTGGCCAACACCGTCGCATTAGCGCCGGCGGCACGCGCGCAGTTCGCACAGCTGGCCGCATCTGCCAAGACTCAGCTCGACATCGCGCAAACCACGAACCCAGCGACCGCGACTTTCGAGTGAAAGTCGGCACCGTGCCGTTTCACAACAAGACATCCAAGGCCCGCAGTCGCGGGCTTTTCCACGAATAGCCAGCCCGATCGTGACCAGTCTGTTCATCGGATTGATGTCCGGCACCTCTCTCGATGGCGTCGATGGCGTGCTGGTCTGCCTGAGCAGTCAGGATTCGCCGTCAGTGCGGGCTCACGTCCACCGCGAGTTCTCGACTGAGCTCACGCGTGAGTTGCTTGCCCTGAACACGCCCGGTGGCAATGAACTGCATCGCGCCGCCTTGGCAGGCAATGCCATAGCGCGAATTTACGCCGCGGCCGTGGCGGATTTGCTGGAAGCGGCATCGGTGACACCAGCCGAGGTGATCGCCATCGGCGCCCATGGGCAGACGGTCAGGCATTGTCCTGGCCTGGCCGATGGCATTGGCTACACGCTGCAGCTGGGCAATGGCGCATTACTGGCCGAGTTGACGGGCATCAATGTAATCACCGACTTCAGATCACGCGACGTGGCCGCTGGCGGCCAGGGCGCTCCACTGGTACCTGCTTTTCACCGCGATATGTTCGGCCGTGACCAGATCAGCACGGGGGTGCTGAACATCGGCGGCATCAGCAACCTGTCGGTGCTCGCGGCGGACGGGTCGACGTCTGGCTTCGACTGCGGCCCGGGCAATGTGCTGATGGACCATTGGTGCCAACTGCACCTTGGCGCGCCCTACGATCGGGACGGCAGATGGGCGGCGACGGGCGCAGTCCACAAGCAGTTGCTCGACGCGATGCAGCACGAGCCCTATTTTTTGCTGCGGCCACCAAAGAGCACAGGCCGAGACCTGTTCAACCCAGCCTGGCTCGCGCGATGCCTGCAGCGGTTTGCAGTCAGGGGCGAGGCGATTGAGCCAGTCGATGTGCAGGCCACGCTGACCGAGCTGACGGCATGGTGCTGCCAGCAAGCGATGACACGGTTTGCGCCGGAGGCTCGCCAATTGCTGGTCTGCGGTGGCGGCGCCTACAACGCCGACTTGATACGCCGACTGGCCGGGGGACTGCCTCAGGTCCGGGTCGAGACCACTGAGGCACGAGGCCTGCCCGCCGATCAGGTGGAAGCGGTTGCGTTTGCTTGGCTGGCCAGCACTTGGATGCATCGCCGAGCGGGCAACCTACCCGCCGTCACCGGCGCCCGTGGCCCGCGCCTGCTCGGCGCGCTGTACCCGGCAGGCTGAAAGGTTTCAGACCGAGAAGCTGGAGCCGCAGCCGCAGGTGGTTGTCGCGTTCGGATTCTTGATGACGAACTGCGCACCTTGCAGGTCGTCTTTGTAGTCGATTTCGGCACCCATCAGGTATTGCAGGCTCATGGCATCGATCAGGAGGGTGACGCCGTTCTTGTCCATGCGGGTGTCGTCTTCGTTCAGCACTTCATCGAAGGTGAACCCGTACTGGAAGCCAGAGCAGCCACCGCCCTGAACGAACACCCGCAGCTTCAGATCCGGATTACCTTCTTCATCAACCAGTTCCTTGACCTTCGCGGCGGCGCTATCAGTGAAGACCAACGGAGGGGGCGGTTCGTCGTTCAAATCGGCAAGGTGGTTGTGTTCTGCGGCGGCGTTCATGGCTGCTCCTGGATGACTTGGGCTCTAGAGCCGGATTATGAACCGGGCACTCGCCATGAAAAAAGTCGCCCGGAGGCGACCTTTCTCAGCGTGTGCAATACCGGCAGCAATGGCCGATCAGCGCTTGCTGAACTGCTTACGGCGACGTGCGCCGTGGAAGCCAACCTTCTTGCGCTCGACCTCACGGGCATCGCGGGTGACGAAACCAGCACGGCTCAACTCGGGCTTCAGCGCGGCGTCGTAATCGATCAGCGCGCGGGTGATGCCGTGACGCACCGCACCGGCCTGGCCGGATTCACCGCCGCCGTGAACATTTACCTTGACGTCGAACGCCGCATCATTGGCCGTCAGCATCAGGGGCTGCTTGACGATCATGATCGAGGTCTGGCGGCCAAAGTATTCGTCGACGGTCTTGCCGTTGACGAGGATCTGGCCGGTGCCCTTCTTCATGAAGACGCGTGCAACGGACGACTTGCGACGGCCGGTACCGTAATTCCAATTACCAATCATCACATGCCCCTTAGATTTCCAGCGCCTTGGGCTGCTGTGCGGTGTGAGGGTGCGTGGCACCAGCGTACACCTTCAGTTTCTTGACCATGGCGTAACCCAATGGACCCTTGGGAAGCATGCCCTTGACGGCCTTCTCGAGCGCGCGGCCCGGATGCTTGGCTTGCATGTCCTTGAACTTCGTCGCGATGATGCCGCCGGGATACCCGGTGTGCCGGTAGTACACCTTGTCGTTGGCTTTGTTGCCAGTGACGCGGAGTTTGTCGGCGTTGACGATGACGATGAAGTCGCCGGTATCGACGTGAGGCGTGTAAATGGCCTTGTGCTTTCCGCGCAAACGGAGGGCGACTTCACTGGCCACCCTGCCGAGGACCTTGTCGGTCGCGTCGATCACAAACCACTCATGCGTCACTTCGGCCGGTTTGGCGCTGAAGGTTTTCATGGTTATTCCTGTACGAGAAACTTGCCTTGTGGACATGCGCGAACAAAATTCGCTGTCCTGAATTGCCGTTGGAACTGCTTCTGGAATGGCAGCCTCTCGGGAAACTCATTGCGCTGGGCTCAGCCGCACCACCTGATGGCAGAAAATTCAGGTAAGCCCGCGATATTAACACAGCCAAGCAAGCCACAACGAGTCCAATCAGGTCAGTGATCCCTGAAGTCCAGGCGAGGCTGGCGTGACTTTCCGAGAAGTTCCCCTTTCGAGAGCGATAGCATCGGCGATGCACGGAGCGCTTGATGCCCCGAGCCACGCCCTACTCACTCTCTGATGGTCGACTGACCCGTGAATGCCGCTTCTGCCTTGTCGATCGTGATCGCCACCCTGCTGGCCGGGGCCGCCATGGGCGGCTTGGCGGTTTGGCTCTGGGCGCCACCCCGCAAGCGCTTGTCTCCACTGCCGACGCACTGGAATCTGGCTGCGCGGCGCGCACTCAACACCCATGAGCGGCGCTTCTACAACCAGCTTCGATTGGCATTCCCCAAGTGCATCGTGCTGCCAAAGCTTGCGCTGGTGCGACTGTGCCAGCCGGCCACCCCCGAGCAAGTGACGTACTGGTACGAACTGATAGGCGCCGCTCATGTGTCGTTTGCCTTGTGCAATCCGAATGGCCATGTGCTGCTGGTGATCGATCTCGACGGCAATCGCAGCCATTCACGGCGCAGCACAAAGATCAAGGATTCGGTGTTGGCAGCCTGCGGCATTCAACGGGTTCAATATGCCGCTGATGTCTTGCCGTCGATTGACGAGTTGCGCGCACTCACGATGGGCGTTGGCGCTGCCGAGCCCGCCGGCGAGACGATCAGCGCCCCCACGCCCAGCACGACGATCGCTCCGACGCCTGTGTTCGCAACAACGCCAGCGCTGGCGCCCTCTGCCGTGTCGGCCGACCTCACGCCCACGGCGCCTCTCACGGAGACGCCTGGGAACGGGCAGGACCCGAAGAACGTGTTCCTCGACTCGTTCTTCACCACTGACGACCGGCCCGGCTCGGAGTCGGCCAGCGAGTCCGCGCCTGACCTCACGGACTGGCCACCGGTTTCGGGCCCGAGCCCCCTTGACGAGGGCGCTGCCGTGACCGATGCAGCGTCTGACGGCGCCCGTTGGCGGCGGTCGCCAGTGCGGCTGGCCAGCGGACGTTGATCGATCGCATACGATCGATGCGTGCCTGAGTCCTCGCCCGCTGTTGCTGTTTCGCCAACCCCGTTCTCCGGGCTGACGCCCGAGCTGATGCTCGATGCGCTCGATGGTGTCGGACTGCGCAGCGACGGGCGATTCTTGCAGCTCAATTCCTACGAAAACCGCGTGTTCCAGGTGTTCCTGATCGATGGCACCGCGGTGGTGACCAAGTTCTACCGGCCCGAACGCTGGAGCTACGCGCAGATCCTCGAAGAGCACGCATTCTCGGCCGAGCTGGCAGCCGAGGAGATCCCGGTCGCGGCGCCGCTGATCTTCGAGGCCGATCCCGAGTCGCCGCTGCAGGTCACGCTGAGCGGTGCGCCGCCCACGCTGGGCACGGTATCGATCGCAGAAGGCATGTACCGCTTCGCGGTGAGCCAGCGCAAGGCCGGCCGTGCGCCGGAACTCGAACAGCCGGCGACGCTGGAATGGATCGGCCGCTTCATCGGCCGCATGCATGCGGTGGGCGCGCGCAAGCCGTTTGCGCACCGCCGCAGCCTGACGGTGGCCGAATTCGGCTGGGACTGCCGCGACTGGCTGCTCGCGCACGGCCACATCCCGTCGGAGGTCGAACCCGAATGGCACGATGCCGTCAACGCGGCGCTGACCGAGGTGCAGCGCGCGTTCGACCGCATTGGTGACCTGAACCCGATCCGCCTGCACGGCGACTGCCATGTCGGCAACGTGCTGTGGACCGATGCCGGCCCGCACTTCGTTGACCTCGATGACTGCCTGATGGGCCCGGCCATCCAGGATCTGTGGATGCTGCTGCCTGGCGACGAGGCTGCGGCCAAGCTGCAGCTTCGCTCACTGCTCGCCGGCTACGAGCAGTTCATGGACTTCGACGACCGCCAGCTCGCCCTGATTGAGCCCTTGCGCACGCTGCGCATCGTTCACCAGAGCGCCTGGTTGGCCAAGCGCTGGCGCGATCCGGCCTTCCCACCCAGCTTTCCGTGGTTTGGTACCAGCGGCTACTGGCAGCAACTGGCGCAGCAACTCAGACAGCAAGTTGCCGCGCCGTGAGGTCTGGAGTCAGGCTGGCGTCAACAGCCGGTTGACACGCTTGACATAACCGGCCGGATCTTCGAGCTGGCCGCCTTCGGCCAACACCGCCTGATCGAAGAGGATCTGCGCCAGATCGTCGAAGTGCGGGCTCTGCTCCAGCGAGCTGACCAGCGTGTGCTGGACATTGATCTCCAGCGTGGGCAATGACGACGGCAAGCCGGTCTGCCCCGATTGCTTCAGCAGCCGCGCCAAGTGGCCACTCATGTCACCGTCGTCCACCACGAGACAAGCGGGCGAGTCGACCAGGCGCGTGGTCACCCGCACATCTTTCGCGCGATCTTTCAACGACGCCTTCAGCCGCTCGATCACCGGCTTGAAGGCGTCGGCGGCCTGCTCGGCCTGGCGCTTTTCTTCCTCGTCTTGCAGCGCGCCCAGATCGACCGCGCCCTTGGCCACGCTCTGCAGCGGCTTGCCTTCCACCTCGTGCAAGTGGCTGAGCATCCATTCGTCGACACGGTCGGTCAGCAGCAGCACCTCGACGCCCTTCTTGCGGTAGATCTCCAGCTGCGGACTGCCCTTCGCCGCGGCCAGGCTGTCGGCCGTCACGTAGTAGATCGCCTCCTGGCCCTCCTTCATTCGGCCCAGGTAATCGGCGAATGACACGTCTTCGTCGGCATGCGTCGAGGCGAAGCGCAGCAGCTTCGAGAGCCGCTCGACGTTCGCATGATCTTCGCCAACACCCTCTTTCAACAGCGGACCGAAGTCGCGCCAGAAGGCCTTGTACTTGGCGCGCTCGGCCTCGTCTTCGCTGTTCGCCAAGGCTTCGAGCATGCTGATCACGCGCTTGGTCGAGCCCTCACGGATCGCGCGTACGTCGCGGCTTTCCTGCAGCAGCTCGCGGCTGACGTTCAGGGGCAAATCAGCGCTGTCGATCACGCCCTTCACGAAGCGCAGATAGACCGGCATCAGCGCCTCGGCGTCGTCCATGATGAAGACGCGCTTGACGTACAGCTTCACGCCGCCGCGCTTGTCACGGTTCCACAGATCAAACGGCGCCTTCGCCGGTATGTATAGCAGCTGCGTGTAGTCGCTGCGGCCTTCGACACGGTTGTGGGTGTAGGCCAGCGGCGCTTCGGTGTCGTAGCTGATCTGCTTGTAGAACTCGTTGTACTGTTCTTCGGTGATGTCGCTCTTGCTGCGCGTCCAGAGCGCTGCGGCCTTGTTGACCGGCACCCATTCGTCGAGGGTGACCTGCTTGCCGGCCTCGGCATCCCACTCTTCCTTGCGCATCAGGATCGGCAACGACACATGGTCGGAGTACTTGCTGATGATGGCTTTCAGCTTCCAGCCACTGAGGAACTCGTCCTCGCCGTCGCGCAGGTGCAGGATCACATCGGTGCCGCGTTCGGCGCGCTCGATGGTCTCGATCTCGAAGTCACCGGTGCCTTCGGAGCTCCAGCGCACGCCTTCGCTTGTCGCCGTGCCCGCACGACGCGATTCGACGGTGATCCGGTCCGCCACGATGAAGCCGCTGTAGAAGCCGACGCCAAATTGCCCGATCAGCTGCGCGTCTTTCTTCTGGTCGCCATCGAGCTTGGACATGAACTCGCGGGTGCCGCTCTTGGCGATCGTGCCCAGGTTGGCCACGGCTTCGTCCGCGCTGAGGCCGATGCCGTTGTCGCGGATCGTCAGCGTCTTCGCCTCGGCATCGAAGCTGATGCGAACGTCGAGGTTCGGCGCATCTTCATACAGCTCGGGCCGGTTCAGCGCCTCGAAGCGCAGCTTGTCACAGGCGTCTGACGCATTGGAAATCAGCTCGCGCAGGAAGATTTCCTTGTTGGAGTACAGCGAGTGGGTGACAAGGTGCAGGATCTGCTTGACTTCGGCTTGGAAGGAGAGCGTTTGTTTGGTCATGGTCGCGGAGGTGAGTACTAGCTCAGGAGGGTGGATATGGGGTTGGGCAACCGAGCTTCAAGGCCCAGGCAGGTGCTCGGCGAACAGCAAGCCATACCCGACCGCGCCGGCCACCAGCAGGCAGGGCACGGCGTACAGATGGAAGCTCAGCCAGGCGCGGGCGTCGGCCGCCATGCGCAGCGCGATCAGGTTCGCGAGCGAGCCAACAACAACACCGAAGCCACCGACGTTCACCGCATAGGCCATCACCCGCCAGTCACGCGAATACTCGGCCAGCGCGATGGTGGCCGGCACGTTGCTGATCAATTGCGAAGCGGCGATGCCAACGGCATAGAGTTTCTGGGGGTCGGCCAGACCCAGGCTGCGCATCGCACCACGAACCGCATCGAGACCGGCAATCAGCCGCAGGTCGATGAACATCAGCGCGAACACCAGCAGCAGACCCCAATCGACCCGGGCGAGCACGCGCGGCCGCATCAACAGCAGCACGCCGACGACAACGGCGCAGCCCCAGGCGGCGTCGCCGCGATCGGTCGCCCACAGGAAGGGCCCGTACAGCGCCAGCGCGACCCCCAGCAGCGGGCGGTCGAGTGCGGGCGCAAGGTCAGGGGCGGTGACGTTCAGGGGTGTCCTGCGAAAGACCAGTGCGGTGAGCCCCAGCAACAGCGTGAACAGCACCGCCACCAAGGGCGTCATGTGCCAGGTGAATTCGGCGAACGACACCTGCGACAGCTGCCACAGGAACAAGTTCTGCGGATTGCCGATCGGCGTCAAGGCCGAGCCCGCGTTGACCGCCAGCGCCTCGAAGACGATCAGCTTCGTGGCGGGTAAGGAGCTGATGCGGCACAGCCCCAGCGTCAGCGGCACGATGACGAACAGCGCTACATCGTTGGTCAGCAGCGTAGACAGCAGCGCGGAGGCCGTGACCAGGCCCATCGCGGCCACTCGCTCGGTCGACAGGCGCGCCACCAGCCATCGGCCCAGACGAGACAGCGCCCCGCTGGACTCCACCGCCTGCGTCAGCGCCAGCAGCGCCGTCAACGCGGCCATCGTCGGCCAATCGACCAGCGAGGGATAGTCGCCCAGCTTTTGCGGCTGGGCCAGCGTCAGCGCAGCGAGCACCAGCAGCAGCAGCCAGAACAAGCGATCCCGCTTCAGCGCTGACAGCGCAGACCACCAGGGCGTCGGCGATGCCGTGGAATTCATGGAAAGGTCGGGGTCGGCACGGTCGGCGCATTCTCAGGCCAGGCGCGGACTCACAACGAACATTTACCATCCCACTGGATGGTTATTGGATGGTGCTACAGTGAGTCGCATGAATTCAACTGTCGCCACTCGCACACCGGAGCCACGCGCCAAGGCCAGCGCGCGCAAGCTTCAGAGCGAGTTGCAGGCGAGGCCCGGCCGCATGGCGAGGACCACGGATTCGGAGAAGATCACCATCAACCTCGGACATGTCGACTTGGGGCAGGTCGACTTGCTGGTGAGCGAAGGCTTCTACAGCAACCGCACCGATTTCATCCGCACCGCCATCCGCAACCAGCTGACGCAGCACAGCGATGCGCTCAAGCAGGTGGTGGCCCGCAAGATGCTCGTGCTGGGCCTGCAGCACATCAGCCGCGAAGACCTGCAGAACCTGCAGCGCTCACGGCAGAAGCTGACCCTGCGGGTCGTGGGCTTGGCATCCATTGCCGATGATGTGACCCCCGAACTGGCGCTGGAGACGATCGAGGCGCTCGAGGTGCTCGGTGCGCTGCACGCCAGCCCCGAAGTCAAACGCGCGCTGGCCGGGCGGCTGAAATGAGCGCTCTCCCGAAAGTCACCATGCCCGAAGCCCTCCAACGCTGGATGACGGAGGCGACTCGGCTGACCCGCATGGGCAAGCTGACAGAAGCCACAAAGACCATTCAGCAAGCGCTGGGGCGCCCGCCTTCCGCGCAGTCTCAGGCATCGGCCGCAACCCCAGACGGTGAAGTGATCGAGGGCTGCGTCACGACGCGAGAGACTGCCGAGCTCGACACTCCCCCTGCGGCACGAACCCCAGCACAGGTCGATGGCTCGACGCTCACCGGCTCCCACAGCGAAGCCGGATTGACCCGCGACTACCTGCTCTACCTTCCACCCAATATTTCGAACTCGCCAATGGGCTCGCCCTCGCCGCTGGTCGTCATGTTGCACGGCTGCACCCAGGGGCCTGCCGACTTCGCGCTCGGCACAGGCATGAGCGCGCTGGCGCGTGAGCAGGGCTTTGCGGTGCTTTACCCTGCGCAGGCCCAGGACGCCAACCCGCAGCGGTGCTGGAATTGGTTCCAGCCCAACCATCAGTTGCGCGGCCACGGTGAGGCGGCGGTGCTGGCCGGAATGACGCGTGCCGTGATCGCGCAGCACGGACTCGATGCGCGCCGTGTTTATGTCGCTGGGCTGTCCGCCGGCGGGGCGATGGCCGCGATCCTGGGCCAGGCCTATCCGGACCTCTACGTCGCGGTTGGCATTCACTCTGGGCTGGCGAGTGGCGTCGCGAACGATCTGATATCGGCCTTGTCAGCGATGAAAAATGGACCCAAGACGCCTACCTCGGCGCCGAGTGCGGCCCACGCTCACACGCCGAGGCCCACGATCGTGTTCCACGGTGATGGCGATGCGGTGGTCCACCCTGGAAATGGCACACAAGCCGTCGCGGTGGCGCTGGGCGACGCGAAGCAGGGCGATGCCAATTCCGCCACGGCTTCGGTGATGGCGCAGGGGGTGTCGGCGCAGGGCCGCCGCTACACACGCACGGTCTACCTCACGGCAGCAGAGCAGCCCCCACAAGCCGAGCACTGGGTCGTCCATGGCGGCGGGCACGCCTGGTCGGGCGGGAGTACGCAAGGTTCTTACACCGACCCGAGCGGCCCCGATGCCACACGCGAGATGTGGCGCTTCTTCAGCCACCACGTCAGATCGGATTGCTGATCATGGGCAAAACACCAGCCTTCATGCGCTGCACATGGCTGTCCGTGCTGATCCTGCTGCTGGTCCCGCTGTCAGACCTCGGCTCGACAGGAGCAACCCCTGCGCCGCCGGCCGAGCGTTACTTGTCAGTGCCGCCGAGCGCAGATGGGATCGGCAAGGCTTACCGTGGGCGCGAAATCGCCCGGATGATGGGGTTCGATGGTGCCGCGTGGCTTGAGCGGACCGAGCGGCAGAAGGAAGAACGAGCCGACCTGCTGATGGCAGAACTGGCGTTGAAGCCTGGCATGAATGTGGCCGATGTCGGCGCCGGCACCGGGTACTACTCGCGGCGCATGGCCCTGCAGGTCGGCCCCCAAGGCAAGATCTTTGCGGTCGAAGTACAGCCCCAGATGCTGCACGTACTCGAGACGACCGCGAAGCGACCTGGCTACGGCAACATCGTTCCGGTGCTGGGCGCCGAGGACGATGTGAAACTGCCCGAGGCATCGGTCGATCTGGCCATCATGGTCGACGTCTATCACGAGCTGGCGTATCCGCAGGAAGTGCTGGCGAGCATCGTGCGCGCGGTGCGACCCGGCGGACGCGTGGTGTTCGTCGAGTACCGAGGCGAAGACTTCAGCGTTCCGATCAAGACCTTGCACAAGATGACGGAACAACAGGTTCGGCTGGAAGCCGCCGATCAGGCGCTGGTCTGGGAACGCACTGCCCGCACGCTGCCTTGGCAGCATGTGGTGGTGTTCAGGCGGCCATGACGGCGGCTTCCGCACGCTCGCCTCGGTGGTGCTGATGCCACCGACATCAAGCCTGCACAACGCCCCCGCCTTGCCGCCAGCGGTATCCGGCGAGCGCGTGGAGATCGACGGCATCGCCGGTCGGCTGTCGTATTACGTTGCTGGGCCGACGGTTGATGCGACGGCCCGTACCGACACCCGGCCGTTGCTGCTGCTGCACAGCATCAATGCCTCGGCGTCAGCCTATGAAGTGAAGCCGCTCTTCGAGCATTACCGACAACAGCGCCCGGTGTACGCGCCAGATCTGCCGGGTTTTGGATTTTCTGAGCGCAGCGATCGTCCGTATCTGCCCCGGCTGATGACCGATGCGGTGCATGCGATGGTGGCCGAGATCCAGCGCGTGCATGGTGATGTGGCCATCGATGTGATCGGCGTCTCGCTGTCCAGCGAATACGCCGCACGTGCGGCTCAGGAGGCCCCCGCGCGGTTTCGCAGCGTCGCCCTGGTCAGCCCGACCGGCTTCAACCGCGGCGCGCCATTCAATGCCCCCCCCGGCAGCCACCGCGGCATCGCCTGGCTGCGCCGCATGTTCTTCAACCCCCGGTGGAGTGACGGGCTTTACCGCTGGCTGACCAAGCGCTCGGTGATCCGCTACTTCCTGAAGAAGACCTGGGGCAGTTCGAACATCGACGAAGGGCTGCTGGACTACGACGTGCTGACGACGCGCCAACCTGGCGCCAAGTTCGCGCCGTACTGGTTCGTCAGCGCCCATCTGTTCAGCGCTGACATCACGCGGGTGTATCAGTCGCTGGCCATGCCGGTGTGGATGGTTCATGGCGTGCGCGGCGACTTCACCGACTACCGCCACAAGTCCGCCTACACCGATCGTTCGAACTGGACATTCGACATCATGCCCACGGGGGCCCTGCCCTACTTCGAGCGCGAGGACGAATTCGTCACCCTGTACGACGCTTTCCTGGCCCGCCGATGAGCCGTGGCCTGTCGCGGGGAGACCTGCTCGCCGCGCTCACGGTCGTGATCATCTGGGGACTGAATTTCGTCGTGATGAAGCGGGCACTGTCCGCCGTGAGCCCGATGATGCTCGGCGCCCTGCGCTTCGCGTTGGCCTCACTGCCGCTGCTGTGGTTCATTCCGCGACCGCGCACCTCGTGGGGCTTCATCGTGAGCTACGGCGTGCTGCAGGGACTCGGGCAGTTCGGCCTGCTCTTCACCGCCCTGCACTTCGGCATGCCCTCGGGGCTGGCCTCGACCGTGCTGCAGGCGCAGGTGCTGTTCACCGTGCTGCTCGCTGTTCCGGTTCTGGGCGAGAGAGCCCGCTTGCACCACGGCTTGGGATTGCTGATCGCTGCGGCGGGGCTTGGGCTGATTGCCGCAAGCCATGGCAACGGCCCACGTGAGATGACGCTGCTGGGCTTCGTGCTGACGTTGGCAGCCGCCTTGTCCTGGGCAGGCTCGAACCTGCTCGTGCGTCTGATGGGGCGCAGTGCAACGCCGATCGACCCGTTCCAGTTCATCGTCTGGAGCAGCGCCGTGTCGGTGTTGCCTTTCCTCGCCCTGGCGATCGGGCTCGATGGTGTCGAGGCGAGTTGGTACTCGGTGGCGGCGATGGGTGTGAGCGAATGGGCGGCCGTGGCCTACCTCTCGCTGCTGGCCACGCTGGTGGGGTACTCGCTGTGGATGCGATTGCTACAGCGGCATGCGGCCGGACGCATCGCACCGTTTTCGCTGTTGGTGCCCGTGGTCGGGCTGTGGGCTGGCTGGTTCTTTCTGTCTGAACAGCTCAACCTGGCGCAGTGGTCAGGCGTGGGCCTGGTGTTGGCAGGCCTGCTGGTCAATCAATTCGGAGGCTCCCTCAGGCCTGCATGGTGCGTTGGTCGCCGCGCTCGGGCGCTTGCTGAGCCTGCTGACCAATCCACTCTCGCGCCCTGCACAGCGCAAACATCAGAGCCTCATCCGCGGACGGCCATCGGTGACCGCAAGCCAGACTTTCGTCGCGAAAAACCTCCTGGCCTCTGAGGTGCTGCCGACTCATGCGGTTGACGACCACCGCAGCGATGTACCCGTCGCCACGCAGAACATCCAACGCGCCGGCGTAGATCCGGTAGTCGCCATCGACTCGGTCTTCGAATTTCATCTGTCGCCCCCCGCTCGGCCCGCGCAGCGGGTGTCTGGGCGCGAATGATCTGTTCCAGGCGAGCGGAAGAGAATCCATCTGGCGATGGCCCCCTTTCGGGGGTGCCGCCTGGAGGAGTGGGTTGGAGCGCGTCAGGCTGCAGCGACTTTTTGGGCCAAATGGGCGAGCGCTTCATCGACCTGATCGACCAGCACCAGGCACAGATCACCCGGCTTCAAGCGATCGAGCGCACGGTCGATGGCGACGAATTCGCCGCGGATGTCCTCGATCTGCCGCGTGCGCTTTGCGCCTTCCAGGCCCTCGCGCAGCAACCGGATCACTTCGCCGTCGGCTCGCCCGCGCTGGCAAGCGTCCTGGTACAGCAGCACCTCGTCGAAGGCGTTGCCGAGGATCTGCGTCTGCGCTCGGATGTCCTCGTCGCGGCGGTCGCCTGCACCGCTGATCACCACCGATCGCCGCTGCGCAGGCAACGCCTCCACCGCCGAAACCAATGCGCGCATCGCGTCCGGGTTGTGACCGTAGTCGGCAATGACGGTGGCACCGCGATAGTTCATCACGTTGAAGCGGCCAGGCACGTTGTCGGCATCGCCCGAGAAACTGGCCAAGCCGCGGCGCACCGCATCCCAGGCCAAACCCGCACCCCAGGCGGCGCCCATCGCAGCCATCACGTTCTCGACCTGAAAACGGATCACACCGTTGCGCGTCAGCGGCACGTCGCGCAGCGCGACGCGTTCGCGCCAGGCGCCCTGCGATGCCACCAGCCACTCGCCCTCGACGCAGACCGTCCGATGTCCCTGCGCACGGTGCGTGACCATGACCGGGTGCTGGCGATCAGCCGCAAAGAAGATCACCTCACCTGGGCAGTTGGCGGCCATGGCGACCACGTTCGGGTCGGTGGCATTGAGCACGGCATAGCCGGCCGGCGCCACGTTCTGCACGATCACCCGCTTCAGCACCGCCAGGTCTTCGACGGTGGTGATGTAGTTCAGGCCCAGGTGATCGCCGCTGCCGATGTTGGTGACCACCGCCACTTGGCAACGGTCGAAGCCCAGCCCTTCACGCAGCACGCCGCCGCGGGCGGTCTCGAACACGGCGGCATCGACATCGGGGTGCATCAGCACGTTGCGCGCACTCTTGGGACCGCTGCAGTCGCCACTGTCGATCTGTCGCCCTTCGACATAGACGCCATCGGTGTTGGTCATGCCCACCCGCAGGCCGCTGGTCGAAAACAGGTGGGCGATCAGCCGGGCGGTCGTCGTCTTGCCATTCGTGCCCGTCACCGCCACCACCGGAATCCGGCCGTCCTCGCCGTGGGGGTACAGGCTGGCGATCATGGCTTCACCGACCGGCCTGCCCTTGCCATAGGAGGGCGCGAGATGCATGCGCAGCCCCGGCGCCGCGTTGACCTCGACCACGCCACCGCCTTGTTCTTCCAGCGGGCGCAGCACGCTCTCGCACACCACATCGACGCCGCAGATGTGCAGCCCGATGGTTTGGGCCGCGGTCACTGCGCGCGCTGCCAGTTCAGGATGCACGCTGTCGGTGACGTCGGTCGCGGTGCCGCCGGTGCTCAGGTTGGCGTTGTTGCGCAGCACGACACGGCGACCCTTGGCGGGCACTGACTCAGGCGTCAGCCCCTGCTCACCGAGACGCGCCACCGCGATGTCGTCGAAGCGGATCTTGGTCAGCGAGGTTGAATGTCCATCGCTGCGTTTCGGATCGGCATTGACCTGATCCACCAGCTGACGCACGGTGTGTTCGCCATCACCCAGCACCTGCGGCGGATCGCGTCTTGCGGCGGCGACCATGCGGTCACCGACCACCAGCAACCGATAGTCGCTGCCTGGCAGGAAGCGCTCGACCATCACTTCGCCGATTTCGGCGGCCACGCGGTAGGCAACCTCCAGGTGCTCGCGGTTCACGATGCTGACGGTGACGCCCTTGCCCTGATTACCGTCTTGCGGTTTGACGACCACGGGCAGCCCGATTTCCAAGGCCACGGCCCAGGCTTCTTCCACACTCGACACCGGACGGCCATAAGGCACCGGCACGCCTGCGGCAAGCAACAGGGTCTTGGTCAGATCCTTGTCCTGCGCAATGGATTCGGCCACCGCGCTGGTGGCATCGACCTCTGCGGCCTGGATACGGCGCTGGCGCGAGCCCCAGCCGAACTGCACCAGGCTGCCCTGCGTCAGTCGGCGCCAGGGAATGCCCCGCGCCGCAGCGGCATCGACGATGGCGCCCGTGCTGGGGCCCAGGCGCACGTCTTCATGGGTGGCGCGCAGTTGCTCTATGGCTGAATCAACATCAAACGGCCGGTTGTGAACCGCGGCCTTGACCAAGGCCTGACCCAGCTCGAACGCGAGTTGGCCGACGGCCTCTTCGCTGTATTCAACGACGACCTGGTAGGTCCCGGGATCCACGGTGGCCGACGTGCGGCTGAAGGTGACCGGGCAGCCGGCCTGCGCCTGCAAGGCCAGCGCTGCCGACTCGAGGACGTGCGCCAGCGACTTCGGCTGCTGCTGGCTGGACGCCTGCAAGGCGCCGATCGCCGGAAACAGCGCGCGCACACGGGCCTCGAATCCGGTCATGTTTTCCAGCATGCACTCGGGTGCCGTACAGGACACCACCGCCTCGATGGCGGTGTGGCGAGTCCAGAGATTGGGGCCGCGGAGCGCGCGGACGCGGGTGACTTTCATCGAAAGTGCTTTCTGCCCGACCCCTCGGCCAAGCGCTAATACCAGGTCAGACCGAGGCCAGTTGCGGCGCAGTGGATGCGGCCACCGACAACGCTGCCGAGGCGTTCGGCGCCGCCTCGGGCGTGGCTTGAACCGCAGCGATCACGCCGGTGGCGACTGCCACCGGAAACGTCTCGATGCCGGCCGCCATTAGCTCAGGCGAGATGCCCAGGGCCCAGGCCGTGGCGATGGAGGCCAGCAGCACCTCGGCTGGATCGGCCACGGGCAGCGCCGCGTTCGCAGGCGCAGTGAACCGGCGGACGGCATGCTCGACATGGGCACACACCGTTTCGGCCGAGCCCGCTGCCAGCACGGCCCAGCCGTCTCGCAGGTAGACACAGCGCCCACCGGCCGCGCGGTGGGTTGCCAGCGCATGGTTGTCGCTGTCACCGGCATACAAGATCACGTCGCCGTCACACAGCGAGGCCATGTCGGCGATCCGGGAGTCGGCGGCATTCAACACCGCGACGCCGCTGGTCGCCACCACATCGACCTGGGTGCGGAGCACCTTGGCCAATTGATCGGAGCCAAAGACATCATGGGTCGCCAACACCGCGGCGTCATGGGGCGCCAGCGTCAGATCGGTGACCACCCCGACATGGCAGCGGTCGTACGCCAATCCATCATTCAACACCGATGGTGCACCGTTCTCGACCACCACCGCGTCCACGCTGCGGTTCATCAGCAGCCGGTGGCCCGCCTCCCAGCGCGCGCCGTCGCTGCGGTCGATCTGGCGGTTGCCCAGGAACAACCCGTCGCGGCAGGCCAGGCCGACCCGGCGGCCACTCAGGTGCAGCAACCAGGCCACCAATCTGGCCATCGTGTGCGTGCCCACTGATCCGGCGATGCCGACGATGTCGATGCGGCCGCTCTTGCCGTCGTCTTCGTCTTCGGGGAACAGGTGGTCGACGATCGCCTGGCCCACGGGTCGCGGCGTGCCTTCTGCGGGCCTCAGGTGCATCAGCAAACCGGGCCCCGCATTCACTTCAACCACCGCGCCGCCCTGCACATGCAACGGCCGGGAAATGTCTTCAGCCACCATGTCGATGCCGGCGATGTCCAGGCCCACCACACGAGCGGCCAGCGACGCCGCATGGGCCACGTCGGGATGGACATCATCGGTGCAATCAATGGCGACGTTGCCGTTGCGCTGCACCAGCACACGCTGGCCATCGACCGGCACGGAGTCGCCAGACAGCCCCTGGCGCTCGAGCAGCAGTCGCATGGCCGGCTCCCGGTCCAGGATGATGGTCTCCAGCGGGAATGCTTCGGCCTCGCCGCGGCGGGGGTCGCTGTTGAGCTGGTTGTCGATCAGCTGGACAACGCTGTCGCGGCCATTGCCAACGATCCAGAGGCTTTCGCCCCGGGCTGCGGCCACCAACTTGCCACCCACCACGAGCAGGCGGTGCTCGTCGCCACGAATGAACCGCTCGACGATGACGTCACTGCCCTCGGCCTCGGCCACCTTGAAGGCGGCCTCGACATCGGCGCGTTCCGTCAACTCGAGGGAGACCCCCCGGCCGTGGTTGCCGTCCAACGGCTTGACCACCACTGGCAAGCCTATGTCCAGGGCAGTCTCCCAGGCGGTTTGGGGGCCGTCGACCACCTCGCCCTCAGGCACTGGCACGCCGCACGACTTCAGCAGCGATTTGGTCAGATCCTTGTTGCCAGCGATGCCCTCGGCGATGGCGCTGGTCTTGTCCGTCTCAGCCGTCCAGATGCGGCGCTGCCGTGCGCCATGGCCCAGTTGCACCAGGTTGCCGGCATTCAAGCGGATGTGAGGAATGCCCCGCTCGGTCGCTGCAGCCACGATGCTGGCCGTGCTGGGGCCGAAGTAGCAGTCGTCGATCTTCTCGCGGATCTGCTCGACGGCAGCCGTCAGATCGAAGGGCACGTCGTTGATCGTGGACATGATCAGGCGGTGACCGGCCGCGAGCGCCGTTCGGGCGACGTGCTCGTCGCGCGCACGGAACACCATGCGATAGACGCCACGCTGCGAGGTGCTGCGGGTCTGACCGAAGCCTGTGGGCATGCCGGCGAGGTTCAGCAGTTCGATCACCACATGCTCGAGCACATGGCCCGCCCAGGTGCCTGTTTGCAGTCGCTCGAGGAAACCGCCTCGCTCACCCACACCGCAGTGGTGCTCGACCAGGGCCGGCAGCAGCGCGACCAGACGCTCGTTGAAGCCCGGCAGCAGGTGACTCGGGTGATCTTCCAGTTCGCCCAGATCCAGCCAGGTCTCCAGCGCGGGGCGGTAGGTCCAGATATTGGGGCCCCGCAAGTAGGTGACGCGAAGCAGGCGTATGTCGTCGAATTTCTTCATGTTGGAGGGATGGGGTTCTCAAGGCGGGCCGCTCGGCGAGAATCGCGGGCCCCGTTCGATGGTCAGGTCATCTGTCCCGCCAACGGTGCGACCGTCACATGCAGCATTCCCATTCCAGTCAAGTCCTCACTCCAGGGTTGCCCGCCGCCATGAACTCGGACGCTGTACCGCTGGAGTCCGATGAGAACGCGCTCGCGTCACTGCCGGTTGACCTGACGCCGACACTGCATTTTTCCGAGGGCCAGCTGGTGCTGACCGACCGCAGGCTGCTGGCGCTGCAGCAGCAGCCAGACGCCATCCGGTCCACGTGGACGAGTTGGCGACTGGACGACTCCGATGCCGGGCGGCTTCACCTCCGGCACAACGACCACGGAGGCGTCGGCACCCTCGCGTTGCATGACGACCGTGGCAGGCTGGCCGTTTGGCGTTTCACGCTGGCGCAGAACGTCTACGCAATGCGCCTGGCAACCTTGTTTGAACTGCAGCAGCGTCAGCGCTCCGCTTCGGGCGGGTTGGCTGCTGCCGATCCGAGCGCCGATGAGCCCGCGCTGTGTCCGTCATGCAAGGCGCCCTTGCCGCCTGACAACGACGACTGCCCCGTGTGCAGCCGCGAGGTGCAGACCGTGCCTTCGACCTGGGTGCTGCTCAGGCTGTGGCGCTTCGCCCGCCCCTACCGCAAGCCGCTGGCGGCAGGCTTCGCCCTGACGCTGGCGTCGACCGCCGCCACGCTGGTGCCGCCGTACCTGGCCATCCCGCTGATGGACGACATCCTCATCCCGTTCCAGAACGGCCAGCAGATCGATCCGATGCATGTGGCGCTCTACCTGGGCGGCCTGCTGTTGGCAGCGGTGCTGGCTTGGGGCCTGGGCTGGGCGCGGACCTACCTGCTGGCGCTGGTCAGCGAGCGGATCGGCGCCGACCTGCGCACCGCGACCTTCGAGCACCTGCTGCAGTTGTCGCTCGACTACTTTGGCGGCAAGCGCACCGGCGATCTGATGGCGCGCATCGGCAGCGAAACAGATCGCATCTGCGTCTTTCTGTCGCTGCACGCACTCGATTTCGCCACCGACGTGTTGATGATCGTGATGACGGCGGTCATCCTGTTCTCGATCAATCCCTGGCTGGCGGTGGTCACGCTGCTGCCGCTGCCGTTCATCGGCTGGATGATTCACACGGTGCGCGACCGTCTGCGCACCGGCTTCGAGAAAATCGACCGCGTCTGGTCCGAAGTGACGAATGTGCTGGCGGACACCATTCCCGGCATCCGTGTGGTCAAGGCCTTCGCGCAGGAAGGTCGCGAAGCCCAGCGCTTCAAGGTGGCCAATCAGAGCAACCTTCAGGTCAATGACCGACTGAACAAGACCTGGTCGCTGTTCACGCCCACGGTGTCGCTGCTGACCGAGATCGGCCTGCTGGTGGTCTGGGCCTTCGGGATCTGGCAGGTGTCGAAGAACGAGATCACCGTCGGTGTGCTGACGGCCTTCATCGCGTACATCGGCCGTTTCTATGGTCGGCTCGATTCGATGAGCCGCATCGTCTCGGTCACGCAGAAGGCCGCGGCGGGTGCGAAGCGCATCTTCGACATCCTCGACCACGTCTCGAACGTGCCCGAGCCGGCGGCGCCGGTGCCCCTGTCGCAGCCGCAGGGCCGCATCGAACTCGCGGGCATTGGATTTCGATACGGCAACCGCTCGGTGATCCGTGGGCTGCAGCTCGACATCCAGCCCGGGGAGATGATCGGGCTGGTCGGCCACAGCGGCTCGGGCAAGAGCACGCTGGTCAACCTGATCTGCCGCTTCTACGACGTGACCGACGGCGCCATCAAGGTCGACGGCATCGACATTCGTCGGTACGGCGTGGCTGACTACCGGCGCCACATCGGCCTGGTGCTGCAGGAGCCGTTCCTGTTCTTTGGGACGATCGCCGAAAACATTGCCTATGGCCGCCCGGACGCCAGTCGCGCGGACATCGTCGCTGCGGCGCGCGCCGCGCACGCGCACGAATTCATCCTGCGGCTGCCGCAGGGCTACGACTCACTGGTGGGCGAACGCGGCCAGGGGCTCTCTGGTGGCGAGCGCCAGCGCATCAGCATCGCACGGGCGCTGTTGATCGATCCACGCATCCTGATCCTCGACGAAGCCACGTCATCGGTGGACACCGAGACCGAAAAGGAAATCCAGAACGCGCTCGACAACCTGGTGCAGGGCCGCACGACGATCGCCATCGCGCACCGGTTGTCCACGTTGCGCAAGGCCGATCGGCTGGTCGTGATGGACCGCGGCCAGATCGTCGAGGTCGGCCCCCACGATGAGCTGATGGCGCGGCACGGCGCCTATTGGCGTCTGCACGAAGCCCAAGCGCGCCAAGCAGCGGCTGATGACTGGGTGCCTCACAGCGGGTTGCCCGCATGAGCGCGGCGCCCTTCCAGTTGGAGCGTGACGCCCACGGGCAGCTGGTGCTGACCACGCCCGATGCGGTGCGCCATGAGGCCGTGGTGCCGGTACGGGCCTTTCCGATCGCGGCGCCGAACGAAGGACTGTCGCTGGTGGACGCCGAGGGCCGCGAAGTCGCCTGGGTCGACGCGCTCGATGACCTGGCCGCGCCGCTGCGCGATTTGATCTCCGAGGAGCTGCTGAGCCGCGAATTCACCCCGGTGATCCACCGGATCGTCTCGGTGTCGACGTTCTCGACGCCCAGCCTCTGGCAGGTGGAGACCGATCGGGGGAACGCCAGCTTCATGCTGAAAGGCGAGGAGGACATCCGACGCCTGAACGCGGGCGTGCTGCGGATCACCGACAGCCATGGCATTCAATTCATCGTGCGCGATCGCCGCGCGCTGGACCGGCGCTCGCGTCGTCTGCTGGAGCGATTTCTCTGACGTGCACGTCGCGTGCGTGCACCTGACAAAGGTCAGCTCAGGAGCTGCTTTCGATCCAATCGCCCGTGTCCGGGAGGTCCTGCTCGAAGTCGGGACCACGATCGAGCAGCGCGTCGAACGACAAGGCGTCCAGGGCCGGCGCGCACAGCCCGCCCTGGTACTGGGTGCAGCCTGTCTTCAGCATGAACACACGCTGCGCTTCGGTCTCGACGCCTTCGGCCACCATGTCGAGGTGGAGCGCCTTGCCCAGGTTGACGATGGCGTTGACGATGCCCACATCGACCTCATCTTCCGGCAGCCCCTTGATGAAGCTGCGGTCGATCTTCAACCGGCTGATCGGGAAGCGCTTGAGATAGGCCAGACTGGAATAGCCGGTGCCGAAGTCGTCGATGGCCAGCTTCACGCCCAGCTCGGCCAGCGCCTGTAAGCGGTGCAATGCTTCCTGGGCGTCCTGGACCAGGATCGACTCGGTCAGCTCCAGTTCCAGCCACTGCGGCTCCAGCCCTGCCTCGGCCAAGGCGCGGGCGACGCTGTCGACGAAGTCGGCCTGCTGGAACTGCAGCGCAGAGACATTGATCGACATCAGCAGTTGCCGGCCCTGCGCACGCCACACCGCGGCCTGCTGCACCGCCTGCTGAAGCACCCAGGCGCCGATCGCGACGATGAACCCACTGCGTTCGGCCACCGAAATGAATTCGGTGGGAGATACATCGCCCAGTTCGGGGTCGCGCCAGCGTATCAATGCCTCGGCGCCGACGATCTCGCCGCTCTTCAGATCGACCTGTGGCTGGTAGTGCAGCCGGAACCGGCCGGCCGCCAGCGCCTGGCGCATCGACTGGTCGAGCTTCATCCGGGTGCGCAGGGTGACCACGGTCGCGCCAGCCCGTTGGTGATGCAGGCGGAAGCCCCCGCCGCCCGCGGCTTTCATGTCGACCATGGCCGCATCTGCGGCATGCAGCAACTCCTCGGGTGTGTTGCCATCACCGGGATACAGCGCAATGCCGATGCTGGCGGTCACCGTCAGATTCACCCCGTCGACGACAAACGGGGCCTGTAGCGCTTCAACGACACGACGGGCCGCGCCTTCAGCGCGCTGCATGTCGGCTTGGTGCAGCAGCATCAGAAACTCGTCATCCCCAAGCCGGGACACGGTGTCGACCTGCCGCGATGTGGTGGTCAACCGCCTGGCCACTTCGACCAGCAAACGATCGCCAGCGGCTGGGCCGAGCGCCTCGTTGATCGGTTTGAATCGATCGAGGTTCAGGTGCAATAGCGCAAAGGCAATGCCCTCTCGCTGCGCCAGCGCCAGCGCATAGTCGAGCCGATCTGCCACCAGTTGGCGACTCGGCAGTCCCGTCAGCGCATCGTTGCTGGACGATGGCGGTGATCGATGTGATTCAGCATGACTCTCGGTCACGTCGCGAAAGGCGAAGACGCGGCCGATGGTCTGACCCCGGTTGCGCTGCGGCAGAGTGCGGCGTTCAAACACCCTGCCGTTGCGCAGCGTCAGCAGGTCTGTGCCCTCCAGTGCAGACGACTCGGCGAGGCCCTGCAGACGTTTGCTGTAAGTCACGGGATCGGCCACGCGACGCAGCATCCAGGCCGCCACGGCAGCATCGTCGCGCTCGGCCAACAAAGCCTCGGGCAACTCCCAGAGTGCGGCAAAGCGAGGGTTGAAGTTGACGATCCGGCCGTCGAGGTCCAGGACCAGGATGCCGTCGGTCGTCGAGTCGAGGGTGGCGCGCAACTCCGACAGGCGCTCCTCCAGTTCGGCCTGCGCGCGCAGCTCCGGACCACGGTCGCGCATGACGACCAGGTAAACACCGTGACGTGAATCCGACAACGCCCCGGGGTTGATGCGGGTGACGCGCCGCAGCACAGGCACCAGCTTCCCGTCGGAGCCGCTGAGCACGGTCTGCACGTCTGCGACGTCCATCACACCGCTGCGGGCCGCTTCCCAGAACGCCACATCTTGGGGTGTCGCTGCCAAGGCCAGCGCATCGGTACGACACAGCGATGGCACGTCGATGCCCATCAGCGCAGCGGCCTGCGCATTGGCTGCCAGCACACGCAGGGTTTGCGGCTCGACCAGCCAGGCAGCGTCCAGCAAGCCGTCGATCAGCGGCGACATATCGGCAGGCGGAACGTCGCCTTGTTTCGCGGACGGACCGGCCGGAGGGGTGCGCGTTGCCGCGGTCCGCGTCTTGGTTGGCGTGGTGCCTGTGCCCGCACCTGAGATCGCGTAGGGCACGGTGCGCTTGGCCGTCACCGCGGCCACTCCGGAGCACGAGCGCGCACGCGGCAGCGGGCCGGTGTCGAGGCAGAGCGTTGCTGGGCAGGGATGAGAGGCATGGATGCGGGCGTCGAACCTGCCGATCAGGCGTGGCGTGATCGAAAGATCGGTACCGTGACCTGGAAATTGAGCGGGCGCCGTGGGTTCCTGCCACCCATCACGGCTGAAACTGCGAAAAACAACCGGTTGAGACTATCAGGGCGGAGATACATCTGGATACCGCTTTTTCCTGTAGGGCGAGTCTCAACCCGCCTCCGCCAGCAAGCGGAATTCGTCTTTCAGCTTGCCGATCACCACCGCAACGTCGATGGGCTTGGTCCAGTAGTCGTCAAAGCCCGCCGCCACGGCCTGCTGGATCTGCTGCGGCAAGGCGTCGGCGCTGAGGGCGATGCAGCGCAGATGCCGCGTGTGCTCCTGCGCCCGCAAGCGCTCCAGCACCTCAAAGCCCGACAGGCCCGGCAGGTTCAGGTCGAGCAGCACCAAGGACAATTCGTGCTTGTCGGCAAGCTCCAGGCCCTCGGTCCCGTTGGCCGCGGTGAGCAGCCGCCAGTTCGGCTGAGAGCGGAAAATCTGCTCCATCAGGATGGTGTTGACTTCGTCATCCTCCACATAAAGCACCACCTGTTCCACGCCGCCGTCCCACAGCGACGGAAACTCCGGCTGCGTCTGCACGTCCTGCACCGGCTTGGTCTTGCCGGCCTTCGCCAGCGGCAGCGAAACCGCAAACCGCGAGCCCTTGCCAGGGCGCGAGAGCACATCGATCTTGCCGCCCATGGCGCGCACGAGCTTGCGGGTGATCGCCAGCCCGAGCCCACTGCCATGGGCGTCGGTTCGCTCGGCGCCCAGGCGGTTGAACGGCTCGAAGAGCTTTCCGAGTTGCTCCTCGGTCATACCGATGCCGGTGTCATCGACGGTCAGCACGCCCTGTTCTGCGGCTTCGAAGCGCACCCGCACCCGACCTCTCGGTCGGTTGTATTTGATGGCATTCGACAGCAAGTTCGTCAGCACCTGCTCCAGCGCGTCGGCATCGGCACGGACTGCCGGGACATCCGACGCAATCTGCACCATCAGTTCAATGCCACGCTGCTGGGCCAGCGGCGTCAGTTCGTCCGCGCAGCGTTCGACCAGCTGTCGCACGTCGATCGGCCGATGGCGCAGGCGCAGTCGACCCTGCTCGATGCGCGAGACCTCGAGCAACTGGTCGATCAGCGACAACAGCCGCGAGCCGGAATGCCGAAGCACTTCCAGGCGCTGGGCTTGCGCGGGCGCCAGAGGCGCTTCACTGTCCAAGGCCATCAGCTGCGCGAAGCCGAGAATGCCATTCAAAGGCGTACGCAATTCATGGCTGACGCGCGACATGAATTCGCTCTTGCTGCGGCTGGCCTTCTCGGCGTCCAGCTTGTCTCGCTTCAGTGCGTCGATCGATTGCCGCTGAGTCACGTCCATGCAGGTGCCCACCAACCGCTGCTGCCCAGCCACGGCCTGCAGAACGAACTCCAACGTTCTCAGGCCGTGCGGCGCGCCCGCATCGACACCGAGCGACACGCGCATCTGGTCTTCCGCAAGCGCAGTTGGCAGCCACAGGGCACGCGCTGCAGCGCGGTCAGCCTCCACCACCAGCGCCATCCAGGCATCCACCTCGACCACATGCGGCGCCTCGGCCAGGCCATGGTGCCGGCAGGCGACGGCGTCGAGCTGCAACGTGCCGCCTGCCACGTCGAACTCCACCACGCCGATGCCGGCGGCGGCAGTCGCCAGCTGCCAGCGCTCGTGCCGCTGCTGCAGATCTGCATCGAGGGTCGCCGGCGACGTTTGCGGACGCAGCAACACATTCCAGTAGACACCGCCATCGGGTGCCGGGTCGGCCAGCGCGCTGGCGTCGAACCGGCTCCACGGCCCGTGGCGGCGACGCAGGCGCACGGACTCATGGATGGGCTGGGCCGAGGCCAGCACCTGGTTCCAGTCGCGCTCGATGCGCTGCAGGTCTTCTGCGTGCACACAATCCACCAGAGCGCGGGCATCGGCACGCAACACCTGCATCGAGATGCCGCACAGTCGGATGAAGGCGCTGCAGGCGTAGGGCACCGCCCAATGTCCCGCCTCGGAACGGTGCAGCCGCACCACCAGCGACGGCAGCTTGTCCAGCAACGATTGCAGTTCCGCCACCGGATCACGATCATCACGGCGACGCATGGCGCGGCTGGCACTGTCGCGCCGATCCGCGATCGCGGACAGCGACAAATGCGAGCGTGGATATCGAGCCGTTGGTTGCATCATCAGATCGGAGGTGCCGGCGCCTTTTAAGCGGCGCGTCTAGGCGCTGTTTCAACGGCTGGGCGTGGAAGTCCATTTGTAACAGTTTCAGGACGACACTTGCCGGCTCAGACACCCCGCGTTCAGGGGTTGAAACCCACTGAAAACGCGCTCAGCGTGCGCATTTACGCATCCGGAACAGACGCCGGGACGTAACAGATGTTTTTTTTGCGCGTTCGCGGCATGATCTGGCCGAACGTCGCTCTCTGGAGTTGCCATGAATACCGTCCTGATCCGCCGTCGCGCCCTGATCGCACTCGGCGTCGGCTTGAGCCTTGCCACGGGAGCGGCGTTCGCCGAAGAGGTACCGGCGGCTCTGGCCGTCAAGGCGCGCGCGGTGGTGCAGGCGCAGCTCGATGCCTTTGCTGCCGACGACGCGCGCCGAGCCTTCTTGCTGGCAACACCCGGCGCGCGCAGACACCTGGGATCACCGGACAACTTCATCAACATGGTGCGCAAACGCTATGCGGTGGTGTATCGCCCCGCGTCGGTGGCGTTTCTCAAACCACAGTTGATCGACGGGGTGGTGGTGCTGGGCGTGCAGATGACCGACACCCAAGGCGCTGCGTGGCTGGCCACTTACACGCTGGAGCGCCAACCCGACGGCCTGTTCCTGATAGAAGGTTGCGAACTCGCTGAAAACGAGGGGCGTTACACCTGACCGACTCGAACAACACCAGAGGCACCAACGCCCATGCCCGCGCTGCATCAGCTCGGTGCCCTTGAACTGCTGGCTGCCTATCGCCGCCGATCGCTGAGCCCCGTCGATGTGGTCACGGATGTGCTGGCGCACATCACGGCCTGCGAGCCCCTCCTGAATGCGACCTATGCGGTCGATCCGGACTGCGCGCTGGCTGCGGCGCAGGCGTCTGAGCGCCGATGGCAGCGCAGCGAACCCCTCGGCCTGCTCGACGGCGTACCGGCCTTGCTGAAAGAAAACATCGCCACCCTCGGCGTACCGATTCCACTGGGTTGTTCAGCCACCAAGCTGCTGCCAGCACGCGCTGACGCGCCGCCCGCGGCCCGCATGCGCGAAGCCGGTGCGGTGATTTTGGGCAAGACCACCATGCCGGATCTCGGCATGCTCTCGTCAGGACTGTCCAGCTTCCACCCCCTGACACGAAATCCCTGGAATCTGCAGCGGACACCCGGTGGCAGCAGTGCCGGGGCGGCGGCCGCCACAGCGGCCGGCTATGGCCCGTTGCAGGTGGGCACCGACATTGGCGGGTCGATCCGGCTGCCCGCCGGATGGTGTGGTGTGTTCGGACTCAAACCCAGCCACGGCCGCGTCCCGATCGGTGCGCCCTACCCCGCGCGGGTGGCAGGCCCCATCACCCGCAGTGTCAGTGATGCGGCGCTGTTGATGGCCGTGCTGAGTCAACCCGACTGGCGCGACCACATGAGTCTGCCGGCCGAACACATCGATTGGATGTCACTCGGGCGCGAGCTGCGCGGCCTGCGCATCGGGCTGATGCTGGACGCTGGCTGGGGCTTGCCACCGTTGCCAGAGGTCATTGCGGCGATCACATCAGCCGCACGAGCCTTCGAGGAGGCTGGCGCCATCGTCGAGCCGCTCGCACCGTTCATTGACCGCGGGATGGCCGACGGCATCGATCGCTTCTGGCGCACTCGCGCGTGGGTCGACCTTCAGGCATTCGACGCCGAAGGGCAGGACCGGGTGCTGCCTTTCATCGTTGCCTGGGCAGAAGGCGGGTCCAACGTCGGTGGCGTCGACCTCATGCACGACTACCACCAGACCCTCGCGATGCGCGCTGCGACCGTGGCCGCGTGCCAGCCCTTCGATTTCGTGCTGTCGCCGGTCGCACCGATTCCGGCCTTTCCCGCCGAGTTGCCCTGCCCGACCAACGACCCCGCTCGGCCGTTCGAGCACATTGCGTACACCCTGCCCTTCAACATGAGTGAGCAGCCTGCGGCCAGCATCAACGCGGGGTACACCGCAGAGGGACTGCCCATCGGGCTGCAGATCATCGGTCGGCGCTTCGACGACCTCGGGGTGTTGCAGCTGGCCAAGGCCTGGGAGCAGATGCGGCCGACGCAGCGCCCCTGGCCGATGTCGTCGCCCTGACAGCAGGGGCGGGCCCGCCGATTGCCATCCCGGACCAGGCCGCTTGCGCAGTTGAATGGCCCTGCACCACGTGCTTGAAATAAAGCCTGGCTAGTCTCATCTCATGTACTGGACGGGCGAGTTGGCGGCTGCTGTGACGCGCTTCACGGACACACGGATTGCCAACCCGGCACCACTTGCGATGTGTGGCCCACGCGCGCACGCTCGCTTTGCACGGCAAGGAGTATTCGGCCATGAGCGAACTGCACCAGACCCTGGTTCAACTGACGCTGACTCAGCATCTGCTGGCGCTCGTGTTCCTGCTGAGCTACGGCACCGCACTGGGTTCGATGTTCGGAACTGCCGGGCGCCTGCGCGCGCTCGCACTGGCGTTGCTGACCGCATCAGGCTTCGCGGCAGTGACGCACCCTTGGGAACACGGTGTGCTGCTGGCGATCTGCGCGATCGGTGGGGTTGGCCTGTTCATCGCTGTCGCCTGGACGCTCAGTGCGATCGCCGCATCGGATCGCTGGGCATCGGGCACGCAAACGCCCACGCGCAGCAGCGGACCGTCGCCGGAGCTGCGTGACGCTGCAGCGCAGGCGGTGACCCGGGCCGCGCAGGCGGTGAAGCGTCGCCGACACCATCGCACGACCTGAGACTTACATCCCGTTGCCATCGCAACCGACTCGGGCCTGCGGCTGGCGTCCTGACAGCCGATATCGCCAGTGAAGAGCACCTGCGCACGGCGGGAAGTGCTCGCCTTGGGTCAGCGGAGATGGGCATGATTTGGATCAAGACCGACATCGGCCGCGCCGAGATCAGCATGCGGTCGCTCGTGCGCGAGCGGGCACGCCGTACCTTGCTGTTGCTGATCGACGGTCACCGTTCCCAGGAGCTGCTGCTCAACAGCATCGCGGGCATCACCGCCGCCGACTTCGGCCTGCTGGCCCAGCTCGGCTTGATCAGCCGCGTGGATGCAGCCAACATGGCCGTGGCAGGCGACACCCACCGCGAAATGGATGTGGTGATCGACAAACGCTCCACGCCCGACTACGCACAACTCACGGCGCGGCTGACGCACCTGATTTCGAGCGAGCTCGGACTGAGTGGATTCCGCCTGACACTGGCGGTCGAGAAAGCAGCCGACGCCGCGGCACTGTTGCCCGTCGCTGATCGCGTGATCGCCGACATCGCGCAGCGCCAGGGCACGGCAGCGGCGGCGAAAGCCCGTCAATTGATCTTCAGCGACTGAGCGTCGCCCGTGGCAGGCGGGGCCACGCCTGCGATCGATCGGTTGAAAGACAGTGCGGTCTGCCGCGACTCAGTACTTCGACTCCCGTGGGCCAGGCACATCATGCCGGCCGCAGACACCTCACACCATGACCGCTTTCCTGCTTCGTTGCCTCGCCCCCGGACTGCTCGCCTTGCACGGCCTTTGCGGCACGCCAGCGTTGGCCGCCAGTGACTTCCTGACGCCCGAAGAGGCGTTTCGCTTCGAAGCGAGGGCGCTCGACACGCATCACATCGAAGTGGTGTTCCAGGTGGCCGAGGGCTACTACCTCTACCGCGAGCGATTCGCCTTTGCTGTCGCCCCGGCCACGGTGCAGCTCGGTGCGCCCGTGATTCCGCCGGGCAAGATCAAGTTCGATGAAACCTTCGGCAAGAAGCTTGAAACCCACCGCGGTCGCGTCGTGATCCGGCTGCCGGTCGAATCGGCAGCCAAGAGCCTGGTTCTGACCGTGAACAGCCAGGGGTGCGCCGACGCCGGTCTGTGCTACGCGCCCATGCAGAGCACAGCGAGGTTGTCACTGACCCCGCCGGCGCTCAAGACCGGCCACTGACGGCTGGCTTCCGGGGCGACCCGAACCGCGCTCACAGCACCTCGTCGGTGGTCACCTCGAAGCGGGTCAGTGCATTCGGGCCAAAGGTCATCGTGATGGGCACGTCGCCGGCATCGCGGCCGCGTGCCATCACCACCCGGCCGATGCGCGGCGTGTTGTGGCGCGCGTCGAAGGTGTGCCACGCACCGCCCAGATACACCTCGAACCAGGCGCTGAAATCCATCGGATAGCGCACCGGCGGAATGCCGATGTCGCCGAGGTAGCCGGTGGCATAACGTGCCGGGATATTCATGCAGCGGCACAAGGTGACGGCCAGGTGCGCGAAGTCGCGGCACACGCCAGTCTGCTCGTGGAAGCCCTGCAGCGCGCTGCGGTTGGATCGGGCCTGGTTGTAGTCGAAGCGGATGCGCTGGTTCACGAAATCGCAAATCGCCTGCACACGCCCCCACCCCACCGGGCTGCCGCCGAACTGCGACCAGGCGAAAGCCAGCAGTTCGCTGTCGACCTCGCAGTAGCGGCTGGGCAGCAAGAATTGCAGCACCTCTGTCGGCAATTCTTCGGGGGCATGCTGGCAGGCGTCGCCATGCACCGGATCGGGCAGGCCCGTGTCATAGACGATCGCCTGATGGGTCAACCGAACGGTCGACACCTGAGGCGGGACCTGGATGCGTCCGCATCGGTTGCCGAAGGCGTCGAAGTAATCGGTCGAGACCAGGCCGGGCTGCAGATTCGGATTCTCGGGCCCCAGCAGATCGTGCTCGCGGCTTGGGTGCACACGCAGCAGATAGATCAGTGCCGTCGGGGCGGTCAGCGTGAGTTCGATGTCGTAGCCGATGCGGATGAACATGAGTATTCCTGTGGTTGTATGTCGCAACGCAACAATCGTGCTCGCTGTCGGCAGAGGGTCTACTGCGGCGCTCACGCCGCAGTGTGTCGAACATGAGCGGCGAAGACTCCGTGACACCCGGACCTTTGGATGTAGGACGGCGCCGATGGACTTTAAATAGGTCTCAAAATATTCCAGCAGGCTCATCCCATGAGCTTGTGCATCGGTACCGTTGATCCTTGCTGAGTCATCAACACACCCTGTATCCAGCGACGCACCAATGGCATTCATCCCACCCTTCGCCGCGCACCACCGCAAAGAAGATGACGAGTGGCAGACACTTTCGGCTCATCTCATGGGCGTGTCAGCGCTTTCAAAACAGTCTGCCGGCAAGCTGAACCTCTGCAAGCTGGGCGAACTGATCGGTCTGCTTCACGATTTGGGAAAGTACAGCCAAGCGTTCCAGACTTACCTGAAATCAGCCATCGGCGTGCTGAACCAAGACGAGGATGAAGACTGGGTCGACTCCACCAGCCTCAAAGGCAAGGTCGATCACTCGACCGCCGGAGCGCAAATGGTCTGGCGCGCCCTTGATGGAAAGAGCCCGATGTCCTTGGTCGCGGCTCAAGTCGCCTCCCTGTGCATCGCGTCGCATCACTCGGGTCTGATCGACTGCATCGCTGCCGACGAGGCTCGTTTTGGTGAGGACGGCTTCACCAGGCGCATGAACAAGCTCGACGAGAAAGCTCACCTCGACGAGGCTCAACGGGTAGCAGACCCAGCGCTACTCGAACGTTGCACTGAATTGCTTACCGACCCAGGGTTGATCGATGAATTGACAAACCTGCTGGCTCTTGTTGCGCAGACCAACAGCACAGCCAAAGGATCAGGGGCACATTGCACCTTCCAACAGTTCGGCCTGGTCGTTCGATTCCTGTTCAGTTGCCTGGTCGACGCCGATCGCATCGACACCGCGAATTTTGAACACGCTCGTACCTCACGCTTTCGTCCAACAGGAGCCTACATCGGTTGGTCGACCTTACTGAAACGTCTTGAGCTTCATCTGGATGCGATGCCCCCGATACGCGCCATTGATGGCTTGCGCCGCGACATTTCCAACCATTGCCGGGACGCCGCGTCACGCTCAAACGGTATTTACACGCTGACGGTGCCCACTGGTGGCGGCAAGACACTCGCAAGCCTGCGGTTTGCAATGCATCACGCAGAGCGTAGGAAGTTGGACCGTATCGTCTACGTGATCCCGTTCACGTCGATCATCGACCAGAACGCACAGGTGGTTCGAAGTATCCTGGAGCCTGCGTCAGCGCCAGAAGACCGCGGACGCGTCGTGCTGGAACACCATGGCAGCGTCATGCCCGAGCAGCAGACTTGGCGCGAAAAGATTCTGTGCGAAAACTGGGATGCACCGGTGGTCTACACCACCATGGTCCAGTTCCTCGAATCGCTGTTCGGCGCGGGTACGCGCGGTGCGCGACGCATGCACCAGTTGGCAAACGCCGTGCTCGTATTCGACGAGGTGCAGACCCTGCCGATCCCGTGCGTTCATCTGTTCAACAACGCGGTGAACTTCCTGGCGGAGCAATGCAACAGCACCGTGGTGTTGTGTACCGCCACACAACCTTTACTGCATGACGGCAGTCTGGCGGCCCGTGGAGCTATTCGCCTTGCCAAGCAGCATGAACTGATGCCCGACGTGCATGGCATGTTCGAGCAGTTGAAACGTGTCTATGTACTCGATCGCCGAAAAGCTGGCGGTTGGACACAGGACGAAGTCACGCATCTGGCGCTTGCAGAACTGAGCCGCGCGGGCAGTTGCCTTGTCATCGTCAACACCAAGGCCGCAGCGCGACAGATATTCGACATCGCCAATGCGTCGCTCGACAGCGATTCGATCTATCACCTGAGCACCGACATGTGCCCTGCCCATCGGAAGGAAGAACTCGCGAAGGCGCGATTGCGGCTGACGCAAGGAGATCCCATCCTGTGCATCAGCACCCAGCTGATCGAAGCTGGGGTGGACATTGACTTTCGTGTGGTGATTCGGTTCCTGGCGGGATTGGACTCCATCGCTCAAGCGGCTGGCCGCTGCAACCGCAACGGTCAACCTGAGCCGGGAATCGTGCACATCGTGAATCCACAGCAAGAGAACCTCGAGAAGCTGCCCGATATTTTGATCGGCCGCGAAAAAGCGCAGCGTGTGCTGGATGACTACGCACAAGACCCCGCGCGATACAACGACAACTTGCTTGGTCCAGAAGCGCTTGCTGACTACTACCGCCACTATTTCTTCGAGCGCCAAGAAGACATGAGTTACTCGGTCTCTGCAAAGGAACTGGGCCACGACGACGACTTGCTCAGTTTGCTGTCGGTTAACAAGCAGGCCGTAGACGAACACACAGCCCGGCACGCTGCACCCAGACTGTTTTTTCGACAGGCGTTCATGACCGCTGGCAAAGCGTTCAAGGCCATCGACGCGCCCACGCAAGGCATCGTCGTGCCGCACGGTGAGGGTGGAAATGAATTAATCAACGATCTGTGCGCTGCGTTTGCAGTAGAAAAACAGTTCGATCTGTTGCGTGCCGCTCAGCAGTACACCGTCAACGTGTTCCCGCATGTTCTGCGCAAGTTGAAAGAGGCTGGTGCCCTGCACGAAGTCAAACCCGACACCCGCATTCTTTGCCTCGATCCCCGCTACTACAGCCCGAGGTTCGGGCTGTCCACCGAACCCGTTTCTCAGATGGAGACGCTCTGTGCCTCAATCTCATCGAAATAGCCTCGAATTCAAGGTGTGGGGGCGCTACGCGCTGTTTACCGATCCGCTCACCAGGATAGGTGGCGAAAAGTGTTCGTATCACGTACCCACCTACGAAGCCTTGAAAGGTGTGGCTAAGTCGATCTACTGGAAGCCCACCTTGGTCTGGGTGATCGATGACGTGCGCGTGATGAAGCGCATTCGTACGCAGACCAAGGGCACCAAGCCAATGGAATTCAGTGGCGGCAACAGCTTGGCGATTTACACCTTCCTTGCGGATGTCGAGTATCAGGTTCGTGCCCACTTCGAGTGGAACGAACAGCGCGAAGCGTTGAAGGTAGATCGCATTGAAGGAAAGCACCTGGCAATCGCCC
>LNEY01000011.1 GCA_001464195.1 Burkholderiales bacterium Ga0077547
TCCAGTGGACGTTGTGGGGCAAGCAGGCCGAGAACGCCGCCGAGTACCTGGGCAAGGGCTCGCACGTCAACATCGTCGGCCGCCTGCGCAACAACAACTACGAGAAGGACGGCGAGACCGTCTACGGCATGGCGTTCACGGCCGAGGAGATCGACTACCTCGACAGCCGCGCCGAGAGCGAAGCCCGCCGCAACGGTGGCCCTGGAGCCGAAGGCGGCACCTCCAGCGCCGAGCGCCCCAGCGCCCCGGCCGCGAGCCGCAAGCCCCGCAGCGCGCGCCAGCCGGCGCACGTCGAGGCCTGAACCCTCATCGGGTGGGCGTGATGCCGACGAGCCGCGCCCGCCCTTCGAAGCTCATTCAACGATCGAAGGAAACCATCATGTACTCGACCCCGACCCTGGCGACCCGCTTTGCCCGCAACACCCGCGTGATGCGCGGCGATCAGCCGCTGAGCGAAGACCAGATGCGAGCCGCGGCGCCGTCCATCTTCGCCGAGGGCAAGCACGCGAGCCGCTCCGAGCGCTACACCTACATCCCCACCATCGATGTCCTGCGCGGCCTGCGCAAGGAGGGCTTCGAGCCCTTCATGGTCGCCCAGGGCGCCAGCCGCGTCGAAGGCAAGGCGGAGTTCACCAAGCACATGATCCGCATGCGCCATGTTCGTGACAGTTCGGGGCAGGTGCAGACCCGGCCCGAGGCGAACGAGATCATCCTGATCAACAGCCACGACGGCGCCAGCTCTTACCAGATGCTCGCCGGCATGTTCCGCTTCGTCTGCTGCAACGGCCTGGTGGTGGGCGAGGTGGTGGACGACATCCGCATCCCTCACAAGGGCAACATCCAGGGCGAAGTGATCGAAGGCGCGTTCCGCGTGCTCGACGAGTTCGAGGCCGTGAACGAGCACACCGAGGCGATGAAGGCGATGCAGCTCCAGCCGCCCGAGGAGATCGCCTTCGCGACCGCCGCCCTGGCGCTGCGCTTCGGTGAACGCGGCGTGGAGGAAACCGGGGGCCACAAGCCCGCGCCGGTGACGGCCGAGCAGCTGATCGAGGCCCGCCGGCCCGAGGACATCGGGCACAGCCTGTGGACCACTTTCCAGCGCGTGCAGGAGAACGTGATCCGCGGTGGACAGCCGGGCCGAAGCGCACAGGGGCGCCGTCTGCAGACCCGGCCCGTGGGCAGCATCGACCGCGGCGTGAGCCTGAACCGTGCGCTGTGGATGCTGGCCGAGGAGATGCGCAAGCTGAAGGCCTGACCGGCGGGCGATGACTTTCCGATGAAAGTCATCGCCTCCGGCGCCGCCGGCCGGCTCGACCAGCGGGCCGGCCGTCTCACACGCACCCGAGGAGCCTCACATGGTCCAGAACGCCATCGATGCCGAGATTGCCGCGTGCGATGCGCTGTCGCTTCAGGCGACGCAGGCCGGAGCCCAGGCATTCTCGCGGCTGCTAGATCTGGCCGAGACGCGCGACTCCGGCCAGATCCCGCGCATCGCGCGCTTCCTGGCCACGACGTACAACGGCCATGCGTTCCAGTTCGACGTATTCGAGCTTCGCGCCGTCGACGTCGCCATCAGCAACGACATGCTGTGCTGCCTCGACGCGCTGCGCTGGGGCCGTGCAGACCTGCACACACTCATCCCAGATGGTGATGACCGGGTGCGTGCCGTCATCGAGCGCTGGGGCCTGCGCTGGCGTGAAGGCGACTGATCCAGTGCCACCATGACATCGATGATTCTTCGCTGAGATTCATCGCTGCCGCCGTCTTGTAGCGGCCTGAGTATGGGCTTGGCGCGTTCGCGTCGGTGCGTGACTTCGGCACACGCGCGCTCGCCGGCCTCCACTTCGTGTCGGCCGGCTCGCGCGGCCCGGCAGCGGCCCGTCGAGGGCCGGCTGCCGGGCAGACCGGGAACCACCTGCCGCCACGGCGCGCCCACCTCGCGGGCCGGTGCCTCGTGCCCGCGCCCTTGAACGCATGGGCAGGAGGTATCCCGATGAAGACACTGGTGCTGTGCAACCAGAAGGGCGGTGTCGGCAAGAGCGCCGTCGCCACGCTGCTCGCCCACCACCTGGCCCATCGTGGCCAGCGTGTGCTGGCCATCGACCTGGACCACCAAGGCAACTTCACCAAACCGCTGCGCTTGTCCGGCCGCGCTGCGCCTGCAGCCTTCGGCGCCGGTGTGCTGATGACCGGCACCGCGCCCGCGCTGCCGGCCCAGCCCTTCGTCCTGGTGCCAGGCGACCGGGCGCTGCTCGGGCTGGAGCGGCAGCCCACCCAGCACACGCCGTTCGCCCGCAACTTCCGCAGCTTCCTCGCCGCCGTGAACGGCGAATTCGATGTGTGCGTGATCGACACCAACCCGAACCCCGATATCCGCGTGATCGCGGCACTGGCATCGGCCGACTTCGTGCTGTCGCCGATCCAGCTCAACCAGGAGGCGATGGACGGCGTCAGCGGGCTGCTCAATCACGAGCGCGTCGGCCTGCGCAAGATCAAGGCGGTGCTGAACTCGAAGCTGGTGCTGATCGGTCTGCTGCCGACGCTGGTGGAGCCGACACCGTTCCAGAAGGCGAACTTCCTGCAGGTCGTCCAGCAGTACCACCCGCTAATGATCCGCATCGGCGACGGGCCGGGCGACTTCGCCTCGATGCCGCGCCGTTCGTGCATCGCCGAGGCCCAGGCTGAGGGTGCCGTGTTGTGGGAGATGAAGAAGACCGCGGCACGCGATGCCTGGCGCGAAATCGAGCCCAGCCTGCAACGCATCGGCGACATCGTGATGGCGCCCGCCAAGACCGCGGAGGCGAACCATGCCGCTGCAGCTTGACGACCTGGCGGCGCTGGACGCGCCGACTTTGGAGAACAGCGGCCAGCCGCTGATGCTGCCCGTGGAGTCGATCGACGAAGACCCCGAGCAGCCGCGACGCGAGTTCGAAGACAACCGCCTTGAAGACCTGGCCGAGACGATCCGGGCCCGCGGTGTGCGCCAGCCGATCTCGGTGCGACCCAACCTGCAAGCACCGGGGCGCTGGATGCTCAACTTCGGCGCCCGCCGACTGCGTGCGTCGAAGATGGCTGGCATGGCCGAGATCCCGGCCTTCATCGACACCACGGCCGACAGCTACGACCAGGTAATCGAGAACGAGCAGCGCGAAGGCCTCAGGCCGCTGGAACTCGCGCTCTTCGTCCAGAAGCGGATCGCGCTGGGCGACAACCAGGCCGAGATCGCCAAGCGACTCGGCAAGAGCCGCCAGTGGGTGACCCTGGCCACCGCACTGATCGAGCCGCCGGACTGGCTGCTGCAGGCTTACCGCGAGGGCCGGTGCCGAGGCACCAACGAGCTCTACGACCTGCGGCGCCTGCATGGCGAGTATGGCGACACGGTGGAGGCCTGGGCCGCTCAGCAACCCACGATCACCCGGGACCGGCTGGCGGAGTTCCGTGCAGCGCTGGAACGCCGCATGGCACCCGTGCCGGCGCCTGCGGGCACCGCCGCGCGGCCGACTGGCGCCGCCGACGCGGCCGACAACGATCCAGGGGCAGATGCAGCCACGCAGGCACCGCCGAGGGGCCATGCATCACCGACTGACCCTCGCGGCGTCTCTACCCGCCCGGTATCCCCCGATGCTCCCATCAGGTCCGATCAGCGCGTCCACGTCGAGTTCGAAGGGCACGACTACCAGCTGGTGGTGTCGGTGGTCCCCGACCACGCCGGCTGCATGTACGTGCGCCCCTTGACGGGCGGCCCCCGGCGCCTCGCTCCCGTTGCCTCCTTGAAGCTGCTGGGGTTCGTAGGTGGGTGACGCTTGGGCGCCGATCTTGTCAATCGGATTGACAAGGCCGTGTGCGTCGCACGTAGTCTGCGCTCGCGAGACGGAGCCAAGCGCATCGGCGCCTGCGTGAATGCCGAGTTGTCAATCCGATTGACAACATCGGCCGCGCACTGTCCGCCCATCCTCATCCGCAAGGGCTCGCGGCCGGCACGCACGAATGCCTGGCCTCGCTTCGCCTTTCGGCTTGTCAATCCGATTGACACGAGGCCTTCGCTTCGCCAGGCCCGCGATGATTCTGGCTTCGGAATCATCGGCCTTGAAGCCTCGATCCGAGCCAATACTGAATGCGTAGGTGAGTGCAGAGATAGGCGCGGTGGCGCCGTTGTCTGACACGCACGGCATGTCAGGAGGCTCGGGTATGGCACCCTCGTCACGTGATCGACTCAGCGTCGATCTGCATGGTCTGAAAGCCGCGCTCCAGGAGCGCGCACGGCTGGCCGGTACGTCACCCTCGGGCTGGGTCCGGGCGACGCTTGCCGAGGCTCTGGGCGGCCCTGCTGGGCCCGTCGACGGCGCACGTCCCCCGCGGCTCGAAGCTCGCGGTACAGGCCGCATCCGGCTCACGCTGCGGATGTCCCGCCACGATGCTTCTGCGGTGCTGGCTGCGGCCCGTTTGGCGGGCCAAGCTCCGGGCGACTTCGTCGCCAACCTGCTGACCATGCAGCCCGCGCCCATGCCGGCCAGCGACCGCGCCGAAACCATCGGAGCGCTGATCGCGTCCTGTGCCGAGCTGTCCACGTTCAGCCGCAACCTGAGCCACCTGGTCTCGCTGCTCCGGCAGGGCTCCTTCAGGCCAGCCGAGGAGTACCGGCCGATGTTGGCCAGTCTGGGCACTGACGTGCGCGAGCACCTGGATCACTTCACTCGGGTGATGGCGGAGCTGCAACCTCGCCGGGGCAGCGGCATGCGTAAGCACCGAAGCGGCACTACGCGCACGGGAGCACGGCCATGACGCAAGGTCAGAATATCGATGGCGTCCTGCTGCAGTGGGGCGACAGGCTCTTCTATCCGGGCAACCGGATCGTGCACACCCGGCCGCAGCCCAAACTCAGTGCGCTCGCGGCAAGGCAGCGGGCCGCAGCAATCCGCGAGCGCATCGAGGCGACGGTGGTGCGCCGGGCGCCCCAGGTGATGGTGAAGGTCACTGGCGGTGGGCGCGGCATGAAGGCCATCGCCGCGCACTTCCGCTACATCAGCAAGAACGGCCGCCTGGACATCGAAGACGACCGCGGCGATACCTCGCGCGGAAAGTCAGCACTTCAGGCGCTGGCTGACGACTGGCGCTACGGCGGCACCTTCATCGATGACATGGGCGATCGACGCGAGGCCTACAACATCATGCTGTCGATGCCGAGGGGCACCGATCCGCTGGCGGTGCAGCGCGCGGCACGCGAGTTCGCCAAGGTCGAGCTGGCGGATCACAAGTACGTGATGGTGCTGCACGACCACCAGGCCAACCCGCACGTGCACATCAGCGTCCGGGCCGAGTCGAGGCACGGCAAGCGCCTGAACCCGCGGAAGGCTGACCTGCACCGGTGGCGCGAGACCTTCGCCGAGAAGCTGCGCGATCGAGGCATCGACGCAGAGGCGACCCGACAGACCACGCGGGGCAGCAGCCGCAACTACGACCAGCTGTGGCGGATCAAGGCGCACGAGGACGGGCGCTTGCGCGCCGGTCGGATCAGCAGCAAGGCAGCCAGGGAGTCTCGTTCTTCCGCTGACGCCATTGACGCCTGGACGCAACTGGGAAAGGCCTTGGAGGCGTCCGGCGATGCGCGTGACCGGGAACTTGCACGGTCGATTGCGCACTTTGTGCGCGACATGTCCGTGGCAAGTCCTGCCGCCGGGCTGAGCAGGAGCGCAACAGCAACCCCTGCCCAAGTGCGCGGCGAGACCGGGCCGAGTCGCTGATCCGATTGTTGCGACGGCGTCGCAAGGATCGAAGAAGACGGTGCAGCTTCCTGCTCTGCTTCGATGCGAGGTCCCAGCCGGCGTCGTCGGCTTCGGCGCAGACAGAAGGAGAGGTAGCGCATCATACTGGATGAATGTACAGCAATTGGCCGAGCCTGAAGTGGCGTAGCAAAAGAGCATCCCGACTGCCATGACTGCGACGAACTTGCCCGTACTACCCGAGGTGCTGCTCGGTACACAGTCGGCCGACCAGCGGCCTCTCGACCTGGCCACCGAGGGGACGCAACGCTACGTGTGGCACGGCGCCTTCGGGGCGATGCTGATCGAAGTGCGGGATGGCGCGGCCTACGTCAACGGCCAGCGAGTGACGTCGATGGCCGAATTGCGCGGCCCTGCGGTATGAGGCTGGGCCAAGGGTCGGATGCAGGTGAGGCATGAAGGTATCGAGTCCGCTTGCTCTCCTCGTTCGGCCTCGCGTCGCGGTTGCTACCATGCTGCGGCGCCCGAGGAGCGCCCGCACACCCATGAACGCCGTAGAAATCGAACAAGCCATTTCCGACCTGGCCCTCCAGCCCTTCGACGCTGCCGAGTTCCCCTTCGCCTTCCTGGCGGCCTTCGGCAACAAGGACACCGCGCTCAAGCGCCTGCGCGCGGGCAACAACAACGGCTCCGACGTGCCTGGCGGCGTGCTCCAGCGCAACAACATCCACATCGCCGTCTGCCCGCCCGGCACCACCGGCACCGGCCTGCAGGCTCTGCGCGCCAGCCCGGCCACAGCCAAGGGCAAGGCCAAGTTCATCCTGGCCACCGACGGCCAGACGCTCGAGGCCGAAGACCTGAACGCAGGCGAAACCATCGCCTGCGATTACCCCAGCTTCCCGGATCACTTCGGCTTCTTCCTTCCGCTGGCCGGCATCTCCACCGTCAAGGAGATCAAGGACAACCCCATCGACGTGCGCGCCACCGGCCGCCTGAACAAGCTGTACGTCGAGCTGTTGCGAGAGAACCCGATCTGGGCCGCGGCCGAGCGCCGCGGCGACATGAACCACTTCATGGCCCGGCTGATCTTCTGCTTCTTCGCCGAAGACACCGACATCTTCAACGGCGAGGCCTTGTTCACCCGCACCGTGGAGCAGATGAGCGACCGTGATGCCGGCAACACGCACCAGGTGCTGTCGGAGATCTTTCGCGCGATGAACGTGAAGATCGCCGACCGGGCCGCCGCCAACCTGCCGCGGTGGGCCGATGCCTTCCCCTACGTGAACGGCGGCCTGTTCTCCGGCAGTGCCGAGGTGCCGCGCTTCACGCGCATGGCACGCACCTACCTGCTGCACGCCGGCACGCTGAACTGGAAGCAGATCAACCCCGACATCTTCGGCAGCATGATCCAGGCGGTGGCCGACGAGGACGAGCGCGGCGCGCTGGGCATGCACTACACCAGCGTGCCCAACATCCTGAAGGTGCTGAACCCGCTGTTTCTGGACGACCTGCGCGCGCAGCTGGAGGCTGCCGGCGACAACAAGATCAAGCTGCTGAACCTGCGCAAGCGCATGGCCCGCATCCGTGTCTTCGATCCGGCCTGCGGCAGCGGCAACTTTCTGGTCATCGCCTACAAGCAGATGCGGGAGATCGAGGCGGAGATCAACCGGCGGCGTGGCGAGTCGCACCTGCGGAGCGAGATTCCGCTGACCAACTTTCGCGGGATCGAGTTGCGCGACTTTCCCGCGGAGATCGCGCGGCTGGCACTCATCATTGCCGAGTTCCAGTGTGATGTGCTGTACCGCGGGCAGAAGGATGCGCTGGCGGAGTTTCTTCCTCTGGATGCAGAGAACTGGATCGTCTGTGGAAACGCGCTACGGCTGGACTGGCTTGCCATCTGTCCTTCCACAGGCACAGGCGTCAAGGTGACATCGGACGACTTGTTTAGTACGCCTCTTGATCAGACTGAGATCGACTTCGAGAACGAAGGCGGCGAGACGTATCTGTGCGCGAATCCGCCGTATCAAGGGAGCGTCGGCCAAACGGTGGAGCAGAAGGAGGACATGGCGAGAATCTTCTCGCCGTTGCTCAAGACATATAAAGATCTGGACTACGTTGCAGCGTTTGTTTTAAAGGCAGCTCAGTTCAACAGATTGACTGGATCTTCAAGTGCGTTTGTGACGACGAACTCCATTACGCAGGGTGAACAGGTCGCGATGCTATGGCCGCTTGTCTTTCAAGAGAACAACGTCATTCACTTTGCGCACACGTCGTTTCTTTGGAGCAACCTCGCCAGCAACAAGGCTGCCGTCACATGCGTCATTCTGGGTCTTTGCTCCAGTTCCACCAGCACTAAACGACTGTTTGAGGAAGAGACTGTTCGTACCGTACCAAACATCAGCCCGTACTTGGCTGCGACGGATACGGTGATCGTCTCAAAGAGGACAAGTTCGGTCTCCGACATCGGTCGCATGCAATCAGGGAACAAGCCGTCCGACGGTGGCCACTTTATGCTGACCGACACTGAGAAGAGGGCGATCATCGATGCGGATGCACGCGCAGCGCGCTTCATCAAGCGATACGTTGGCTCTCGAGAGATCATCAACGGCGGTGGCCGTTGGTGCATTTGGGTTGAAGATGCTGAGCTTCCAGAGGCGTCGACTATTGATCCACTTGTCTCGAGGTTCGAGGAGGTTGCAAGGTTCCGTGAACTCGGAGGCAAGCAAGCCAACGACCATGCGGCAACCCCACATCGCTTCGTCTTCGCCCCCCACACCAATCAACCTGCTATTGCCATACCTGATCACTCCTCGGAGCGTCGGCAATATCTTCCGTGCGACTTGTTGAGCGATGCAAGTGTGGTTTCAAATGCAGCATCCATCATCTACGGCGCCCCCTTGTGGAACATGGCGATCATCGTTTCCAGAATTCACTTGGTCTGGATCGCGACGATTTGTGGAAAGATCAAGACTGACTACCGCTACTCCAACACCCTCGGCTGGAACACTTTCCCCGTACCGATTCTCACTGAGCAAAACAAGACCGACCTGACTCGCTGCGCCGAGAACATCCTGCTCGCCCGTGAGGTGCATTTCCCAGCCACCATCGCAGACCTCTACGATCCGGACAAGATGCCGGATAACCTGCGCCAGGCCCACGAGCACAACGACGAGGTGCTGGAGCGCATCTACATCGGCCGCCGCTTCAAGAACGACACCGAGCGGCTGGAGCGGCTGTTCGACCTGTACACCAAGATGGTGGCGAAGGCGAGTTCGGCCAAGCCTGCCAAGACGGCCCCAGCCAAGAAGGCTGCACGAAAGGCCGCCGCATGAGCGACCGCCCGGCCAGCCTGACGCCGCCGCCGCAGGGCTATGCCGAGTTGCTCGCGGAGCTGAAGCGCCGCATCGACAGCGCGCAGCAGCGGGCCACACTGGCCGTCAACCGCGAACTGGTGCTGCTGTACTGGCAGATCGGCCGCGACATCCTGGCACGGCAGGCCGATCAAGGCTGGGGCGCGAAGGTCATCGACCGGCTGGCGCACGACCTGCGCACGGCCTTTCCGGAGATGAAGGGCTTCTCGCGCGCCAACCTGATGTACATGCGCGCTTTCGCCGAGGCTTGGCCCGATGAGCCAATCGTCCAACAGCTTGTTGGACGATTGCCCTGGGGCCACAACCTGGTGCTGCTGACGCGCCTGAAGGACAGCGCCCAGCGCATGGCCTATGCCGGTGCCGCCATCGAGCACGGATGGTCGCGCAACGTGCTGAACATCCACATCGAAACGCGCTTGCTGGAGCGTACCGGCAAGGCGGTGACGAACTTCGACCTCACCTTGCCTCAGCCGCACTCCGACCTGGCCCGCGAATCGCTGAAGGATCCCTACCGCTTCGACTTTCTGGGCCTCGGGCGCGAAGCCGGCGAGCGTGCCATCGAGCAAGCCATGGTCAAGCACGTCACCGAGTTTCTGCTGGAGCTGGGCGCGGGCTTCGCTTTTGTCGGCCGACAGGTGCTGCTCGACGTAGGTGGGGATGAGTTCTTCCTCGACCTGCTTTTCTACCACCTGAAGCTGCGCTGCTACGTGGTGATCGAGCTCAAGGGTGGCAAGTTCAAGCCCGAGCACCTGGGGCAGTTGGGTTTCTACCTCACCGCCGTGGATGCCCAGGTCAAACACCCGCAGGATGGTCCGACCATTGGGCTGCTGCTGTGCAAGCACAAGAACAAGGTGGTGGCGGAGTACGCGCTGCGCAACAACACACAACCCATCGGCGTGGCCGAGTACCAGCTGGTCGAATCCCTGCCACCAGAGCTGCAGACCAGCCTGCCGAGCATTGAGCAGATCGAGCGCGAACTGGGCGGCGATTATGTGGGCGGGGAGGAAGAAGAAGCATGACGAATCCGATCAACCCGATCAATGCGCTCACCGTGCCGTCGGTCTCCATCACCACGGCGCGCACGGGCGCTTCGGCCAAGGCGAACGAACTGGGCATGCGCGCGATGCAGGAGCGTGCCTACGCCAAGCGAGGCGAGCAGTACCTGCTGATCAAGTCGCCGCCGGCGTCGGGCAAGAGCCGGGCCTTGATGTTCATCGCGCTGGACAAGCTGAACAACCAGGGACTGCAGCAGGCCATCGTCGTGGTGCCGGAGCGATCGATCGGGGGCAGCTTCGCCGATGAAGCCCTGACCCAGCACGGCTTTTACTGGGACTGGACGGTCGCGCCGCAGTGGAACCTGTGCAATGCACCGGGCATCGACGAGCCGCGTGTAGCCAGGTCCAAGGTCGAGGCGGTGAAGAAGTTTCTGGCGAGCGACGACAAGGTGCTGGTCTGCACCCATGCGACCTTTCGCTTCGCGGTAGAGGAGCTGGGCATCCAGGCCTTCGACAACCGGCTGATCGCCGTCGACGAGTTCCACCACGTTTCGGCCAATCCGGACAACAAGCTCGGCAGCCAGCTGGGCGCCTTCATCGCGCGCGACAAGGTGCATCTGGTCGCGATGACGGGCTCCTACTTCCGCGGCGACAGCGAAGCGGTGCTGGCGCCCAGCGATGAGGGCAAGTTCGAGACCGTCACCTACACCTACTACGAGCAGCTCAACGGCTACCGGTGGTTGAAGTCGCTCGACATCGGCTACTTCTTCTATACGGGCCGCTACGTCGATGCGGTGGCGAAGGTGCTGGACCCGGCGCTGAAGACGATCGTCCACATTCCCAGCGTCAACTCGCGCGAGAGCCTCAAGGACAAGGAGCGCGAGGTCAACGAGATCATGCACGCGCTGGGCGAGTGGAAGGGGATCGACGAGATCACTGGCTTTCACCTGATCGCGGGCAAGGACGGCCGCACCTTGAAGGTGGCCGACCTGGTGGACGACAGCGACGCGGCCAAGCGCTCGCGCGTGCTGGGAGCGCTGAAGGACCCGGGCCACAAGGATGACCGCGACCACGTGGACATCATCATCGCGCTGGGCATGGCCAAGGAAGGCTTCGACTGGATCTGGTGCGAGCACGCCCTGACCATCGGCTATCGCAGCAGCCTGACCGAGGTGGTGCAGATCATCGGCCGCGCCACGCGCGATGCCGAGAGCAAGGAGCGCGCGCGTTTCACCAACCTGATCGCCGAGCCCACGGCCGAGCAATCTGCGGTGGCCGAAGCCGTGAACGACATGCTCAAGGCCATCTCCGCCAGTCTGCTGATGGAGCAGGTGCTGGCCCCGCGCTACGAGTTCACGCCCCGCAACGCCGGCGCACAGGAAGGCTTCGACTACGGCCCCGACGGCTACGTGGACGGCGGCAAGAACCTGGGCGTGAACAAGGAGACCGGCGAGATCCACATCGAGATCAACGGCCTCGCCAAGCCGAAGAGCAAGGAAGCCAAGCGCATCTGCAAGGAAGACCTGAACGAGGTCATCGCAGCCTTCATCCAGGACAAGCCGGCGCTTGAGCGCGGCACGCTGGACAAGGAAAACACGATCCCCGAGGAGCTGACGATCGAGCGCCTGGGCAAGATCGTGCGTGAGCGTTACCCGGAGCTGAGCGAGGCTGACCAGGAAGCAGTGCGCCAGCATGCCATTGCCGTCATCAACATCACCCAACAGGCCAAGCTGGCGCTAGACACGCCCGACCAGGCGGAGGTGCCCATTCATGCAGACGATGGCGGAGGGGAGGAAGGGGATCGTGCGAAGGGCAACACCGACCTGATCGATGGCGTGCGCAAATTCATCAACGTGCGCGACCTGGACATCGACCTCATCGACCGCATCAACCCCTTCGAGGCTGCGTACGCGGTGCTGGCCAAGACAATGGACGAGAAGTCCTTGCGCCAGATTCAGGCCAGCATTGCCGGAAAGAACATCAAGATCACTGAGGACGAGGCGCGTGAGCTGGCCAAGCGCGCTCTACAGTTCAAGAACGAGCGTGGCCGTGTGCCGGACATCAACTCGGCCGACGCCTGGGAAAAGAGGATGGCCGAGGGCGTGGCGGCTTTCGCGCGCTATCGCGCACAGGCCAAGGCCGCCCAGGCGCCGGGGGGCTCGGGCAATGGCTGACCTGGACGACGACGAACTGTTGGAGGCCTTGGGCGTCGAAGTGGCGCCCATCAAGTCCGGAGGGCGCACGCCGCGAGAAGAACGCATCATCGCGGGCTTCGAGGACATCCTCCGCTTCTACGGCGAGCACAAGCGAGCGCCGCAGCACGGGGAAGGGCGCGACATCTTCGAGCGCCTGTACGCCGTGCGGCTGGATCAGCTCCGCAAGCTGCCGGAGGCGCGCGACTTGCTCGCCGAGCTGGATAAGCCTGGCCTGCTGTCCGATGCGCCGGCGATGCCAGCTGACCCGAATGAGCTGGACGAGGACGCCTTGCTTGCAGAGCTGGGCGTGGCCAGCGATCCGGCCGACCGGTCCGACATCACAGTCCTTCGGCATGTGCGCCCGCTTGCAGAACGACAGGCCGCGGAAGAAATCGCCGAGCGCACGCCCTGCGAAGATTTCGACAAGTTCCAACCGCTGTTTGAGCGCGTGGAGCGCGAACTGAAGGATGGCGTGCGCAAGGCCATCCCGTTCAAGGGCGAAGCCAGCGTCGAGCAGGGCAACTTATTCATCGTTGGCGGGCAGTTCGCCTACGTCGCAGAGAAGGGTGACGAGTTCGAGACCAGCAGCCGACAACCCGATGCGCGGCTGCGGTTGATCTACGGCAATGGGACCGAGAGCAATCTCCTGATGCGGTCACTGCAGAGAGCCCTCACCCAGGACGGCAACGGGCGGAGGCTGAGCGAGCCAGACGCCGGCCCACTGTTCGGGCCGCTGTTCGGCGATACCGCCGAGCCGGACGACATCGAGACGGGCACGATCTACGTGCTGCGCAGCCTGTCCAAGCACCCCTTCGTTTCCGAGCACCGGATGCTGATCCACAAGATTGGTGTCACAGGCGGCAAGGTCGCGACCCGCATCGCTGACGCGGAGAACCAGTCGACCTACCTGCTGGCTCCGGTTGAGGTCGTGGCCGAGTACAAGCTGCACAACCTCAACCGAACCAAGATGGAGAACATCTTCCATCGGCTGTTCGGGGCTGTGCAGCTGGATCTAACAATCGAGGACCGCTTCGGTAAGCCGGTGAAGCCGCGAGAGTGGTTCGTTGTGCCACTGCAGGTTATCGACGAGGCCGTTGCCCGAATCCGGGATGGAACGATCACCGACCTGGCATACGATCCTCAGAGGGCGCAGTTGGTCAAATGTTGACGCTAGAGCCGGCGTACGACGCCAGGCTGGGATGTACCGCAAGGCTGGGTGCTGCCGGGGTAGGCTAGCCGCAGGATGGCAGCTGACATCCTCTAGGCGTGAAGACTCTGTCCCAGGTAGTCCCTGACTTGGAACAGATTGAGCGAGAACTTCGAAGCGTCATCAGGGCGTACGACGATGATCAGCTTGTTAGAAAACGCCCGCTGGTTACAAGCGTCCGTGAACGACTGAGCGATGCGCTCAATCATCTTCTTCCGAGGGTACGCTACGCGTCCGCGGCCCGTGCCCATCAACGGCATCACTATGTCGCCGATCTCTGCCTTGGACGCTAGGTTCTCCCACAGCTTTTCAAGTGCCTCGTCAATCATCTTCAGGTCTGACGAAGCGTTCCCGCTCTCATCCATGTGCGACATCGCCACGAGGTAGAAGTTCTTGCTGTGCGCGCTCACGCGTGCGACGGTGCCAATCGGGTACTGCTTCTTCTTGCCAGGGCGCTTGTCGTTGACGGTGAATTGATCCCTCGAAAGCGACTGCTCGATCTGTCGATCAATCTCTGTCGTTTGCCCATTGAAGTAATTTGTAGCCAACTGGCCCTGTAGGCTCGTCACTGCGATCAGCCCTGACGACATGTCCGTATCGAACGTGGAACTGGTGCTGATGACCACTTCGCCCGGGATCTTGAAGAGGTCGCCAATCAGGACTTCGACAGAAAAGTCCCGTTGTGGAATCTTGTAGCAAACGCGTGAAATGGGCCTGCGCGTAGACAGCACATACGCTAGGGCGAGGAAGACCAAGATGATCAGCCCGTAGTAGCTGTGCCGGTCCTTCTTGTAGATGTTGAAGGCATCGGCCAAGTCGACGCAGAGGTACAAGACCCCCACTACCGCGAAGAACTTGCCAATCGCTTCGCCGGAGAATACTGCGTAGCGCCAGTATGCCCACGTCCTAATCGACTCGAAGAAGTACTTCACAAACCGAGCCGCCGATACACGTCGTCGTTGTAGAAGCGATTCCCAGTGGTACCTGTGCTGTTCAGCCTTTGGAACTCGGCGGGCCAATGGTCCATTGCGTGTTCGATGATGTTGTGGTTGAACGAGATGTAGACCACGAGTTGATCCCGGATCGTCGGCGGGCAACGGTCATCCATCTGGCGGGCCCCATTCAGGTTCACGCCGATGATGGGCAGTCCGAGTCGTAACGCCACCTCAAGCTCCCACTTCACGAACTTAGTCAAGTATCTAGTGTTCGCACCGATGAGCACAACGAGCTGCTTGGAGTTCGCAAAGCGCTCGCGAAGTTGGCGCTTGATGCTTTCTTCCTGGCTCGAGTCTCGCGCCGTATTCAGGTCGTGCGCGTTGTGGAAATTGAGCGAAAAGCCGTCATGCGCCTGCCAAGCCGTCATGAGACGGTAGTAGTGCATGTCGTTGTCGCCGTCAAAGGCGATGTAGGTCTTGTTCCGGTACGCCATCAGACTGCCTCCCGCTACGGAATTCTAGAATCCGCGCCAAGCGCGGCCATTAGTCAGCGCGCATCCCGCCGTCAGATTGCGACAGGTTGCAAGACCGCGCACAGCGGACGCCCGCTTCTGCATTCCTTTGCTGCTGACCTAAACGGTTGAACTGCGGCTCAAGTCGCAGGCCTGTGCACCTTCACGAGATCAGCGATTTGCTCGATGATCTCGGGCCACGTATTCTCCTTGGTGCTGAGGCCGGAGCGAGAAGCGAGCAATGGGCTGACCTTGACCAACTGCTCGAAGGTCACTTCATCCATGACCGGGACGAGTCGGTTGCCGCGCAGCAGAGCTGACAACTCCTTGTCGGCGACACCCTCGCGCGGGAGGGCTTCGAGCATCGCCGGCGTCACTAGAACAAGCCCGATGAGCGAGTTCGCCAAACCGCGATCGATCGTGCGCATCATCGGCACGCCCAGACCTAGGTCCTTCTCGCTGAACCAGACCTTCACACCGACTGCTGTGAGCTGATCGTGCAGGTCCTTGGCCTTGCTGCGCCGGTCGGGCCATGCATGGCAAAGGAAGACATCGCGAAGGTCTGGCTGTGCCGCGGCGGTCTTTTCTAGAGTCTCGCGGACCGGTGTGAGTTCAGCGACCTGATCAGGCGTATACGACGCGGACGAGCCCGACCGTGCCCACCGCGGACGTGCGCTGCCGCCTGAACCTCGTCCGCCGCCGTACGAGTAAGACGGGGACGATGACGAATACGAGCTACTGCCGTAGCCGCTGCTGCTATAGCCATACCCGCTGGACCTGCCGTAGCCAGCGCGCTTGTACCGGCAGACCGGACAGTTCTCGGCCCCGCTTGCTGTGCGGTGCCCGTACCTTGGGGCGGTGCATCCACTCATGGGCGTCCTCAAAAGTGATGTTGTCTCTTGCCGCAGATGGCTCGCTCGCAAACGCTGCCAAACATGCGCTTTCCAATCAGCGCGCAATCAATTTCCTCGCCCGGTCGGGCTATAGAAGAAATTCTCTCGCTTCTCGCCAACTCATCGCAATCGAAGCCCTTGCCGGTGAACGCGGTACGGAGGGTCGAGGGCCGGCCCTCTGCACCCACCCGACTGACGAGGTTTGCCTACTCGCGTCCACCCTCGATCACTTGGAGCAACGGCCGTCGCGGGCGGCTCTGTGCATGCGCATTACCTGTTAGCGCGGTTAGCGCCAAGCCGAAGACCAACTCGTCGATTTCATTGACGTGTACGGCGAGTTGATCAGCGATATCGGCGCGCGTGAGACCATCCTCACGCAGCGCGGAGAACACCTTCTGGAAGATCTGTGATGTTTCCCGGGGTGCGCTATTTGGCTCCAACTTCTGGTAGCCACGTTGCGCCATCTCGATGCAGAGAGACCGGTAGTGCCATTCGTTGACAAGCTTCAGGTCTTTCAGCCTGTAGGCAAGCGCCGCGACGGAGACTGTCCAAAACACCTTGTGTGAGACCAATTGATCCACGGTAGCCATGACCGGCGCGTTGGCCAGAACGCTTCCTTCCGGCATCAGAAACGCCGACGCGAACTCGTTGGCCTGACGTTCGGCGTCCTTGACCTTCGGGCCGGCATGACGATGTAGGAGCAAATGACCGAGTTCATGGGCTGCATCGAATCGGCTGCGTTCGCAAGACTTCATCGTGTTGAGGAACACGAAGGGCACAGACGAATGCCACATGGAGTAGGCGTCCACATGGGCAGTGTCTAGCGACAGCGAGAACACACGCACGCCGCGCGCTTCGAGCAGGTGGACCATATTCTTGATCGGCAACTCGCCGAGACCCCAAATGCGGCGAAGTGCAACTGCAGCCGCAGCAGGGCTGGCCTCGTGGCTCAGGTCGGGCAGCTGGGCCGCGGGCAACTCGAAGCGCTGCTCGACCCACTCATTCAGCATAAGCGCGACTGCGCCAGCGCCTAACGCTGCGTCTCGTTGACCGGCGGTCATCTTCGACATCGATCGAAAGCTGACCACGTCAGGTGTCACCTCCTGTACGTCCGAGCCAACAAAAAACTTCACGGGGAAGTTCAGTTGCTCGGCCAGAACGAGGAGCCGTTCTCTTTCAGGCTTGTACTCCCCACTCTCGTACGCGGTTACCGCCCGCACGTCTGCGCCGATGAGCTCTGCCAACTTCCTTTTGGTGAGACCTCTCCGTCGTCGAGCAAGGCCCAGGCGGTTCGGGTTGAACTCTGCACCGAAGCTCATGCCTTCCGCCGAACAGCAACGTCGATGTCAGGCTGGGCGGGGGGCGTGACCACCACCTGCTCGCCATCGAGCGGCTGAGCCCGCAAGATGATCCGTTCCTGCCACACGGAGACGCGGCCGTCGCTACCGACGTCCAGAGGCAACGACAGCTCCGCACGCAACTCGCTCTTGGCATGGTGTACCAGCAAGATCCAGGTCGTCACCTTCTCGTCTTCGTCTTGAAGCGGCACGGGCAGCTCCATGCCCGGAAGGTACAGCTGCAAGCTGCGGTTGATCTCGATGGCGCCCGCGGTGTTCGGCCCCTTCGAAGAGGTCGTAGCAGGCTCCGCATGCGGGATGCCAGTTGCTTCATTACCAGTAGAGACAATGATCGAAATCGAGCCGTCTGGGCTCACGGTCTTCGGCGAGTTCTGATCATTGAAGCGCGTCCAGCCCTCCGACTTCAGCACATCACGCAGCGTACGAACGGCTTCGCTCCACGCCGCGATGGGCGGAAACAGCGGGGGGTGGTTCTCAGTGCAGTTCGACTTGGCGATGTAGCTAGCCATGACCGCGCGCAGCAACGCCGCTTCGGTCAAGCCGAGCTGCTGCAGGCGTGAAAGGACGGAGGTGGGTTCGGCGTGCAGGATCGCAGTCATCGTGGCTTCCGGAAGTTCAGCTTCCTGAAATCTTACCACTAGCGCGGTAAAAAAACAGGAAGTAAAACTGCGGACTTTTTGGCCCTTCGAGAGGCTCTCACCAGGCGCGCGCTACGGGGTTCCACGTCGACGAGTGATCGCGGCTCCGGTACCGATTCAACAGGCGCGCAAGCAATGACGCCGAGCGGTCCGCGCTCATCCGGTCATCGCCTCGAGGTATGGCCGCATCACGTTGATCATCCGGTTGACCTTGGCGTAGCGCCACAGGTCATCCATCGTCACCTTTCGCTGCTGCCAGGCCTCGCGGAGGGCTTCGAGCGCCACGTCGAGGCCCACCTTGCTGCGCAGCTTGAAGCAGTCCGTGATGGTCTTGGCGAGGCTGTAGACACGGACCGGTGCGCCGTCGAGCACGACGGTCTCGATACCTTCGCTGAAAGCCGCGCCCGACAGGCGGGTGACGCGCAGCGCGGCCTGGGTGCCCTTCGGAGCGTGGGTACCGGCCGGCAGTGCGATCCAGACCTCGAAGGGGGCCTCCACGCCGATGCCGTGGATCTCCAGGGCAGAGAGCAGGCACACCACGGCCTTGGGCGCCTGCCGGGTCACTTCGATCGCCGACTGGTGGGCACTCGGTGATCCCTCGGCGCCGGTGTAGAGCCCGCGGCCGACGCGACGGACCTGGCCACGCGCCGCCATGCGGGAGACCGTACGTGCAGGGATGCCCGCGGCGGACAGCTCCCGCGCCGATACGGCGGGCTGCTTCGAGGCGAGGTGCAGCAGCTTGGCGGCATGGCTTCGGGCAGGCATGCCGGGATGGTAGCAAAGTGCACTACTTATGTGCAAGTCATGCATTCTATGGTCATCCTGCGAGAGCCGTCCGGGATGCTCGCTCTGCCTGAGTGGGCGCCGTCCGGGGCGAATGGGTGCGCGGGAGCGGGAGAGGAGGCATCGGCTCGCCGGATCGGCGCCACGTCCAGATCGGGGCGTCAACAGCGGCGCCAGTCTCAGGGCCCGGCGAGGACTCGTCGGCATCAGCAGGCCCGATGAACAGCATTGGCGCCGACCCTTCGCAGTCGGTGAGCACGGCGCTCGCGATCCGGTCGCCCCGGCCGAGGTTGTAGTGCAGGCCCTTCACGAATGAACGGCTCTCGCCGACCAGCCGATCGAGAAGCTGCTTCTCGAACCCGTCGGCAACCGGGAGCCAGTGGCGCGTCACGGGCATCAGGCACAGCTCCTGGATCGCCGGAATGCCGGCACGGCCCACACCGAAGGTCGCAATCATCACCATGTGGATGTCGTCGCTGGCGGCCCACAGCGCCAGCTCCGGCTCGAAGCGCCGCCCGAGCCGCCGGTACAGCTGCTCGTCGATGGCGAAGGCCTGGTCGGGCATGTGCTTGACCACCGCCTTAAAGCCGTAGCGCGCGGGCACGATCTCCTTGACCTCGCCGATCAGCAGCATCAGGTGTTGCGCCTTCCCGGGTACGGCTACCGCGTGCTGCCACTGCGCCAGACGCCGCGCGTTGATCGCCTCTCGCTCGGCGATGGAGAACGGCTCGGGCACATAGAGCCGGGCGCGCAGCGCGTCGCCGCGCGCGAGAATGTGCTCCGCAGCCTGAAGCAAATGCCTTCGCACCGTGGCCCAAGTCCGCTTGCCGGCGAAGCCGGGATGCCAGCGCGTCAGCTCGGCCTGGTCCCAGAGGTAGTGCAGCAGGCCGCGCAACGAGAGCCTGGTGCCGGAGGAAGAGACGCTGTCACTCTCGCCGCCGGCCGGCGGCATGATTGATCGGCCGGGCATCTTGGCCAGCGGGAAGTCCAGCTTCAGCGTGGTCTCGCCGGTGGCGGGGTCCTCGGTGATCGCGCTGCCCAGCACCTGCCCCAGGCCGGAGAACTCGGCCGGCGGTTCGTAAGACGGGCAGTCCGGCGCGTGTTGGCTGCCCGTGTCGGGCATGCGCTTGACGATGTAGCCTTCGCCAAGGCGCGCCACATACATCTCGACGCCTCCGGCCAGGCACAGGCAGCGGGGACGCTGGTGGGCGGCGTGGGCGTCGGCGATGGCGTCTGCGAAGCCTCGCGCCCCGATCTCGAAGCACTGGCCGGCGATCTCATAGACCGCGGACTGCGCCGTGATGCCGTGGACCGAGGGTTCCACCGCTTTGGCCTCATCGGACAGGTGTCGGCGCGGCGCGGTCGCGGGTGCGCTGCATCTCGGGCGTCGGCATGACGACGGGCCGCTGCGATGGCGCCGCCTTGTCGTAGACCTTGACCTTCGGGGCCTGGCCGTCGCGGATGCGCTGAGCGAGCTTCTCGGTTGCAGCGGCCATCACGGCCGCACGCTGCTTCTCCGGCACCTTCTTGGCCACCAGCACCGCCTCGATGGCGGCGAGCACCGCCTTGCGGCCACCGCCACCACGGGCGGATGCCTTGTCGGCCTGGGCTGCCGCTGCGGCCCCAGCGTCGCGGGCCGGCTCGATGCGGTTGACCAGCCGGGCTTCGCGCTCGCGCTTCAGCACCTCCAGGTCACCGGGGTTCGGCTCGTAGCCCAGGGTCTTCACGCCGCGCACGGAGGCCTCTAGCCAGACCATGCGCTTGAAGTCCTCGTTGCCCGAGACGCGCAGCGCCTTCCAGTTGCGGGCCTCGGCCACGTCGACCATCGAACGGGCGACCGAGGGGCTGTTGGTGTCCGTCGCCAAGCGGAAGGTCGACTCGGTGAAGGCCACGCGCGAGGTGTCGCCGCGGAAGCGGTACTCGGTGCGGCCGATGGTCACGTCGCCCATCGTCACCGGCGCGCGCTTGATGATGTAGCGATCCATCAGTGCGGCTTCCAGACGCGCCACCATGGCGGCGCGCTCGGCCTGGGCGTCGATCTTGGCGATGGCCTTCGCATCGACCTGCTCGGGCTGCGGATCTGCCTTGGCGGCGCCCCGCATCGGGACCACGTTGGTGGCCTCGGGTATCTCGTCACGCGCCGGCAGAGGGTCCAGGGGCCGTTCCGGTGCCGCCGGGCGCTGTAGGCCGCGTTGCCACTCGCCATCGACCTTCTGGATCGGCGTGCGCTTGCCGTCCTCGGCCACGGCAACGATTCGCGTGCTGCCGAGTTGATCGGCCTTGGCGACCATCTCGGGGAAGGTGTTCGTGCGGTAGGTCACTTCGGCGAAGGGATCACGCATCTCGTAGCGCTCGCCGACCGCGTCCGCCGGCGTCTGGAACCGTTCGATGGCCACGGGTGCGCGATTGGCCGGCTCGACGGTGCCGCCCAGGGCTGGCGCTGCCTTGCGGACGGGGGAGTTGTCTGCATTCATGGCGACCTCGCGGTGTTGGGTTGAAGGAAGGATCAGGGCTGGGCGACAGAGGTCGTGGTCAGGGCAACCGGCAACGCGCGGTACAGCTCGATCTCGACGCGGCGGTTCAGGTTGCGGCCCCCGGCGCTGGCGTTGTCGGCGACGTGGTCGCCGGTGGGCTGGTAGGTGGCGCGGATGCGTGCGGGGTCCACGCCCGCGGCGACCAGGTAGTCACGCACGGCGGCGGCGCGCTCGCGGGCGATACGGCTCTCGGCCGGCGCGTCGGTGATGCCATCCGTGCGCCCGCGCAGCAGGACCAGCGGCGATGCCTTGGCATCCTCGACCAGCGCGGCGGTCACGTCGGGCGGGATGGCGACGCGCGTGCTGCCGAAGTCGAATCGCACGGTGAAGACGCTGTTGGCCTTGACCTGCTGGGCAGCCGGCGCCTGCATGGCGGCCAGCAGTTGCTGGCGTGCCGCCATGTTGGCCAGCGTGGCGGCCGTGGTTTCAGCGATGCGGCTGGACTCAGTGGCCAGCAGGCGGGTGTTCTGCAGATCGTTCTTGCACACCTGCAGTTCGACGGCCATCTGCGAGTTCACCGGCCGTTTCTGCGACTCGTCGACGGTCGGCGGCTTCGGGGGCGAGCTGCAGGAGGCGAGTACGAGCAGCAAGGGGATAAGGGGGGTGGTGTTGCGCATGGCAGGTCTCCCGCGTTCTCAGGGCACGATCTGGGTCTCTTGCGGGCCGGGTTCGACACCCGGCGCCACGTCGACGTCGGCGTCGAGCGCGGCAACGTCCAGCGTCGTTTCCGACGCGTCGCCTTCTGCGAGCAGGACGCCGTCTTCGTCGGCGACCGGCTCGATCGATCCGCCGATCCCGGGGATGCCAGGCGCGCCCTTGTCGAAGAACGTCAGCAGCTCATCGGCGACCTTGTCCGGCGGGCCCTCGAACGAGTCCGGAAGCAGCGTGTGGTCGTGGGCCAGTGCCTCCAGGCTGAAGGTCTGCCCCGCTGGTAGTTCGTCGTCGGCATAGCGCCAGCGTTGTTGGACCCGCGCCAGGTGCAGGTCCATGTCCATGCGCGGCACGGCGGGTGGCTTCAGCAGGCGCGACGTGAAGGCCTTGTCGCGGTAGTAGCGGATCTTCTCGCCGAGGATCGGCTTGCAGTTCTCGAAGATCACCACCAGGCGCTCGCTGCCGAGTTCCTTGAACTCCTGCGGCAGCAGCAGCGCGCGGCGCTGCTCGCTCTCGTTGCGGCTGACGGTGCTGGAGCCGTGGCCGCTGAAGGACCGGCTGCGCCCGCGCGACGTGGCGCGCTCGGTGAAGTGGCCGAGCATGGCGCTGTACTCGTCGGCGTCGCGAGGATCTGCAGCCCGTGGTTGGTGGCGAAGGTGCGGGCTTCCTTGTCGCCGTAGACCGCATCGAGCTGCGACATGGCTTGCACCACGGTCAGCAGCCGCAGGTTGTAGCCAGCCAGAAAGGCGGCGGCATTCGTGATGACGCCCACGCGCCCCATCGCCGTGAACTCGTCGTTGACCAGCAGGCACTGCACCTTCAGCGTCGGGTCTTGCTCCGGCAGGGCCTGCGTGTTCACGCTGACGAGCTGCGAGAAGAAGAGGTTCAGCAGCGGTCGCGCGTTGGCCAGCCTGTTCGGCGGAACCCGGACGTAGACCGACATGCGGCGGCGGCGCACGTCCTCGAGCCGGAAGTCGTCGGCGCTGGTGGCCGCATCGACGACAGCATCCGCGAAGATCGTCAGTGGCGCGTTGAAGGTGGCGACC
>LNEY01000012.1 GCA_001464195.1 Burkholderiales bacterium Ga0077547
CGCAACGTGCTGAAGGAAGGCGACGAAGTCAACGCCGTGATCATCAACGTCGACCGCAAGACGCGCTCGATCCAGTTGTCGATCAAGGCCAAGGACAACGCCGACAACCAAGAAGCCATGCAACGTCTGGCACAGACCAGCGAGCGTGAAAACGCTGGCACGACCAGCCTGGGCGCCCTGCTGCGCGCCAAGCTGGACAACCAGGGCGGCAACTCCTGACGGTTGGGGCCGTGGCCATGGATGGCATGAAGGACGGCATGACCCGTTCGGACCTGGTGGCAAGGCTGGCCGAGCGCTTCGGCCAGCTCACCCACCGGGACACCGAAACTGCGGTCAAGATCGTGCTCGATGCGATGTCCGATGCGCTCGCGCGCGGACACCGCATCGAAATCCGTGGCTTCGGCAGCTTCTCGATCAACCGCCGCCCACCTCGCGTGGGCCGCAACCCGCGCTCTGGTGAGCAGGTGGTGGTACCGGAGAAGCTCGTCCCTCACTTCAAGCCCGGCAAGGCTTTGCGCGAGGCAGTCGACACCCACCTGCCGGCCGATGCAGACCCGTCGCCCTCCGAGCTTCGCTCTCGCCACTGAGGTCGCGCAGAATTCCGTTAGGCTGGACCCCAAGGACATCGTGCAAACTGCTCTTCGGCAGCCATGCGCGGCGGAACACGTAGTAGCGGAGACGTCATGCGCGTGATCACCTGGGTTTTCAGACTGTTCGTATTCTTTGGACTCTTTGCTTTCGCCCTGAACAACCAGCAGGACGCCGCAGTGCGGTGGTTCTTTGGCTACGAATGGCGCGCGCCGATGGTCTTCATCGTGCTGGCGGCCTTTGGCCTGGGCTGCGCCTTCGGTGTCAGTGCGATGGTGCCGGCCTGGTGGAAGCACCGCCGCGTCGCCACGCGCAAGATGCCCCCCATCGCGGCAACCCTCCCGCAGAACCCGCAGGCGGCAGCCGCACCGGTCCCTGAACATCCACCACGTGATGGACTCTGAACTTCAGTGGCTGCTGCTGGGCCTCCCCATCGCTTTCGCGCTGGGATGGCTGGCTTCGCGTTTCGATTTCCGTCAGTTGAAGCGCGAGCAGCGCGACGCGCCGAAGGCCTATTTCAAGGGTCTGAACCTGCTGCTCAACGAGCAACACGACAAGGCCATCGACGCCTTCATTGAAGCCGTTCAACAAGACCCCGACACGAGTGACCTGCATTTCGCACTCGGCAATCTGTTTCGGCGTCGCGGTGAGTACGAGCGCGCGGTGCGCGTGCACCAGCACCTGCTCAACCGTGCCGATCTGGCACCTGCGGAGCGCGATCGCGCACAGCACGGCTTGGCCCAGGACTTCATGCAAGCCGGCCTGTTCGATCGCGCAGAAGCCGCCTGGCGCGCGCTCGAAGGCACGGCCTACGACACCGATGCGCGACTCGCGCTGTTGACGCTGCACGAGCGCTCCCACGACTGGCGTGCGGCAGTCGACGATGCACTGAAGCTCGAGCGTGGCAGCACGGGTTCTTATGCCTCGCGCATCTCGCACTACTGGTGCGAGCTGGCACTGGAGGCCGATGCCAAGCAGCAGACGTCTGACGCCGACGACGCGCTGCGGCGTGCACGCGACGCTGCGCCTCAGGCCGCACGGCCTGTGGTGATGGCTGGGCGTCGCCTGGCACGGCAAGACCGCCACGCGGAAGCCATCGTTGTATGGAACGACCTGTTGGTCACTCACCCGGCGAGTTTCAACCTCGTGGCGGCCGACTACGCGGCGAGTGCCCGCGCTTGCGGCCATGCCGACGAGGCGCGGCTGAGGCTGCTGGCATTGCACGACAAGAAGCCCAGCATCGATCTGCTGAACGCCATTGGATCGCTCGACGCCGATCCGATCGCACGCCGCGATCGCACCCGCGCGCAACTCTCGCAGCTGCCCACCCTGTCGGCTGCGCAGGCACTGCTGCACGAACATGAAACGTCTGCGCTGCCTGTGTCATCAGACGATCTCTCGGCGGTGGGTGACCTGATCGGTCGTGCTGCAAAGGCTGGGCAGCGTTACCGCTGTGCCGCCTGTGGCTTTGATGCTCAGCACCACTACTGGCAATGTCCCGGCTGTCTGGGCTGGGATACCTATCCACCACAACGTCTCGAAGAGCTGTAGGTCGGTGACACGGGACTGAGCCTTGCAAGCACCGGCCACCTACACATCGAAGGAGTTGTACCTGCGGGTACTGGCAGAAGTGCGGCCGCACTGGCGCACCTTCGCGTTGGGCATCCTGGCGATGATCGGCTACGCCGCCACCGAAACGGCCTTGCCCGCATTGCTGAAGGAGTTGCTGGACGGCAGCTTCGTCAATCGCGACCCGGCGGCGATCCACCGCATGCCTTTGCTGATCGTGGCGTTGTTCATCGTGCGCGGTGCGACCGACTTCGTCCACGTCACGGCGTTGAACGCAGTCGCCACCAAGGTGGTGCTGTCCTTGCGTACGGCGATGTTCGACAAGCTGCTGCGCCTGCCTGCCAGTCATTTCGACCGCGAACCCAGTGCGGCGCTGATCTCGAAGTTGACATTCAACACCCAGCAGATCAGTCCGATCATCACGGTGTCACTGATCACGATCGTCAAGGACAGTCTCATCGTGGTGGGGCTGCTCGGGTACATGCTGTACCTGAACTGGCAACTGTCATTGGCGTTTTTCACCGTGCTGCCGGTGATCGCGTATGTGATCCGCTCCGTCAGCGGGCGCCTGCGCGCGCTCAGCCGCAGCCAGCAATCTTCGATGGGGACGCTGTCGCACGTCGTCGATGAAGTGATCGGCGGACACCGCGAAATCAAGATTTTTGCTGGCGAAGCCTACGAAGCGAAGCGGTTCTTCGCGGTGGCCAACGCGCTGCGGCGCTATTCCATGAAGGTGGTCGCCACCTCAGCTGCCAACGGACCGATCGTGCAGACGATTGCGGTGCTCGCGCTGGCCGTGATCATCTATTACGCAGCACTGCAGTCGAACCAGAATCAGTTGACCGTGGGCGGCTTCGTGTCGTTTTTCAGCGCGATGGCATTGCTGCTGGCGCCGCTCAAGCGGCTGTCGAACGTCAATGAAGTGCTGCAACGCGGCCTGGCAGCAGCGGGCAGCGTGTTCGAAGTGATCGATGCACCCGACGAGCCTGACCACGGCACCCGAACCATCGCCCGCGCCACCGGACATCTGCAGTTCAGCGGGGCCGGCTTCCGCTACCCGAACGCGGAGCGCGATGCGCTGGTCGATGTCGACTTGGACATCCGACCCGGCGAATCGGTCGCGCTGGTGGGGGCCTCGGGCAGTGGCAAATCAACCTTGATGTCGATGATCCCCCGCTTCCACGCGCTGGACCGCGGCACCATCTCACTCGACGGCATCGACATCCGGGATCTTCGGCTGGCCGACCTGCGCGCCAACATCGCGCTGGTGACCCAGCACGTGGTGCTGTTCAATGACACCGTGGCGGCCAACATCGCGTATGGCCTGCGCGATGCGGTCAGCGAGGCTGACATCATTGCGGCCGCCGAGGCGGCGCATGCGATGGAATTCATCCGCGAGATGCCGCTCGGATTGGAAACACCGATTGGCGAAAACGGTGCGAGATTGTCCGGTGGTCAACGCCAACGTATCTCGATTGCGCGCGCCTTGCTCAAGGACGCACCGATCCTGCTGCTCGACGAAGCCACTTCGGCGCTTGACACCGAATCGGAGCGGCTGGTGCAGATCGCGATCGACAACCTCAAACGTGGCCGCACCACCCTGACCATCGCTCACCGGCTGTCCACCATTGCCGGTGCCGACCGGGTCGTGGTGATGGATCAGGGTCACATTGCCGAAGTCGGCACGCATGCCGAGTTGCTGGCGCTGAACGGCATCTATAGCCGGCTGCACCACATGCAATTCGACCGCGCGGGTTCATGAAATCCCTGCATGTGATGGGGTCCCGGGGCTACGGCGGCGCCGAGAATTGTTATGTTCACTTAACCAAAAAATTGGCCGCCGACGGGCACGAGACCGTGGCCATCAACAGGCCTGGCAGCCGCGTCGCGCCGATGCTGTCGGTAGGGATCCGTCAGCATCAAGTACCGATGGCCAACCAGTGGGATCTGTATTCGGTTCTGAAGATGCGGCGCCTGATACGGGCCGAACAGCCGCAGATCGTGCAGACCTACATGGGCCGCGCGACGCGCCTCACGCGGGTGCCCAAAGAACTGGCGGCGATCCACATCGCGCGGCTCGGCGGCTTCTACAAGATCGACGGCTACTACCGTCACGCCGATGCCTGGATCGGTATCACGCACAAGCTGTGCGACTACCTACTGCAAGCAGGCCTGCCTAGACAGCGCATCTTCCGCATTCCGAACTTCGTGCCACCGCCTGTCCCCGCGCTGTCAGACGAACTGGCCGCATTGCGCCACAGCCTGAACCTGCCGGACAACGCTTTGCTCCTGGTGTCATTTGGTCGCTTCGTGGAGAAGAAAGGCTTTGCTGATCTGCTGGAAGCGCTGGCGCGGCTGCCTATCGAAGTCGCGGGGCGACGGCCCGTACTGCTGCTCGGCGGTGACGGCGCGCAGCGCGAGCCTTTGCGAGCACAATGCCAGCGCCTGGGACTCGACGAGCGGGTGCGCTTCCTCGGCTGGCTGGAGCGCCCCGACCCCTACCTTCAGATCGCCGATGTGGTGGTCTTTCCGTCGCGCCACGAGCCGATGGGACGCATCCTGCAAGAAGCGTGGAACTACGCCAAACCGGTGGTCTGCACGCGGAGTGAGGGGCCGAGTGAAATCGCCACCGACGAGGTGAACGTGCTGTTTTGTCCGGTCGGCGATCCGGTGGCGCTGGCCGAGCGCCTGTTGCTGGCCCTCCAAGCCGACCCCGCTGATTTGCGCCAACTGGGCGGGGAAGGCCAGGCCACGCTGCGGCGGCACTACACCGAACAGGCCGCCGCTGCGTCCTACGTCGAGCTTTACAGCGAGGCAACGCGCCTGGGACGCGTCCGGTGACCACCGATCGCATTCTGATCATCCGGCTGTCCGCGATCGGGGACGTCGTGATGGCCTCCGGCCTGATCGCGGCGTTGCGCGAGATCTCGCCGCAGGCGCACATCGGCTGGCTGGTCGAAGCGGCGGCCGCCCCGCTTCTGCGACACAACCCTCGCCTGGATGAGGTCATCGTGCTGCCCCGCAACGAATGGCAAGCCCTGTGGCGTGCACGACGCCCCATCGCACTGCTGCGCTCGGTACTGGCTTTCCGGCGGCGGCTGCGAGCAGGTCGTTTCGATCTTGCCCTCGACGCGCAGGGGCTGTTCAAAAGCGCTTTGTGCGCCTGGTGGACTGGCGCGGCACGACGGGTCAGCCTGATCGGCCGCGAAGGAGGCCGCTGGTTGGCAACCGAGCGCTTCATGCCGAAAGCAGACCCACTCAAGCCGATCGGCACTGAATACCGCGCGCTGGCGCGACACCTCGGCGCCACCACGCCGTATCGGATGGACCTGGCCGTGGGAGATGCGCCACGTGCAGCAGCAGCCATTGCGCTGGCCGCTGCAGGCGTGAAGGCTCCCTACGCTGTTCTGTGCCCCTACACCACGCGCCCCCAGAAGCATTGGTTCGATGAGCGTTGGGCCGCACTGGCACAGCAGTTGGTGGCACAGGGGGTGACCCCGGTACTCGTCGGCGGATCGTCCGATGCCCGGCAGTCATCCGCGATCGCAGATCACGTCCTGGGCCTGGCCAATCTGGTGGGCCGGCTCAAGCTTGATGAGACCGTCGCGGTGATCGCCGGCAGCGCCTTGCTGGTTGGCGTGGACACCGGCCTCACGCACATGGGCAGTGCGCTGGATGTGCCCACCGTGGCACTGTTCGGCTCGACCCGCCCCTACCTCGACGCTCGCGCGCCGCGTACCGTCGTGATGTACGAGGCGCGAGATTGCTCACCTTGCCGGCGCCATCCCACCTGTGAGGGTCGCTTCGACTGCATGCGCGCATTCGAGGTCGACACGGTGCTGCGTACAGCCCAATCCGTGATGTCACTGCCGGCATGAAGACACTGCATGTGGAGGCCGGCACACACCTGTACGGAGGAGGCCTGCAGGTCTTCTTTCTGGTGAAGGGATTGCAGGCGCGCGGCGAGCAGCCCGTGCTGGTCTGTCCGACAGGCAGCGCCATCGCCGCGCAGGCGCGCGAGCACGGACTGCAGGTGCGCGAGATCGCGATGGGCGGCGATCAGGACATCGGCCTGATCAGCAGGGTGCGTGCGCTGATCCGCGCGGAGAAGCCGGATCTGGTTCACCTGCACAGCCGCCGCGGCAGTGATGTCTGGGGCGCGCTCGCAGCGCGGCTCGAGGGCGTGCCGACGGTGATGAGTCGACGCAACGACAACCCAGAGCCCCGCGGCTGGTTTCGTCTGAAATACAAGCTTTATGACCGTGTCGTCGCGATCTCCGAGGGAATCCGGCAAGTGCTTCTGGGGGCAGGACTGTCACCCGACAAAGTGGTGTGCGTGCACAGTGCCGTCGATACCCAGCGCTACTGGCCCCATCGCGATGACCTAGGCTGGTTCCGCAATGAATTTCGTCTGGCCCCTGACGACTTGACGATCGCGATGGCCGCTCAGTTCATTGCCCGCAAGGGCCACCGCACACTGATCGCGGCGTTGCCTGCGGTCCTTGCCGCTCAACCGCGGACCCGTGTGCTTCTGTTCGGCCAGGGGCCGGAGTTGGCGGCAACGAAGAAGCTGGTGCAAGGCGCAGGCCTGGAGAAGCACGTCGACTTTGCTGGCTTTCGCAACGACCTGGAGCGGGTCATGCCGTGCGTTGACCTGATGGTGCACCCAGCCGAGATGGAAGGCCTGGGCGTCGCGCTGCTGCAGGCCGCAGCGTGCGGCTTGCCGATCGTTGCCGGTCGCGCCGGAGGCATCCCGGAGATCGTCCGTCCCGGCATCAACGGCGAGCTGATCGAGCCCGGTGATGTCGAGGGGCTCGCGAATCACCTGATCCGCCTGCTCGGCGACCCCGCTCTGCGGCAGCGCTACGGTGCGGCGGGGCGAGCGCTGGCACTGGCCGAGTTTTCGATCGAGGCGATGGTCGAGGGCAATCTGCAGGCCTACCGGGATGTGTGCTCGGCCCAGGGATTCAGCGCATGAGCACGGTCTGCGTCTACTTCGTGGCCTCACCACTGCAACTGTTGGCAGCCCGACAGATCGCTCAGACGTTCGAAACCGATGCCCGGCAGGTGCTGGTCTGGTATCAACCCGGCGTCGAGCCGCAGGTGCGCATCGATGAATGGGATGCGAGCGGCTATCTGCCCTGGCCCCGCCGCCATCCGCTTCCAGGATGGATGGGACGCCACCGGAGACTGCTCGCCAACATCGAGCTCGTGGCCACGCTGGTCGGCCCTTGCGACACGCTGATCTTGCACAGCGCGGTGTTCGACACCGAGGTGATCAACTATTTCCTGCGGTCGCTGCCGCGCCGCTGCGGTGCGCGCACCCTGCACGCCCGCATCCTGCCCGATGGCCTGCTCAGCATCCGACGCTACCCGCTCACCCCCATGAAGCGCGTGGCACAGGGGGCGCGCAAGTTGCGCCAACTGCTTTCGCCCACCCTGAACTACTGGATGTACTCCGGAGACCGCATCGGTTCAGATGCCCCGTTCTGCGATCGCATCTACGTGCTGGCCGGACTGCCTCATGAATACGACCCTGCGAAGGTCGTCGTGCTGAAGCCCTTGGTCGCCCGCAGCGCTCCGTTGGATGCAGGGCTGACCCCGCGCCGTGCGCTGGTCATCGGCCAGACCCTGGTGAGTGCAGGACTCATGACCACGGCCGACCGCGATGCGGTGGCCCTGCAGATCGAGCAATGGCTGGCCTCGTGCGACATCGAACAGATCGATTACAAGGGGCATCCCAAGGACCGCCATCGCGAACTGTGCAGACCGGGCTATCGGGTGCTCGGCCTTGATGAGCCGCTGGAAGTCTGGCTGGGTCAGACGCCGTACTGCATCGTCGTCGGCGTACGCTCATCCGGACTGCTTTTCGCGCGACAACTGTGCCCGCCAGACACGCAGGTGGTCGCTTTCGGCTGGGACCGCGTCAAGTTCAAGTCGGCGCAGGAACGCAGCGACATGCTGAAGGTGTTCGATGACGCAGGAGTTGTTCAGCGGTGACGCCGACCCTGTGGCGCGATCGGCTGACCGCCCTCAATTCAGCGCTGCTGGCGGCGCTGTTTTTCCTGGTGCCCACGCAGATCGCCCCGGCCTACGTGTTGACCGGGCTGATGCTGGTGTTCTGGCTGATCGAAGGTCGGTGGCAGCAAAAGTGGCACTCGCTGCGCGGCAACCCGGTGTTCTGGGTCTTCCAGGCGTACTTCTGGTGGGTGGTGGTGTCGCTGCTCTGGACCGCTGACATGGCAGGCGGCTGGAACATGGTGTCGCGGTACCTGTTCTTCCTGCTGGCAGCGCTGTATTTCACCGTCGCGCGTCGCGAGCACACCGGACGCTATCTCGCCGCATTTGCGATCGGTGTCGTCCTGTGCGAAGTGCTGGCCGCCTACAACTGGCTGCAGCTCAACCACTACCCGGATTGGCCGCAGGGCCTGCGGGCCGAGAAGGATGCGACGGAGACAGCGCCCTTCGTCGATCGCATCCTGTTTGGTCCGGTGCTTGCCTTTGCGGGCTATGTGGGCGCCTGGAAGGCGGTATCGACCTCCGGGCGCGTGCGTTGGATTTGGGCCCTCACGGTGCTCAGCGCCTTCGCCGTACTGACCTTTTCAGGGAGCCGGGTCGGCATGATCGGCTTCAGCCTGATGATGGCCTTGATGGCCTTTCAGCGGCTGGCCAAGCACAAGGTGCTCGCGCTGGTCAGCGCTGCGGCGGTGCTGGCCGGTTGCGTGTGGGGCCTGGTTACGTTCAGCGACACGGTCACCCGGGATCGCATCGGCCTGATTCTTTCTGAATCGCAGCAGCTCGACACCGCCGTCAATGAATCGCTGCCGCACCGCTACAAGATGGCCGTCAACACGATGCACATCATTGCCGCGCACCCGTGGCTGGGTGTGGGTGCCGGCGATTTCACGGCCGAGTACAAGGTGGTCAACGACCAGCGGTCACCCGAATGGCTGCTCACGCGCAACCCGCACAACCAGTTGCTCTTCAACCTCGTGACCACGGGGGTGGTGGGTGGCGTTCTGCTGTTCGCCGTGTGGGTGGCACCGCCCTGGTTGACACGACGCTGGCCCGACGACGGACTGCGACAGCTCCGCATCGGGCTGCCAGTGTTTTATTTCCTGATCTGCCTTTCGGAGTCGTACATCTGGCGGTCCAACACCGGGTTGATGTTCATGCTGTTTGCGGCTCTGCTGTACGGGCCAGGGCCTGTGCCTGGCGAGGCGGCTCGTTCTTCGGTGAGACCGCGCCGGGAGTCCGCCCCGGCAGGCGGGTAACTTTCTTCTGCTGGCACAGAAGAAAGTCACCAAAGAAGAGTGCCCGAACACCAGCCATTTGAGTGGCTCGCTTCGGCCAGCCGCCTACTTCAAAGTCTCTGGCCCGAGAACACTCTCCGAGCTACCGCCTCGGTTACCTCGCTCAGGTTCAAACATGCGGTCTCGCTACGCCTCAACCCTTTGGGTCCTCGGATTGGGTTCTTGTGGCAGAGACGCTGCAGTCCACCTTTAGCCGAAGCGTGGTCACCCAATGGCTGGTGTTCAGGGACATCTTTTGGGTTACTTTTTCTGGCCCCGCAGAAAAAGTGACTCGCCCGCCGGGGCGAACACCCGGCGCGGTGCCTTGCAAGGCAACAAGAATCCGCAAATCAGCCCGCCGCACTGATCTCGACAATGTCGGGATTCATGCTCACCATGCGCGCGGGCCCGAAGATGGTGGCGAACGCCACGTCTTTTGCGTCGCGGCCGGTGGCCACGCGAACCAGCTTGTCGACTGGCGCCATGCCGGTCGGATCGAACATCACCCATCGGCCACCGAGATAAGCCTCGAAGATCGCGTGAAAGTCGGGGGGCGGCTCGGCAAAGTGCGCATAGCCACAGACGAGGCGCGCCGGGAAAGTGACGGCCAGGTGCGCGAAGTCGCGACACACGCCAGCGCGCTGCACAAACACGTCGCGCGCGGTGGTCGTCGCCGTGCTGGCACCAATGCGGTAGTCGATGTTCGTGCGAACCCACTCGGTGATCGCCGCCACACGCACATAGCCCGCGGGCAGGCCACCGAACAACTTGAACGCCACCGCGGCCAGATGGTCCGACTCGCAGTAGCGCGTGGTCATCAGGTTGTGCAGCACCTCGTCGGGCAAGTCGTCGATGCGGACCTCACCGGCATGAACATCGATCCCCTCGATGGGACGAACCACTGTTGCCTGGTAGCGAAGACACAGCGGGCCCGCCTCGGCATGCAAGCGCATCAAGCGGTTGCCGGACGCCGGATCGGTGTTGACACGGTAAGCCACGGGCGGGTCGATGGCGATCGACTCACTCAAGAGAGTCTGGCCCATGCTCAGCGTGGCGTGTATCGAAAAAATGAAATCGCAGGGGCCATCGAGCGCATAGCTCAGGCCGCAATCGATCTGCGAGGTGACGCTGCGCGTGGCGGTAGCGGGTGGGTTCAGGGTTTCGATCATCAGGTTCTCTTTTTCACTTGCACGTCGACGAACATGCCGAGGTGATCTCCAGGAAATCCATGCCATGAACCCGACACGGGTGAGGCGCCACTGGCATGGCGAGCGACACCGACGCGGATGAGGTCGGTGCCACCGATCAGGTTGTTGGTCGGGTCGAACGGCATCCAGCCAGCGCCCGGCATGTACACCTGCAGCCAGGCATGGGTGGCGCCGGCACCGAGCAGCGGTGCGCCTTCAGCGGCATCGAGCCAAGGCGTGTACAGGTAGCCGGTAACGAAGCGCGCAGCGTAGCCGAGCTGTCGGATCGCCTCGATCATCAGGGTCGCGAAATCGCGGCAGGTGCCGCTGCCCCAACGCAAGGTCTCACAAGGCGACTGAACGCCTTCGTCGAACCGCGCCTGGTAGCGCATGACCTTGCGTATGAACTGCGTCATGTCGATCAGCAACTGCGTGGAACCGGTCGGTCCGTCGGTGCGGATGAACTGCCGGGCCCAGGCCAGCAGCTCGCCGGTCGGGTCGTCGTAGTACGGCGCCAGATACGCCGCCAGCGCGATGCGTTCTTCATCGCTGTACGGAAATGGATAGGTCACCGCATCGGGGTTCAGTGGCAAGTCGAGCGCGCGCGTACCGGTGTGCTCGACGGTGAACGACGACACCACCTTCAGCTCCTGCGCGGGGCTTTGCGGCTGGACCAGCGCCACCGAGTTCGAGTACACGTCTTGCACCATGCGGATGTCGATGGGCGCAGGCGTCACCTCCATGTTGGTGGCCAGCACCCGCAGGTCGTGGCTGCCCCGAGGACGAAACATCACGCGATGCTCGCCCAGCATGACGGGCTTGGCATAGCGGTAATGCGTGGTGTGGATGATGTCAAAGAAGATGGACATGGGCGGCGCCCAGGGGGTCAAAGGCCGGGCTGATAAAGGCGGAGGGGGCCAGGCAACACCGGGGGCGCGAACGCTCGGCCATGCCAGCAGGCAGTGTCAAGCGAGCGGGTGGCCAACGCTGTCGGGGCTCCCCGAAGCGACGTGTCGGCGTTGTCCTACGTGCACAGCGACCCACCCAGGCCAGGTGTGCAGAGGGGGCGTGATGGGTCTACCTACAATCCAGCCGAACTTTGCGGCGCACCCTGCGCTTGCACCCTCGCCCATGCCGACGTCTTCGTGGATCCTTGATCGCAACCGCCTCGAACAGGTCCCCTGCCCTCTGTGCTTGGGAGTCAAGTTCGAGCGCCTGGCGGAGACCGATCGCTACAACATGGGACTGATCACCGTCGGCTGCGCAGGCTGTGGTTTGGTGATGACCAATCCGCAACCGACGGCTGAAGCGCTCGACGACTTCTACACGAATCACTACCGAAATTTCTACAGCGACTTCGGACCTCAAGATGGCGTGCCGACCGAGGCGCACATTCGCGCCGCACGCATCGACAGACGATGCGCCGTGACAGCTGAACTGCTGGTCGCCCGCGGCGAGCTGCGGCCTGGGATGGTGGTGCTGGATATCGGCGCCGCCGAAGGCTCGATGCTCAAGGCGATGGGCGATCAGGTGCCCAGGACGCGCCGCATCGCCATCGAACCCAATCCTACTTTCGGCCGCTTCGCCATGACCCACGCGGGCTGCGAGTGGCATGCAAGCCTGGCAGATCTTCGCGCCTCCGATCCGCCGCTGATCGATTTGGTGATCATCAACCATGTGCTGGAACACCTGAAGCAGCCGGGGCAAGTGCTCCAATCACTGAAGCCTCTGCTCGCGCCGAACGCCCGGGTTTACATCGAGGTGCCCGACGTCACCGAGTACCGCAAGCTGGTGATGCTGCACATCGCACACCTGTATCACTTCAGTACCGACACGCTGGCGCAACTGACGAGACAGGCCGGGTTCGAGGTGCGACTGATCGAAAAGCACGCGCCGGCGAAGCACCCGCTGTCGCTGCGCTGCGTGTTGGCCGTCGCCGACTTGGCGTCCAACCAGGCACCTCCGCTTTCCGGCGTGAATCACCGCGCCGGCTGGGACAGCGTCATCGCGTGCGCGCGTCACGCCTGGTTTGCCCACTTCAAACGCTGGGTGCGGAGCGCGGTGCGAGGGCGATCGCGCTCGGCAGCGGCTTGAGGCGCTCGCCATAGTTTGGCGCCGTCGGCCAGTCCTTCGCGTTCGCCGGTGGGCCATGGCCCTGCAGCAACAGGCGCACGGCGTTGATCCATCCTGCATGGCCTACCACGCAGCGCACTGGCACATGCGCGGTGCGGGCGAGCCAGTCTGCACCGCGCTCGAACAACATCGACACGGACTCACCCCCATGCGCTCGGTCATGGGCCAGGTCATCGCACCAGGCGCTGACGGCCGGCTCTCCGATCGTGTCCCAGTGTTGGCCGTCCCAGTCGCCGAAGTCCATCTCAGACAGCGCCGAGTCGGTGTGATGCACCCAGCCCCAGCGGGCCAACCAGTGACCGACGTCGGCACCACGCCGCAGCGGCGAGGTGTGAACCACGCGCGGTAGCTGGTGGCGCCGAGCAAAGCGGCGGATGCGGTGCGCGAGCCGCTTGGATTTGCGTGGATCGACGGCAAGATCGGTCCGGCCGATGCAGCGGCCCGCCGCGTCCACTGGCCGCGGATGACGCCAGAGGTGTATCACTGGGTCGCCGCCTGCCACACCGCCGCCCAGCTCAGCAGCAGCAGCACCTCGGTGAGCTGCTGCGCAGCGCCCAGCGTGTCACCGGTGACACCCCCCAGCCGCTTGCGGAACCAGCGTGCACACCACCAGGCACCGAGAAGCGACATCAACAGCCCTGCGGCCACCGGGACACGCCACGGCGCATGACTCAGCGCCAATACCAGGGCGATCAACCCTGCCCACGCGCATGACACCAGCAGCCCGGCCAACGAGATGCGCTGCGCCAGTGGCTTGGCCTTCGCGTGCTCGATGTCACCGGCGTAGGGCAGAAAACGGATCAGCGCCGTCGAGGCAGCGCGAGAGGCGGTGTGCCCGAGCAGCAGCGCGGCGCAGCCCCAGGCGGCGGGGAGCGATGCCAGCGCCGACGCCTTCAGCGCCAGCATCATCAGCAGACCCATCGCGCCATAAGCGCCGATGCGGGAGTCCTTCATGATCTCCAGCGCACGCTCGCGGCTCACCGCACCCCCCAGGCCATCGCAGGTGTCCGCCCAACCGTCTTCGTGGAACCCCCCGGTGAGCAGCATCGTCGACGCCATGGAGAGCAACACCGCCACCGGCAGCGGCAAGACCCGGCTCGCCAACCAGAGCACCAAGGCACCGACGATCCCGACGAAGATGCCGATCAAGGCGAAGTGACGCGCGCTCTGGTGCAGCCAGTCTGGCTCGAAGCCGACCCAACGCGGGATCGGCGTGCGGGTGAAGAACTGGAGCGCGACGAAGGCCAAGCGCACCTCGTGCATCAGTCGCCAGGACCAGGAACGCCTGCCCTCGGTGCCGCGTGGCGCTGTCGATGAAGGTGTGGGCACTGTCACTGGCGCATCTCTTGATTCAGGGACCAGTCCGCGTGGCCACGCGGGCCGATTCAAAGCTGGCCATCTCGCACAGCAAGCGCGCCGCGCTGTCGATCAGAGGCCAGGCCAGCGCAGCGCCAGAGCCTTCGCCCAGACGCAGGCCCAGATCCAGCAACGGAGACACGCCCAGCGCGCGCAACATCGCGGCGTGGCCTGCCTCATCGGAGCGGTGCGAGAACACGCAACCGTCCACGATCGAGCGGCCTTGGACTTCAGCGTAACGCTGCGCCACCAGGGCGGCCGCGCCGGTGATGAACCCATCGATCACAACGAGGCGGCGCTCCTCGACCGCCTGCAGCACCGCGCCCACCAACATCGCGATTTCGAAACCACCGAACGCCGCCAGGACGTCCATCGGCGCCACAGCGCCTTGGTGTGTCGACAGCACGCGGGTCAGCACCGCGCGCTTGCGTGCCAGGCCATCGTCGTCGAGCCCGGTGCCACGGCCGATGCAGTGCTCGATCGGTTCAGCCGTCAGCTGCGCCAGCAACAACGCGGCGCTGGAACTGTTGCCGATGCCCATCTCGCCCAGCAGCACCGCGTTGCCGGGCAGCTCGCGGACCACCTCGCGACCCAAGCGCATGGCCTGGGCGCACTGGGCCTCGCTCATCGCCGGCCCTGCGAGCGCGTCGGCGGTACCTGGCGCGATCTTGCGATTCAGCAGGCCGGCCCGCGGTGCAAAGTCGTGACGCACACCGGCATCGACCACCGTCAACGCCAGGCCATGCTGCCGCGCCAGAACGTTGATGGCCGCACCACCCGCCAGGAAGTTCTCGACCATCTGCCAGGTCACGTCCGAGGGGTAGGCCGACACGCCGTGCGCCGCCAGCCCGTGGTCGCCCGCAAAGACCACCATTTGCGGCTGCGTCAGCACCGGCTGCTCGCTGCGCAGTATCAAGCCGATCTGCAGCGCGAGCGCTTCGATGCGGCCCAACGAGCCGATCGGCTTGGTTTTCTGATCGAGGCGCCCCTGCAGCCGCGCCCGCAAGGCGGTGACGTCGACATCGGCGGTGCAGGATGCAGTGCTCATGGGTTCAGCTCGAAGGACGCCATCGGCGCAGGGGTTCACAAGCAGGGGACTGCCGTCAATCGCCCGCCGATCTGCTCGATCGACAGGGCGCCACCGAACACATGCACCAGCGCCGCCTGCACCTCGGAAGCGTGGGCCGATCCCTCAGCGCGCACCCGGCCCTGGTGCAGCACCACCAGGCGATCGGCCTGCAGCGCCAGCGGCAGATCGTGCAGCACACTGACCACGGTCGTGCCAGCGGCGGCGAGGCGCTGCAGCAACCGCACCACCGCCACCTGATGGGGCGGATCGAGGTGGGTGGTCGGCTCGTCGAGCAGCAGCACGGGTGCACCGACAGCCAACGCGCGCGCCAGCAGCACACGCTGGCGCTCGCCACCCGACAGCTCATGCAAGCGCCGGCACTGCCAGTCGCGGCATTCAGTGGCCGCCATCGCGGCATCGACCGCCGCGTCGTCGTCCGGTCCGGGCGACGCGAACAAGCCCAGGTGGGGCAGCCGGCCCAGTTGCACCACGTCGCGCACGGTCAACTCACCACTGGCCTCGCCCGCCTCGTGCTGCGCCAGCCAAGCGATGCGCCGGCCGCGCTCACGGGCACTGTGCGCGGACAGTGCCCGACCGTCCAGCATCACATGCCCCGACTGGGGCGGCAGCAACCCAGCCAGCACGCGCAGCAAGGTCGACTTGCCGCCGCCGTTGGGGCCGACGATCGCTGTCCAGCCGGAGGGCAATGTCAGCGACACGCCGCGCAGCACGGGGAGCCCACCCAGCGAAGCCTGCAGACCTTCGGCTCGCAGTTCGCAAGACGAAACCACGGCGCTGGTCATCCGAGTCGGCGGTGGCGCAGCAGCCACAGCAAGTAAGCGCCGCCCAGGACGGCCGTGACCACACCGACCGGCAACTCCTGCGGTGCCACCAGACTACGTGCCACGACGTCTGCGGCCAGCAGCAACGTGCCACCGGCTGCCGCACTGGCGACCACGGTGTAGCCGTTAGGTGCTGGCGCACACCGGCGCACCAGGTGGGGCGCAGCCAGCCCCACGAAGGCCACCAACCCGGCCTGCGACACCGCCATGCCGGTGGCCAGCGCGAGCACACCGACCAGCAGCAGCCGCCAGCGCGCCAGCGCCAGGCCGAGGCTGCGCGCGCTGTCCTCGCCCAAGGTCAAGGCGTCGAGCACACGGGCCAGCCGCCAGGCCACTGGCAATGTGACCAGCAACCCCACCGCCAGCACACCCACACTGGCCCAGCCCAGAAATCCGGTGGTGCCGAGCATGAACACCTGCTTGCCACGCAAGGCTTCCGGTGCAACCGTCGAGACCAGGTCGCCGAGCGCCGACAGCACCACGCCCACCACCACCCCCGCCAGCAGCAACCGAGGGGTCTGCTGGGCACCGCGGGCCAGCATCAGCGTGAGGCCCACTCCGACGAAGGCACCGACGAACGCCGCGCCCACCAGGCCCAGCCGGGCCAGGCCGCTGGCGGCTGTCATGACCGTCATCGCGCCGCCCAACGATCCCACCGCCAACACCAACACGACGGCCAGCGACGCGCCGGCTGCCGACCCCAGCAGGTAGGGGTCGGCCAAGGGGTTGCGGAAAAGACCCTGCGCAATGGCACCCGCCAAGCCCAGCAACGCCCCGACCAACCACGCGCCCAGGGTACGCGGCAAGCGGATCTCGCCCAGGATCAAGCCAGCATCGGCATCGCTCCACCTGGGCAGCGACCAGCCGTCGCTGCCAGCGGCCAGCCCGGCCCCTGCCAGAACCAGCCCGACCAGCAACAGGACCATGGCGAATCGCCGACGACGGGTGGCGCCCGCATCCATCGTCTGTCGATCAGGGGTGGCAACGAGTGTCTGATCCATCAGCGCACCTGGGCATCCAGCCCGATCAGGCACTCGGCCAGCAGCTGCGCCGCATCGCCAAGGCGTGGCCCGGGACGCACCAACACGTCATAGCGCTCGTGGCTGAAGCCGCAGGCACGCTGCTGCCGCAGGGCGTCAAGCCGTGCCCAACCGGGCCGATGCGGCATCTGATCGAGGTCGCGCTGCACCGCCATGACGATGTCAGGCTGCGCACGCACCACGTACTCCGGGTTGAGTTGTGGAAACGGACCCAACGCCGCGGGCACCGCGTTCGCCATGCCCAACTGGGTCAGGGTTTCGCCAATGAAGGACCCCTCGCCTGCCGCAAACGGCGTCGCGTCCACCTCGAAATAAACCTTCATGCCGCGCAGCCGTGCGGGCACCACCCGGGCTGCTTGCTGAACCTGTTGCTGGATGGCGGTCCACAGGGGATCGGCAGCCTCCGGTGTACCCAGCAGCCTGGCCAGCACATTCAAGGAGCGCCGCACATCGGCATGCGTTCTGGGCTCGAGCAACACCACCTTCAGTCCGAGCGACTGGAGCCGCTCGACCACCCGTGTCGACGGGGCAGCGAGCACCACATCGGGCCGAAGCGCCACGATGCGCTCCAGGTTCGCGTCTTCGATACCGCCCAACTTCGGCAGACCCGTCACGGCCGGAGGCGAGTTGGAATACCGATCGGTGCCCACCAGCCGCGCGCAGGCACCCAGGGCACACACACTTTCAGTCAGCGACGGCAGCAGGCTGATGATGCGCTGCGGAGAGACTGCAAAGGACTGCACGCTGCCACGATCGTCCTGAACGGTGATCTGTGGGGGAGCCGCCAACGCGCCTGACGGCGCTGCCACAGCCAGCAACAGGCCAAGCATCAGCGCGCGAAACTCGCGAGCCATCACCGCCGGCCCCGCTTCACGGGCACTTCGATGCCCGCCACCATCAGGGTCACGCCATCGCAACGCGCCGCCATCGCCTGGTGCAGGCGCCCCAGTTCGTCGACAAAGCGGCGTGCCTCGCGCGACATCGGTGCCGCGCCAAGTCCGATCTCGTTGGAAACCAGCAGCACCGGTCCGCTGGCCTCGCTGACCGCATCGCAGAGCGCCTCTCGCGTTCGGTCCCATTCGATGTCGTCGAGCGGCGCTGCGTCGATCGGCATCAGCAGGTTGGTCAGCCACAGGGTCAGACAATCGATCACAACCAGCCGATCGGGGGCGCTGTGGCGAAAAATGGCCTGCGCCAGTTCGATCGGCACCTCTTCACATTGAAGCGCAGGCAAACATGCCGCGCGTTGGAGCCGGTGATGGGCGATGCGCCGTCGCATCTCCTCGTCACCAGCCCGCGCTGTGGCCAACAGCACCGCCGAGCGTGACGGGGTCGCCAGCCACACCGCCGCGCGCTGCTCGGCGCAGCGCGACTTGCCGCTGCGCTGCCCGCCGAGGATCAGTTCATGCACCGTGGAAACTCCATCCTCGAAGTGTCACGCCTGCCTGCTGCGACTACAAGCCGATGCCGCTGTAGCGCACACCCAGCCACGCCTGTCGGCCTGGCGAGCGGTAGTCTCGCGCCGGTTCGATGTCGCGGTCGGTGACATTCAACACCTTGGCCTCGAGTTGCCACCGGGGCATGAAGCTCCAGCGCGCCTGCAGATCGACCGTCGAGTAGCCGCCCAATCGCTTGCCGCCATCGGGACGTGACCCCACCGTCACCAGCGTCGCACCCAGGGCCCAGTCGTCGATCCGGTAGTCAGCATCCAGGGTGGACTGGTGCTTGGCGCGACGATTCAGACGGCCGTTGCTGCGCTCATCCTTCGCGCTTAGCAAATCCAGCGTACCGCGCAACCCCAACGCGCCGATGCGATGGCCTGCACTCAGCGTGGCCCCCTTCAGACGCGCCCGGTCGACATTGCGCGCACAGCCGAAATCGTAGGAGGGATCGGACGGGCAGAAACTGCGGTCCGGCTCGTAGTTGATCAATTGACGCACGCGATTGCGATACACGGTCAGCGACGCCTGGCTGTCGCCGCCCCGCCAATGCAGACCCACTTCACCGCTGCGACCGCGCTCCGGCCGGACATCAGGGACGCCATAGCCCGTGAAATACAGGTCGTTGAAACTGGGCGCACGGAAGGTGGTGCCAACCAGCGCACGCGCTGTCAGGCCGTGGCCGAGCTCATAGCCATAGCCCAGCCGGCCCGTGGTGCTGTTGCCGTAGACCGAGTTGTCATCACGCCGAACATCGGCCGACAGCAGATGCGAACCGAATTGCCCCGAATAACCCAGCCCCACGGCGTCGTTGTGGCGTTGCCTGTTGACCATGAACGCAGACGACTCGGCACGCTCTTCCAGCCGCTCGATCACCGTCACAAGTTGCTGCCTGGCGCTCAGCGTGAGCACGTTCTGCCAGGTGTACTGATTGCGACGCGTCAGGAAGCGCTCTGGGAAGTTGGCGCCGTCGAACGACTTGTCCTCGTTCAGGGCCAGCTGCAAACGGGTGGTCCACAGCGGGTTGATCACCCCGTCGTAGCTGAGCGAGGCCACCTGTGTGCTCAACCGAGAGCGGAAGTCAGGTGTCGGATCCTGCGCAAAGTCGGGAGGCCCGCCGAACTCGGAGCCGTCGTACTGAGAGTTCAACCGGGTGTCGATCACGCTGGCGGCCACCCGGTGGCCCGGCGTGATCGTGTAGCCCAGCCGAACCTGCGCAGTCCGGCGGCGATAGCCGTCGCGATCGGGGTTGTAGTTGCCGAATTGGTCGCCTGGTCGCAGCGTCGACACACCACGGGATCGTTCGCCACTGATCGAGGCCGCGTAGTCGAACCCGGCGTGGCTGCCGCTGATGCCGACATCACCTTCACGCGAGCCGTACTCGCCAAAAGCGGCATGTCCGGACAGGCTCGCAGGCCCCTCGCCGCGTTTGGTCGTGATCAGCACCACACCGCCCACGGCGTCGGCCCCATACAGACTGGAGCCCGGCCCGCGCAGCACCTCGATGCGCTCGATCTGGGCCAGACTGATCGCCTCAAACTCCACCTGTGCCAGGGTGGCGGAGCCAATGCGCACACCGTCGACCAGCACCAGTGTGCTGCTGGTGCTGGCGCCCCGCAGCAAGATGCCAGCGGCATGACCGGGTCCGCCGCTGCGCGACAACTGAACCCCGGCTTCACGCCGCAGCAGGTCTTCGATGGAATCGGCGGTCGAATGACGGATGCGCTGCTCGTCAATCACGACCACGTCGGAGGTGATTTGCTCGAGCGGTAGCGGTTCGCGGCTCGCGATCACAGACACCTGTGGCAGCCGGGTCGGCGTCTGCGCCTGCGCGGACGAGAGTGCTGTCGCAGCGACGGCAACGGTGAGCAGCGAAACGAGGTCGCGGAGATACCGGCTGCAAGCAGCCAAGGGCGCGCGTGGCGCCATGCAGTCAAAAAACATGATTGAAGAGCCCGACAAGATGCAATCGCCCTGCTTCCCCGCAGGCGCTTGCGATGTAGGCACGACACGAAGCCGCACCCGCTTGTTGGCCGGTATCCGGGCTGATGGAGCGACCTTCACGACCTTCCCAGAGATGAACCATCTCCAGTGGTGTGCGCATGAAAGCTGAATCCCTGTCCAGACCGACCAGGGCTTCGTCCACCGTACCGTTGCGGGGGCAGCGCAGTTTGAGCACCGAGCGATGCTTTCTGCTTCCCGTTTAACTGCGCCGACAAGAACACCGGCGCGGGCACCAACGCTTCTATTCTAAGCACCGACCTACAATCAAATTCCGTTGTTCAACCCACTGCCCGAACACGCCCCATGTCGAAGATCGAAGACCTCGCTGACCGGGTCGAGCGGCTCTTACTGCGCCACCATGAGTTGCAACGGACCAACGCCTTGCTGGAGCAGCAATTGGCCAGCGTGGCGAACGAACGCGACAACCTGCGCTCACGGCTGAACGCCGCGCGTGCGCGCATCGACACCCTGCTTGAGCGTCTTCCAGCGGAGGCCCACGCGGTGCCAGCCGATGACAACCTCGACACAACCGCACCCATTCAGAAGACATCCCCATGAAGCAGATCGAAGTCTCGATCCTCGGCCAGAGCTATGTGCTGGGCTGCCCCGACGGCGGCGACACCTTGCTGCACGCATCGGTGAAGGCAGTCGATCGTGAGATGACTGCCATCCGGGCAGCGGGCAAGGTCAAGGCCCGCGAACGCATTGCCGTGCTTGCCGCCCTGAACCTCGCCTACAAGCTCGAACAGCGCCCAGCCGCCACTTCGCCCACGCCGACCGAAAGCCGATCAGCGGTGGACGAGGCCGCCACTCAAATGGACATCGATGCCCTGATCACCCGCATCGACCAAGCCCTCGGCGAGCACGGTCAGTTGCTGTGACCGATTCGGCACACGGTGCCACCCTGTCGACATCATTGGCAACCACGGCAGGCGTAGACTGAGCGTCGTCCGTTGTGTTCGCGTGAGTTTTTAATTCCTTGAACCGATGCTCTCGCGAGCCCGGGCTGGGAACATTGCCGAGTGGGCGTGATCGTCTCGCGTCAGATGAACCCGAAGCACGGTTGACCCGGCCCACCTGAATCCCCTGGGTTCAGGAATGCGGCTCACGGCTCACAACGGACACCTCGCCTATCGCAGTGCGAGAGACAAGAACAGGATCTGGCTCCTGCTCAGGAAGCGCCCTCGAAGCGAATGCTGGCCAACGTGACGTGATTGCCGCCGCGGCCCTGTGCCGCCATCAGTGCGGTGTCAGCGGCCTGCAGCAGATCGTCCTGCGTGTGGGCGGTGTGCGGAAAGCTCGCCACCCCCATCGACACCGTGAATCCAAAGTCCTGGCCATTGAGCACAACAATCTGCGTGGCGCACTGGCGTCGCAAGCCCTCCATTCGAGCATGCGCGGTCGCCAAACCGACACCTGACAGGAGCACCGCGAATCGATCGTCAGAGACACGGCATGACGCATCCATTGCGCGCGTATTGCTCCGAAGCAAACGCCCAAGCGCCTCGATCACACGCTGACGCGCCGAGTCGCCCAGCGCACTGGCTGCGTGTGAGGGTGGGTCGATCGAAATCGAGACCATCGAGAACTCACGGTGTTCACGAAGCGACAGATCGACCTCACGCCGCAGCTGGTCCTCGAAGTGAGCGTTTGGAAACAACCCTGTGTCGATGTCCCTCGGCTCCGGGCCCTGCAATTCGCGCCGCAGGGCTTCAGTCGCCAGCTGCTGTTGCTCCAACTGTTGCAATGCCAGCGTGAGCTGGGCATCGCGCTGGCGCTGCGTGCTCATGTCCAACCAGATGGCGCACAGGTACCGCTTGCTGGCACCGGCAGCATCCGCGCTGCCATTCAGCAAAATTCGGGTGACGTGGAACTCGTGGCGCGCGTGATCGCGCTCGATGCGGTGATCACTGCTGTGAGGCAAGGCCAAGACCGTGGTACTCGTCTCTGCCGCGCGCAGCGAGACCGCCACTTCGGCACTGAAGAGTTCCGCATCGGAGCGGCCAACCAGGTCTTCGCGGGAGCGCCCGAGCAGTTCAGCCATCCTGTCTGAGGCGTAGACATAGCGGCCAGTCGACACCTCCTTGAGCGCTAACCCAGCTGCCATGCCGATGAGGCTCGCAGACACCAGATCGCACCAGCCGGCAGGATCGACCCCTAGCGAATCAGCCACCTGCCGCAGGGTCTCGGGCAAGCCGCTGGCTTGCCCGACCGACAGCGACCGCTCAGGCTGGTTCATCAGGGCCCCTTCATCAGCGTCGGGCCGAGGCGTCATCAAGTCAGGCACGTTTCGCGCCCCGGATCGGAGGGGGACAGCAGTTCGCAGTACGCCAAGGGTCCGCCATGCTCAGCCTAGCAGCCACTCTGTACGAGGTGGGTGGCTGGTTCAGGGCGTGGCGGGAGGCGCCGCAGCAGCCTCAGCGGCTGGCGCGTCCTCAGGAGCAGCCGGCTTCTCGAAGTTGGCGACAACCTTCCACAAGCCACCATTCAGCGCAATCGCCACCATCTCGGTAGCGATGTCCTCGTCGATGTTCACCGCATCGAAAGTGGCGCTCCATTTCATCAGCGTCTTGCCGCCAGGCGCCGGGGACACCGAGATCGTCGCGACGTAGTTCTTGATGGGAAAAGGGCTCTTGAGTGAGGTGTAGGTATAGCTGGTGTTGGCCGCGCTGTACTTCAGGAGCTTTTCAACCAACTCGGATCCGTCGGACAGCTTCAAGGTGCGCACGGCACCCACCTTGTTCGTCGCAGCACCCTTGACGGTGCTGTTTCGCACCTGCGGATGCCACAGGTCAAAACCATTGAAATCACCGACGTACTTCCAGACGGTGGCGGGCGAGCTGTCCACGGTTTCCTCGCTGGAGAACGACAGCGAGCCGGCGGCGTGCCCGCTGCCTGCGGCCAACAGCAATCCGGCGGTGGCGGCATGGCGTACGAACTTGTTCATGGGGGTATCTCCTGAAAAACCAGAGGCGCGAACGGCGTCGCGCCTGTTTGTCGTTGACTTGCCTGCTTGTGTTGCCTATTGCCTGGCGAAGTTGTTCACCAACTTGGCGAGTCCACTGTCATAGATTCCCTCGACCGCCTTGGTGGCAGCGGCCGCGTCAGCACCCGCGGCGGCATCGAAGGTCGACGACCACTTCAACGATGTCTTGCCCTCGGGTGTGGTGTTCAGCGTGATGCTGCTGCTGTAATTCACCACGGGAAGTGGGCCGCTGACGATGGTGTAGCTGTAGCTGGTCTTGGCTGCATCGTAGGTGCTCAACTGCTCGATGATCGTCTGCTTGCCATCCGCCAGCGTCAATGTCCGGCGAGTGCCCACTTTGGTGCCTGCACCATTGACCTCGCTCTTGCTGACGGCGGGATGCCACACGTCCATCGCATTGAAGTTGCCGACCAGCTTCCAGACGGTGGCCGGCGTGCTGTCGATCGTGACCTCGCGCGTCACGGACAGGTTGCCTGCGGCATGGCTGCTGCCGACCACCAGCAGGGCGCTGGCGACGGCGAATTTAAGGGCGTTCATCTGGGAAGAGTCTCCGTGTCGAAGCGGTAGGAAATGACCAGGGCGGCGACGTCATTCCGCAGCCCAAGTGCGGATTCTGGGATGTTCACCCAGCGGCCGCAATAAGCGAGAACGCGACTTGCACAGATTGGCTCCCATCTTCGCGCCATTCTTGTCGATGTGTCGACGTGTTTCTGACTGCGGAGTTGGGCCTGGAAATTGCCTAGCCGGTACACCGAGAACCTCGCAGGCGTCAGGTGTCGATCATTTAATCTCCTCATCGATCCATGGAATCCGTCATCCTCCGCTCATGAGCATTGCCCCGTACATCAAGGAAATCGGCCGTGGCAAGGAAGGTGCACGGTCGTTGAGCATCGAGCAGGCCGAAGACCTGATGGCACAGGTTCTCGACGGCCGTGTCAGCGACCTCGAGGTGGGCGCCTTCGCGATGGCGATGCGCATCAAGGGAGAGTCGACCGAGGAGCTGCTCGGTTTTCTTCGCGCCGTGCACCAGCGCTGTCTGCCGATCAGTCCAGAGGGACCGGCGGTGATCCTGCCGTCGTACAACGGCGCCCGCAAGCTGCCCAACCTGACCGCTCTGCTGGCCTTGCTGCTGGCGCAGAACGGGACACCGGTGCTGGTACACGGCCCCTCAAACGATCCCGGTCGTGTCACCACCGCCTTCGTGTTCCGTGACCTGGGTCTGCCGATCGCGCACAGTGCCGAGGACGTGCTCCACGGCTGGGCACGGCGTGAGCCGGTGTTCATGGCCACCGAGACGCTGTGTCCACCGCTGGCGCGTCTGCTGGACGTTCGTTGGGTGATCGGCTTGCGCAATCCAGGCCACACGGTGGCCAAGTTGCTGGACCCGACGCTCGGCGGTCGGTCGCTGCGGGTGATCAACCACACCCATCCGGAATACGGCACCGCGCTCACGGCCTTTCTGCAGCGCGCAGGCGCCAGCGCGATGCTGCTGCGCGGCACCGAGGGCGAACCCATCGCCGATCCACGACGCTCACCGCGGCTCGACGTGTTTCTGCGAGGCGAATGGCGTGCCGATCTGTCAGCACCCGCGCAGGAGGGCGTGCTGACCGAGTTGCCGGTGCTGCCCCGCAGCATCGATGCTGCGACGACCGCCGTTTACATCCAGTCGGTGGTCAGCGGCGAGAAGCCGGCCCCAGGCCCGCTGACGCGGCAGGTGGACAGCCTGCACCGAGCGGTGCAGGCGCTGGCCGGCGCAGCAGTGCATGAGTTGACCGCATGAGTCAGACACCCTCGGGATCGATCAACAAGCTGAGTTGATGGCCGGCTGAATCTTCGGGGCGTCGGCCACCAGCACGTCGGCTTGTCGTCTCCCGCCTAGGATGTCGACTGCCGTGCCTGGCGTAGACCAACTTGGCCTCCTGTTGCGTGGCCACGTCCGCCTTGCGAGCGTGGATCAGCACCTTCGCCCGCTGGCTGGCAGCGAGCAGATCCACCACCGGATCAGGATAGTCCCGTGGGCGCAGTTGCGTCGCGCCCAGCAGCCACGGCTCGTGCACCGCGTCGCCAGCCACGCCGCGCAATTCGGGCACCCAGCGCCGGATGAACACACCGTCCGGATCCTGATCGCGACTTTGCTTGACCGGGTTGTAAAGGCGGATGGTGTTGATCCCGGTTACACCGCTTTGCATCTGCGCCTGGGAGTAGTGGATGCCAGGCTCGTAGTCCAGGAACTGCCGCGCCAGAAACAACGCCGGCTCGCGCCAGTGCAGCCACAGTTGGTAGCTGGCAAAGCTCATCAGCATTGCCCGCATTCGGAAGTTGATCCAACCGGTGGCGTGCAGGCTGCGCATGCACGCGTCGACAAACGGGAAGCCAGTGCGACCGCTGCACCAGGCATCGAAGCGTGCCTGCTCGTCAGACGACAACGCACCTTCATTGCGCAAGCCATCGAAGGCACGGTTGACGTTGCGAAACTCGATCGCCGGCTCGCTTTCCAGCTTCTGGATGAAGTGACAGTGCCAGTGCAAGCGACTCTCGAAGCTGCGCAGCGACGCCACCGCACCCGCAGGGCGCTGACCGGCGGGTATCGCCAGCCACTCGCTCCGGCGCTGCCACACCGCATGGACGCACTCTCGCACCGACAGCGTGCCCCAGGCCAGATGGGCGGATAGCCGCGAGCAAGCCTCAGCCGCCGTCAAGGGACTGGACATCTCCGTGCGGTATCGATGCCCACGCCCTGCGAAAAAGCTGTCGAGCAGCGCCAACGCCTGGCTTCTGCCGCCACGCTGGCGCAGCGGCTTGTCAGCGTCGCGGCAAAGGATCGGCGGTGCATCGTGGTCCTTCTTTTCGGGCGGCGCCACCCAGTCCAGCCTCTTCGGGGATGGCAGGGGTGGTGGCTCCATCCGCTGCGTCCAAAGCCTCGACCACTGATCGCGATCGCGCAGGCGCCGGACGACCCCGTTGCAAGGCAGCTCATGCCACACCACGCGCTGCGCGGCGCACCAGCGTGCAACGGCGCGATCCCGGTCGAAGCTCCAGCCGTTGCCGGTTTCCTGGTGACTCCACAGAACGAAAGGACCATGCAGCGCATGCAGGTGCGCGAAAGCCGCAATGGCCTCACTCTGAACGCACCACAAAGCACCTCCGCGCTCGCCGAGCCAGATGTCAAGCTCAGCCAGGCATTCCTGCGCGAAGGCGCGGTGCTGAGCCGCGACGTCAGGCTGTGCCCAGGCCGCAGGCTCGTCGATCCACACGGGCAGCACCGGACCCGCCTGGGCAGCACGGACCATCGGGGCGTGATCGGTCCAGCGCAGATCTTTCTTGAACCACAGCACTTGCAGCATCGGCGGCAGTGTAGGCAGAGCGTCGAGCGACCCGCTCGCAATCCCCCTCAGCGGCTCATGCGTTGTCGCGCTGACTCATACAGGCACACGGCCGCCGCCGCACCGACATTGAGCGATTCCTCGCCACCCGGCTGCGGGATACACAGCGCCTGGTGGCACTGCGACTGCACGAGCGCAGAGACGCCCTCGCCTTCGTGGCCCAGCACCCAGGCACACGGCCACGGCAGTGCGACCTGATCGATCGCCTGTGCGGCGTGCGAACTGGTTGCCAGCATCGGCACCGACAGTGAGCTCAGCGCAGCGGCGTCGACACCTTCGATGAGCGACAGGCCGAAATGCGCACCCATGCCCGCACGCAACACCTTTGGCGACCAGAGTGCGGCCGTTCCCTTCAGGGCCACCACCTGCTTGAATCCAAAGGCAGATGCACTGCGCAGCACGGTTCCCACATTGCCGGCATCTTGCAAGCGATCGAGCACCACGGTCGGCGCATCAGGAAGCAACGCGGCAGCGCCGTGCCACGACACCACGAAGCCGATCGGAGCCGGCGATTCGAGGGCGCTGACGCCAGCCATCAGTGCTTCTGGCAGCACCGTGACACTGGCTGCCCGGAGGGCGAGATCGCGCAGCGGAGTAGCCCACGCTGGCTCACTCACAACAGCGTGCAGCGGAACACCGCCGCGCTGCAGAAACGCCCGGCACAGATGGTCGCCCTCGATCCACAACTCACCCAGCTTGCGATAGGCCACCGGGTCGCGACCGAGCTTGCGCACTCGCACGAGCAGCGGGTTGTCGCGCGAGGAGATCGCTTTGACCGTGGACGCCGTCATGCGCTGGGCACCAGCACCGCTCGCACAGGTGCAAACGTTCGGCGGTGGACTTCGCAGGCCCCGTGCTCACGCAGTGCGGCCAAGTGCGCTGCAGTCGGATAGCCCTTGTGACCGTCGAAGCCGTACTGAGGATGCTGCTCGTGCAAAGTCATGCACAGCCGATCGCGATGCACTTTCGCGAGGATCGAGGCCGCGGCGATCGCAGGCACCGTGGCATCCCCCTGCACGATGGCCTCGGCAGGCATCGGCAAGACTGGCAGCCGATTGCCATCGACCTGCACCCGGTGCGGCCGCAAGCGCAAACCGTCCACCGCACGCCGCATGGCCAGCAACGACGCCTGCAGGATGTTCAGTTGGTCGATCTCTTCAACCGTGGCTTCGGCAATGCAGCAGCACAAAGCCTTGGCGCGGATCTCGTCGAACAAGCGCTCTCGGGTACGTGCGGTGAGCTTCTTCGAATCATTCAGACCACGGATGGGTTGAAGATCGTCGAGGATCACCGCGGCCGCCACCACCGGACCCGCCAGCGGGCCCCGTCCAGCTTCGTCGACCCCAGCCATGAGGCCCGGCGCATCCCAGCGCAGGCCCAGTTGCTCAGCGCGCAAGAATGCTCTCGATCGCATCGGTAGCCGACTGGGCGGTGTTGCGTCGCAACGTGTGGTGCAAGGCCTCAAAGCGTGTGGCCAGCGCCGCACATGCTGGTGGATCATCCAGCCAGGCGAAGGCGGCATCGGTCAGGTGCTCCGGCGTTGCCGCTGCTTGCAGGTACTCCGGCACGGCGAAGTCCTCCAGCAAGATGTTCGGCAGCCCGACCCAGGGTTGGTAATTCATGCGTTTCATGATCTGTGCGCTGAGCCAGTGCATCTTGTACGCGATCACCATCGGCCGCTTGAAGAGCGCTGCTTCCAGCGTGGCCGTGCCGCTGGCGATCAGCGTCACGTCGCAGGCCGCCAGCGTCTGGTGAGACTGGCCGTCCAGCAGCTGGATGTCAACACCCGGCGCGTGCCGCGACAGCAGCGGCTCGACCAGCGATCTCAGTCCTGGCGCCACCGGCAGCACGAAGCGCAACGCAGGGCGATGGTGCTTCATCAGCGCAGCAGCCTCCAGCACGGTTGGCGCGATGTACTGGATTTCTGAACGACGGCTGCCTGGCAGCAACGCGACCACCGTGTCGGCATCGTCCAGATTCAACGCTTGGCGGCTGGCCCGCCTGGGCACCTCGAGAGGAATGGCATCTGCCAACGGATGGCCTACATAGGTAGCCGCCACACCGTGCTGCGCGTACAGCTCGGGTTCAAACGGAAAGATGCACAGCACATGATCGACGGCGCGCTTGATTTTCTCGATGCGCTCACCACGCCAGGCCCAGATGGACGGGCCGATGAAGTGAATCGTTCGGACGCCACTGGCCTTCAATCTGGCCTCCAGGTCGAGGTTGAAGTCGGGCGCATCGACACCAATGAAGGCATCGGGTGGCTCCTGTAACAGGCGTTCGGCAAGTCGGCGGCGGATGCCGAGCAGCTCGGGATAGTGGCGAAGCACCTCGGCATAACCACGCACCGCGAGCTTGTCGCTCGGCCACCAGGCTTCGAACCCCTGCGCGGACATTTTCGGCCCGCCGATCCCTTGGGCTGCCAGCGCTGGCCAGCGCCGCTTCAGGCCCGCGAGCAACAGGCTGGCCAACAGATCGCCGGAGGCCTCGCCAGCCACCATGGCGAGGCGTGGATCATTGGTCGCCATGTGAGCGAAGGCTCCCACCAGACCCTGGGCGCCGGGCCGCGGAGCGTGTCATTCCTACCGCACGATGCCGCGCTGAGAAGACGCGAGAAACTGCGTCATCACCGCGACGTCGGCCGCTGCTTCCGGCGCGCTGCCCGCCAACTCAGCGATCGCTTCGCGCGCCTGCTCCAGCGTGTTCCCTTGCCGGTACAGCAGTCGGTGCATCTGCTTGACCGCAGCAATGCGCTCGGGACCAAACCCTCGCCGGCGCAACCCCTCTGCATTGAAGCCTCGCACCGCGAGCGGGTTGCCATCGACCATCATGAACGGTGGGACATCCTGCGACACCGCACTGGCGAAGCCGATCATCGCGTGCGGCCCGACCTTGACGAACTGATGCAAGCCAGTGAGCCCGCCCACGATCACCCAGTCTCCCAGGTGCACATGGCCAGCCAAGGTCGCGTTGTTGGCCAGGATGGCCTGGCTGCCGACCTGGCAATCGTGTGCGATGTGCACATAGGCCATCACCCAGTTGTCGTCGCCCACGCGCGTCACGCCGCTGTCCTGCGCCGTGCCCAGGTTGAAGGTACAAAACTCGCGGATGGTGTTGCGGTCGCCGATGCGCAACTCGGTCGGTTCGTCCCGGTATTTCTTGTCCTGCGGCACGGCGCCGATCGAGCAGAACTGAAAGATGCGGTTGTCGCGTCCGATGGTTGTGCGCCCCTCGATCACGCAGTGTGCACCGATCGTTGTGCCGGCATCAACCCGCACCTGCGAACGCACGATGCTGTACGGACCGACGCTGACCGACGAATCCAGTTCGGCGCCGGGCTCAACGATCGCGGTGGGATGGATCAGCGACATGGCCTGTTGCCCCTGGTCACGAAAGTTGACGGTCAGCCGATCAGGCAATGTCTCGAACCGTGCACAGAAATTCGGCCTCGACGGCCAATTCACCATCGACGGTCGCGCGAGCCTTGAACTTGAAGACGCCTGACTTCATGCGGTCGAGGATCACATCCAGAATGAGCTGATCGCCTGGCTCGACCGGCCGCTTGAAGCGAGCACCATCGATGCCTGCGAAGTAGAACAGGGAGTTTTCGTGGGTCTGCAGATTCAGCGTCTCAAACCCAAGGATGGCGGCAGCCTGGGCCAGCGCTTCGAGCATCAGCACACCCGGCATCACCGGCCGCTTCGGAAAGTGCCCGCTGAAAAAATGTTCATTGATAGTGACATTTTTCAGCGCCTTGATGCTTTCGCCCTTCTTGATTTCAAGCACGCGATCGACCAGCAGGATCGGATAACGATGCGGAATGCGTCTCAGGATTTCGTGAATGTCCATCGTCATGACGATTTGGTCTCTATGCTCTTTTCAAGCGCTCGAATGCGCTCACGCAATCGATGCAATTGACGCAGCGTGGCTGCGTTCTTTTCCCAAGACGCATTGTCATCGATGGGAAACAGGCCGGTGTACAAACCCGGCTTGTGGATGGAATGAGTGGCCACCGACCGCGCACCCAGATGCACGTGATCGGCCAAGGTCACATGACCAACCACGCCTGCACCACCTGCCATCGTGCAATGCGCGCCGATGCGTGTGCTGCCAGACACTGCGGCCGTGCCAGCCAGCGCGCTGTGCGCGCCGATGTGCACGTTGTGGGCTATCTGAACCAGGTTATCGAGCTTGACGCCGTCCTCGATCACGGTGTCTTCGAGCGCGCCGCGGTCGATGCAGGTGTTGGCGCCAATCTCGACATCGTCACCAATGCGAACGCCGCCAAGTTGCTCGATCTTCTCCCAGCGACCGCTGTTCGGCGCGAAGCCGAAACCGTCTGCGCCGATGACCGCACCACTGTGCACGATACCGCGTGCCCCGATGTGACACCGTGCGCCCAGCACCACTTGCGCGGACAACCGGGTCTGTGCGCCCACCGACGCGCCTGCGCCGATGAAACACTGGGCACCAATCACTGCACCCTCGGCAATCACCGCATCCGCTTCGATGACCGCCAGCGCCCCCACCGAGACATGGCTGGCGAGCTGCGCGCGCGGGTGCACGACCGCAGATGCGTGCACCTCAGGTGCCGTGGCTTCGCGAGCGCGCGCGACCCACAACTGCGTCAGTCGAGCAAAGCAGAGATAGGGATCAGCCGCAATCAGTGTGGCGCCGCGCAGCGCAGCCGCGTCACGATGCGCTGGTGACACGATCACGCACCCCGCTTTCGACGTGGCGAGTGACGGCAGATAACGCGGGTTGGAGAGGAATGAAATGGCGTCGCCGTCGGCAGTATCCAGCGACGCGACACGATGGACGAGCTGGGCTGGGTTGCCGATCAACTCGGCGCCCAGACGCGCCGCCAGTTCGCCTAGCGCAAACGGAGTGACGAGATCACTTGGCGCCCTGTGCATTCAGCGCCTTGACCACCTTGTCGGTGATGTCGATCTTCGGACCGGCGAATACGGCCTCTTGGAGAATCAGGTCGTACTTTTCGGTTTCGTAGATTTGCTTGATAACCTTGTTGGCGCGCTCCACGACGGCTGACAACTCTTCGTTCTTTCGTTGGGTCAGGTCTTCCTGAAACTCGCGGCGCTTGCGCTGGAATTCGCGGTCCTGATCGACCAGATCGCGCTGGCGCTTGCTGCGCTCTGACTCGGACAACGTTGGCGCATCCTTGTCGAATTTCTCGCTGGCGGCCTTCAGTCGACCGGCAATCTCGCCCATTTCCTTGTCACGCTTGGAGAACTCGGCTTCCAATTTGGCTTGAGCCGCCTTGGCGGGGTTGGCCTCACGCAGCACGCGGTCGCTGTTGACATACCCGATCTTGACTTCCTGGCTCTGGACATGGCAAGCGGCGAAGACCAGCAAAGAGGCAGCCAACGCATTCAAAGATAACCTGTTCATCAAAACGCAGTCCCGAGTTGAAATTGAAGACGCTGGATTCTATCCGTTGGCTCTTTGCGGATCGGTGAGCCGTAGCTGATCTTGATGGGCCCCACCGGAGACACCCAACTGAAGCCGAGGCCGATCGATGCGCGCAGACTGCTGAGGGTCAATCGGTCGTCCACCCCCCACACATTGCCGACATCGACGTAGGTAAACCACCGCAGTGTTCGATCATTGCCTGTGCCCGGGATCGGCAAGTACACCTCAGTGTTCAGATTGAAACGTCGATTGCCCCCGAGGTAGGCGCCCAGGTTGTCCACCTGCCCCAGCGAGCCTTGGTCAAAGCCTCGCACCGTGCCCAGTCCGCCGCCGAAGAAGTTCTTGAAAATCGGGTAGGGCTTGTCTCCGAGGCCGCGTCCGTAACCCACTTCAGCGTTGATGCCGAGGGTCACTCGCCGGATAGGCGTGAAGTACTGCTGAAGCTGAAGATCGGCGCGCATGTAGCGCTGGTCGGCCAGGAAGCTCACGTCGACATTCACCCGGGCGAAGCGACCTGTGGTCGGCACGAGGGCACTGTCACGGCCGTCGCGGGACCAGCCAATGGTGAACGGTATCGCGGTGCTCTTCTGGCCGAACTGTTCGCGGTACCGGAAGTAGGTGTCCGGCAGGTTGTTGCTGCCGCGGATTTCGGTTTGCTCGATGCCCACGCCGAAGAACACCGTGTCGTACTCGCTGAAGGGCACGCCGAACCGAATCGAGGCACCCGGGGTTACCAACTTGTAGTTTTCTCCCTGGCTGTTGAGCGGCTGAGCCGTCCGGTAGAACACATCGATGGCCCGGGAAATGCCATCGTCGGTGAAGTACGGATCGACCGTACTGACCGAAATGGTCTGCTGCGACTTGCTGGTGTTGAACTCGATGCCCAGGAAGTTGCCCGTGCCGAACACGTTTTCCTGCTTGACCGATGCAGTGAACGACACCTTGTCTGCGCTCGAGAACCCAGCGCCCAGCAGGATGTTGCCGGTGGGCTTTTCCTTGATCGCCACAGTAAGGTCGACCTGATCGGGGGTGCCCGGCACCTCACTGTTGTCGACGGTCACATCGCTGAAAAAGCCCAGGCGATCGACGCGGTCGCGGGACAGCTTGATCTTGGGGCCGTCGTACCACGACGACTCGAATTGACGGAATTCGCGGCGGATGACCTCGTCGCGGGTCTTGGTGTTGCCGGCCACGTTGATATGTCGAACGTAGACACGCCGCTGGGGGTCTGCTTGCAGCACGATCTCCACGCGTCCGTTGACACGGTCGATCTCCGGGCGTGCATCGACCCGAGCAAAGGCATATCCGAAAGTACCGAATTTCTCGGAGAACGCCTTGGTCGTCGTGGCCACCTCTTCGGCCCGGTAAATCTGCCCTGGCTTGATGGTGACCAGTTCCTTGAATTCATCTTCCTTGGAAAGGTACTGACCTTGCAAGGTCACCGCAGTGACGGTGTAGGGCTGGCCTTCCTTGATGTTGATCGTGATCGAGATGTCCTGCTTGTCGGGCGAGATTGCGATCTGCGTCGACTCGACATTGAATTCGAGGTAACCGCGGTTCAGGTACCAGGCCTTCAGCGTCTCCAGATCCGCGTTCAACTTGGTACGCGAATAGCGGTCAGACTTGGTGTAGAACGAAAGCAATCCCGTTTCGTCGAGATCCAGCAGCCCCTTGAGCTCCTTCTCGCTGTAATCTCTGCTGCCCAGAACGCGGAGCTCGCGGATACGTGCCACCGAACCTTCGACCACGTTGAAGGTCACGTTGACGCGATTGCGTTCCTCGGGCGTCACCTTCGTGGTGACTTCAACACCATAAAGACTGCGGGTGAGGTACTGCCGCTTGAGCTCCTGCTCGGCGCGGTCTGCCAGCGCGTTGTCGAACGGCTGCCCCTCGCCCACGCCAAAATCCTTCAGCGCCTTGACCAGCGCCTCCTTCTCGAATTCCTTGGTGCCGACAAAGTCGATGCTGCTGATGATCGAACGCTCGTCGACCACGACCACCACCACCGAGCCCGCGATCTGGATGCGCACATCCTTGAACAAGCCCGTGGCGAACAAGGCGCGCAGGGCGGCTACGCCCTTCTCGTCGTTGTAGGTGTCGCCGATGCGGAACGGCAACGACGCGAAGACCGTGCCGGCATCGGTGCGCTGGAGTCCCTCCACGCGAATGTCGGTCAATTGAAACGGCTCCACCGCCCACGCGTTGGCGCCAAGCAAGCCGAGCGCAAGAAACAAGGAGGCCAGACTGGTTCGCAACGACGTCAGAAAGCAGGAGATTCGCAAGATGGGTCGCATAAGGAAAATTAAGGCAGGCCCACAAGTCGGACCACGTCGTTGAAGAGCGCGATGGACATCAACATCAGCAAGATGGCCACTCCCCCGCGTTGCAGCCTTTCAAGCCACAACTCGGAGACAGGGCGCCCTGTCGTCGCTTCGAAAAGATGGTACATGAGGTGTCCGCCATCGAGCATTGGCAACGGCAGAAGATTCAAAACGCCCAGGCTGATGCTCACGACCGCGAGAAAACCGAGGTAATACGCGAGCCCGACGCGTACGGACTGACCGGCGTAATCAGCAATGGTCAGCGGTCCGGTCAGGTTCTTCAGCGAGGCCTCGCCGATCAGCATGCGACCGAACATCTTCAGCGTCAGCACTGACATGTCGGCAGTGCGCGTCACGGCCCGCGACAGACCGTCGAAGACGTCGTGGCGTACCAGGACCATTTCAGGCGCCCCCCCGATGAACGCCTCGATGCGACCAATGCGGCGCTCGCCGTCCGCCACGGAGATCGGCTCGACAACGAACTGCAGTCGTTGTCCCCCGCGTTCAATGAGCCACTGCTGGGGCTCAGTCACACTGACTGATGCGCCACTGGAGCGCACGAGCTCGCGCAGGCTTGCAGCGTCGGCGATGGCCCGGCCATCGACGGACAACACCCGGTCACCGGCGCGCAGACCGGCCGCTTCGGCGGGCCCGTCTGGCTTGATCTGGCCCATGATCGGCTCGGCATAGACCCCGAGCAGTCCGATGCGGCGCATCAGCTGTGCATCGACTTCTTGACTGGGCATCCGATCGAGTTCGAGCATCACGCTGCGCTCATGCTGTCCGTTGACGTCGGCCACACGCAGGTGAACTGGCTCGGCGCGCAACACGCCCTGGGTCAGGTGCCAGACCAGATCGGTCATCGAATGAATCTCGGTCCACTCTGCTCCATCGGGCGAACTGGCCCGCACCCAGTCACCGGCCCTGAGGCCGGAGCGCTCGGCCATGCTGTCTGCGACCGGCGCAGCGAGGACAGCCTTCGGTTCGTCCATGCCAATCCAAAACGCGCTGGCATACAACACCACCGCGAGCAGCAGGTTGGCGATCGGACCGGCGGCGACGATGGCAGAGCGCTTCCACAGCGCTTGCCGATTGAAAGCACGCTCGACTTCCGCAGAGTCGACCGGCGCTTCGCGCTCGTCGAGCATGCGCACGTAGCCGCCCAGGGGCAGCATGGAGATAACGAATTCAGTGCTATCGGGCGTGGCCTGTCGTCGCCAAATGACCTTCCCGAAGCCCACCGAGAACCGCAGCACCTTGACACCGCAGGCGACGGCCACGCGGTAATGCCCGTACTCGTGCACAACGATGAGCACGCCCAGCGTGAGCAAGAAGGCCAGCACCGTGATCATCGTGCAATGCGCTCCGCCCATTGGGACGCCGCTCGACGCACACGCGCGTCAAGTGCGATCAGGCCCTCGACCGAGGCGCACTCGTCTGCCTGCGGAAGCACCGATTCGAGAACACCGGCGTTGACGTGATGGATCTGGTCAAACCCGATCGCGCCAGCCAGGAATGCCGCCACCGCCACCTCGTTCGCGGCGTTCAACACCGCCGTGCTGCCTTCGGGTCCGCGCAGCGTCTCCCAGGCCAGTGGCAGCCCCGGATATCGCTGCATATCGGGTGGTTCGAACGTCAGTCCTGCCAGCGACGGAAAGTCGAGTAGGCCAGCGCCCGACTCCATGCGCTCGGGGAATGACAGTCCGTAGGCGATCGGCACCCGCATATCGGGCGTGCCCAGTTGCGCCAGCACCGAATTGTCTCGGCACACCACCATCGAGTGAACGATGCTCTGCGGATGGATGACTACCTTGATCTGCTCGGGCGTCAGGTCGAACAGCCAACGCGCCTCGATGACTTCGAGCGCCTTGTTCATCATGGTCGCGGAGTCGACCGAAATCTTGCGTCCCATGACCCAATTCGGGTGAGCACAGGCCTGATCGGGCGTGACGCTGGCCAGCGTGCCGACGTCGCGCTGTCGGAAGGGGCCCCCGGAGGCGGTCAGGATGATGTGATCAATCCGCGCGGCCCACCGGCTGCGGTCTTCAGGCAGACACTGGAAGATCGCTGAATGTTCGCTGTCGATCGGGAGCAACTGCGCTCCACCTTCGCGCACTGCCGTCATGAAGAGCGCGCCCCCAACGACCAATGCTTCCTTGTTCGCAAGCATCAGCCGCTTGCCCGTGCGCGCCGCCGCCAAACACGGTGGCAGTCCGGCTGCGCCGACGATCGCCGCCATCACCGCGTCGACGTTGGGGTGCGACGCCATCTCGCACAGCGCCTGCGCACCGACCAGTACGGCGGTGGTGCTACCGGCATCGCGCAATTTGGCCTGCAGAGTTTGGGCAGAGGCACTGTCGGGCAAGACCGCGAAGCGAGGCGTCCAGTCGAGGCACTGGGCCAGCAGCTCATCGATACGGTGTTGCGCGCTCAGCGCGAACACCTCGTACCGATCTCGGTGGCGCGACAGCACGTCGAGGGTGCTGGTGCCGATGGACCCGGTGGATCCGAGGATGCACACGCGCACGCGTGGAGTCTGCTGGCTCATTTCACACCGAGGTCATAGAGAGCTGAGTGCCAGCGCCAACGGAAAGACCGGCAGCAAGGCGTCCACGCGATCCAGCACACCACCATGGCCGGGCAACAAACCACTGCTGTCCTTGGCGCCTGCGTGGCGTTTGACCAGCGACTCGACCAGATCACCGACCACGCCCATGGCCACTAGAAATATGCATACCAGAACCAAGCCGGCCAGGCCTTGGTGCAGGTACACGTGGGTGAACAGGCTGGGCGAGTCCCAAGTCCAGTGGCGATCCATCGCCATCCATACGGCGGCCAGCAGCAGCACGCCCAGCATGCCGCCCCACACGCCCTCCCAACTCTTGCCAGGGCTGATCGCCAAGGCCAGTCTGCGCCGCCCGAACCTCCGGCCACCAAAGTACGCAGCAATGTCGGACACCCACACCAAACAAAAAACAGACAGGATGAAATTGACGCCTATGGTGCGCGCGTCGGCCATCGCCAACCAAGCCAACCACAACCCGAGCAGACCGAGTCCCCAGCGCAGACTCCGAGGCAACAAGCCCCAGCCCGCAGGACCGACCTTCAGCAACCAGGCACCGCCCAGCACCCACACACCCATCGCCAGCCACCAGGCGGACGACGGCGCACGACTCACCCAGCCCGCGCCCAGCGCCAGCGCACAGGCGCTGCCCAGCAGCACCGCAAAAGCAATCGCAGGTGTCGAACCGCCCCCGTTGAGTCGCACCCACTCCCAGCCAGCCGCAGCGATGAACAACACCGTCAACACCACAAACGGAAGCGCCAGGGGGGCGAACAGTGCGGGAAGAAACACGCCCAGCAACACCAAGGCGGTGATGATTCGCTGCTTGAGCATGTTCAGCGCACCAGCGGAAGTTCAACCGCCTGCGGCTCCTTGATGGCGCCAAAGCGACGGTCGCGGCGGGCGTACTCGGCCAAGGCGGCATCGAGCTCGGCCTCACCGAATTCCGGCCACAGGCAATCAGAAAAACAGAGCTCGGAATACGCGGTTTGCCACAGCAGAAAATTGCTGATTCGAACCTCGCCGCCCGTTCGTATGAACAGATCAGGATCAGGCGCGTGGCTCAGCGCCATGAAGCGACTGAGCGTGGCCTCGTCCAGATCGTCCGCGCTGATGCCGGCGCGAATCGCTCGCTGGCAGGCCTGGACCACATCCCAACGGCCGCCGTAATTGAAGGCCACCGACAACGTGATGCGCGTGTTGTGCTGGGTGCCGCTTTCGGCATGATCCCAAGCTTCCTTCACGTGCGCGGCGATGTCGGTGCGGTCACCCACAATGCGCACGCGCACGCCGTTCTTGTTCATCACGCCCAGATACTTCGACACCGCCAGCAGCACCAATGACATGAGGCCGGACACCTCGTCATTTGGACGCTTCCAGTTCTCCGATGAGAACGCAAACACGGTGAGGTACTCCACGCCGCGGTCGGCGCAGGCCAGCACGGTGTTCACCAGCGTGTCGACGCCTTGCTTGTGCCCGAGAAAGCGCGGCTTGAATCGGCTTTTCGCCCAGCGCCCATTGCCATCCATCACGATGGCAATGTGACGCGGAACCTCCGAGGCGTTCGGCAAAGCGCTCACTGAATCAAGCACCTCAGCGCCTGACCATCACATGGAGCAAAGCGCTGGTCATACCGCCATCACTTCTGCTTCTTTCGCCGCCACCAGTCGGTCAATCTCGGCGATGGTGCGATCGGTCAACTTCTGCATCTCGTCAAGCGAACGGCGCTCGTCGTCTTCGGAAATTTCCTTGTCTTTCAGCAAGCGCTTGGCATGGTCGTTCGCGTCGCGCCGCAGGTTGCGCACGGCAATGCGTGCATCTTCACCCGCGTTACGCACGATCTTGGTCAGGTCCCGGCGGCGCTCTTCGCTCAGCGCAGGCATCGGCACCCGAATCAGATCGCCTTGCGAAGACGGGTTCAAGCCCAGATCACTTTCGCGGATCGCTTTCTCGATCTTTGCGCCCATGCCTTTCTCCCACGGCTGGACGCTGATCGTGCGGGCATCCAGCAGGCTGACGTTGGCCACCTGGCTGATCGGCACCGGCGAACCGTAATAGTCCACATGCACCTGATCCAGGATGCCTGGGTGCGCACGCCCGGTGCGGATCTTGTGCAATTCGTTCTTGAATGCCTCCACCGAACGACTCATCTTCTGCTCGGCGTTTTTCTTGATGTCGGCAATGCTCATCGCCCTGTCCTGCTGATGTCTCTGATGATGTCGCTGAGGAAGTAGCTGCCCGCGGTTTTACACATGGACGAGCGTCCCCTCGTCCTCGCCCAGAACCACGCGCTTCAAGGCGCCTGGCTTGAAAATACTGAACACCTTGATCGGCAGCTTCTGGTCGCGGCACAACGCAAAAGCCGTGGCATCGAGCACTTGCAGATTGCGGCTGATGGCCTCGTCGAAGGTGATCTCAGCATAGCGGGTCGCATTCGGATCCTTCTTTGGATCGGCGGTGTAGACGCCATCGACCTTGGTGGCCTTCAGCACGATCTGCGCGCCGATCTCGGCACCGCGCAATGCCGCCGCGGTGTCGGTGGTGAAGAACGGGTTACCGGTACCGGCGGCAAAGATCACGACCTTGCCCTCTTCCAGGTACTGCAGCGCCTTGGGCCGCACGTACGGCTCGACCACCTGCTCGATGCCGATCGCCGACATCACACGCGCCGTCATGCCTTCCTGGCGCATCGTGTCGGCCAGTGCCAACGCATTCATCACGGTGGCGAGCATGCCCATGTAGTCGGCAGTGGCGCGGTCCATGCCCACTGACCCGCCAGCGACACCCCGAAAGATATTGCCGCCACCGATCACGACCGCCACCTCACAACCCATCAAGGTCACTTCCTGGACCTCCCGCACCATCCGCACGATGGTGGCTCGGTTGATGCCATAGGCGTCGTCGCCCATCAGGGCTTCGCCAGACAGCTTGAGCAGGATGCGCTTGTAAGCGGGCATGTAGTAGGTTTCCTGTGCGGCCGAGATAGCGGAGAGTCTAAACCGGGCCCACCCGCCGACTCAGGCGATTCGGCGAGCCCGGATGTCGTCAGGCGCCCTTCGCCGCCGCGACCTGAGCAGCCACCTCAGCCGCGAAGTCGTCGACCTTCTTCTCGATGCCTTCTCCGACCACGTACAGGGTGAAGCCCTTCACGACCGTGGCCTTTTCCTTGAGCATCTGCTCGACCGTTTGCTTGTCGTTCTTGACGAAGGCCTGGTTGAACAGGCTGACTTCCTTCAGGAACTTGGCGACCGAGCCATCGATGCGTTTCGCGACGATCTCGGGCGACTGCGGCGTCTTGCCTTCGGCCTTGGCCTTCTCAGCGTCTTCAGCGGCCTTCTGGGTCGCCACCGAGCGCTCGGTCTCGATCAGCTTGGCAGGCACGTCGCTGGACTGCAGCGCCACCGGCTTCATCGCCGCGACGTGCATCGCCACGTCTTTCGCCGCGACCTCGTCACCCTCGAAGTCGACCATCACACCGATGCGCGTGCCGTGCAGGTAGCTCGCGAGCTTGTTGCCCTCGTAGCGCTTGAAGCGGCGGATCGACATGTTCTCGCCGATCGTGCCGATCAAGCCCTTGCGCACGTCTTCGAGCGTCGGCCCGTAACCGTCCTGCGCGTAAGGCAGTGCCGACAGCGCGGCGACGTCGGCCGGGTTCTTCTCGGCGACCAACCTGGCGCAGGCGTTTGCCATCGCCATGAACATGTCGTTTTTCGACGTGAAGTCGGTTTCGCAGTTCACTTCGACCAATGCACCGGCATTGCCCACCACGGCCGAGACGATCACGCCTTCGGCTGTCACGCGGGAGGCGGCCTTGCCAGCCTTGCTGCCGAGCTTGACGCGAAGCAGTTCCTCGGCGCGCTCCATGTCGCCACCGGCTTCGGTCAGGGCCTTCTTGCACTCCATCATGGGTGCGTCGGTCTTGGCGCGCAATTCGCCCACCATGCTTGCTGTGATTGCGGTCATTTCATGTTCTCCAAAGGGTCTGCGGTGTGCGCACGTCGCGCAACCGCATGAGGCTCAAACATTAAAAAAAGGGGCTGTAACAGCCCCTTTCGATCTCACATCGGTGAGGCAGTCAGCGGCTCAGCTTGCCTCGCTGACTTCAACGAATTCATCGCCCTCAGCAGCCACGGCCTGGACCACTTCGTTCGTCGAGTTGGACTTACCTTCCAGCACTGCATCGGCGACCGCCTTGGCGTACAGCGCCACGGCCTTGGCCGAGTCGTCGTTACCGGGGATCACGTAGTCAATGCCGAGCGGCGAGTGGTTCGAATCGACCACGCCAACCACCGGAATGCCGAGTTTGTTGGCTTCGGCGATGGCGATCTTGTGGTAGCCGACGTCAATGACAAACAGGGCGTCAGGCAAGGCGCTCATGTCCTGGATGCCGCCGATGTCCTTTTCCAGCTTCGCGAGTTCGCGCTGAAACATCAGCGCTTCTTTCTTGATGCGGATCTCGGTGCCGGCTTCGATCTGGGCCTGCATGTCCTTCAGGCGCTTGAGCGAGCCCTTGACCGTCTTGAAGTTGGTCAACATGCCGCCGAGCCAACGCTGATCAACGTAAGGCATGCCAGCGCGCTGTGCCTCAAGGGCAACCACTTCACGAGCCTGACGCTTCGTACCAACCATCAGCACGGTGCCGCGCTTGGCGGCGAGTTGCCGCAGGAACTTCATCGCATCGTTGAAAAGCGGCTGCGTCTTTTCAAGATTGATGATGTGGATCTTGTTGCGATGGCCGTAGATGTAGGGGGCCATCTTGGGATTCCAGAAGCGGGTCTGGTGTCCAAAGTGGACGCCGGCTTCCAGCATTTCGCGCATGCTTACAGACATTAACAACTCCAAAGGTTGATTCTAAAATCCGGCCTGAATCGCCGAACTGCTGGATGTTTTCCAACAGCGAGACGACACCTTTTGGCAGCCGGATTTGCGGATGTGTTTATTCGCGGTCGGGATCGTTCCCACCCCGGAAAAACCCGCTGAGTATATCAGCCCTCACATGAATTCGGCCTCTGTTCTTCGCGTGCCCGCTCACCTCCTGGCTTCGTTGGCGCCGAGCCTGCGCTTCAGGCGGCGGCGTTGAGCATGCGCATCGCCGTGATCGGCGCCGGCATCATCGGTGTCACGACCGCTTATGAGTTGGCTACCCTCGGCCACGACGTCATCGTCTATGAGCAGGGCGGCAGCATCGCAGCAGAAGCCAGCTTTGCGCATGCGGGACTCGATGGCCTGGGCAGCGCCCTCGCAGGGTCGCCATTGACCGCCTCAGGGAGCCTCATCGCCTTGGCGCTGAGGGGCCGGATGCCTGCGGCACTCAGATTGGGCTCGGTTTCCGGCGGCACCGGCTGGAAGTTGAAATGGCTGCGGGCGAATCGCCGGGCAGCGCAGCGCAATCTGCACGAGCGCCTGCAGCGCATTGCGAGCTACAGCCGGACGCGCACGGCGGAGCTGAGCCAGGCGCTGCACCTGGACTTCGAGCGCTCATCGGGCGTCACCATCGTGGCACGCAGCGCTGCCGAGTCGCAACGCCTGCTCGGCGCCGTGTCGGCGCTCGATCAGGTGGGGGTGCGCCATCAGCAACTGACCGCCGACCAGTGTCGTGCGCTCGAGCCCGGTTTGAATCCGCAGGCCTCGTTGCACTCTGCCGTCCACCTGCCCGACGAGGGCGCGGGTAACAGCCGCGAGTTCGCTCACCTGATCAAGCAGCATGCCCAGCGTCACAGCGCGCGCTTTGTATTCGGCGCACAGGTGCGTTCGATACAGCCCGGCACGCGACCCGAGTTGACGATTGAACGCGCTGGAGAGCGTTCGCGTGAAGGGTTCGACGCGGTGGTGGTCTGCGCCGGCCTGGCCTCGCGTTCGCTGCTCGTGCAGCTTGGCATGAAGCTGCCGCTGGTGGGTGTGACAGGCTTGTCAGTGACCGCGCCGCTGCGCCTGGATGACCTCCAGCCCTGCCTGGGCCCGATGTCGGTGCTGCTGGACCTGCGGCGTGGGGTCTCGATCGTCCGCGCCGGGAGTCGGCTGCGGGTGTCGGGTGGCGCTCGGGTCGGCTCGCTGAGCCGCGCACAGGAAGCGTCAGCGTTCAAGCTGTTGTACAGCGCACTGGACGACTGGTTTCCTGGTGCGGCCCGCACGGCACAGGCGCAGCAGTGGCGCGGAGAGAGCCCCACCTTGCCGGATGGGCTGCCCGTGCTGGGCCCCAGCGGCCTGGCCGGCGTGTGGCTGAACCTCGGCCACGGCCATGTCGGGTGGGCGCTGTCCTGCGGCTCAGCACGGGTGTTGGCGACACTGATCTCGGGCGCCGCCGCCGAAATCGACACCACCGGACTGACGATCGATCGATTCCGCTGACGCCGCAGCGCTCTCGGCGCATGATCAACCCCATCGCCTTCAGCCGCCTCGGCGGACCTCACATGCATCGCATCCTTGCGCCCACACGACTCTGGGCACTGCACCGCACTGCAAGCACGCGCCAGATCGAGACCCAGGCCGCTGCGGGCTTGCCGCCCCACGCGCTGATGCGGCGCGCTGGCGAGGCGGTGGCTCGCTTGGCGCTGGCCGTCGCACCGCACGCGCAACACATTTGGGTCGCTGCGGGCCCGGGCAACAACGGCGGCGACGGCTTCGAAGCCGCTGCGCGCCTGCAGCAGGCCGGCAAGCAGGTCCGACTCAGCTGGCTGAGCGCTTCCGCTGGCGACCGGCCGATGCCCACCGACGCGCAGGCCGCACGTGAACGTGCCATGGCCGCGGGTGTCCAGATCGACGATCAATGGCCCGCTCCGACAGACAACGTCGACCTCGCGATCGATGCGCTGCTGGGCATCGGCACCACGCGCGCGCCCGAGGGCCGGCTGGCGGAGTGCATCGAGCGGCTGAACACCATCGGATGTCCAGTCCTGGCGATCGATCTACCCACCGGGCTCCACGCCGACACCGGCCGAAGGCTCGGCCAGGCCTGCGTGCGCGCCGATCACACGCTGTCGCTGTTGACGTTGAAGCCTGGCTTGTTCACCGCCGAAGGCCGCGACGCCGCGGGGTCGGTGTGGTTCGATGCGCTGGGCGTGCTTGACAACTCCTCGGCATCGCCAGACGCCTGGCTCAGTGGCACCCCAACACCATCCACACGTCGCCTGCATGCCCACCACAAAGGCAGCTTCGGCGACGTGGCCATCGTCGGCGGTGCGATGGGCATGGCTGGCGCCGCGTTGCTGGCCGCGCGGGCTGCCCACGCCGCAGGTGCAGGCCGTGTCTTCGTCGAGTGGCTGCAAAGCGGTGGCCTGACGGACCTCAGCGTCGACGTGTTGCACCCCGAACTGATGATGCGCAGCGATTGGTCTCGATCGCCCGCGTCCGTGTTGGCGGCAGCCACCGTGGTTTGCGGCTGCGGCGGGGGTAAAGCGGTGCGTGAGCGACTGCCGCGATTGCTGAGCCTCGCTGGCCGCTTGGTGCTCGATGCCGATGCACTGAACGCGGTGGCCTCCGATCCGCAACTGCTCGCGCAACTTCAGGCACGCAGCAAGCGCTCGCTGGCCACGGTGCTGACACCTCACCCTTTGGAAGCCGCGAGGTTGCTGGCTTGCGATACCGCCGCCGTCCAGGCGGATCGGCTAGGCGCAGCGCACGAGCTCAGCCAGTTGACCGGTGGTGTGGTGGTGCTCAAGGGGTCCGGCAGCGTCGTCGCGGCACCGGGTCAGGTGCCACATCTCAACGGCACAGGCAACGGCGCGCTGGCCAGCGGCGGCACCGGCGATGTGCTGGCCGGGTGGCTGGGCGGCCGGTGGGCGCAGGCCGGACGTGTCGAGACACGCGGCGAACTGGTACTGGCATTCAGCACCGCCTCACAGGCGGTTGCCGATCACGGTGCCGCCGCAGAGCCGCTGGAGGCGGGCGCCTTGCCAGCGAGTGAGCTCATTCAACGGCTGCAGCACGGTCTGCGCAGCGGCCGCTCCACCCGCTGATCGGCAAGCGGCTCTAACGTCGCTTGGCAGCCTTTGCAGGTCCTTTTCGCGCCGCCGTCTTGGCAGCGCGCACCGGGTTCAGACGCGCCCCCGAAGCGCTGTAGCCCTTGCGCTTGCCGGCGGCCTTGACCGCACGATCCGCCTCCTTGACGCTGGCAAGCTCGGCCACGGCGCTGGCATGGCGATCGGTTGTGCGCTCGCGCTTCGCACGCACCATCGCCGCGTCTTCTTCGCCGTCACGCACCATCCGGAAATCGATCTTGCGGCCGTCGAGATCGACGCGACTGACCTGCACCCGCACCCGTGAACCAACGGCATAACGCACGCCGGTGCGCTCACCACGCAATTCCTGCTTGACCTCGTCAAAGCGGTAGTACTCGCCGCCGAGCTCGGTGATGTGGACCAGGCCTTCGACATACAGGCCGTCGAGCTGCACGAACAAACCAAAGCTGGTGGCCGCACTGACGCGACCGCTGTACTCCTCGCCGAGATGCTCGCGCATGTAGCGGCATTTCAGCCAGGCTTCGACATCGCGCGAGGCCTCGTCGGCACGGCGTTCGTTGGCGCTGCAATGCGCGCCAGCAACCTCCCACACCTCGCCCTCGGCGGTCAGCGCGACAGCCTTTGCTGGCTTGGCTTGTTTGGGTGACTTGCCCATGCTGCGCGCCGGCGGCATCGATTCAACCAGGCCCTTGCTGAGCAAGTAACGCTTGCTGCCCAGGATGGCCTTGATGACGCGGTGGACCAGCAGGTCAGGGTAACGGCGAATCGGGCTGGTGAAGTGCGTGTAAGCCTCGTAGGCCAGGCCGAAATGCCCACTGTTGGTGGCGGTGTAGATCGCCTGCTGCATCGATCGCAGCAGCATCGAGTGGATCTGCTCGGCGTCGACGCGGTCTTTGGTCGCGGCCGCGATCTGCTGGTACTCGCGCGGCTTCGGATCGTCGCTGATCGACAGGCCCAGGCCGAGCGCCTTCAGGTAGTTCTGCAGCAGCGTCTTCTTTTCGGGTGTCGGGCCTTCGTGCACGCGGTACAGCGATGGGTGCTTGGCGCCGGCAATGAAATCGGCGGCACAGACGTTGGCGGCGAGCATGGCTTCCTCGATCAGCTTGTGCGCCTCGTTGCGGGTGCGCGGGATGATCTTCTCGATGCGGCCGTTGTCGTCACAGACGATCTGCGTCTCGGTTGTCTCGAAGTCGATCGCGCCGCGCTTGCTGCGCTCCTTCACCAATGCGCGGTAGACCTCGTTGAGGTTCAGCAGATCGTCGATCCGGTCCTTGCGGCGCATGGCTTCAGGGCCGCGCGTGTTGCCGAGGATGGCCGCCACTTCGTTGTAGGTGAAGCGGGCGTGTGAGTTGATGATGGCAGGGAAGAACTGGTAGGCGTGGATCTCGCCGGCAGCAGTAATCAGCATGTCGCACACCATCGCCAGCCGGTCTTCGTTCGGATTCAGCGAACACAGGCCGTTGGAGAGCTTCTCAGGCAGCATCGGGATCACGCGGCGAGGGAAATACACCGAAGTGGCGCGCTCGTAGGCGTCGTTGTCCAGCGGCTCGCCTGGCTTTACGTAATGGCTCACGTCTGCAATGGCAACCAGCAGACGCCAGCCATTCGGCGCCTTGCTGCGGCTCGAGCTCTTGCCGACGACCGCAGGCTCGCAATACACCGCATCGTCGAAATCGCGCGCGTCTTCGCCATCGATGGTGACCAGCGCCACGTCAGTCAAATCGATGCGGTTCTTGCGGTCGACAGGGCGTATCTTGTCGGGCAAGCCCGCGGCCTGCGCGAGGGTTTCTGGTGAGAAGCGGTGCGGCACTTCGTACTTGCGCACTGCAATCTCGATTTCCATGCCGGGGTCGTCGATCTCTCCCAGCACCTCGGTCACGCGACCCACGGGCTGCGAGTACATCGAGGGCGGCTCAGTCAGCTCGATCGCGACGACCTGTCCGGCCGTCGCATTGGCGACCGCGTTCTTCGGGATCAGGATGTCCTGACCATAGCGCTTGTCTTCAGGTGCCACCAGCCAAACGCCGCTTTCGTGTAGCAGACGGCCGATGATCGGTGCCTTCTTGCGCTCGATGATTTCAAGCACGCGGCCTTCGGGGCGGCCCTTGCGGTCGAACCGCACGATGCGGGCCTTGACCCGATCGCGGTGCAGCACCGCGCGCATTTCCTGTTGGGAGAGGTAGATGTCAGGCTGTCGATCGTCTCGGATCACGAAGCCGTGTCCGTCGCGGTGTCCTTGCACCGTGCCTTCGACCTCGCTCATCAGGTCAGCGCCGATGGGATGAAGGGGTTGGTTTGTTGTCTTGTCGATGATATGATCTCAGGCTTCCTGAATGCCCAGGTGGCGGAATTGGTAGACGCACTAGTTTCAGGTACTAGCGGGTGAGTCCTCTCCTGGGCACCAAATATATCGAAGCCAGCACACGTGCTGGCTTCTTTGTTTTCGGGTTTGAAATGCACTGCCCATGAACTGACAGTGCGCATGTTCGACGACGCCGGTGAAGCTCAAATGGCGAATTTCTTCGCGAGCTTGTCGGGCCGCATGTCGTCGTATTCTTCGAACGGTTGATGGATCCAAGGGCTCGTGGGCAGCAGCTCGACGTGATAGTCGGGCTGGTACGCCGAAACTCCCTTGGTCCAGATCACTGCCGAACGCAGTTCGCTGATCGCGGGCATGCCACGCAGTCGATCGACCACCGCGCGCAGCGTCACACCGGTGTCGGCCAGGTCATCGACCAGCAGCACCCGGCCTCCGAGCTCGCCTTGCGGCAAGGTGATGTAAGTTGCCATGTCGAGCCGGCCTTGCAGCGTTCCGGCTGAAGCGCGGTACGAACTGGTCGACATGATGCCGAGCGGTTTGTCGAACACGCGGGACAGCACATCACCCGGCCGCATGCCGCCACGCGCGAGGCACAGGATCTGGTCGAACTCCCAGCCCGACGCATGGATCTTCAGCGCCAGCCGCTCGATCAACATGTGGTACTCACCCCAGGACACGTACAGATGCTTTCCATCGTCGGTCAGCATGCGCAGTTCCTCGAAGCAGACAGTGGGTTCGTCCTCATGCGTTGCGCGCCTGGTAGGGGTGACGCAGCAAGATGGTGTGGTCGCGGTCCGGGCCAGTGGACACCATGTCGATCGGCGCGCCAATGAAAGCCTGGACTCGCTCCAGATAGCGGCGGGCATTCAGTGGCAGCGCATCCCACTGGGTCACGCCTGCCGTCGTCTCAGTCCAGCCTGGGAACGTGTCATAGACAGGCACGCACTCGGCAATGTCGTCGGCATCCAGAGGCAGTATGTCGGTGCGCCGGCCGTGCAATTCATAGCCAACGCAGACCTTGATCTCATCAAGCCCGTCGAGCACGTCCAGCTTCGTGATGCACAAACCCGAAACGCCGTTGATGATGATGGAGCGTTTCAACGCCGCCGCGTCCAGCCAGCCGCAACGGCGTGGTCGACCGGTCACCGTGCCGCGCTCCTGACCCACGGTGGACAGATGGTGACCCACCGTACCGGGCACGTCCATCGGCAGCTCGGTTGGGAAAGGCCCGCTGCCCACGCGCGTCGTGTACGCCTTGGTGATGCCGAGGATGTAGTGCAACAGGTCCGGGCCCACACCGGCGCCAGCAGATGCATTCCCGGCCACGCAGTTGCTGGACGTGACATACGGATAAGTGCCATGGTCGATGTCGAGCAACGAACCCTGTGCGCCTTCAAAGAGAAGATTGGCACCCGCTGCGTGTGCGGTGTGCAGCGCATAACCGACGTCGGCCATCATCGGCTTGATCTGCTCTGCGAGCGTCATGGCCAGGTCGTAGATCGGCTGGAACTCCAGTGGCGTCGCCTTGAGATAGCCCGACAGTGCAACGTTGTGCAAATCGAGCAATTCATGCAGCTTTTTCGCGAAGCGCTGTGGATGCTTCAGGTCCTGCACACGCAGCGCGCGGCGTGCCACCTTGTCCTCGTAGGCTGGGCCGATGCCCTTGCCCGTGGTGCCGATCTTGCCAGCGCCACTGGTCTCGCGCAGCGCCTCGCGTGCCTTGTCGACTTCCACGTGAAACGGCAGGATCAGAGGGCATGATTCGCTGATGAACAGGCGCGACCGCACGTCCAGGCCAATGACCTCCAGGCGCTCGATTTCCTTCAACAGATGCGCGGGATCCACCACCACGCCGTTGCCGATGTAGCAAGCCACGCCATCACGCATGATGCCCGACGGGATCAGTTGCAAGGCAGTCTTCACGCCCTTGATGACCAGCGTGTGCCCGGCGTTGTGTCCGCCCTGAAAGCGCACCACGCCTTGCGCATGGTCAGTCAACCAATCGACGACCTTGCCCTTGCCCTCATCGCCCCACTGGGTGCCGATGACGACCACGTTGCGTCCGGACGCACCGGATTGAGATTCACGCATGTCTTGAAAGTCCAGAAAAATAAACGGGGCCGGTGATCCAGCGCCTCATCCCATCAAAAGGCCTTGACAACCCATTCGCCGTCTTGCATCACCAGTTGTCGGTCGCAGTCGAAGCCCTGGTCTTCGGTGTCGTGGCCAGGCAGCAGGCAAATGACCGACTCGCCTTGTCGACGCAGTCGGCGAATCACCGCGCGCAGGGAAGGCTCCTCGGACCACGGAGCGCGGATCGCGGCAGGTGGATGCTCCACGGGTGACTGCTCGGCGAGCTCCTTCAGATCGACCACGCTGAAGCCCACCGCCGCGCGGCTGCGACCGAACACTGCGCCGACCTCGTCGTATCGTCCGCCGCGCAGCAAGGCGTCGCAAGATCCAGGCGCGTACAGCGCAAAGCGAGCACCGCTGTAGTACGCGTAGCCCCCGACATCGGCAAGGTCGTAACCGACCTGCACTTCCGGGTAGGCCTCGCGAGCATGGCGACCCAGCAGACGCAGGTCTCGCAGCGCATGCGTGATCGCTGTGCGTCTCGGCAACTGCAACTCTGCCGCTGTCAGCACCTCGTCGCTGCCGTAAAGACGCAAAAGACATTGCAGGCCAGCTCGCGTATCGGACGACAGCCCGATGGTCAGTCGGTCCAGCTCTGCGCCATCCTTGGCAGCCAGGGCGTCGACGATGGCATGAATGTGCGCAGCATCGACCGCGGCGCCAGCCAACAGACCTCGGACGATCCGCGCATCGCTCATGTCGAGCGTGAGGGACTGCAGACCTACGGCCTTCGCGCAATCCAGCGCCAGATCGATGACCTCGAGATCAGCCTCCAGGCCTGGATGTCCGAAGATCTCCGCGCCGAACTGCAGCGGTTCGCGAGTCCCGTGCAGCCCTGAAGGCAAGGTGTGCAGCAACGGCCCGCAGTAGCACAGGCGGGTGACGCCCTCTCGATTGAGCAGATGTGCGTCAATGCGCGCCACTTGCGGCGTGCTGTCAGCTCGCATGCCTACTGTTCGGCCACTGAGTTGGTCAACCAGCTTGAAGGTGCGCAAATCGAGCTCGCGACCTGTGCCACTCAGCAACGAGTCCAGATGCTCCACCAAGGGTGGAATCACCAACTCGTAACCGTAACCGCCAGCCACGTCGAGCAAGGTTCTGCGCATGCGCTCAACCTGCCTTGCCTGCGCGGGCAGAACGTCAGCGATGTGCTCTGGCAGCAGCCAAGCAGACACCATGTCAATCCACCACCCTGTTAAAACGAGGATTGTAGGCGGGCAGGCCGAGGCCTTTTGCCAGCCAGACGCCCGCGAGGCCGGCTCAATCGAAGGCGAAGAGCAAGATGGCGCAACCGACGACCAATGCCGTCAGGCCAAGGAAGCGCAGTTGGCCATCAGTCAGCTTCGCGGCTTGCGCAAACAAGGCGCGCCATTGCGGCGGACTCAGAAAGGGCAACAGCCCTTCCAACACCAGCATCAACCCAAACGCCAGCAGCAGCGCATTCCAAGGAGCTGAGGCGCCGCTCACTTCTTGCTGGACGGGGAGGCGTTGCCGCGCATCGCATCGAAAAATTCGCTCGAGGGATCGAGCACCATCACGTCGCCCTTGTTGCGAAAGCTGGTTCGGTATGCCTCGAGGCTCCGATAGAACTGCGCAAATTGAGGGTCACGGCCGAAGGCGTCGGCGTACAGCGTCGAAGCCTTCGCATCGCCCTCGCCCTTGACCTTCTGCGCGTCGCGATATGCCTCGGCAACGATCACTTCGCGCTGGCGGTCGGCATCGGCGCGGATTTTTTCGGCCTCTGCGGCGCCGGTCGATCGCAATTCATTGGCGACCCGCTTGCGCTCGGATTCCATGCGGCGATAGACCGAATCGGTGATGTTGGCTGAGAAGTCAACCCGCTTGATGCGTACGTCGACGATCTCAATGCCGAAGGACTTGGCTTCGTCGGTCAACCGGTTGCGCACGCCCTGCATGACGCGTTCGCGATCGGTGGCCAACATGGCCTGGACCGTGCGCTTGGTGACTTCTTCATTGAATGCCGCCTGCACGATCGGGCTCAGTCGGCTCTCGACGTTTCGCATGTCAACGCCGTTGTTGCGAATGAACTGACGCGCATCCGTCACCCGCCATTTCACCAACCAGTCAATGACCAGGCTCTTCTTTTCAGCGGTGAAGATGGGGCGTGTTTCAGGGCTGTCGAGCGTCTGCGTGCGCCGGTCGAGGAACACGACGTTTTGAAATGGCGGTGGCAGCTTGACCTTCAGGCCCGGTTCGGTGACGACTTCCTTGATCTCACCGAGCGCATAGATCACCGCAAACTGCCGCTGATCGACGATGAACAGTGTGGAATAGGCGACGAGCAACGCGATCAATGCGCCGACGACATAAATACCGATGCGATTCATGATGGTTTCCGTCGAGGTTCAGCGACCGTCGCGATCGCGACTGCGTTGGCCGTCGCGCGAGCGCACGTCGAGGGGGCCTGGCGCTGCAGGTGCGGCGGCGTTGGCATCGGGCGTCGCCATGCCGGCACCCACGGCAGATGACGAAGTAGCACCCGTCTGTTGGATCAGCTTGTCGAGCGGCATGTACAGAAGGTTCGAGTTGTTGCGGCTATCGACGTACACCTTGCTGACGTTGGAATAGACCTCCTTCATCGTGTCGATGTAGAGCCGGTCGCGTGTCACCGCAGGCGCTTTCTTGTACTCGGTCAGCACGCTGGCAAAGCGTTGCGCGTCACCCTCGGCCTGGGCCACCACCCGAGACTTGTAACCCTCGGACTCCTCTCGCAAGCGCGCGGCGGTGCCCTGCGCCTTCGGAATCACATCGTTGGCGTAGGCCTGACCTTCGTTCTTGAGGCGCTCCCGGTCGGCACCTGCCTTGAAGGCATCGTCGAACGCGGCCTGTACTTGCTCGGGTGCCTGTACGTTCTGCACATTGACGTTCACCACCAGGATGCCGGTGTTGAGTCGATCCGTCTGCGTCTGGATGGATTTGACCAGCTCATTGGCAATCGCGTCACGCTGCTCGTACAGCACCGAGTCCATCGTGCTCTTGCCGACGATTTCACGTACGGCAGACTCTGCAGCCTGCACGACGGCATCGTCCGGATTGCGGTTCTCGAAGAGGTAGGCGCGCGAGTCCTTGAGGTTGTATTGCACCGTGAATCGGATGTCGACGATGTTCTCGTCCTGGGTGAGCATCGACGAGTCCCGCAGGCCGGTCGACTGGACCACCGCATTGCGACCCACCTCGATGGAACGCAGTTGGGTCACCGGAACCGTTTCATGGGCCTGAAACGGATACGGCATGCGCCACTGGAAACCGGCGTCGGCGGTGTGGCTGTATTTGCCGAACGATGTCACCACCGCCTGCTGGCCTTCCTGCACGATGAAAAAACCACTGACCAGCCACAGCAGGGCTGCCACCCCGGCGACCAGACCGACACCGATGCCGGCGCTTTTCATGTCCGGTTGGAAGTTACCACCGTCACCCGGATTCGGCGTGCGCGGCCCCCCGCCCTTGCCGCCAAACAAGCCAGTGAGCTTCTTGTTGAAGTCCCGCCACAGCTCATCGAGATCCGGCGGGCCGTCTCCCTTGTTCAGGAAGGGGCCAGACATCCCCGACGGCGCACTCACGCCCTCAGCGGTGCGCCTTTTGCCCAGCCGAGCTAAGACGGCGACGCCGAGCGCCATGGCGCTGGTCAATAAAGCGCGCCAGGGCGACATGGGACGGCCCGGGACTTCGATGGGACGACTGATCTTCATGCGTGGAGGGGAAAAGTTCCGGTGGATTCTGGGAGCGGCGATGCATCGCTGTCATCGGATTCGCAAGGGGATGTGGGCGCCATGTCACTGGTATTCAAGGGTGATGCGTTGACACCGGCGGCAGATGCCGCAATCAATTGTCGCAAGGCGTCCAGTCCCGTGCCCTGCTGCGCGCTGATGAACACGCGCGGCACGTGACGGCCGTCGTCGAAAACGATCGCGTCGACATCGGTGTGCGGCGACTGGTGGTGATCGAGAAGATCGGATTTGTTGAACACCAGGACCTGCGGGACCTGCGAGGCACCGATGCTGGCCAGCACCCGCTCAACCTCGAAGCGCTGCTCGTCGCGGTTCGGGCTGGCCGCGTCAACGACATGCAGCAGCAGATCGGCCTGTGCGGCTTCCTGCAGCGTGGCCTCGAAGGCCTCCACCAGCTTGTGCGGAAGATCCCGGATGAAGCCGACCGTATCCGAGAGCGACACATTGCGGCCGGCCTCTTCCAGGTACATCTGCCGGGTGGTGGTGTCCAGTGTGGCGAACAGTTGGTCGGCCGCGTAAGCGCGCGCTTTCACCAGCTTGTTGAAAAGCGTCGACTTGCCCGCGTTGGTGTAACCCACGAGAGACACTCGGAACGTTTCGCTGCGCTCACGGGACTTTCGCTGGGTATTGCGCTGGCGCTTGACCTTGTCCAGCCGCTCCTTCACCGATTTGATCCGCTCGCCGATCATCCGGCGATCCAGTTCAATCTGCGCCTCACCCGGGCCTCCGCGATTGCCAATACCGCCACGTTGCCGCTCCAGGTGGCTCCACCGGCGCACCAGACGTGTCGACAGGTACTGCAGCCGGGCCAATTCGACCTGCAGCTTGCCTTCATGGCTTTGCGCTCGGTCGGCGAAAATTTCCAGGATCAACATGGTCCGGTCGGCGACGGCCACGCCCAGATGGCGCTCCAGGTTGCGCTGCTGAGCGGCGCCCAGGGCTTGATCGAACAGCACCACCTCGGCATGGTGCATTTCGACCAGCGCCTTGATCTCATCGGCCTTGCCCGAGCCAATGAACAGCGCCGGATCAGGCGACTTGCGGCGTGCAACCACCCGAGCGACAGCGATGTCCCCGGCCGACTCGGCCAGCAGAGCCAATTCGTCGAGTGTGTCGTCGAAGCCAGGAGCTCGCCCGATCGCCACGCCCACGAGGATCGCGCGCGCTGGATTCAGATCGGTCGTGGCAGAAGGATCTGGATTCAAAATGACGACACAGCCCCGCGGTGATCGTTGAGCGGGCTCACGCCGCCGTCTCCGGAGCATCTGGCGCGTGGAAATTCACGGCCCGACCTGGCACAACGGTGGATATGGCGTGCTTGTAGACCATCTGCGTCACGGTGTTTCGCAGCAAGACCACGTACTGGTCGAACGATTCGATGTGCCCCTGCAGCTTGATACCGTTCACCAGGTAAATCGACACCGGCACGTGCTCCTTGCGCAGCACATTCAGGAAGGGGTCTTGCAGCAGCTGACCTTTATTGCTCACGATATCCTCCGTGTTGAATTGTCGGAGGAAACGTTAACACACGACCTCGTCGGCACCGACTCGCCGGGGGAATCCCCTCAGCCTTTGGCATCGAACGGATTCTTGCCCGAGCGCATCTCGATGCGAAGTGGCGTGCCGGTGAGCTTGAAGTGATCGCGGATGCGCCCTTCCAGAAACCGCTTGTAGGCGGCGGTCACGTGTTCCAGGGAATTTCCGTGCACCACCACGATGGGCGGGTTCATGCCGCCCTGGTGCGCGTAGCGCAGTTTGGGCCGGAACATGCCCGCCCGCTGGGGTGCCTGGTGCTCTAGAGCATCCAGGAGCAAACGCGTCAGCACCGGGGTCGGCATCTTGCGGGTGGCCGAGGCGTGCGCATCAGCGATGGCTTTCCACACGGGCCCCAGCCCCTGGCGCTTGGTGGCGGAAATATTCAGCACCGGCGCGAACTTCAAGAAGGCCAAGCGTTGTTCGATCGAGCGTTGCAACAATTGCCGCTGGTAGTCGTCGACCGCGTCCCACTTGTTGACCGCGATCACCACGGCGCGACCGCTTTCCAGGATGTAGCCCGCAATGTGCGCGTCCTGGTCGGTCACGCCCTGTGTGGCATCCAGCAACAGCAATACGACGTTGGCGTCGGCAATGGCCTGCAACGTCTTGACCACTGAAAACTTCTCGATCGCCTCGAAGACCTTGCCCTTGCGGCGCAGGCCAGCGGTGTCGATCAGTTCGAATTTCTGCCCGTGGCGCTCAAAGGGAACCGTGATCGCATCGCGGGTGGTTCCAGGCATGTCGAACGCGACCAACCGCTCCTCACCCAGCCAGGTGTTGATCAACGTCGACTTGCCAACGTTGGGGCGGCCCGCCACGGCCAAGCGGATCGGTGATGCCTCGTCGACCTCGGTGTCTTCGTCGTCATCGAAGACAAAACTGGCCAATGCCGCTTCCGTGAGACTGCGTATGCCCTGGCCGTGCGCCGACGAAATTGGGTGCGGCTCGCCCATGCCGAGCTCATAGAACTCGCCCAGCAGCGGCGAATCGACCATGCCCTCGGCCTTGTTGGCCGCCAACACCACGGTCTTGCCAACGGTTCGAAGATAACGCGCGATGTCGTGGTCTTGCGCCGACAAGCCACCGCGAATGTCGACGACGAAGATCACCGCATCGGCCTCGGCCACGGCCTGTCGCGTTTGCTTCGCCATTTCCTTGACGATGCCGCTGTCACATGTGGGTTCAAAGCCACCGGTGTCGACGATGATGAACTCGCGGTCGCCTATGCGCCCGTCGCCATAGTGGCGGTCACGTGTCAGCCCCGCAAAGTCCGCGACGATCGCGTCGCGGCTTTTGGTCATGCGGTTGAAAAGCGTGGACTTGCCGACGTTCGGCCGTCCGACGATCGCGATGACCGGCTTCATCGACACAGGCTCGGTGGAAGCCGCGTCATTCAGGCCGCAAGGCGAACAGCCCGCCGTCGCGGGTGACGATCAATACCGTGGTCCCCGACACCACTGGCGCTGCCGCCATGGGTGCACCATCGGTCGGCAGGCTCAGTTGTGCCACACCGCGGTCTGCCGACACGAAGTGCAACTGCCCTTCGAAATCCCCAACCACCAACACCGGTCCCAGGCTGAAAGGCGTGGTCAGCTGGCGGTACAGATAGGCATCAGACGTCCACGCCACTTCACCCGTGTCGGCTTTCCAGGCGGTGATGCGATCGGCTGCATCTGCAGCGTAAACATAACGTTCATCGGCGGCCAATCCGCCGCGGCCGCCGAAATTCTTGGTCCAGAGCAACTGTCCCGTCTCGGCATTGACGCACCCGACGCTGGACTGGTACGCCCGCGCACACACGACATCACCGACCCGTACCGCGGGGCCGACGAGGTCGGCCAGGCGTTCGATCTCATTGGCACCGCGCGGCGTGGCCAGCGCCACTTCCCAGCGCAGCGCGCCGTTCGACGGATCCAATGACGCGAGACGCGCACCCTGGCTGACCAAAAGAGTGTCCTTGAAGGCCATCGCGACGCCCGCTTGCGCCAGCGTGAGTGGGTCGCCAGGACGCTGCACGGACCAGAGCCGGGCACCGTTGAGCGCATCGTAAGCAGTGACGCTGCGATCCAGTCCCACCACGAACACGCGCTCACCGGCCACCAAGGGCGACGTGATGACGCGGGTGCCTGCGGGCTGGCGCCAGCGCTCACGTCCGCCCTCGAACACGACGATCTGCCCTTCGCGGGTGACCACTGCAGCAAACTTGCCATCACTGCCGACGCCGGCGCTGAGCGCCGACTGCGCCTCGGCACGCCAGAGCTCTCGCCCCTTCGCTGCATCGAGTGCCATGACTGAGCCATCAGATGCGCCCACGGTGAAGGTGCTGCCGTTGACAGCCACCGACAGCGGAAATTCAACCTCAGCGGTGCTGGAAGTCCACACCACTCGCCCGGCAATCGTGGGCTTGACCGGCACCAGTTCCTTGGGTTCAGGCAGATTCTTGTCGAAAAAGAAGAGGCTGCAAGAGGTCAGGGAAGCACTGAGCAAGGCGGCCGCGAGTACCGCAACGCGCCTCATTGGGCTGCTCCACTCGACGCAGCGGCATCGGTCGCAGGGGCTGCCGGCGCCGCACCTAGCGCAGTCAGCTTGGCCTCGATCAGCTGCCTGTACTCGATCGTCGCGTCCATTGCTTGCCATGCCTTGGTGTAGGACGCCTTCGCGTCATCGGTCTTGCCCTGGGCCATCAACACATCACCACGGCGATCAGCCACCAGCGCTTCGAAGCCAGCGGCAGTGGCCGCATCGAGCTGCTTCAGCGCCTCGTCGAACTTTTTCCCGTCGAGCAAGACGCCGGCCACTCTCAGTCGTGCGATGGTCTGATATTCAACTTCGGTTGCATTGACAGCGACCCAATCGAGCGTCGCCTGGGCGGCGTCGAGCTGGCCTTTGTCTGCCTGTACCTTGGCCGCCAGCAATCCACCCTGCTGCGCAAAGGCGGTTTTCGGGTAGCGAGATTTCAGATCGCCAAACACGCTCGCGACCCTGTCGACATCGCCGGCCTGCGCCGCCTTGTCGAGCTCGTCGAACATGGCGCTGGCCTGGGTGGCCTGCTCTCGCTGCCACCAGTTCCAGCCCGTCCATCCGGAATAGGCGACCAGCGCAGCAATCAACAACCAGGTCACCAGGTTGCCGTAGCGTTTCCAGAATTGCTTGACGGCATCAAGCTGTTCTTGTTCTTCGAGATCGAGATGCGTGGCCATGCTTGCAAGGAGTTTCGAACAGCTTTGGATTATGCGTTGCGCAATTCATCGGCCCAGACGGCCGCATCAGCGAGTGCACGCAGGCGCTGCGAGGCGCCCACGTCGCGCAACGGCTTGATGGCCACCTCGCCACGCGACACCTCATCGTCACCAAAAATCAAGGCGTGGCGGGCGCCGCTGGCATCGGCACGCTTGAACTGCGACTTCATGCTGCCCAGGCCGTCGCGACTGGCTGCATGCATCAGCACCGACACGCCTGCGGCGCGCAAGGCATCCACGGTCCGCAAAGCGATCGGCATGGCCGCTGGCGTTGGCACCACTGCGTAAGCATCGGGCGCGACTGCAGGCGCCTCGATGCCGGCCTCCTTCAGCAGCAACAGCAGCCGCTCGATGCCCAGCCCCCAGCCCACGGCTGGAGCGGGTTTGCCGCCCAATTGCTCGATCAGGGTGTCGTAGCGCCCGCCCCCGCACACCGTGCCCTGCGAGCCGAGCCGCTCGGTCACCCACTCGAACACGGTCAGGTTGTAGTAGTCCATGCCTCGCACGAGTCGCGGGTTGATGCGATAGGCCAGGCCCGCGGCATCCAGTGCCGCGCGGACTGCATTGAAGTGCGTCAGTGATTCCGACCCCAGGAAGCTCATCAATTGAGGTGCCGCCTCGACCAGCGCCTGCATCGCCGGGTTCTTGGTATCCAGGATGCGCAGCGGGTTGGTGTGCAAGCGGCGCCTGGCGTCTTCGTCGAGCAACTCGGCGTGGGCTTCGAAGTGCGCAATCAGCGCTTCGCGGTGGGCCCGGCGCTCCTCGGGCTGACCCAGGCTGTTGAGCTCGAGCCGCAGGTCGCGCCCTTCGACCAGACCCAGTTCGCGCCACAGCATGCGGCACATCAGGATCAGTTCGGCATCGACGTCGGGGCCAGCGAACCCCAGCGCCTCGGCACCGACTTGGTGGAACTGTCGATAGCGCCCTTTTTGCGGCCGTTCGTGGCGGAACATCGGGCCGATGTAATAGAGCCGTTTGCCGCCATCGCGCAGCAGGGAGTGCTCGGTGATCGCGCGCACAACGCCTGCGGTGTTTTCCGGCCGCAGGCTGAGACGATCGCCGTTCATCGAGTCGACGAAGGAATACATCTCCTTCTCGACGATGTCGGTGACCTCGCCCAGACCGCGCACGAACAGCGCGGTCGGCTCGACGATGGGTGTGCGCACGCCTGCGTAGCCGTGACGTGTCATCAAGGAGCGCACCTGGCCCTCGAACCAGTCCCACGTCGCCGACTCCGGCGGCAGGATGTCGTTCATGCCCTTGACGGCTTGGATGGTGTCGCTCATGGCGTTCTCAGGAAATCGATGGACACCGCCGAGGTGTCCACGGGATGTCAGCAGTGAAAGGCGGCTGCGGGCGCAGCGCTAGGGCAGGCTCAGGTCGTCGAGGCGGTCGTCGCGCCGTAGCGCTTGTCGATGTAGCGCTCAACCAGCGCATGGAACTCTTCGGCGATGCGGTCACCCCGCAGCGTCAGCGCCTTCACACCGTCGATGAAGACCGGTGCAGCCGGCGCCTCGCCGGTGCCAGGCAGGCTGATGCCGATGTCAGCGTGCTTGCTTTCACCCGGGCCATTGACGATGCAGCCCATGACCGCCACCTTGAGCTTCTCGACGCCGGGATAACGCGCCCGCCACACCGGCATCTGGGCGCGCAAATGGTCGTCGATCTGCTTGGCCAGCTCCTGGAAGGTGGTGCTGGTGGTACGGCCGCAGCCGGGGCAGGCAGTGACGCTCGGGTTGAACGACCGCAGGCCGAGCGATTGCAATATTTCCAGCGCGATCACGACTTCCTGCGTCCGTGGCTCGCCGGGCTGCGGCGTCAACGACACGCGGATGGTGTCGCCAATGCCGTCTTGCAGCAGCAGCGCCAAGGCCGTGGCTGATGCGACCGTGCCCTTGGTGCCCATGCCTGCTTCGGTCAGGCCCAGGTGCAGCGCGTAATCGCAGCGCTTGGCCAACGCGCGGTAGACGCTGACCAGGTCCTGCACGCCGGACATCTTGCATGACAGGATGATCTGATCGCCATTCAGGCCCAGCGCCTCGGCGCGCTTCGCTGAGGTGATCGCGGAGGTGATCAGCGCGCGGTACATGATCTGCTGAGGCGGGTGAGGCTCGGCGAGCTTGGCGTTGTCGTCCATCATCTGCGCCAGCAAATCGGAATCGAGGCTGCCCCAGTTGACGCCGATGCGCACGGCCTTGTCGAGCTTGGCGGCGATCTCGATCATCTGCGCGAATTGGCGATCGCCCTTGTCGCCCTTGCCCACATTGCCGGGATTGATGCGGTACTTGGACAGCGCCTCGGCGCAAGCCGGGTGCTCGCTGAGCAGGCGGTGGCCGTTGTAGTGAAAGTCGCCGACCAGCGGCACATCGATGCCCATGCGGTCGAGCTGATCGCGGATGTGCGGCACGGCCGCCGCCGCTTCTGGCGTGTTGACCGTGATGCGCACCAGTTCCGAGCCGGCCATGGCCAATTCCTTGACCTGGATGGCCGTACCTATCACATCGACGGTGTCGGTATTGGTCATCGCCTGCACGCGCACGTGGGCAGCCCCGCCGATCGTCACCACGCGTGAACCCCAACGCACCTGCGCTTGGCGGGTGCGCTTGTCAGCGGGCCGTGTGGGCTCGATGTAATCATCGAGCGCATCGAAGGCGTCGGGCGCCAAACGTGCTGCGTCGCGCGGATCACCCATGCTGGCCTCCTACTTCAGTTCGAGACGCGCCACGTTGTCGCGCGTGGACGATGCGAGATTGACGGTCTGACCGCGAAACGCCACCTCTGTGGCGGCGGCATTGCCGATCTTGAGTTTGAACGGAAGCGCGCCGTCGAGCGCCAATGATTCGCCACTCAGCAGCAGCCGCGACACCAGCACCTTCGATTGGCCATCCACCACCTCAACCCAGGTCTCTGCGCTGGCTTTCAGCTGCAGCGGCCCGACTGCCACCGCGGAAGCGGCCGTGGCAACCAAAGGCAGATCAGCCGCAGACGACGCCGGCAGTTCGGCGGCCACAGCGCTTGCCGCCGCGTCACCGATGACAGCTGACGCCGTCTCTGTGGCCGCCACGGCCACGTCGATAGGCGTCGCGGCGACCAGCGAAGGCTCGACAACTGGGACCTCGGAGGCGACCACCAGCGGTGGCGCGGGCGGCGGGCCAGAGACCACACGTTGGATCGACGCAGCCCATTCGGCCGGCATCAACAGCACCAGCAACGCCGCTGCAACGATCAGCGAGGTGACCCAGACCGCGGGCGATGCGAGCGTTGAAAGTCGATCCGGCTCGTGGCGGCCGGGTCGATCGCGAAACGGCGCATTGATACCGCCGTCCACCGCGTCCAGTCGATAACCCGGCGCCTGGGGCAAGGCTGCCAGCACAGGCTTTGGATCGATCTTCAGGCTGCGGCAGATGGTCTGAGCGAGCGCGCGCGCGAAGGTGGCATCTGGCAACTCCGACAGTCGATCGGCTTCCAGCAGTTCCAGCTTGCGCTGTGAGACCTTGATCGATGCGGCCAGCGCCGCGATGTGCAGGCCCTGCGCTTGGCGCGCGGCGCGCAGCAAGGCGCCGGCACTCGGCGTCGAGGTTGGCTTCACACTGTCCGTGCCAGGCTCACTCATTGAATCGCCCCTCTGCCAGGGCGGTGGCCTCAGGAGACTGTGGGAATCGGCTGCGCAGTTGCTCGCTGAAGTCGGCAGCGCCCTGGGCGTTGCCGATCTTGTTTTCGATGCGCGCAGCCAGCCAGAGCGTCTGGGCACTGATCAGGCTCGGCACCGAGTTGACGCGGCGGATGTAGAAGCGCGCACGCTCCATGTCACCCTTGCGAAAGAGGACCTCGCTGAGGTTGACAGCCACCGCCGGATTTCCGGGCTCGAGGGCATACGCGCGCACCAAGGTGCGCTCAGCATCGTCGGCCTTGCCGCTGCGCGACTGGCAAACGCCTTGGGTCAGCAGTGTCCGAGCGCTGTCCTGGTACTGCGGGACAGCGAGCGCCCGAATGAACAAGGCATCAGCCTCCGCGAACCGCTCACGCTGGCAGAGATACCAGCCGAAGTTCTGCATGACGTCGGCGTCTTTGGGGTCGAGCTGCATCGCACGGCGGAAACTCTCCTCCGCGAGTTCATGGTCGCCCAAGTTGCCATAAATCAGCCCGCGCAGATTGAATGCTGCGGCCACATTGGGATTGGCAGCGATCGATTTCTTGACTTCGTCGAGCGCGATCGTCATCTGCCCGCGGCTGAAGTACGCCCCGGCCAGTTCCAGCCTGACGCTGGCGCGGCGAGACGCATCGGTTTCATCTGACGCGGTCGGTCGATCCCTGGTCTCGGTCGAGGTGGCGCCTCGACTCACTGTGTTGGCAGACGCGACGGGGTAGCGGCTGTCGGGCCGACTCACGCAACCCGCAAGCAAAAAAGCCACCAGTAAACCCACCACCACAGCCCGAACAGATCGATGGTCGGGGTTGGCAGCGGCATGAACGAGAGCGACGGGCATGGTCATGACGCGGGCCTTTCGAGTACCTGCTGCGCAGGCGTGCGAACGAGCGGCACATCAGCGGAAAAGATCGGAATGGCTGCGCGGCCCACACGGCGTTCGGCGACGCGCGTGCGGTCCTGGACCTCGCCAGCCAGCTGGCCGCATGCGGCATCGATATCGCTGCCCCGCGTTTTTCGGATGGTGGTCACGATCCCGGCATCCTGCAGCACCGCGGCGAAAGCCTTGACCCGCTCGCGCGGGCTGCAGGTCAACCCTGAGGCTGGGAATGGATTGAACGGTATCAGGTTGAACTTGCAGGGCAGAGGCTCTGCGCGCACTCCGCGACCGTGCACCAGATCGACCAGCCGAGCGGCATGCGCCGGCGTGTCGTTGACACCATCGAGCATGCAGTACTCAAAGGTGATGAAGTCGCGAGGCGCTGCGGCCAGATAACGGTCGCAGGCGGCCAGCAGTTCTGCAAGCGGGTACTTGCGGTTCAGTGGCACCAGATCGTCGCGCAACGCATCGTCAGGGGCATGCAAGGACACCGCGAGCGCCACGGGACAGTCGTCGCGCAACCGGTCGATGATCGGGACCACCCCGGAGGTCGAGACCGTCACTCGCCGCCTCGACAAGCCGTAGGCGTGGTCATCGAGCATGACACGCAGCGCGGGCAGCAACGCCGCATAGTTCTGCAACGGCTCACCCATCCCCATCATCACCACATTGGTGATGGCACGGGGGCCTTCTGGCAGGTGTAGGCGGCGCCGGAGGTGGTGCTCGGCAAACCAGAGTTGCCCCACGATCTCGGCGGTGCTGAGGTTCCGGCTGAAGCCCTGATGCCCCGTGGAGCAAAAGCGACAGCCCACGGCGCAACCAGCCTGCGATGAAACACACAAGGTGCCGCGATCGTCTTCGGGAATGAACACCGTCTCGACCGCGTCGCCGCCGCCCACATCAAAGAGCCATTTGATGGTGCCGTCTGCAGAAGCCTGCTCACTCAGCAAGGCGGGCACACGAACTTCGCATGCAGCACTGAGCCTGTCGCGGAAGGACTTGGCCAGATCGGACATCTGCGCGCAGTCGGACACCCCGCGCTGGTGCAACCACCGGAACAGCTGCGTCGCTCGGAACCGCTTCTCGCCCAGTCCCTCGCAATACGCCGTGAGTCCAGCCAGATCGAAGTCGAGCAGGTTGACGGCGGTCATGGAGGGCCCGAGTGACCGATGCGGTGGCGTCAGTGGCCGGTGGTCAACGACCACACCTCAGCGGCTGTAGACCTGCGCGCCGGGGAAGAAGAAAGCGATTTCGGCGGCGGCTGTTTCAGCGCCATCCGAGCCGTGTACCGCATTCGCGTCGATGCTGTCGGCAAAGTCAGCGCGAATCGTGCCCTTCTCGGCCTTTTTCGGATCGGTGGCGCCCATCAGGTCGCGATTTTTCAGGATCGCGCCTTCACCTTCAAGCGCCTGAATCATCACTGGGCCGGAGATCATGAAATCGACCAGGTCCTTGAAGAACGGGCGCGCCTTGTGGACCGCGTAGAAGGCCTCGGCCTCGCCGCGCGACAGATGTGCCATGCGCGCTGCGATCACCTTCAAGCCGGCATTCTCGAACCGGGTGTAGATCTGTCCGATCACGTTTTTGGCAACCGCGTCGGGCTTGATGATGGAGAGCGTGCGTTCAATGGCCATGACATTCGTTCCTGAGGGAGATAAAGCAAGAAAAAGCTTTGGATTCTACTGTGGGCAGGTCCGGAATCAGCGCCCGCGGCGACCGCCACCGCCCGCATTTCCACCACCTCGGTTGCCACCGCCTCGGCCGCCGCCACCGCTATTGCCACCATATCCACCGCCCTGGCTACCGCCACCGCGGGAGTTCTTGCGATGGAACGCGTCACCGCCGATGTAGCCCACCGAGGTCTGCATCGGATCGGGCTGGCGGGGACCATCACCCTTGCGTGGCGCCGGAGGTGCGCTGCCGCCAGCACCGAAACCGCCCCCGCCGCTGCGGAAGTTTCTCCCCCCGGCCGGCGTGCGTGGGTTCTGCACAAATCGCTTGTCGAAGGTCTGCTCGAGTGGATTTGGGATGCGCGACGGGTCGAAATCATCGTCGAGGTCATCGTCACGCGGTGGGCGGTCCTCGCTCGGGCGTTCGGCACGCAGCGGCGCCTCTGACGACGGTGGCCGGGGACCACGCCCCTCGGCAAAGGGTCGTTCGCGGTTCGGCATGTCTTGCCGGGGCGGGCGCCCATCGCGGCGATCGCCCTTGGGAGGCTTTTCACGACCGCGCGCCGGGCGCGCCTGCGGGGCATCACGTCCATTGGGGCGTGGCTCGCGCGGCCCGCCTTCCGCTTCACCACCCGCCAGGCGGCGAATGGCGCGGATGTCGGAGTCTTCCAGATCGACCCAGACGCCACGTTTGAGTCCGCGTGGCAGCACGATGCACCCGTAGCGGATGCGGATCAGCCGGTTGACCGTCAAATCGACTGCATCGAACAGCTTGCGGACCTCGCGGTTTCGCCCCTCGGTGATGACGACGCGATACCAGTGATTCAGGCCCTCGCCGCCACCGTTCTCGATCGATCGGAAGCTGGCGGTCTGACCATCGATGGTGACACCCTCCAGCAGCATCGCCTTTGATTCGGCGTCCAGGGTGCCGAGCACACGCACCGCGTACTCACGCTCGACGCCGAAGCGCGGATGCATCAGCCGATTCGCCAGATCACCGGAGTTGGTGAACAGCAGCAGGCCTTCGGTATTGATATCGAGCCGGCCCACCGCCTGCCACTTGCCCTGAGGCAGACGCGGCAATCGGCGGAACACCGTCGGGCGGTGTTCAGGGTCGTCATTCGTCACGACCTCGCCGGTAGGCTTGTGGTACGCGATGATCCGCGGCGGTGGCGGGATGATGCGCACACGCACCGGCTTGCCATTCACCTTCACCTGATCGCCGAAGGAAATTCGTTGGCCGGTGTGGGCGAGTTGCCCGTTGACTTCGACCAAGCCGTCCAGGATGGCCTGCTCCATGTCGCGGCGCGAGCCGATACCTGACTGCGCCAGCACCTTGTGCAATTTCGGCGCTTCGGGCTCCGGGCGCAGCACGCGCTTGGGCGGCGCAGCAGGCTCTTCAGCGGGCGGCTCGATGTCGAACTCGCCAGAGAGCACTTGCGCGAAGACTTCACCGACATCCGCAGGCTCCATTGCGGGCCCGCTGGCTTCGGTCTCGCCAGACTCTTCGGCGTCGGCATCAGCCGCGCCTTCGGCCGATGCGTATTCGGCCACCGAAGACGGCGCCTCGTCGGCGCGCGGGCCACGGCGCCGCTGGCGTCGTCCCTTGCGCAGCGGATCGTTGCCACTCGGTTCCTCGGGCGCGGATTCCTCATCGGCACCCTCGCTCACGGGCACGTCCGCGGCAGCGTCGGCTTCGGCGGGCGCTACAGGGCGTTCGTTGACCGATTCCGCCGCATCCGACGGAGGCGCAGCAGCCTGCTCGCTGTCTACGGCCGCAGCGCCTTTCGCGGCGCGCTTGCGACGCACTGGCTTGTCGGTGGCCAGCGGCGTTTGCCCCGAGACCTCGGCGGTGGGGTCGAGATTACCGTCGTCGGCGTGGTCAGGATTGGGATTCATTCGGACGTTCCATGGGTACGGCATCCGCCGCTGGGTGAGGTGAGAGATCCAAGGCCAAGGTGGAATCGTCCACCGCAGAGACAGCCAATAAATCGTCGAAAGACGCTTGCGGCGACGAGCCGTCCGGCATCAGCGGCAACGCCTGCAGGCTGGCAAGACCGAGATCGTCGAGAAACTGACGGGTGGTCGCCAGCAGCGCAGGTCGACCGGGTGTCTCGCGATAACCAATCGCCTCGACCCAGCCACGGTCTTCGAGCTGCTTGATGATCTGAGTCGCCACAGTCACGCCTCGAATGTCTTCAATGTCGCCACGCGTGACTGGCTGGCGGTAAGCAATGATGGCCAGCGTTTCCATGACTGCACGCGAATACTTTGGGGGCTTTTCCGGGTTGAGCCGATCGAGAAACTCGCGCATCTCAGGACGGCTCTGAAAACGCCAGCCGGTCGACACCGCGACCAGCTCAACGCCCTCCCCCTCCCACTCACGCACCAGTTCGTCGAGCAGGCCGCGGATGGTGTCGACCTCGAGCTCGTCCGCGAACAATGTGCGCATGTCACGGATCGACAGCGGCTCACGGGCGCAGATCAGTGCAGTTTGGAGGACGCGCTTCGCATCCTGTGTGTTCATGACTATCGTGATGGTCCTCGTCCGGCCGTGGCCGGCGGATGTTCAGGCTTTGCAATCGTCAGCCGATTCGGAGCGCAGACCCTGCAGCAGGGTGGCGCCATGACACGGCGGCAGAGCGGTGATGCAGTGCGCCGGGAGAATTTCTCGCATTGGCAGCAGTCGCATCAGCGGCAGTCTGGTCGATGGCCACCAAGGCCAAAGTCTCAAGTGCGGCGAATTCGATATGAGTGTACCGGAGGAACCGCGCCTCAACGCGCACCCATCAGAAGTTGCCACACCGCCGCGAAATCCTCAGGCGGCGACGCTTCGAATGCCATCGGCCGGCCGCTGATCGGGTGATTGAATCCCAACCGGGTGGCATGCAACGCTTGGCGGGTGAGGCCGCCAGTGACGCGTCCGCCGTAAGTGAGATCGGCCAACAGCGGGTGCCCGACCGAGGCCAGATGCACCCGGATCTGGTGGGTGCGCCCTGTATGCAAGGTGCAACGCACAGCGCTCAGCGCACCTTCAGCCGTGTCATCGCGCGCTGCCAGGCGCTCGACATCGGTACGTGCCTCGCGACCCGCGCCAGGCGACACCGCCATGCGCACTCGTGACCGGGGATCGCGACCGATCGGTGCAGAGATGCGCAAGTTCGAATGCTCAAAATAGCCATGGCACACGGCCAGATAGATGCGTCGAACATCACGCGCCGCAATCTGACGGCTCAGCGCGGTCACGGCCACCAGCGTCTTGCCCACCACCATCAACCCCGAGGTGTCCTTGTCCAGCCGGTGCACGATGCCAGCCCTTGGCAAGCTCGCCGCGGCTGCATGGTGCGCCAGCAAGCCATTGAGCAATGTCCCTGACCAGTTGCCGGGAGCTGGATGTACGACCAAGCCTGCGGGCTTGTCGATGACGATGACATCGGCGTCCTCGTACACGATCGACAACGGCATCGCCTCCGGCCTGAAGGCACGGCATTCCTGCGTCGGGATCAACTCAACGGCAAGGCGCTGGCCCGCCAGCACCTTGCGAGACGGTGAGGTCTGAGAGACACCGTCGACCCACACGTGTCCTGCCTCAATCAGCGACTGCAGGTGATTGCGGGAAAACTCGCCAGCCATCACCACCAACGCCTTGTCCAGGCGCGATCCATGAAGCGCGGTGGAGACGGTCGATTCACGTCGTTCTGCGGCATCGTCCATCGACGGATCTGCAAGCTCCTCAGCCAACGAAGGCCATGGCAGCTCTGAGGTGCTGGCAGGGGCTTCGCTCTCGGGCCCGACCGTATACTTCCGCTTCATTTTCAGGGGTGTCGGGATGCTGCGTGGACCGTCGATCATGAACTCTTTGCGCCACGATTTGCGCGGTGCGTGTGGGTTGATGGGACTCACCTTGATGATGCTGTGCGCGGCGGGTTGCTCCACCGCGCCATCGAAGGATCCCAGCGACAACCTGCCTGCTGACAAATTGTATGAAGAGGCCCGTGAAGAGCAGGCCAACGGCAACTTCGACCGCGCCGCCAAGATGTACGAGCGGCTGGAGGGCAAGGGGGCGGGCACTGTCATTGGGCAACAGGCACAGCTTGAGCGCGCCTACCTGCTCTACCAGGCGGGCGACAAGGCCGACGCGCTGGCCACCATCGATCGCTTCATCAAGGTCAATCCGCTGAGCCCAGCCATCGACTACGCGGTCTATCTGAGAGCCTTGATCAACTTCAATGACAACCTTGGCTTCCTCGGCAAGCTGTCTCGGCAGGATCTGACAGAACGCGATCAGCAAGCCGCGCGCGACTCCTACGAGTCATTCAAGCAACTGATTGAGCAGTACCCGAATTCAAGATACGTCGCCGATGCCAAGGAACGCATGGGCTACATCATCAATACGCTGGCGCGTTACGAGGTGCACGTCGCGCGCTACTACTACCGCCGCGGTGCGTACGTGGCTGCTGCAAACCGGGCTCAAGCCGCGATCCAGGAATTCCAGTACTCACCGGCGACCGAGGAAGCACTCTCCATCCTCGCGCGCAGCTATGACAAGCTCGGGCTGGAGAAACTGCGCGACGACGCTGAACGTGTGTTGCGCACCAACTACCCGAAGAGCGCACTGCTGACTGGTGACGGCATCAACTACAACGAAAAGCCCTGGTGGCAGTTGTGGTGATCAACGTCTGATCCCGCCCCGGCGTTGAGCTCATCGCCCCGCCGCCAGCGCCATCAACCAGGCCATCGCCTCGGCCTCGTCCTCCAGGCGCGGCATTGGCGGCAGCGCCTGCCGCAACCGCTTGCCGTAGTTCATCGACACCATCCGTGGATCGCACACCACCAACAGACCGCGATCGGCTTCGCTGCGGATCAGGCGCCCGGCACCCTGATTCAGCGATACCGCCGCTTCGGCCACGAAATAGTCACTGAACGCATTTCGACCCTCACTTTCCAGGCGCTTCGCGCGCGCCTCGACCAATGGATCGTTCGGTGGCGGGAATGGCAATTTGTCGATCAGCACGCATTGAAGTGCATCGCCAGGCACGTCGATGCCTTCCCAGAAGGTCTGTGAGCCGACCAACACCGAAGCGGGCGTTTCCAGGAACATCTGCATCAGTTGTCGCTTGGGCAATTGCCCCTGTATCAGCACCTGCATCTCATCACCGCCTGACTCGAATTCGGCGCGCAATTGGTCACCGATGCCCTGCAGTGCCCGCAATGTGGTCGTCAGCACAAAGGTCCGTCCACCCACCGCACGCGCGCAGCGCGCCGCCAGCTTCCCGACCGCCATCGCATGACCAGGCTCATTGGGCCTTGGAAATGAAGATGGAACATACAGCCTGGCATGCGCCGCATAGTCGAAGGGACTGCCAACCCGCAGCGTCGTCGCTTCGGTCAGGCCCGCAGGTTCGGTGAACCACGACAGGCGGTCGTCTTCGCCCAGCGTGGCCGACGTGAAGATCCAGGCCTTCGGCGCTGCGGCCATCTGCTCGCGCAAGGCATCGCGAATGTCCAGCGGCGACTCGACCAGCCGGCACTGATTCGCCGTGAGGTCAATCCATCGCACCTGCCCGGGCAGCGCGTCGCTGGCAAAGCGTTCTGTCAGTTCGTGCAAGCGCGCCATTCGGTCGGCCAGTTTCGAGAAGTCGGGAGACAGCTCGGACACCGTGTCCAGCGCCTCGTGGGCCGCTGCGCAGGCGGCGGCGGTCTGGCCTAACGCGTGCGAAAACGTCGGCCGCCCCGCCCGTTCGGCCCACGCCAACTTCATCGACCCGCGAAGCGGTCGCGGCGAAGCGTCGGCCACCGATGTGCCGGCACAAACCAGCCGCAATTCACGCGCTGCTCGCTCGCAAGCTGCGGCAAGTTCCTGCCAAGGAACCAGCCCGCGCGCCTGCTGCAGGCCCGTGGCCAGCATGTCGCGCGAGGTGTCGAGCAACTGTCCGCTGGACAGCGTGACGCCGAGAAACGCCACACCCGCTTCAGCCAACTGGTGCGCTTCATCGAACACTGCCACCTCGACGCTGGGCAGCAGCTCGGCAACGCCGGACTCGCGCAGGCTCATGTCGGCAAAGAACAGATGGTGATTCACCACCACCACGTCGGCCGCCATGGCATCGCGTCTGGCTTTCATCACATGGCAAGCGCGGTAGTCAGGGCAGTCGCTGCCCAAGCAGTTCTCGCGTGTCGAGGTGACCAGTGGGATGGTGCTGCTGCGCTCGTCCAACCCGTCGATCTCGGCCAGATCACCGGTCGCCGTGAGTTGGGACCAGGTTTCAATCTTCGCCAACGTGCGCATGGCCCACCGATCGCCAAGATCGATGGTGTGCCGGGCCTGCTTCAGGCGGTGGGTACACAGGTAGCTGGCTCGACCCTTCAGCAGCGCAACCGTGGTCGGCAAGGCCAGCGCAGCACGCAGACGAGGAAGGTCGCGCAGGAACAGTTGGTCTTGCAGGCTCTTGGTGGCGGTGCTGATCAGTGCACGCGCGCCCGATAGCAGCGTAGGAACCAGGTAGGCGAACGTCTTGCCGACCCCGGTGCCCGCCTCGGCGACCAACGTGTCACGGGAGTCAATGGCATCGGCCACAGCCAGTGCCATGCGTGATTGCACTTCGCGTTCGGTGTAAGCCGGGTCGGCCTGAGCCAGGCTGCCAGACGCCGCAAATGCTTGACGCACTGCGCTGTGCAGCGGACTCATGACTCAACCCTTCCTGCGGTGTGTCGGCTCATGCCGAATGCGGCGCAGGCAGTGGGTACGGGCGGGTCGTCATCGAGTGCACCGATGTCCACTCTTCACGAATTTGAAACGGCGACAACGATTATAGTTTTGTCATGACTTCTTCCTCGAACGGCCACCGGCTGTCGGCCGCCACAGGCATCCATCGCGGCGACCGCGCGTACCAGCAGGATCAGGTCGAAATCATTCCTCACAGCCGTGTTCCTGGATGTGCACTCGGGGTACTGGCCGACGGCATGGGCGGCAAGAGCGGGGGCCGCAAGGCGGCCGACCAGGTCATCCTGACGGCGCAACAGTTGTTCGAGCGTTACGCACCCAGCCGCGACGACGCGGCCGAGACACTGAAGCAACTGGTGCTGGAAGCGCACCTGATGATCAAGCTGACGGCGATCACGTCGGAAGAGGAGCCGCACAGCACGGTGGCGGCCTTTCTGATCAGCCCCAACCTCGAGTGCCACATCGTGCACGCCGGTGATTCTCGGGTTTACTTTTTCCGTGGTCCTGAAATGGTCACGCGCACCAGCGATCACTCCTACGTGCAGCGGCTGGTGAATGAAGGGCAGTTGTCGGAAGAGGATGCGAACAACCACCCACAATCCAACCTGTTGACGGGCTGTCTGGGGGCCGTACAGGACCCACCGCTGGCCGTCACTCGCATCGAAAAGCTCGAACCTGGCGACAGCATCCTCGCTTGCAGCGACGGGTTGTGGCACTACTTCACGCCGCGGGAAATCGGAGCCATTGTCGATGCCTTGCCGCCACGCGAGGCCAGCGAAATGCTGATCGACAAGGCACGCCAGCGCGCCCGTGGGGGCGGCGACAACCTGTCGCTCGCGCTGGTACGCGTGGACGCTCTCTCCAACTGATTCGCGTAGCGGGCCGCAGCCAAGTCGACTGGATCAGCGTGACAGAGCGGGTGCTGAGGCTGGGGCAACGATCCCTGGCACAGGCAACGGCGCAGCGGGTGGCTTGTTGGCGTTGCGCTGCGCATTGCGCGCCAGCACACGGGCGCGGCGCTCTTCCGCTTGACGTACACGCTCTTCGGCACGCTGCGCGGCATCGGGATCGGGCACCGGCGTCAGACGTTTCGGGCTGTGTGGACGGCGTGGGCTGGCAGGCGGGGCCTCTGCCACAGGCGCTGAGGCGGCATCACCACTGGCAACCGGCTCGGATGCGACATCCGAGCGCAGCCGAGGTCGGATGGGCAGCAAGGGTTTACCGGTTCTGACGGCTGCCTCAGATGCTTCTGAGGTCGACGCTGCCGCGGCAGCGCTGGCAGCTTCGCGTGCGGCCGCGGCCTTGCGGTCCAACTGACTCAGCCGATCGGCCGCGCGCTGTTTGCGCTCACGTTCATTGATTGTCAGTTCATCGCGTCGCAGTGGCTCGACGATGGCTCGGTGCTTTTCGCGGGCATCGAGCAGACACGGCGTGACAGCAAAACGCGTCTGGCACTCCGCTTCTTGCGCTGCGAGGTCGGCATCCGCCTGTGCACGTGCCTGGGCAATGCGCCTTTTATCCTCCGACGCTGCCGCGGAGGCGAACGGACTCACCGCAACTGCAGCCAACGCCAGCGCCCAGAGCCCGACAGAGACAGCCACGGATCGCTTCACGTCAGTGCAGTCTCGACGTGACGGCGGGCCAAGGCGAGGAAGTCAGCAGATCTCATTTCGTGCAATCGCGACACCGTTCTGGGGAATTCGTGGGACAGCGGACCGACGGTATACAACTCCTCTGCCGCCACTTCAGCCGACAGTATCAGCTTCACGTGCCGGTCGTACAACACATCGACCAGCCAGGTGAAGCGCCGTGCTTCCGACGCGAGGCGGGGCGACATCTGCACGACGCCCGACAGCAGCACGGTGTGAAACCGAGAGGCCAGCTCGAGGTAGTCGTTTTGTGAGCGCGGGCCACCGCACAGCTCCTGGAAGTCGAACCACACCACGCCACCGGCTCTGCGCCGCGCCTTCAGGGTGCGGTGCTCGATGTTCATCACCGGATTGTCATCCTTGGCCTCGGCCAGACGATCGAAGGCGGACGTCATCGCCGCATCAGCCACTGGGCCCAGCGGGCTGTGATACATCTCGACTTGTTCCAGCGTGAGCCTGCGGTAATCGGTGCCCGCGTCGACATTGACGATCTGCAGGCGATTTTTCAGCAGCTCGATGGCGGGCAGGATGCGTTCGCGGTGCAGGCCATTGGGGTACAGACCATTTGGGTGAAAGTTGGAGGTGGTGACGATGCTCACCCGGTGATTGAACAGCGATTCAAGCAAGCGGTACAGGATCATCGCGTCGGTGATGTCGGCGACATGAAATTCGTCGAAGCAGATCAGGCGAAAGCGCCGTGACATCCGCTTTCCCAGTTCCTCCAAGGGGTTCACCGTGCCGTGCAGGTCGGCCAGTTCGCGATGTACCTCCCGCATGAATTCGTGGAAATGCAGACGAACCTTGCGCTGCAGCGGCACGGCATTGAAGAAGCAGTCCATCAGGAAGCTCTTGCCCCGGCCCACGCCACCGTACAGGTAGACACCGCGCGGAATCTCCGGGTGGATCAGCAGGCGGGTCAGCGTGTTGCGACGCCGTGATTTGTACGCAATCCACTCGTTCTCGCAACGCTCCAAGGCGTCGATGGCCGCCAGCTGCGCCGCGTCAGCGCTGTAGCCACGCTCGGCGAGGGTCTGTTGATAGAGCTGGCGAACGGGCATGTGTGGGTTCGACGGTGAACGGTCCATCAGCAAACACCCATCGTCCGCGGCGGCATCCTCTGCCCAGTCGCAGCGGGATGCCTCGTCAGAAGTTCAAGGTCCGCTTGTCGACCGCAAGAGCAGCTTCCTTCGTCGATTCACTGAGCGACGGATGCGCGTGACAAATGCGTGCAATGTCTTCCGAACTGGCTCTGAATTCCATGGCCACCACCGCTTCGGCGATCAGTTCGGAGGCGAATGGCCCGACGATGTGCACACCGAGAATCTCATCGGTCTTGGCGTCAGCGAGCATCTTGACCATGCCGGTGGTGTCGCCCATCGCACGCGCGCGTCCGTTGGCAAGGAATGGGAAGGTGCCGGCTTTGAACTCGCGACCTTCGGCCTTGAGTTGCTGTTCGGTTTGCCCCACCCAGGCGATCTCGGGCGAGGTGTAGATCACCCACGGCACAGTGTTGAAGTTGACATGCGGATGTTGGCCGGCGATGCGCTCGGCCACCGCCACGCCCTCCTCCTCGGCCTTGTGCGCCAGCATCGGGCCACGCACGACGTCGCCCACTGCCCACACGTTGGGCAGGTTGGTGCGGCAGTGGTCATCCACGACGATGGCACCCCGTTCGTCGAGCTTCAGGCCGACCGCTTCGGGATTCAGACCGATCGTGTTCGGCACCCGGCCGATGGACACGATCAACCTGTCGACTTCGAGCTTCGTGGCCTCGCCCTTGGCGTTGGCGTAGGTCACCGTCACGCTGGACTTGCCAGACGTGACCTTGTCGATCTTCACCCCCAGTTCGATCTTCAGACCCTGCTTGGTGAAGGCTTTGTGCGCCTCCTTCGCGATCTGCTGATCCACCGCGCCCAAAAACGTCGGCAAACCTTCGAGCACCGTCACATCAGCGCCCAAACGACGCCACACCGAGCCCATTTCCAGGCCAATCACGCCCGAACCGATCACGCCCAACCGCTTCGGCACGGCGCCGATGCGCAACGCGCCGTCGTTGGACAGGACCTTGTCTTCGTCGAAGGCGGCACCCGGCAAGGCACGCGGGTTCGAGCCGGTCGCCAAGATGATGTGCTTGCCAGAGATGACCTCTTCGGTCGCACCCGTGACCTGAACGTCATAGCCCGCATCACCCACCCTCAGGAACGCACCACGGCCGTGAAAGAAGGTGACCTTGTTCTTCTTGAACAGGTAAAGGATGCCCTCGTTGTTCTGCTTCACGACCGCATCCTTGCGGCCCAGCATCTTGGCCACGTCGATGCTCAGATCCTTCAGCCCGATGCCGTGATCGCCGAAGCTGTGGCCCGCATGCTCGAAGTACTCGCTGGACTGCAACAACGCCTTCGACGGAATGCAACCGACATTGGTGCAAGTGCCACCTGGCGCAGGGCCGCCCTTGTCGTTCTTCCACTCGTCGATGCAGGCGGTGTTGAAACCGAGTTGTGCAGCGCGGATCGCAGCGATATAGCCGCCGGGGCCGCCACCGATGACGACGACATCAAATTGCTTGCTCATGGATCGCTTTCTGGGATGTCTTTGCGTCGGATACCAATCAGATGTCGAACAGGAGTCGCGCTGGGTCTTCCAGCGCTTCCTTCATCGCCACGAGGCCCAGCACGGCTTCACGGCCGTCGATGATGCGGTGGTCGTAGCTCATGGCGAGGTAGTTCATCGGGCGGATCACGATCTGACCGTTTTCGACCACCGCGCGGTCCTTGGTGGCGTGCACCCCCAGGATGGCCGACTGCGGCGGGTTGATGATGGGCGTGGACAGCATCGAACCGAACGTACCGCCGTTGCTGATGGAGAACGTGCCTCCGGTGAGGTCGTCCAGCGAAAGCTTGCCTTCGCTGGCCTTCTTGCCGTACTCGGAAATCTTCTTCTCGATGTCGGCGAAGCTCATCTGATCGGCATTGCGCAGGATGGGCACCACCAGGCCCCGCGGCGAACCTACCGCAATGCCAATGTCGAAGTAGCCGTGGTAGACGATGTCGTTGCCGTCGACCGACGCGTTGATGATCGGGTATTTCTTCAGCGCGGCCACGGCGGCCTTCACGAAGAAGCTCATGAAGCCGATCTTGACGCCATGCTCCTTTTCGAACTTCTCCTGGAAACGCTTGCGCATCTCGATCACCGGGGCCATGTTCACTTCATTGAACGTGGTCAGGATGGCGTTGGTGGCTTGAGATTGCAGCAGGCGCTCGGCAACGCGGGCACGCAGTCGCGACATCGGCACACGCTGTTCTGGTCGATCGCCCAGATTCACGGCGACCGGCGCAGGCACTGACGGCAGGGCCCGCGCGACGACTGCCGCCACCGGCGCCACCACCGGGGTGGACACGGCCGCGACGACTGGCGCTGGCAGCCCACCAGCCAATGCGGCAGTGACGTCACCCTTGGTGACACGACCGCCCTTACCCGTACCAGGCACGGAGCCCGCATCCAGTTGGTGATCGGCCATGATTTTGGCGGCTGCCGGCATCGCAATACCGCTCGCGCTGCCCGCGGCCGGCGCTGCAGAGGCTGGCGCGCCTTGCGCAACCACCGCCTTGACTTCCAGCGGGCTGACCTGCGGTGCGGCTTCGGTGTCGATGCGTGCGATGACCTCTTCGGCCACGCAGCTTTCGCCGTCGTTCTTCACCAATTGCGCCATCACGCCGGATGCCGGGGCGGGCACCTCCAGCACGACCTTGTCGGTTTCAATTTCGACCAGGATCTCGTCGATGACGACGGCTTCACCCGGTTTCTTCTTCCACTGCAACAGCGTGGCTTCGGAAACGGATTCAGAGAGCTGTGGGACTTTGACTTCAACGATGGACATGATTTTCTTTCTGAGATCTCAAGCCTCGGCAACGCAGGCCGCCGGCGAATCTGTGCACTGAGCTGGGAGCGGTTGGAGGGTGGCATCCAGAGGTGGGTGTGCGGCGCCAGCGCTGACGCCGCACATGACCTACCGTGGCATCACTTGCTGAGGACAAAGCCTTTCAGCTTGCCGAAGGCCTGATCCAGCAGCGATTTGAGTTGCTCCTGGTGGAGGTGGGCGTAACCCACGGCAGGGGATGCGGACGCCGGGCGCCCGGCGTAGCCCAGCCGCTGTCCTTCAAGCATGTTTTCGTGGATGTAGTGTTGAACAAAGAACCAGGCACCCTGGTTCTGGGGTTCATCCTGGCACCAGACGATCTCAGTGGCGTTCGGATACTTTTTCAATTCCGCCGCGAAAGCCTTGTGCGGGAATGGATACAGCTGCTCCACCAGCACGATGGCGGTGTCGTTCTGCTTCTTCGCATCGCGGCGCTTGCGCAGGTCGTAGGCCACCTTGCCGGAGCAGGCAATCACCCGCTTGACCTTCTCCGGCTCGATGTCGGGATTGCTCGGACCGATGACGGTGCGGAACTCGCCCTTGGTGAACTCGCTGAGCGGTGACGCCGCGTCCTTCGCACGCAGCAGCGACTTCGGCGTCAGGATCACCAGCGGTTTGCGGAACATGCGCACCATCTGTCGGCGCAACACATGGAAGATCTGGCTGGCCGAGGTCGGCTGCACGATCTGCATGTTGTTGTCGGCGGCGAGCTGCATGAAGCGTTCGAGGCGTGCTGACGAGTGCTCCGGCCCCTGGCCTTCGTAGCCATGCGGCAGCATCAGCGTGAGGCCGTTCGCACGGCCCCACTTGACCTCGCCAGAGGCGATGAACTGGTCGATCACGACCTGCGCGCCATTGGCAAAGTCACCGAACTGCGCTTCCCAGATGACCAGCGTGTTCGGCTCAGCCGAGGCGTAGCCGTATTCGAAGCCGAGCACCGCCTCTTCGGACAACAACGAATCGATCACCACGAACGGCGCCTGGCCTTCGGCCACGTGCTTGAGTGGCGTGTAGGTGCCCTCGTTCCACTTCTCGCGGTTCTGGTCGTGGAGCACAGAATGACGGTGGGTGAAGGTGCCCCGTCCGCAGTCTTCGCCCGACAGGCGCACCGCGTAACCGCTGGCAACCAGTGAAGCGAATGCCAGGTGCTCGCCCATGCCCCAGTCGACATTCATCTCGCCACGACCCATCGCAGCGCGGTCGGCCAGCACTTTCTCGACCAGTGGATGCGCCTTGAAGTTCTTGGGCAACGCGGTGATGCGTTCAGCCAGGCGCTTGATCTCTGCCAGTGGCAGTGCGGTATCGGCCGCATCAGTCCACTTCTTGCCGAGGAACGGTGCCCAATCAACGGCGAACTTGCTCTTGTAGTTGGTCAGCACCGGGCTGTAGGCGTTCTTGCCTTCGTCCATCGCTGCGCGGAAAGCCTTGACCATGGCATCCGGGCCATCGGACGTGAGCACGCCCTGGGCGACCAGCTTGTCGGCGTACATCTTGCGCGTGCCGGGATGCTGCGCGATTTTCTTGTACATCAGCGGCTGGGTCAGCGCCGGCGTGTCCTGTTCGTTGTGGCCCAGCTTGCGGAAGCAGACGATGTCAACGACCACGTCCTTGCTGAATTCCTGGCGGTAGTCGAGCGCCATCTGCGTGGCGAGCACCACTGCTTCGGGGTCATCGCCGTTGACGTGCAGCACCGGGGCCTCGACCATCTTGACCACGTCGGTGCAGTACAGCGTCGAACGCGTATCGCGCGGGTCGCTGGTGGTGAAGCCGATCTGATTGTTGATGACCACATGCACCGTACCGCCGGTGAAGTAGCCGCGCGTCTGTGCCAAAGCCAACGTCTCCATCACGACGCCCTGACCGGCGAACGCTGCATCGCCATGGACGATGATGGGCAATACCGAGCTTCCCTTGGTATCGCCACGGCGGTCCAAACGGGCCTTGACCGAACCTTCGACCACCGGGTTGACGATCTCCAGGTGCGATGGGTTGAACGCCAAGCTCAGGTGCACCGGGCCGCCAGGCGTCGTCACGTCGCTGGAGAAACCCTGGTGGTACTTGACGTCGCCAGACGGCAGGTTCTCGGGCGCGGTGTGATCGAACTCGGAGAACAACTCGGCTGGTGTCTTGCCGAGCGTGTTGACGAGCACGTTGAGGCGGCCGCGATGGGCCATGCCGATGACGATTTCCTGCACGCCCTTCACGCCGGCGCGCTGTACCAGTTCATCCATCGACGCAATGAAGCTCTCCCCTCCTTCGAGAGAGAAACGCTTCTGGCCGACGTACTTCGTGTGCAGATAACGCTCCAGCCCTTCGGCTGCGGTGAGCTGGTCGAGGATGTGCTTCTTCTGCTCAGCGCTGAAATGTGGCTTGGAGCGGATTGACTCCAGACGCTCTTGCCACCAGCGCTTTTCGATCGGCTCGGTGACGTGCATGTACTCGGCGCCGATCGACCCGCAATAAGTTTCCCGCAGCGCCTGCAGGATCTGCCGCAGCGTCATGTTCTCGGCGGTCGAGAAGTAGGTGTTGGTGGCGCTGAACGTGATGTCCATGTCCGACTCGGACAGGTCGTAGAACACCGGCTCGAGCTCGGGGATCTTGGGACGCTCTTGCCGCTTCAGTGGATCGAGATCGGCCCAGCGCGAGCCGAGGAATCGATGGGCTGCGATCAGCGACTGCACATGCACCTGCTTGCGCGCGATGGCGAGGTCAGAACTGCTGGCGCGGTTGCCAAAGGCATTGGCCTTGGCGCGCTGGGCAAACGACTCAACGACGGGGGCGTGCGCCACATCGCGTTCGTCGGAGCCATCGACCGCAGGCAGATGCTGCAGCGCGTCGAAGTAGGCTCGCCAGTTCTCGGCTACTGAGCCGGGGTTGTCGAGGTAGGCCTCGTACATCTCCTCGACGTAGGGCGCGTTACCTCCGAACAGATGCGAATTCGCTCTGTATTCCTGCATCATTTCGCTCACCTCAAGCGCCGGTTTCCAGCGCGATAGTGGGTTTAGAAAACCTTCCGCGACCCGGCTGCACCGGTGGGCGGACAAGCGACCCGACTAAGCTGCAAATCAGCGTAGGGGACGGGAAGGACCATTCAAGTCACGAACAAGACTGTAACACCGCGACATCAACAAGCAGGGCCCGCAAACGCACCCTGTTCACAGCCTTTCTCTCCCCTTGTCAGCGGGCTGTCAGACGGATCAGTGCTTGTTCGTACTCGGCCATCAACCGCGCGATCAAGGCCCTTGCTGGAACCACCTGTCGCACAGCGCCGATGCCTTGCCCGCTGCCCCAGATGTCTTTCCAGGCCTTGATGGACTCACCGCCAAAATTCATCGCAGTGGCGTCGCTGACGGGCAGTGCGCTGGGGTCGAGGCCGGCGTTCTGGATGGAGCCTTTCAGGTAGTTCCCATGCACGCCGGTGAAAAGGTTGCTGTAGACGATGTCGTCGCTGGAGCTGTCAACAATCATCTGCTTGTAGGCATCCGATGCGCGCGCCTCGTCGGTGGCAATGAACGCAGACCCGATGTACGCAAAATCGGCACCCATCGCCTGTGCCGCAAGCACGGCATCACCCGTGGCGATGGCGCCGCTGAGCGCCAGCGGTCCGTCGAACCACTCGCGGATCTCCTCAATCAGCGCAAATGGGCTCTTCACACCCGCATGACCGCCCGCACCAGCGGCCACTGCAATGAGTCCATCGGCGCCCTTCTCGATGGCCTTGTGGGCAAATCCGTTGTTGATGACGTCGTGCAGCACCACGCCGCCATAGCTGTGAGCCGCGTCGTTGATCTCGGTGCGCGCGCCGAGCGAGGTGATGATGATAGGCACCTTGTGCTTCACGCACAGCGCCATGTCGTGCTCGAGGCGGTCGTTGCTCTTGTGAACGATCTGGTTGATCGCGAACGGCGCTGCTGGCTGCTGCGGGTTCGCCGCGTCGTGCGCAGCCAGCGCTTCAGTGATTTCGGCCAGCCAGTCGTCGAGCTGTGAAGCCGGGCGGGCGTTCAATGCCGGCATCGAACCGACAGCACCCGCCTTGCACTGCGCGATCACCAGCGCCGGCGTGCTGATGATGAACAGCGGCGCACCAATGATCGGCAGCGGCAGGCCTTTCAGAATTGCGGGAAAGGGGAAACGCGGTGCGTTCAAAACGACTCGACCGCCATGCCACCCACACTGTCCGCACCGTCGACGATGGCGTCGCGCAGGCCGGGGAGCGCGCTCAGGATGTGCTCGGCATAGAAGCGGGCGGTCGCGACCTTGGCTTGCAGGAAGGCCGCATCGCCCTGCCCTGCTGCGGACGCGTCGGTGAGCTGCTCTTCGGCCGCCACCAACGCACGCGCCAATTGCCAACCGGCCAGCAACTGCCCAGCGAGCATCAGATACGGCACTGATCCGGCGTACACCGCAGTCGGATGCGCGCGGGTTTGGGCGACGACGACATCCACCACGTCGATGAATGCCTTACGGGAAGCGTGCAACCACCGGTGCATCGCCTTTGCAGCCACGCTACTGCGTGCGGCGAGCGCGGCTTCGGTCGCCTCGATCTGTCCAGCGATCGATCGCGCCAGTTCACCACCGTCGCGCAAGGTCTTGCGCCCAATCAGGTCATTGGCCTGAATGGCGCTCGTGCCTTCGTAGATGGTCAGGATGCGGGCATCGCGCAAATGCTGTGCAGCGCCAGTCTCCTCGATGTAACCCATGCCGCCATGGACCTGCACGCCGAGGCTGGTGACCTGAATGCTCATCTCGGTGCTGTAGCCCTTGACCAGCGGGACGGTGAACTCATGGAAGGCCTGGCTGGCTTGGCGCACCGAGGCATCGGGATGGTGATGTGCCGTGTCGAAAGCCGCCGCCGACACGCAGGCGAGTGCTCGACAGCCTTCGATGTGCGCACGCATTGTCATCAACATGCGCTTCACATCAGGGTGGTGAATGATGGCCGCACCTGCGGGCAGCGACGCATCGACCGGCCGGCTCTGTACGCGGTCGCGTGCGTAGGCCACGGCTCGCTGGTAGGCCCGCTCGGCGACGCCAATGCCTTGCACCCCCACCGAAAAGCGCGCCGCGTTCATCATCACGAACATGTACTCGAGGCCGCGGTTCTCCTCGCCAATCAGCTGCGCCAGCGCGCCGGGTCCGACCGCACCCTTGTCGTCGCCAAACACCAACACCGCGGTCGGGCTGGCTTTGATGCCGAGCTTGTGCTCGATCGAAGCGCAATAGACATCATTGCGCGCCCCCAGTGAACCGTCCGGACTAACGATGAACTTCGGGCACAGGAACAAGCTGAGGCCCTTGACGCCCGGCGGTGCATCGGGTGTGCGGGCCAGCACAAGGTGGACGATGTTCTCGGCCATGTCGTGCTCGCCGTAGGTGATGTAGATTTTCTGGCCGCTGATGCGGTAGGTTCCATCGGCTTGAGGCACCGCACGCGTGCGCACCATGGCCAGATCGGAGCCCGCCTGCGGCTCGGTCAGATTCATCGTGCCGGTCCAGGTGCCGTCGATCATCTTCGGCAGGAAAAAGCGCTGTTGCTCGGCACTGCCCGCCGTCAGCAGCGCTTCGATCGCGCCATCGGTCAGCAGAGGACACAGCGCAAAGCTGACGCTCGCGCTGTTGAGCATCTCAGCGCACGCCGAACCGATGGTCTTGGGCAGGCCCTGCCCACCGAACTCGACCGGGTGCTGCAGGCCCTGCCAGCCCCCTTCGGCGAACTGGCGGAACGCCTGCTTGAATCCGGCGGAGGTGCTGACGGCGCCGTCCCGCCAGATGGGCGGGTGCCGATCGCTCTCAGCATTCAGCGGTTCGACCACTTCGGCGCAGTAGCGCGCCGCTTCGGTGAGCACCGCTTCGGCGGTGTCGAGGCCGGCATCCTCGAAGCCAGGCAATTCGCTCAACGCCTCCAGCCCGGCCAGCTCTTTCATGCAAAAGAGCATGTCCTTGACCGGCGCGGCGTAGCTCATCGGCAGGCCCTAAAGCGCTGAGACCAACTCGGGTACAGCGATGAACAGATCGGCTTCGAGCCCGTAGTCGGCGACGCTGAAGATCGGCGCCTCGCCGTCCTTGTTGATCGCGACGATGACCTTGCTGTCCTTCATGCCGGCCAGGTGCTGGATCGCTCCGCTGATGCCGACGGCCACATACAACTGCGGCGCTACGATCTTGCCGGTCTGGCCCACCTGCCAATCGTTCGGCGCATAGCCCGCATCGACCGCTGCACGACTGGCGCCGAGCGCAGCGCCGAGCTTGTCCGCCAGTGGCGTGAGCACTTCGTTGAATTTCTCGACGCTGCCCAGCGCACGGCCACCGCTGACGATGATCTTCGCGGCGGTCAGTTCGGGCCGGTCGTTGCGAGCGATCTCGCTGCCGAGAAAGACTGATTTACCAGCGTCCGCCGCTGGTGCGATCACGTCGACGGTTGCCGAACCACCCTCGGCCGCAACCGGGTCGAAGCCAGTCGCGCGAACGGTGATGACCTTGACGCCGTCTGTACTCTGCACGGTAGCGATCGCGTTGCCGGCATAGATGGGCCGCTCAAAGGTGTCGGCCGACACGACCTGTGTGATGTCGGAAACCTGCGCCACATCGAGGCAGGCCGCGACGCGCGGCGCGATGTTCTTGCCTGACGCGGTGGCGGCGAACAGCAGGTGTGTGTAAGTGCCACCGGCTGCAGCCACAACGGCCAGCACCTGCGCGGCAACGGCCTCGGCCAGACCATGCTGAAAGCAGGGTGCATCGGCATGCAGCACCTTAACCACGCCGGGAATCGCGGCAGCCGCCTTCGCCGAGGCAGCCGCGTCGACACCCGCCACCAGCACATGCACCTCGCCACTGATCTTCAGCGCCGCTGCGACGGTGTTCAGCGTGGCGCCCTTGAGCGACGCGTTGTCGTGTTCGGCGATTACCAGCGTCGTCATCTCAGATCACCTTTGCTTCGTTTTTCAACTTCGAGACCAGTGTGGCCACATCCGGCACCTTGATCCCCGCACTGCGCTTTGGTGGCTCGGTGACCTTCAGTGTCTTGATGCGCGGCGTGACATCGACGCCAAGGTCTGCAGGCTTGACGACCTCCAGCGGCTTCTTCTTCGCCTTCATGATGTTGGGCAGCGTCACGTAGCGCGGCTCGTTGAGCCGCAGATCGGTGGTGATGACCGCGGGCAGTGTGAGCTTCAGTGTCTCCAGGCCACCATCGACTTCACGCGTCACCTGCACATGGCCGTCGGTCACCTCGACCTTCGACGCAAACGTCGCCTGCGGCAGCGCGCCGAGCGCGGCGAGCATCTGCCCCGTCTGGTTACAGTCATCGTCGATCGCCTGCTTGCCCAAGATGACAAGCCCGGGCTGCTCGCGATCCACCAGCGACTTCAGCAACTTGGCGACGGCCAACGGCTGCAACTCGACATCGGTTTCAACCAGGATCGCGCGATCAGCCCCAATGGCCATCGCGGTACGCAGTGTTTCCTGACAGGCCAGTACGCCGCATGACACGGCGACGATCTCGGTGACAACGCCTTTCTCACGCAGCCGCACGGCCTCTTCGATGGCAATTTCATCGAAGGGATTCATGCTCATCTTGACGTTGGCCAGATCGACACCACTGCCATCCGACTTGACCCGTACCTTGACGTTGTAGTCAACGACCCGCTTGACTGCCACCAACACCTTCATGCCCTGCGCTCCCGTGGTCAAGACGACCGGAAAGCTGCGCATTTTAGAGTGCCGACTGAGGCATGCCGATACGCAGTGATCGGCTGCGCTTGGATGGTGCCCGGGACCGGAATCGAACCGGTACGCCGCTTGACGCTAAGCAGCAGATTTTAAGTCTGCGGTGTCTACCAATTTCACCACCCGGGCGCGCTCGAAAAAAAACCTCGTCACAGACGAGGCTCGCAGAATACTGGAGGCGCGGCCCAGAGTCGAACTGGGCTGATCGGATTTGCAATCCGGTGCATAACCGCTTTGCTACCGCGCCGTGTGGGTCGCCGACCCGGGGACGAAAAAGGGAAGCCAGTGCTTCCCTTTTTCTATTTATTGGAGCGGGAGACGAGGCTCGAACTCGCGACCTCAACCTTGGCAAGGTTGCGCTCTACCAACTGAGCTACTCCCGCGTATGCGACACAACAGTCATCGCGTCTCGCAGTATACATCGAAACCTCTGGACAACCGATAAGAGCCAGCTCAATGCTTCATCGGATCAGGCGTCGGCAGTGGCGGCACGGCTGCCACCACGGTGGCTTCCGACTTGGCATCGTCTGCCTTCGCCGGTTCGTCTTCAGGAAGTGCTTGCGGCATGCTTTGCAACGCCACCTCCAGTACCTGATCGATCCACTTCACAGGGACGATCTCAAGATGGTTCTTCACATTCTCCGGAATGTCTTGCAAGTCTTTCACGTTCTCTTCCGGGATGATCACCGTCTTGATGCCACCCCGGTGAGCTGCAAGCAATTTTTCCTTCAAGCCACCGATGGCAGTGACCTCACCGCGCAGCGTGATCTCGCCGGTCATCGCGACATCGGCGCGCACCGGAATGCCCGTCAATGCAGAGACAAACGCGGTCGTCATTGCGGCACCAGCACTGGGGCCATCCTTGGGCGTCGCGCCATCGGGCACGTGAATGTGAATATCGCGCTTCTCGAAAAGTTCGTCCTTGATACCCAACCGACGCGCACGAGCACGGACCACCGACCGAGCCGCTTCCACCGACTCCTTCATGACATCACCCAGCGAACCTGTACGAATGATCACGCCCTTGCCCGGCATCATCGCGGACTCGATGGTCAGGAGATCGCCGCCGACTTCCGTCCAAGCCAGCCCCACGACCTGGCCAACTTGGTTCTGCTTGGTGGCCTGACCGTAGTCGTGCTTGCGCACACCGAGGAAGTCGTTCAAGTTGTCAGCTGTGACGATGACCTTGTCAGTGACCTGCTTGAGCTGGATGCTCTTGACCACTTTGCGGCAGATCTTCGAGATCTCGCGCTCGAGCGAGCGCACGCCCGCCTCGCGGGTGTAGTAACGGATGATTCCGCGCACTGCGGCTTCCGTCACTTCCATCTCGGCATCCTTGACGCCATTGTTCTTGGCCTGCTTCGGCAGCAGATACCGCTGCGCAATATTGACCTTCTCGTCTTCCGTGTATCCCGACAGGCGAATCACTTCCATCCGGTCCAGCAGCGCCGGAGGGATGTTCATCGAGTTTGAGGTCGCGATGAACATCGTGTCGCTCAAGTCGAAATCGACCTCAACGTAGTGATCACTGAAGGTGTGGTTCTGCTCCGGATCAAGCACTTCGAGCAGCGCGCTCGAAGGGTCGCCCCGAAAATCCATGCCGAGTTTATCGATCTCGTCGAGCAGGAAGAGCGGATTACGCGTGCCCACCTTGCTCAGGCTTTGCAGCACCTTTCCCGGCATCGAGCCGATGTAGGTGCGGCGATGGCCACGGATCTCAGCCTCGTCACGCACACCGCCCAACGCCATCCGCACAAACTTGCGCCCGGTCGCCCGCGCCACGCTCTGGCCGAGCGACGTCTTGCCGACACCCGGAGGGCCGACCAGGCAGAGGATCGGCGCCTTGACCTTGTCGACGCGCTGCTGCACCGCGAGGTACTCGAGGATGCGATCCTTGACCTTCTCTAGCCCGTAGTGATCTTCGTTCAACACGGCCTCAGCGAACGCAAGGTCGTGCTTGATCTTGGTCTTCTTGGTCCACGGCAGATTGACCAGCGTGTCGATGTAGTTGCGTACCACCGTGGCTTCGGCGGACATCGGCGACATCAGCTTGAGCTTCTTGAACTCGGCGTCAGCCTTCTTGCGCGCCTCTTTAGGCATCTTGGCGCCAATGATCTTCTTTTCGAGCTCCTCCATGTCGGCGCCATCTTCGCCGTCACCCAGCTCCTTCTGGATGGCCTTCACCTGTTCGTTCAGGTAGTACTCGCGCTGGCTCTTCTCCATCTGACGCTTGACGCGGCCACGGATACGCTTCTCGACCTGCAGGATGTCGACCTCGTGCTCGAGCTGTTCGAGCAGTTTCTCCAGACGCTTGTCAACCGCGAACAGGTCCAGCACGGACTGCTTGTTCTCGAGTTTCAGCGGCAAGTGCGCCGCGATGGTGTCAGCCAATCGGCCCGCATCGTCGATACCCGCGATCGACGTCAGAATTTCTGGAGGGATCTTCTTGTTGAGCTTGACGTACTGGTCGAACTGCTGCGTGACCGCACGGCGCAATGCCTCGATCTCTGGCTTCGTGTCGACTTCCGGTGGCATCGGCGTGACCTCGGAGATGAAGTACTCGCCGTTGTCGGTGATGCTGTGGGTGTGGGCTCGCTGCAGTCCCTCGACCAGCACCTTGACGGTGCCGTCGGGCAACTTGAGCATCTGCAGGATGGTCGACACGCAACCCACCTCGAACATGTCGTCGGGCTTGGGCTCGTCCTTGCCAGCCGCCTTTTGCGCCACCAGCATGATTTGACGACCCGCTTCCATTGCGGATTCAAGTGCCTTGATCGACTTGGGGCGCCCCACGAACAACGGGATCACCATGTGGGGAAACACCACCACGTCACGCAGGGGCAACAAAGGCAGCGTGATGGGCTCGGCTGGCAACACAGGATGTCCGGACATGAAAACCTCTCTTTCTCAGGCCTATCTAGGGCTTGAGCTGGCGATTGCAAGGAGCCGCGCGATGGATCGCATCGCGCGGTAGACCGGATTCAATTCAGGCGCTGGCTTTGGCCTGCTCGCGATAGACGATCAGCGGCTTCGCGTTGTCGTCGATGGTGTGCTCATCAAGCACCACCTTGACGACGCTTTCAAACGAGGGCAGATCGAACATCGTGTCGTTCAGCGCCTGTTCCATGATTGAGCGCAAGCCGCGTGCCCCCGTCTTGCGGGCCAAGGCCTTGCGCGCGATGGCTGTGAGTGCCGATGGGCGGATTTCCAGATCGACGCCATCCATGCTGAACAATTTCTGATACTGCTTGACCAACGCGTTCTTGGGCTCGGTGAGGATCTGCACCAGTGCGTCTTCGGTCAACTCACCCAGCGTGGCCATCACCGGCAAACGCCCTACCAACTCGGGGATCAAACCGAACTTGATCAGGTCCTCGGGCTCTGCTTCACGGAAGACCTCGCTCACCTTTCGGTCGGCCTTGCTCTTCACATTGGCTGCAAAACCGATCCCCGATTTTTCAGATCGGTTCTGGATGACTTTCTCCAGGCCATCGAACGCGCCCCCGCAAATGAACAGGATGTTCGTTGTGTCAATCTGCAGGAAGTCCTGGTTCGGATGCTTGCGGCCACCTTGCGGCGGTACGCTGGCCATCGTGCCCTCAACCAGCTTCAGCAAGGCCTGCTGCACGCCCTCGCCCGACACATCGCGGGTGATCGATGGGTTGTCGGCCTTGCGGGAAATCTTGTCGATCTCATCGATATAGACGATGCCGCGTTGCGCCCTCTCAACTTCGTAGTTGCAGTTTTGCAGCAGCTTCTGGATGATGTTTTCGACATCCTCACCAACGTAGCCTGCTTCAGTTAGCGTGGTCGCATCGGCAATCACGAAGGGAACATTGAGCAGTCGCGCCAGTGTTTGTGCGAGCAAGGTCTTGCCGGAGCCAGTCGGGCCGATGAGCAGAATGTTGCTTTTGGAGAGCTCGACCTCGTCTTTGTGGCGGCTCATGTGCTTGAGCCGCTTGTAGTGGTTGTAGACCGCGACAGCCAGTGTGCGCTTGGCTGGCTCCTGACCGATCACGTATTGATCGAGACTGGCCTTGATTTCACTGGGAATGGGCAGATCCGACTTGGCCGCTTTCGGATCAGCAACCTCTGCGGGCACCTCATCTCGGATGATGTCATTGCACAGCTCGATGCACTCATCGCAGATGAAGACCGAGGGGCCTGCGATGAGCTTCTTGACCTCGTGCTGACTCTTGCCACAGAAGGAGCAGTACAGGACTTTTTCGCTCGAAGAGCCTTTTTTGTCGGCCATGAAAAGGTGCTACCGGTTGGCGAAAGTGCTGTTTCGATAATAGAACAAATGAAAACGGGACCTTGCGGTGAAGAAAGGCCCCGTTGGCTGCATTGATCAGGCCACTTATGCCGTTCAGGAACGCTTCGAAATCACCTCGTCGATCAGACCGTACTCCTTCGCTTCGCCGGACGACATGAAGTAGTCACGCTCCGAATCAGCACGAATCTTCTCGATGGGCTGGCTGGTACGCTCGGCCAGAACCTGGTTCAGGTTCTCACGCAATTTCAGGATTTCGCGCGCCTGGATTTCGATGTCGGTGGCTTGACCCTGCGCGCCGCCAGATGGCTGGTGAATCATCACGCGCGAATTCGGCAATGCGAAGCGCTTGCCCTTGGTACCGGCAGCCAAAAGGAAAGCGCCCATGCTGGCGGCGATGCCCATGCACAAGGTCGACACATCGGGCTTGATGAAGTTCATGGTGTCAAAAACCGACAGGCCAGCGCTCACGGAGCCACCTGGAGAGTTGATGTAAAGCGAAATATCCTTGTCTGGGTTTTCGCTTTCCAGAAACAACAGTTGCGCAACGACAACGTTGGCAGACTGGTCGTTGACCGGACCGACCAGGAAGATCACCCGCTCACGCAGCAGGCGCGAATAGATGTCGTAGGCGCGTTCGCCACGGCCGGATTGCTCGATGACCATGGGGACCATGCCCAGGGCTTGCGTGTCAAGTGCGCTCATGCGTTTTGTCCTTGTTGTGTCTGTCCGTTGTGAGCCCGTGTTGGCCTCCCCAACTTCGAATTATGTCGTCACAAGCGCCATCAACGAGACACCCCGAAATGAACAAGGGCACCGGCCTTGCGGCGCGGTGCCCCGTCGATAGCGGCTGTCGCGCTCAGCTCGCCATCAACTCGTCGAAGGTCAACGACTTGTCGATCACTTTGGCGCGTGCCAGCACGAAATCGGTGACATTGCCTTCGACCACCGTCGCCTCGACATCGGCCATCCGTTGGCGATCACCCAGGTACCAGCTGAACACCTCAGCCGGCTTTTCGTAGCTTTGCGCCAATTCCTGGATGTGAGCATGCAATTGCTCTGGCTTCGGCTGCAGATCGTTCAGTCGAACCAGTTCGCCGACGACCAACCCCAACCGAACACGCCGCTCGGCTTGCGGCATGAAGATCTTCGGAGGAATCTGCTCCTTGGTGATCGATTTGTTGCCGCGCTGCTTCATGTCGGCCAGCGCGTTCTCGACCAGGCGGTTCAGCTCGTCATCCACGAGCACATTGGGCACATCGAGTTCGCTGTGCTTGATCAGGGCGTCCATCACCGAGGCCTTGTTGCGCACCCCGATGCGGGCCTTGACCTCACGTTCCAGGTTGGCACGCACGTCCTTGCGCAAGCTTTCCACGGATCCGTCGGCAATGCCCAGAGAGCGAGCAAATTCGTCGGTCAGCTCGGGCAGGCTCGAGGCCTCGATGCCCTTGATCGTGACCAGGAAATCGGCCTCCTTGCCGGCCAACTCCTGCGTCTGGTAATTCTGGGGGAAGGTCAGTGGGAAGGTCTTGGACTCGCCCACCTTCATGCCACGGACGGCTTGATCAAACGTCTCCAACATCTGACCCTCCCCGATCACGAACTGGAAGTCGGTCGCGGTGCCGAACTCGAAAGGAACACCGTCGAGCTTGCCTTCGAAGTCGATGGTCACGCGGTCCGTCTCGACGGCGCCTTCGCTCGCCGGACGCGCCAAGAAGGAACGACGCTGCTTGCGCAGGATGCCGATCGTGCGATCGATGGCGGCATCGTCCACTTCGGCAGAGAAGCGCTCGACCTCGGCTTCTTCCAGGTTGCCGACCTTCACTTCCGGGAATATCTCGAACAACGCATCGAACGTCAGTTCATTGGGGTTGCCAGTGTTTTTCTCGGACAGACGCGGTGCGCCCGCCACGCGCAGATTGGCCTCGGAGACCGCCTTGGCGAATTCCTTGCCGAGCTTGTCGTGAATCACCTCGTTCTCGACCGACCTGCCGAAGCGCTTGGACATCACGCTCAGGGGCACCTTGCCCGGCCGAAAACCGTCCACCTTGGCGGTGCGTGCGAGCTCCTTCAGGCGGGTATTGATCTCGCCATTGATGGTTTCAGTAGGCAAGGTCAGCGTGATTCGCCGTTCCAGCTTTTCGAGGGTTTCGACGGTCACTGTCATGATCAGAAACTTTCTGTATACGTTGAGTTGTGGCTGGTGCGCGGGGCGGGACTCGAACCCGCACACCATTGCTGGCGTCAGGACCTAAACCTGGTGCGTCTACCAATTTCGCCACCCGCGCGGGGCCGATTCAAACGTCAAGAGCTCGCGCTTGCATCAGACGCCACTTTCCGCGCACCGCGGAAAGCCCGCGAGTTTAACCGTGAGCGCCGCGGCTGCATGGACAATATGCGCCGTGAGCGTTGAGCACTACGAAAATTTCCCTGTGGCCTCCTGGTTGTGTCCTGCCCCTTTGAGGGGCGCGGTGGCAGCCATCTACTGGTTCGCCAGAACCGCCGACGACATCGCCGACGAAGGCGATGCGACCCCGTCGCAGCGCCTGGCCGACCTGTCCGCCTACCGCGCCGATCTGGCGGCCATCGCCAAGGGCCTGCCCCCCTCGCCTCGCTGGCAGACAGTGTTTGCGCCCCTGCAGATCGCAATGGACCGCCACCGGTTACCGGTCGGCTTGCTGGGTGATCTGCTCAGCGCATTCGAACAGGATGTCGTGAAAACCCGCTACGTCGACCGGGCCGAGGTGCTGGACTACTGCAGCCGTTCGGCCAATCCAGTGGGCCGGTTGCTGCTGCATTTGTATGGCGTCCAGGACGCCGAGTCACTGGTGCAGTCCGACGCGATTTGCACCGCCTTGCAGCTCATCAATTTCTGGCAAGACCTGGGCATCGACACCGCGCGTGGCCGGCTGTACCTGCCAATGGCCGACATCGCTTCGCACGGTTTATCGGTAGATGGCCTGCTCGCCCGCCAGGACAGCCCGGCGGTGCGCGGCCTGATCGCCGAGATGACAACCTGGGCACGCTCGCTGATGCTGCAGGGCGCGCCGCTGGTGCACCGCGTGGCCGGGCGTGCCGGATGGGAGCTGCGTCTGGTGGTGCAAGGCGGGCTGCGCATTGCCGACAAGATCGAACAGATGGACCACGCCACACTGTTGCAGCGTCCACGCATTGGCAAAGCCGATGCACCGCTGCTGCTGTGGCGCGCGTTGCGAATGCGCGCCCCCACGACGACACTCAATCGAAAATCTGCATGACGCCAGAACAACAATACGTGCAAGACAAGGCCGCCAAGAGCGGCTCGAGCTTCTACTACGCCTTTCTGTTCCTGCCGCCGCCCCGGCGCGCCGCGATCACGGCGTTCTACACCTTCTGCCGAGAAGTCGACGATGTGGTCGATGAGACCAGCGATGCTGGGGTCGCCGCCACCAAGCTGGCCTGGTGGCGAGGCGAAGTCGCCAGTGCTTTCGCCGGTCGGCCGACCCATCCGGTGATGAAGGCTCTGATGCCGCACACCGGCCCGTTTTCGATCGAGGCCAGACATCTGCAGGCCGTCATCGACGGCTGCCAGATCGACCTGGAACAGACACGCTTCCTCGACTTCCCTGGCCTGACACGCTACTGCCATCTGGTGGCCGGCATCGTCGGCGAGGTGGCTTCGAGCATCTTCGGCCGTAGCAGCGAGGCCACGATCCAGTACGCCCACAAACTCGGCTTGGCGATGCAGTTGACCAACATCATCCGCGACGTCGGCGACGACGCGCGACGTGGCCGCATCTACCTCCCGGTATCGGAGCTACAGCGCTTCGACGTCAAGGCCAGCGAACTCCTGCTGCGCACTGCTCCCTATGGGTACAGCGATCGATTCAGCGCGCTGATGCGCTTTCAAGCGGAGCGGGCGCATCAGACCTATGACGAGGCCATGGCATTGCTGCCTGACGTCGACCGCCAGCCCCAGAAGCCAGGGCTGATGATGGCCAACATCTACCGCAGCTTGCTGCGCGAGATCGAGGCCGATGGCTTTCAGGTGCTGCACCAGCGCACCTCGCTCACGCCTGTGCGCAAGCTCTGGATCGCGCTGCGCACCCACTGGCAGGGCCGCTGATTGGACAGCACCTCGACGGGCCGCCGGCTGGCGGTGATCGGCGGGGGCTGGGCCGGTCTGGCTGCCGCCGTCGAGGCCACCACGCTCGGCGATCAGGTCGCGCTGTTCGAGATGGCGCCCACGCTCGGCGGGCGCGCCCGCAGCGTCAGCCGGGTGGAACCCGCTCTGGACAACGGCCAGCACATCTTGATCGGTGCCTACACCGACACCCTGCGTCTGATGCGCCAACTGGGCGTCGACAGCACGACCGCGCTGTTACGCACCTCGCTGACCTTGGTCGATCCCCAGGGCGTCGGACTGCGGTTGCCCAGCGGCCCACCCATCCTGTCATTCGCCCGCGGTGTGTTGGCCCACCGCGGCTGGACAGTGCGGGAGCGCGCAGCCTTACTGCTCAAAGCGATTTACTGGGCCAGCATCGGCTTCACCTGCCGCTCCGACCTGACGGTCAGCAGCCTGTGCTCCGACCTGCCGCAAGCGGTGCAGCGTGACCTGATCGAGCCACTCTGTGTCTCGGCACTCAACACGCCGGCACCCCAGGCCAGCGCCCGCGTGTTCCTGCGCGTGTTGCGCGACGCGATGTTCTCCGGACCGGGTTCTGCTGATCTGCTGCTGCCGCGCCAGCCACTTGGTGATCTGGTGCCGGAGCCAGCTCACCAATGGCTGACGCAGCGTGGCGCTCGCGTGTTGACCTCACGGCGTGTCATGAACCTCGAATGCGACCGCGGACTGTGGCTGGTCGATGGTGAGCCGTTCGACGGGGTGGTGCTCACTTGCACCGCCGGTGAAGCCAGCCGGCTCGCGCGCGCCCATGCGCCGCTGTGGGGCCGCTGCGCTGCCGCGCTGTGGTACGAGCCCATCGCCACGGTGTATGCGATGTCACGCGGCACTCGGCTGCCGCAGCCGATGACGGTATTGCGCGCCGACGCGCCGCATGGCCCGGCCCAGTTCGTGTTCGATCATGGCTGGCTGAGCGGTCGCGATGGTCTGTTGAGCTTTGTCATCAGCGCCGCTGAGCCGTGGGTCGAAGCCGGGCCGGACGCCACCGCGCACGCGGTGTTGGCGCAGGCGAATGCGCAACTGGCTGAGCATCTGCGTGAGCCGCTTCAAACGTTGCGTGTCTTCAACGAAAAGCGCGCTACGTTCCGCTGCAAACCTCGCCTGCAGCGCCCACCGCCGCGCATCACGGCAGGCCTGATGGCCGCAGGCGACTATGTCGAAGGCCCTTATCCCGCCACGCTCGAAGGTGCCGTTCGATCTGGCTTGCACGCCGCGCGGACCTGGCGTCAGGGTTGAGCCATCGCCGCCGCTCCATGCGCGGATTCAGCGCAAGGGAAACGGTGCGGCCAGCGGTTCTCCGATGAACAAGCCTTGCTGTGGCCACGCCACGCTCTTCCAGTACGCCTCGATCAGTGTGGCGCCCTGCACATAGTGCAGCAACACGATCTGCGGGTGTGGGAACTTCTGCGGATGCGAGCACGGCTCCGACACGGTGCCGTAACTGCCGGTCGCCCCGGAGGCGATCCACTCCAGCGCGCTCATCTGCCCGTACTTGCCATCGAGGCGGCCACCGAACGAGGTGAGGTGGTCCGCCAGTCCGCCAGGCACCCACTGCAGCGTATCGAGCTTGTCGACGCGCACCTTTCCCGTCTCGTACAGCAGCAGCCGTTCTGCGCCTTCGAGCACCTCGGCCTGTTCAACATGAACCTCGACACCGAAGCCCGCGATGCGCCCCGGTGCCGGAAACAGTGGTGCGCGCACGCTGCGCGCCTTGTCCTTGGTGATCAGGTAGTGCGCATGCACGTCAGGTGCGCCGTGCAGGCTCAGCGTGTGATCAGAAGCCACCCCGCGCCGGATCATCGCCTCCGCCATGGCCACATCCTTCGCGGCCAACAGCATCGACGGCCGCAGTTGCAGATCGGAGTGCGGCCGGACAGTGGCTGAATTGAAGTACCGCGAGGGCCTCGAAGGTTCGCAGGACTTCGAGCACAGCGCCGCGTCGTAGCCGAGCGCCAACGCCCCGGTGATCGAATTGCAGCCCACAGCGAACGGCTCGACCCAGGCCAAGGCCAGCGCCTGGATTTCCGGGCCGAAGAACACCTTGATGCGCTCTTGCAGCGCCTCGAACTCCTCGAGCGTCAAATCAGCACGGCGCGGTAGTTCGACACGCAGCACCTGCGCATTGGTGAGCCTTCGGGCCTCGCGATAGAACTCGCCAACCGCAACCGAGTACGGATCACTGGTATTGATCACCAGTCCGAGTTCTCTCGCGGTCAGCCGCTCATGGATGCGTGGCGCAACAGTCTGCACGGCTCGGCGCGGGAGCGCCTCGGCCGATGACGCAGCGCTGGATGGTTCTGGTTGCGGTGCCGCCCACGCAGGCATCGGTCCCATAGCCATCACCAGGCCACCGAGCCATATGCCGTATCGGCGCCAGCGCATGAGGCGACCGCAATGAGCACCGCGCTTTTCACAACTCCTGTTGAACATGCACGAGTTCCGCCATTCAGGACGGCAGTGAGCCGCCAAGCGGGACCTTAACAGCGCTGCTGCCCCGGTGGCTCGTGGCAGCAGCCACTCACTGATGAGAGACAAACACGGGGAGCCGTTCAAACGCCGCTACATTGAGCGCACCTGCCACCCTGGGCCAACACCCAGCCGTCCAGGGATCTCAATAGGAACAGCATGTCTACACGCAGCGTCCATCTCCACCGCGTGCTCCGCACAACGCCTGAGAGGGTCTATCGTGCCTTTCTCGAATCCGATGCGCTGAGCAAATGGCTTCCCCCCTATGGCCACACCTGCCAGGTGCATCAGATGGATGCTCGGGCTGGCGGCAAGTTCAGGATGACGTTTCGCAACTTTGCCTCCGGTCATGCGCACTCGTTTGGCGGAGAGTTTCTCGAACTGCTTCCGAACGAACTGATTCGCTACACCGATCAGTTCGACGACCCAAGCCTGCCGGGCGTACTGACGGTGTCGGTGACTCTGAAGCCCGTGCTGTGCGGCACGGACATCGACATCGTGCAAGACGGCATTCCTGATGTCATTCCGCTGGAGATGTGCTTCCTGGGCTGGCAGGAGTCCCTGACGCAGCTGGCCACCCTGGTCGAACCCGATATGCCGGGTTGACTCGACGTACTTGGTGGGCTTGCCAATGAGAATGGCGGGAATGAGAAGCCCAGATCACGCCACCCCCGCCGTGCAAGTGCTGGCACGCAGCTTCGCCGTGCTCGATGTGCTGGCGCGGCACCCGGGCGCGGTCCCCTTGAAGTTGATCAGCGAGCAGACTGGCTTGCACCCGTCGACGGCGCACCGCATCCTGAATGACCTTGTCGCGGGTCGACTGGTGGACCGGCCAGAATCAGGCACCTATCGCCTGGGGATGCGGCTACTGGAGCTGGGAAACCTGGTCAAGGCGCGGCTGGATGTGCGCGAAGCCGCAATCAGGCCCATGCGCGAGCTCCACTTGTTGACGCAGCAGCCAGTCAACCTGTCGATGAGACAAGGTGATGAAATCGTCTACATCGAGCGCGCGTACAGCGAGCGCTCAGGCATGCAGGTGGTGCGGGCAGTCGGCGGACGGGCGCCCTTGCATCTCACCTCGGTAGGCAAGCTGTTCCTGGCGCAGGACGACGCGCAGCGGGTGCGCGCGTATGTCACCCGCAGCGGGCTGATCGGCCATACGCGCAACAGCATCACAGATGTCTCGGCGCTGGAACGCGAGCTCTCGAACGTACTGGCCCGAGGCAGCGCACGCGATGACGAGGAACTGGAGCTGGGCGTGCGCTGTATGGCCTGCGGCATCTACGACGATCAGGGGCTTCTGGTGGCGGGTTTGTCGATTTCTGCGCCCGCAGATCGGCTCGAGGACAGCTGGCTGGAGCGGCTGCGCGAGACAGCCAACCTGATCTCATCTGCCCTGGGGCACCAGCGCTCGCCGCTGCCAATGGACGCGGTGTCTCAGGACTCCACCAGGCGTGTCAGTGGCCGCACACCCAACAGTAAGCGTTCTCCATGATCTGCGCGCCGGTCGCCGACAGGCGGCCGTGCTTCGTCACAGTCTCCCACCCACGCGCGAAATTCGCACGGTCCTTGGCGGCCTCCTCGCGCGCATGCTGCTGGTCAGCCGGGCTCAACAGACCGCTGTCCGCCAGCGACTCCATGGCCCACGCCATGCGGGCGGAGACAAAGGTCGCGTGATAGATGCCGTCCATCGGCCGCGGGTCGGGCCGCAGCGGCGACACAAACAACTCGTGGTCGTCATTGAGCACCAGCGGTTCGTCGATGGTCAGCCCGAACAACAGACTGTGACCCGCTTCGTGCGCCAACACTTCGGCTATGGCAAGCGGTGTACGGTGGTGCGAGGGATTCAACAGCAGCAGACCCCACAACTGGTAGTGTGATGCGCCATCGAACTCCATGGTGGCCCCCGCCGGGGCCTGGGCAAACAGCAACTCCGAAAGCAGCCCAGTGATCTCTCCGTGCAACTCCGGGGAGCCTGCCCGGAGCAATTCCAAGCCTTCGTTGACCAAGGCAGCGAAACGCTGTGCTGTCGCCTCGGGCACGGCCGAGAACTGCGAAATCTCGTCACCCATGCGCAGCGCGAGTACTGCCTCTAGAGCAGCCGAATCGGTGCTGCCCCAGCCTTGCATCACCAGTCCCGGTCGGCGCGGCTGAAGCGCAGAAAGCTGCTCCGCAGCCCACTGGGCTGCAGGCAGTTGGCCATCAAATAGCGAGCTGGCCAACTGAAAGTACAAACCAAATGCCCGGGGAGGCACGGCGAACCCCGCCGCCAGTAGCGCACGCGGCGGATTCAGCGCGTGCGCAATATGCGGTGCATCGCCAGCGCAGGCGTCGGCCAGGTGTGCCAAGCTCGACGCAAGTTCGAAATGCATCGCGGCATCAAGCGCACCGGCCCGTGCCGCAGAGGGCGCAAAAGCGAGTCGCTCCGCCGGCGGCGCTGCAACGCGCTCTTGCACGTGTGATGACGAGCAGGTCTCAGCCGCGAGCAGCGGGGCGCATCGCCTTGACACCTAGCTTCACACCCACCTTGGCGCCCAATTGCGTCATGACTTTGCCTCCGACTTTGCCCGCGATTGCGGCAGCACTTGCCGTAGGCGCGTGTGAAATGAGCTTGAAACCGAGCAACTTCTTTGGATCGAGACGGACGCAGGTCATGGGCATTCCTTGGATGGTCTAGGATGGGACGAATGAGGGAAATCGCAACAACGCGATGACCGTAACACCAAATCTCCCTGATGGTCAACTTCCGTGCCCGGCGCCTGATTTATGTTTGCAGTCGCGACCATGCATACACCTTCGGCGAGCTGCCCAAGCAGTTGCGAGAGCTTGGCGTCTCCGCTCGTGTACTCAGCTACGAAACGCTGTGGGGTTGCAAGCTATTGCCTCGCGGGACTTACGTGATGACTGATTTCGATCGGCTCTCGCCGGCCGAGCACGAAATCGCCGGGCACTTGTACGACCACCTTCGAGACGCTGGCTTGCCCGTGTTGAACAACCCGCGCCACTACCGACCGCGAGACAGCCTGCTGAAGTTACTGCATGCGGAGGGCCTCAACGGGTTCACCTGTTATTTGCCTTGCTCGGGTGAACGCCCGCGGCGATTTCCGGTGTTCTTGCGCACGATCGCCGCGCACCGCGGAACCTTGAGCGATCTGTTGCACGACCAGGCCTCGGCCGATGCAGCCTTGTTCGAGGCCATCGACCGTGGTTTTCTGCTTCGCGACCTGGTCTTCGTCGAGTACGCCGCCGAGCCACAAGCCGACACCGGCAGCTTCCAGAAGCATGCGGCGTTTCGCGTTGGCCCTCACATCGTCCGAGCCAACACCGTGAACGATGCAGGCTGGATGGCCAAGACAGGCACGGAGGGTATCGCGTCAGCCGAGCAGTACGTGGTCGAGCGCGCGGAGATGGACGACTACCCGCACCGCCACTTCGCGATGCAGGTGTTCGAGCTCGCCGGGCTCGAGTTCGGACGGCTCGACTTCGGCATCGTCGCAGGGCGTCCTCAGGCTTACGAAATCAACACCAACCCGATGATGAAGCTGAGCCTGGCGCACCCCAATCTCATTCGAAGAGAAACATTGGGACTGGTCAGATCGCGCTTGGCGTCTGCCTTGGCGGACATGACTCAGCCCGTTTCCTGGCTCCCGCTGCGCGTCCCGAAGTACTTCAAGAAGCGCATCATCATCGGCCACCGGCCAAGACGGTTTTAATGGTCAGTATGCGGCCTTCGGGGCCTTGGTGTTGATCCACTTTCGCACGCGCTCGGCGTCAGCAAGCCGCGTGTAGCGTCCGCTGGAATCGAGAAACACCATGATCAGCTTGCGGCCCGCCATGCTGGCTTGCATGACCAGACACCGACCCGCTTCGGAGATGTAGCCAGTCTTCTGCAAACCAATTTCCCACGTCGGGTTGCTGACCAGCCTGTTGGTGTTGTGGAACTGAAGCTGACGGCGCCCCACGTCGACCTGGTACTCAGGAGACGTGGACAGCTCGCGTATCAGAGGATGGGTGTGGGCCAGCTTGACCAGAGTCGCCAGATCATGGGCGCTGGACCGGTTCTGACTCGACAAGCCCGTCGGCTCGACATAGCGCGTGTCCGACATGCCCAGCAACTGCGCCCTCGCATTCATCGCTGAAACGAAGGCAGGCAACCCACCCGGGTAATTACGGCCGAGCGCATGCGCAGCGCGATTCTCTGAAGCCATCAACGCCAAGTGAAGCATCTCCTCACGCGTGAGCTGCGTGCCGACATGGAGGCGCGAGCGGCTGCCCTTTTCGGTGTCGACATCGTCCTGTGTGACGGTCAGCACCTCATCAAGCGGCAATCCAGCGTCCGTGACAACCACCGCGGTCATCAACTTGGTGATGGATGCGATCGGCAGCACTGCTTCGGAATTCTTGCTAAACAGGACTTCGTCGGTCTCCTGGTCCACCACCAGCGCCACGCTCGATTTCAGGTCAAGCTGGTCGCGGGTCGCTCGCAGGCCGGCCAGTTCGCCCATCGACGGCTTGAGCGGCACCGCTCGGACCACCGCTCGCCGTTTGACCGCGCGGGTTGGTTTGCCAACCAGCCGTGTCTTCACCCGGTTTGTCCGAACCGTGCTGCGCACTGCGGGTCGCGGCGCGAGTTGCTTCTTTTTCGCTGCCGATCGACCCGCTGAGGCGGAGGTTCCATCACTGGCGGCCTGCACTGGCTGCGGTGCGGCGAACACCACGGTAGTCGAGAAGAGCACTGCGAGCCAATAGCGGGATAGTGATGTCACAGATGCCTCGATTCCGACCGTGGTTAAAAGTGTAGGTCACCCCAAAAAAATGCGCAATATCAAAAAGTTACGTCACTTTCCTAAAGTGCCTTGTACAACTTCGGCCGTCGTGGTCTCACCTCACCCCTGTGCGGCCACCCGCTCCGTGGTGCTGTGCAGCTTGTTCAGGGCCGACAGATACGCTTTCGCTGATGCAACGACGATGTCCGGATCCGAGCCGACACCATTGACGACACGGCCGGCCAGCTGCAGGCGCACCGTCACCTCGCCCTGAGATTCTGTGCTGCCGGATGTGATGGCATTCACCGAATAGAGCAGCAATTCCGCGCCGGTTTTGAGCTTGGACTCAATCGCCTTCAGGCTGGCATCAACCGGCCCGTTGCCATGGCCCTCGGCATGCAGCTCCGTCGCTCCTGCCGCGAAGGCGACCCGGGCATGCGGGCGCTCACCGGTCTCCGAACGCTGCGACAACGAAAGCAGACGGTAGAACTCCTGCTCGGTGGTGACAGACTCGTCCATCACCAACGCGGTGATGTCCTCGTCGAAGATTTCGCTCTTGCGGTCGGCCAGTTCCTTGAACTTCGCAAACGCGGCGTTGACTTCAGTTTCAGACGCCAGCTCGATGCCGAGATCGTGCAAGCGTTGTTTGAAGGCGTTGCGCCCGGACAGCTTGCCGAGAACGATCTTGTTGGCCGCCCAGCCGACGTCTTCAGCGCGCATGATTTCGTAGGTGTCGCGGGCCTTCAACACGCCATCCTGGTGGATGCCAGAGGCATGCGCGAAGGCATTCGCCCCCACCACGGCCTTGTTCGGCTGCACCACAAAGCCTGTGGTCTGCGCCACCAGCCTGGACGCAGGGACGATCTGTGAAGCATCGATGCCAACCTCGAGCCCGAAATGGTCTCGACGGGTACGCACGGCCATCACCACCTCTTCCAGGGCGCAGTTGCCGGCGCGCTCACCCAGGCCGTTGATCGTGCACTCGATCTGCCGCGCACCACCAATCTTCACCCCGGCCAGCGAGTTGGCTACCGCCATACCGAGGTCGTTGTGACAGTGCACCGACCAGACGGCCTTGTCAGCGTTGGGAATGCGGGTGCGCAAGTCGAGGATGAAGTTGCCGTACAGCTCAGGAATCGCGTAGCCGACGGTGTCGGGAATGTTGATCGTGGTGGCACCTTCAGCAATCACGGCTTCGAGCACGCGGCACAGGAAGTCAGGATCGGAGCGGTAGCCGTCTTCAGGCGAAAACTCGACATCACTGGTCAGGTTGCGTGCGAAGCGCACCGCAAGCCTGGCCTGCTCGAACACCTGATCGGGCGTCATGCGCAACTTCTTCTCCATATGCAATGCGCTGGTCGCGAGGAAGAGATGGATGCGCGTGGAGGCGCCGCCCTTGAGCGCCTCCGCGGCGCGCGCGATGTCCTTGTCGTTGGCCCGAGCCAGCGAGCACACCGTGCTGTCCTTGATCGCCTGGGCAATGGCCTTGACCGCTTCGAAGTCTCCGTTCGACGAAGCCGCGAACCCGGCCTCGATCACGTCAACCTTCAGGCGCTCCAGCTGCCGGGCGATGCGCAGCTTTTCGTCGCGGGTCATCGAAGCGCCTGGAGATTGCTCGCCATCACGCAAGGTGGTGTCGAAGATGATGAGTTTGTCGGCCATGGTCTTGATCCTCAGATGACGTGAACGGAAAGTGATTGCGCAAAACAAAACGGCCCGCTGCGTATGCAAGCGGGCCGGCGAAACGAAAACGATGAGACGTGAACGGTCAGCGAGCCCTGAGGGTCCCCGGCAGTAGCGTCAGCAGTGCGTTGTCGAACGAATTCATGGCTGAAATGTAGCACGTGGTTGTCAACGGTGCAGGCCCTGCTCTTCGGGCTCATCGGTCGAGGTGGCGATCACGCTGACCGGCCGACCCTTCAGTCGCCGCCAGACATAAACACCATAGCCCGAGCCTGCATAAAGGCAGAACACAGCGAACAACACGATCGGTGGATGCAGGTTGATCAGCGCGATCGCTAACGCCAGCGCCACGATGACGATGAACGGTACGGTGCGCTTCAAGCTGAACTCCTTGAAGCTGTAGAACGGCAGGTTGGTGACCATCGTCAGCCCCGCGATCAAGGTCAACGCCATGGCCAAGCCAGCCAGCCAGCCATGCATGTCGGACTGCTGGTAGCCGGCGTCGTCCATGAGCCAGATGAAGCCCATGACCAGAGCGGCCGCGGCCGGGCTCGGCAGACCCTGGAAGAACCGCTTGTCAACGACGGTGAGATTGGTGTTGAAGCGGGCCAGTCGCAGCGCGGCGCAGGCGCAGTAGACAAAGGCGGCGACCCAGCCCGCCTTTCCCATGCCCTTCAATGCCCACTCATAGACGATCAAGGCTGGCGCCGCACCAAAGGACACCATGTCGGACAGGCTGTCCATCTGTTCGCCAAAAGTGCTCTGGGTGTTCGTCATGCGCGCGACGCGGCCATCAAGGCTGTCGAGCACCATCGCGCAGAAGACCCCCACGGCCGCCTGCTCGAAGCGTCCGTTCATCGCCATCACGATGGCATAAAAGCCACCGAACAGAGCCGCCAGCGTGACCAGATTGGGCAGCACATAGACGCCTTTGCGACGTCGCCGCAACGGGCTGTCGTCACCCTCTGGCTCGGGAGATGGGTCGTCTGTGCCGCTCGTGTTCATTCGAAGCAGGATACCGCAGGGGGACATGAAAAAGCCGCAAGGTGACCCTCGCGGCTGATGGCTCTGGGGTGGTCACGTGGACCGCGTATGCCTCAGTTCTTCGACTGATCGACCAGGCGGTTCTTCTTGATCCACGGCATCATCGCGCGCAGTTGCTCGCCGACGACCTCAATCTGATGCTCCGCCATCAGGCGACGACGCGACAGCAGCGTCGGCGCACCAGCGCGGTTCTCGATGATGAAGCTTTTCGCGTACTCACCAGTCTGGATGTCGGTCAGGATCTGCTTCATGGCCTTCTTCGACTCAGCGGTGACCACACGCGGGCCGGACACGTACTCGCCGTACTCGGCGTTGTTCGAGATCGAGTAGTTCATGTTGGCGATGCCGCCTTCATAGATCAGGTCCACGATCAGCTTGAGTTCGTGCAGGCACTCGAAGTAAGCCATTTCGGGTGCGTACCCGGCTTCGGTCAGCGTTTCGAAGCCGGCCTTGATCAGCTCGACCGCGCCACCGCACAGCACGGCTTGCTCACCGAACAGGTCGGTCTCGGTTTCTTCGCGGAAGTTGGTCTCGATCACACCCGCCTTGCCACCGCCGTTGGCCGCCGCATAGCTCAGCGCCAGATCGCGCGCCTTGCCGCTCTTGTCGGCGTGCACGGCGATCAGGTGCGGAACGCCGCCGCCCTGGGTGTAGGTTGCGCGCACGGTGTGGCCGGGCGCCTTCGGCGCGACCATCCACACATCGAGATCGGCACGCGGAATCACTTGGCCGTAGTGCACATTGAAGCCGTGCGCGAACGCCAGCGAAGCGCCTTGCTTGAGGTTGGGCTCGATGTCGTTCTTGTAGACCGCAGCGATCTGCTCGTCCGGCAGCAACACCATGACGATGTCGGCCGTCTTCACTGCGTCGGCCACCTCAGCGACTTTCAAACCGGCCTTCTCGACCTTGGTCCACGACGGTCCACCCTTGCGCACACCGACGGTGACCTTGACGCCGCTGTCGTTCAGGTTCTGTGCGTGCGCATGGCCTTGCGAGCCGTAGCCAACGATGGTGACGTTCTTGCCCTTGACGAGGCTGAGGTCGGCGTCTTTGTCGTAGTAAACCTTCATGATGATCTCCTGATGTCAGATGTTGGGAATTCGGGGGGGATGCGGGGGTCAAACGCGCAAGATGCGCTCTCCGCGCCCGATCCCGCTGGTACCGGTGCGCACGGTCTCAAGAATCGCGGCACGGTCAATGGCCTCGATGAATGCATCGAGCTTGGACGAATCGCCCGTCAGCTCGATGGTGTAGCTCTTTTCGGTCACGTCGATGATGCGGCCACGGAAGATGTCGGCCATGCGCATCATCTCGTCGCGTTCCTTGCCGACCGCGCGCACCTTGATGAGCATCAGCTCGCGTTCGGTGTAGGCGCCTTCGGTCAGGTCAACCACCTTGACCACTTCAATCAGACGGTTCAGGTGCTTGGTGATTTGCTCGATCACGTCACTGGAACCGGTGGTGACGATGGTCATGCGCGACAACGATGGATCTTCGGTGGGCGCGACCGTCAGGCTCTCGATGTTGTAGGCGCGGGCAGAAAACAGCCCGACCACGCGCGACAGCGCGCCGGCTTCGTTTTCCAGCAGCAAGGCAATGATGTGTTTCATGTTCGTTGTGGGCCCACGGTCGGGTGTCTGGCGGCGGTAGCCGCCGACACCGTGTGTGCGGCCTGAAGCAGTGGATGGATCCGATTCGATGCGATGCGATGAAGGTCTCAGCGTGATGCAGCGATTCGCCGGTGTGTCAGCCCGCGCGGTAACGCGGGGGTGGCATCGGCGTTCAGCGCCTCACAGGTCTTCGGAGCCCAACAACATCTCGGTGATGCCCTTACCCGCCTTGACCATCGGCCAGACGTTCTCTTCCTGGTCGGTGCGAATGTCGAGGAAGACTGTCCGATCCTTCAATCGGATGGCTTCGCGCAATGCACCTTCCACATCGGCGGGCTTCTCGACCTTCAGACCCACATGGCCGTAGGCCTCGGCGAGCTTGACGAAGTCAGGCAACGCGTCCATGTAGCTGTGCGAGTAGCGGCCGCCATAGTCGAGTTGCTGCCACTGCCGCACCATGCCCAGGTAGCGGTTGTTCAGCGAGATCACCTTGACCGGCGTGTCGTATTGCTTGCAGGTCGACAACTCCTGGATGCACATCTGGATCGAGCCCTCGCCCGTGACGCAGAAAACATCCGCGTCGGGCTTCGCTAGCTTGATGCCCATCGCGTACGGGAGACCAACGCCCATCGTCCCCAGCCCGCCAGAGTTGATCCAGCGACGCGGCTCGTCGAAGCGGTAATACTGCGCGGCCCACATCTGGTGCTGGCCGACGTCTGAGGTGATGTATGCGTCGGAGTCCTTGGTCAGCTCCCACAGCTTCTCGATCACGTATTGCGGCTTGATCACCACATCGCTGTTCGTGTACTTGAGGCACTCACGGCCGCGCCAGTCGGAAATCTGCGACCACCACGCACCGAGCGCGTTGGCATCCGGGCGGGCTTGCGCGTCCTTGATCTGCGCGATCAGTTCCTGCAGCACCTCCTTCACGTCACCGACGATCGGGATGTCGACCTTGACGCGCTTCGAAATCGACGAGGGATCGATGTCGACATGGATGATCTTGCGTTGCACCGTGGCGAAGTGCGCAGGGTTGCCGATCACGCGATCGTCGAACCGGGCACCAACAGCCAGCAGGACATCGCAGTTCTGCATCGTCATGTTGGCTTCGTAGGTGCCGTGCATGCCCAGCATGCCCAGAAACTTCGGGTCGCTCGATGGGTAGGCGCCCAAACCCATCAGCGTGTTGGTGCAGGGGAATCCGAGCAGATTCACCAGTTCCCGCAGTTCACTGGACGCGTTGCCAAGGACCACCCCGCCGCCGCTGTAAATGTAGGGGCGCTTCGAGGCAAGCAGCAGTTGCACCGCCTTGCGAATCTGTCCGGCGTGCCCCTTGCGCACCGGGCTGTACGAGCGCATTTCCAGACTCGCCGGATAGGCGAACGGCGCGCTATTCACCGACACGTCCTTCGGAATATCAACCACCACCGGGCCAGGACGGCCAGTACGGGCGATGTGGAAGGCTTTCTTCAGTGTGAGCGCGAGGTCGCGCACATCCTTGACCAGGAAATTGTGCTTGACGATCGGGCGTGTGATGCCCACGGTGTCGCATTCCTGAAATGCATCGAGGCCGATCGCCTGCGTCGGCACCTGCCCGGTGATGATCACCATCGGGATGCTGTCCATGTAGGCGGTCGCGATACCGGTGATCGCATTGGTCACACCAGGGCCCGAAGTGACCAGCGCCACACCGACTTCACCCGAAGCGCGCGCATAACCATCAGCCGCATGCACCGCCGCCTGTTCATGGCGCACCAGCACATGCTCAATCGTGTTTTGCTTGTAAAGCGCGTCGTAGATGTAGAGGACGGCACCACCCGGGTAGCCCCACAAGAACTTGACGTTCTCAGCCTGAAGGCAGCGAACCAGTATTTCGGCGCCGTTGGGATCGGTGGGAGGGGAGCCTTGCGAAGCGGGCGCCATCGCGGCGCGCTTGACTTCAGCGTCTGACATGTCCATGTAGAACCTCTGTGAATTTCTCTAACGAAAAACCATCGGTGCGCCTCTCCGCGCTCTTGTGAAGCGGGTGTGGCGCCTGGTGCATCACCCTCGGGCGGCCTCAGGTCGAGACCACAAGCGGCGAAGCATCTGTTGTGCAACCCGTGATTATGACACTCTCGCCGCATGTCTCCGCCGAACTCGACAGGCCAAGGTGGTGCGATGAGATACTCCGCACCCGTTTGTCCCGCCCTGCGATGAGGCGCCCTCGCCTTGGCTTCCGAACAAGAACTGTCTGCCTTTCTCAAAAGCGTCGAAAAACGCGCGTTCAAACGGGCCGTGTTTGCCGTGCGCGACGAGGACGCCGCCCTGGATGTCGTGCAGGACGCGATGATCAAGCTGGCGGAGAACTATGCCGATCGGCCAGCCGCCGAGTTGCCGCCTCTGTTCCAGCGAATCCTGTCGAATGCGACGATGGACTGGTTTCGCCGCCAGAAGGTGCGAGGCGCACTTTTCCGCAATTTTTCGGACTTCGAACCGGCGGGTGGAGATGAAGATTTCGATATTCTGGAAGTGCTGGAGGCGTTTGCCGGGGGGGCTTCTGCCGAAAGTGCATCGGACGTCGTGTCACGCGGCCAGGTTTTTGCTTTGATCGAGCACCAGATCACGGATCTGCCCACCCGTCAACGAGAAGCGTTTCTGCTGCGTTACTGGGAGGAACTCGATGTTTCAGAGACTGCACTGGCCATGGGCTGCTCAGAGGGAAGCGTCAAAACGCATTGTTCCCGGGCGGTTCAGGCACTGGCGAAAGCTCTGAAGGCGAAAGGAATTACCCTGTGAATGCCATTGAACACTCTGCCGACCACCGAGCGACGGCGCTGGAAGCCCGTTTCGGGCTGCGGGTGGCAGCTCGGCTGAGCGAAGGCACCGATCAATTGCCACATGACGTGACAGAGCGCCTTCGCCATGCCCGACAGATGGCACTCTCACGTCGTCAAGCCGCTTCATCGGCACAGGTCAATGCGGTGACGAATGGATTGTCATCGTCCGCCACACTTTCCTTCAGTGGCGGTGACAAGGGCAAGTCCTGGTGGACCTCGTTGACGGTGCTGGTTCCTGCGGCAGCTTTGCTGCTCGGGCTGGGGCTGATCAAACACTTCCATCTGCAAGACCAGATCGCCGCTGCCGCCGAAGTCGATGCGGCGTTGTTGGCCGACGACCTGCCACCCGAGGCCTACAGCGACCCGGGGTTTGTCGAATATTTGAAGACGTCACGCGAGTGACCGATGACCACATGCCTTGCACGGTCGAACCACTCAGCAAACGTCAGGTCGCGGATTGGCTGTGTGCGATCGCGGCGCTGTCCATCGTCCTCGGCGGTTGCTTGACCGGACCGGCATCGGCAGCTGGCGCGGGGGCCTCAAACCAGACAGCGGCAAACGGATCTGGCACGACTGCCACCGCGGAGCGGGCACCCTCCTGGGCGAGCCTGACACCAAGTCAACGCTCAGCGCTGCAACCGCTACAGCGTGAATGGCGCAGCATCGGCCCCGATCACAAGCAAAAGTGGCTGGAGATCGTTGCGCAGTTTCCGATCAAGTCGGCAGACGAACGTCAGCGCATTCAGGCGCGCATGACCGAATGGGCCGCGTTGACACCTGAGCAACGGGGCACTGCCCGTCTGCAGTTCAAGCAGGCGCAGCAGTTGGCCCCTTCCAATCGGCAAGCCCGCTGGGAGGCTTACCAGGCGCTCCCTGAGTCGGAGAAAAAGGAGCTGGCTTCCCGCGCGGCGCCTGGTGCTGCCACCGTGACATCGTCGAGGTTGCGCACCCAGTCTATGGACACAGGTGGTCCCAGTCCGCGCGGTGTGCAGACCAAGTCCAACGAGGTGATCCCTCCAGACATGCGCCGACAGGTTCGATCCGTGGCGCCGACCGTGGTTCAGGCACCGACTGGCGCCACGACGACCCTGATCTCGAAACGCGCCACCCCGCCAGCGCACCAGCAGGCAGGATTGCCCAAGATCACTGCGTCTCCCAATTTCGTCAACCCGACCACCTTGCTGCCCAAGCGCGGCCCTCAGGGTGCGGCCGTGGTCGCCGCGGGCGCCTCGGCGCCTGGGGCGGCACGTCCATGATGCGGGCATGACAACCAGCCTGCTCGACCCTCTCCCTTCGACGGTGTTGCCAGCACCCAGTTTGCGGCGGCGCATGGCCTGCTTCACCTACGAAGGGATGATCATGTTTGGCCTGGGCTTGATTCCCGGCGCCTTGGGCGCCTTGTTTATCGCACTGACAGGACAGGCCCATCCGCTGCAAAGCGAGACCGCATTGCGCGTCTTCGCCTTCGTGATCTACGGCGTCTACTTCACATATTTCTGGGCTCGCCGCGGCCAGACCCTGCCGATGCAGACGTGGCACATCCGCGTGGTGACCCTCAGCGGCGACAAGCTGAGCCAGCCGCGCGCGTTGGCTCGCTACGTCGCGGCTTGTCTGTGGTTTGCGCCCGCCGCACTGATCGCGTCACTGAACCACTGGACGCGTTGGGACGCGCTGGCTGCGGTCGCGATCGGTATCTTCGTCTACGCGCTGCTGGCCCTGCTGCACCCACAGCGCCAGTTCTGGCACGACGCGATCTGCGGAACCCAGCTGATTGATGCCAAGCCCGAGCCCCGGGCCAAGCGCTGAACACTGCACGGGCACCTGGCCGCACACCCGTGCACAGGCACAATCGCCGCGCATGACGACCAACCTCTACAAAGGCCGAACGGGCCTCGACCGCGTGGTACGGGCCGCTGGCTATTCCATTGAAGGGCTGAAAGCGGCCTACCGAGGCGAAAGCGCTTTCCGGCAGGAGTTCTGGCTTGCCGTGCTGATGCTGCCGGCCGCGTTCTGGCTCGGAGACAGCTGGGTCGAGGTGGCGCTGCTGGCCGGTTCGGTGATCCTCGTGCTGATCGTCGAACTGCTCAACTCCGGGATCGAAGCCGCCATCGATCGCGTGTCGTTCGAACTGCACGAGCTGTCCAAGCGAGCGAAGGATCTGGGCAGCGCCGCAGTGTTCCTGTCGCTGCTGCTGTGCGGCAGCGTTTGGCTTGCCGCACTCTGGCACCGCTTTTTTGCCTGAGCGGCCGCGTTGGCGGCCCTGCGGCGGGTCAGATGGCGGCTTCGCCCGTCTCGCCGGTGCGGATGCGCACGACCTGATCGATCGAGGTGACGAAGATCTTGCCGTCGCCGATCTTGCCCGTCTTGGCGGCCTTGACGATGGCCTCGATGCAGCGGTCGAGGTCGGCGGTCTTGACCATCACCTCGATCTTCACCTTGGGCAGGAAATCGACCACATATTCTGCGCCGCGGTACAGCTCGGTGTGACCCTTCTGCCGTCCGAAGCCCTTGACTTCGGTCACCGTCAGACCCGTCACGCCGACCTCGGCGAGCGCCTCGCGGACTTCTTCGAGCTTGAATGGTTTGAGGATGGCGGTGATCTGCTTCATACGGCCCCTGGCGTTGGTTTTGGTGAAGTTTAAGCGCTGATCATGCGCGAAATTTCGAGGTGATCGGGTAGCGCCAATCGCGCCCGAACGCGCGGTGCGTGATGCGGATCCCGACCGGCGCCTGCCGGCGCTTGTATTCGTTGACCTTGATGAGCCGCGTCACACGCTCGACATCGGCGCGATCGAAGCCCGCCGCCACGATGTCTTCGATGCTCTGGTCGTCTTCCATGTAGCGCTCCACGACTTCATCGAGCACTGCGTACTCGGGCAGGCTGTCCTGATCTTTCTGGTCTGGCCGCAACTCGGCCGATGGCGCGCGGGTCAGGATGCGCGTGGGAATCACCTCGCCACGCCCTCCGTTGGGTTGTGCGTTCTTCCAGGCACAGAGGCGGTAGACCAGGGTCTTCGCCACGTCCTTGATCACCGCGAAGCCACCGGCCATGTCGCCGTAGAGCGTGCAGTAGCCGGTGGCCATCTCGCTCTTGTTGCCGGTGGTCAGCACGATCGCGCCAAACTTGTTCGACAGCGCCATCAGCAGCGTGCCGCGGATGCGCGCCTGGATGTTCTCCTCGGTCGTGTCCTCAGGCCGACCCGCAAACTCGACCGCCAGGCCCTGCTTGAATGCGTCAAACATGGGCGCGATCGAGATCTCGTCGTAGCGCACGCCCAGGCGCGCCGCCATGTCGCGGGCATCGATCCAGGAGATGTCGGCGGTGTAGGGCGATGGCATCATCACGGCGCGCACCTTGTCGGCGCCCAGCGCATCGACGGCAATGGCCAGCACCAGCGCCGAATCGACCCCGCCGCTCAACCCGATCAGCGCGCCCGGGAAGCCGTTCTTGCCGATGTAATCGCGCACGCCCGTGACCAGTGCCCCCCAGGCCTGCGCTTCGATGCACTGCACCGGAGCGAGCGTGCCAGTCGGCCTCTGGGCCGACACCTCCAGGTAGAGCAGCGACTCCTCGAACATCGGGGCTCGCGCCGTCACCGCGCCGGCCGCGTCAACCGCAAAGGAGGCGCCGTCGAACACCACCTCGTCCTGACCGCCGGTCAGGTGCGCATAGAGCAACGGCAATCCGACATCGCGGGCGCGCTCGCCCATGCGGGCCTCACGTTCCTCGACCTTGCCCAGGTGGTACGGCGAGGCATTCAACACGCACAGCACCTGCGCCCCAGCGGCTCGGGCGCTGCGGGCGGGCTCGTCGAACCAGGCGTCCTCGCAGATCGCCAGACCGAAGCGCAGGCCCTCCACCTCGAACACCACCGGACCCAGTCCCGCATCCCGCCCCGACGCGAAGTAGCGACGCTCATCGAAGACCTGGTAGTTCGGCAGCTCACGCTTGCAATAGGTCGCGATCACGCGGCCTGCGCTCAACACCGATGCCGCGTTGTGCCGGCGAGGCACCGCGTGCGATTTCGTGCGCACATCAGGCTGGTCCGCGAACTGATGCGGATGGCCGACCACCACGTGCAGACCGGGCAGATCCGCCAAGGCAGTCGCGCAATCGGCGAGCGCGTCTCGACAGGCCTGCATGAAGGCCGGGCGCAACAACAGGTCTTCCGGGGGATAACCACACAGACTCAGTTCCGGCGTCACCACCAACCGTGCACCCTGAGAATGCGCACGTCGCGCGAACTCGACGATCTTGGCGGCATTGCCCGCCAGATCGCCGACGGTCGCATTGATCTGCGCCAGCGCGACTTTGACCACAGGAAGGGAGCTCATGTTGAAGGCGGAAGCACGGGGCGGGAATCTGAAGGCAAGGCAGCGTTGAAGAATACTGTCATTCGGGTCCATGACCATCCCGCCGGTATCGCGGCTGCAGACTGGAATGCGATGTTGGCCTTGCAGCCCAGCGCGACGCCATTCATGCGCCACGAGTACCTGCTGGCATTGCACGAGTCCGCCAGCGCCGTGGCCAAGACGGGCTGGCAGCCGCAGTTCCTGTCGGTACACGAAGACGATGCCTTGGTGGCGGCGTGTCCGCTGTACATGAAGACCCACTCTTACGGCGAGTACGTCTTCGATTGGGCGTGGGCCGATGCCTACCGCCGACACGGCCTGGACTACTACCCCAAGCTGCTCGATGCAGTGCCGTTCACACCGGTGCCCGGGCCGCGCCTGCTGGCCCGTGATGCGGCGTCCCGAGTCGCCCTGCTGAAGGGGATGCAGAAGCTGGTGACGCAGGCCGACCTGTCGTCAGCCCATTTGCTCTTCCTCGACGAAGCCGACAGCGCTGCGGCGCGCGAAGCCGGCTGGATGATGCGCACCACCGTCCAGTTCCACTGGACCAACCGCGAGCCGCAGCCCTACGCCGACTTCGCCGATTTCCTGGCCAGCCTGCAACGGGAAAAGCGCAAGAAGATCCAGCAGGAGCGACGCCGGGTAGCCGACGCCGGGGTGAGCTTCGAAACACTTGAAGGCGCGGAGATCACCGAGGCCGACTGGGACTATTTCTACCGCTGCTACACCCTGACCTACCAGATGCACCGCTCGACGCCCTACCTGACGCGCGATTTCTTTGCACGGATGGCGCAGACGATGCCCGAGAACTGGCTGCTCTTCATCGCCCGCCGCCATGGTGAGCGCATCGCCACCTCACTCATAGGCATAGCCCCGGCCAAAGGCCACGCCTTCGGCCGCTACTGGGGCGCCACCGAAGCCGTCAGTTGCCTGCATTTCGAAGCGTGCTACTACCAACCGCTGGCCTGGTGCATCGCGCAGGGCTACCAGCGCTTCGAGGGCGGCGCCCAGGGCGAGCACAAGATGGCCCGTGGCCTGCTGCCCGTGCAGACCCAATCAGCGCACTGGTTGGCACATCCGCAATTCGCCGAGGCGGTCGCGAATTTTCTGCAGCAAGAAGGCGCAGGCGTCGCCCAGTACGTGGATGAACTGAACGATCGCCTGCCGTTCAAGGCTTCGTCTTGAAGTCGCCCGCAAACCCATAGACGAAGCGGTCAGGCACCAGGTATTTCCGCAAGGCGGCATTGACCTGCTCGACCGTCAGCGCCTGCAACTCCGCATCGACCTGCGCGGAGCGGGCAAAGGTTCGACCGATGTGCAGGTTGTTGGCGATGCCCGCAGCGACGGCCGCATCTCGGGCGCGCGTGAGCCTTCGGTAATTCAGGAGCCCGCGCTGGCCCTCGGCCAACTCCTTCGCGGTGAAGCCGTCTTTCAGCGCCCGGGAAAGTTCCTCGCGGAAAGCTGCTTCCACCTTGGGCTGGTTCTGCGGCGCAAAGATCGCGGTGGCCGACCAGACGGAGTGCGGCTCGGTGTCGTTCCATTCGATCGAGCTGCGCACGTCGTACGACAGCCCTTCGGTTTCGCGAATGCGCTGCCACAGGCGCGAGTTGCCGCCCGAGCCAAGCAGGTAATTCGCCATCGACAGCGCGGCGTAGTCGCTATCGTTGTCCGACAGCGGCACCGGAAACTCGACCCGCATGGTCGCGTTCTGCTTGTCGGGGGTGATCAAGAGCAACCGCGCCGGCGGCACCGAGATCAAGGGCTGCGGCACCCGGGTGTACGGTGCACCGGCCTGCCAGTCGCCAAAGGCTGCCTGTAGCGCCTGGCGCACCGCGGACACGTCAAAGTCGCCCACCGCAGAGAACTCGCCGGCCTTGGCGCCATAGAACTTCTGATGGTGCTCGCGCACCTGCTCCAGCGTCACGCTGCCGATGTCCTGCACGATCTCGTCGAAGGTGCGGGCATAGCGCAAGTCACCGCGCGGATAGGGGTTGCCCAGCCGAGCCAGGGTGTTGCTGACCACCGCCTCTGGCTCCTTTCGGTCCTGCTCGATGCTGGCCAACGCCTGCCGCCGGACTTCTTCCAGTGCGTCCGCGGGGAACGTCGGGTGGCGCAGCAGGTCACCCACCAGTGCGATGGCGTCGGGCAGGTGCTCGCGTCGCGTGCTCAGGCTGACCGTCACCCCGCCAGCGCCGCCGCTGATGGACATTTCAGTGCGCAGAGCATCCAGACGATCCTGGATCTGCTGGCGCGACATCGTGGCCGTGCCCTTGTCGAGCAACGCGGCGACCATGTCAGCCGCTTCACCCTGGCCGAAGAGCGACTTTTCATCGCCAAAACGCAGGGACAACATCGCCTGCACCGCGTTGCCACGGCTGCCCTTGGGCAACAGGCCCACGCGCAATCCCCCGATGTCGAAGCGCTGCGTGCGCCGATCGATGTTGGCTGGCGTTGCCTCGAAGGCTTCCACAGCCGCGGCCGCGCCTTGCGGCTTGAAGGTCTTCAGTTGCGCTGCCATGTCAACTCGGGCCGGCGCCGGCGCACGCTGCGGCTGATCGGTGGGGAGGTAGACGCCGAGGGTTCGGTTGCCAGGCAGCAGGCGCTGCTCTGCCACGCGCTGCACGTCCGCCAGGTTCGCCTCACGCACACGGTCTCGGCTCAGGAAAAACAGCCGCCAATCGCCCATGGCCACGGTTTCGCTGAGCGCGATGCCCACCGTTTCGGGGTTCGTGAACGCCTGGTCCCAGCCCTTGAGCCACTTGACCTTCGCACGATCCAGTTCTTCCTGGGTGATCGGCTCCTTGGACACCGATTCGACCGTGGCCAGCAGTTCGTTGCGCGCCACATCCACATCCTGCTGGGGGCCGAGTTGCGCGCCGAACAGCGCAAAGCCGGGCTCGGCCAGACCCTGCGAGAACGAGTACGTGGTCGCAGCCAGACCCTTCTCGGTCAGCCGCTTGTGCAAGCGACCGCTCGGGGCGTCACCCATGATGGAGCCCAGCAGTTCCACGGCGGCAAAGTCGGGATGCCCACCGGGCGGCACGTGGTACATCGCGTAGAGCACCGGCACGCCGCCGGTGCGACGCAGCGTGATGCTGCGCTCACCGTCCTGCACCGGGTCCAGCGTGTATTGCTTCGGCAGCACACGCGTCGGCTTCTTGATCACGCCAAACGACTGCGCAATCCACGACAGCGTCTGCGTCGGCTGGAACTTGCCGGAGACGATCAGTGTGGCGTTGTCGGGCTGGTAGTACAGGCGATAGAACGCCTGCAGACGCGGAATGTCGACGTTCTCGACATCGCTGCGGGCGCCGATGGTGTCCTTCCCGTAGTTGTGCCACTGGTACATCGTGGCCAGCGTCTTCGAGAACAGGATGCGGTCGGGGCTGTTTTCGCCCGACTCCATCTCGTTGCGCACCACCGTCATTTCAGTGTCCAGGTCCTTGCGCGCGATGTAGCTGTTGACCATCGCATCGGCCTGCCAGCCCAGGTACCAGCGCAGGTTGTCGTCGTTGGCTGAAAAGCTGGCGGTGTAGTTGGTGCGGTCGAACCAGGTGCTGCCGTTGGCAGCCAGCCCGCGCTTGGTGAACTCGGCCCAGACAGCCGGATGCTTCGGCGAGCCCTTGAACAGCAGGTGCTCCAGCAGGTGCGCCATCCCGGTTTCGCCGTAGTTCTCCTGACGCGAACCGACGCGGTAGGTGAGATTGACGGTGGTGGTGGGCTTCGAGCTGTCCGAAATCAGCAATACCTGCAAGCCATTGGCCAGACGGTACTCGTCGATGCCTTCCACCGATTGCACGCGCGTGACGCCTGTAGGCAGGGTCTGCGCCTGCGCGGATGGCGCGAGAAGTGGCAGCACAGCCACCCACAGGGACAGGACAAGGGGAAGCGCGCGCAGGAATGAATTCACGGGAATGCTCTGCAAGCCAGGTGGGCGGGCAGTGTAGAGCGCGAACCAGCGCAGTCGGTTCCGCGGGATATCCAGCGGAGGCGACAGAAAAGCGGACAGAAAAACAGCGCCCTCAGGGCGCTGTCTGCGGGCGCCGTGGACGATGTCAGCCGGCCAAGGACTTCTTGTAGTTGGCGATGCCCGAACTGATTTCTTCGTGCGCCGCCTGCGGCCCCGACCAGCCCTTGACCTTGACCCACTTGTTGGGCTCCAGGTCCTTGTAGTGCTCGAAGAAGTGCTGGATCGTGCGCAGTTGCAGTTCGTGCAGGTCTTCCGGCTTCTGCCAGCTGGCGTAGATCGGCAACAGCTTGTCGATTGGCACGGCCAGGAGCTTGGCGTCCATTCCGGCTTCGTCTTCCATGTTCAGCATGCCGATCGCACGGCAGGTGACCACCGAGCCGGCCAACAGCGGAAACGGGGTGATCACCAGCACATCGACCGGGTCGCCGTCGCCGGAAATGGTCTGCGGCACGTAGCCGTAATTGCACGGGTAGTGCATCGCAGTGCTCATGAAGCGGTCAACGAACAATGCGCCGCTTTCCTTGTCGACCTCGTACTTCACCGGGTCGGCATTCATCGGGATTTCGATGATCACATTGAACTGTTCGGGGGCCTTCTTGCCGGGGGTGACTTTGTCGAAGCTCATGAGTAACTCGGGTTGAAAAGGAATGGGGACAAGTTTACCGATGCGACTCCAGCAGCAGTTCGAGGCCTGTGCACGCCAACATGGGAGGTTGAATCCTTTTTAAATCAATCAAGCCCATCGGAGGACCAGCCGATAAAAGGGTTAACCGTTTCGCGCATCATCCAATCCATTCCGTTTGGCAGGCAGATTCGACCCATGGCCACCGACGACAACGCCCTCTCCTTCCGTGTGCTGCTGTACCGCTACCTGTTTTTCGGGTGGCTGTTTCGCGACGTACGCCACGGCAATGTTTTCGAGCGCTCAGCCGCCTGGCGTCACAACCTCGACAAGGCGCACTGGCTGCTGACTTACCTGCGCCGTTGGGTCGCGCTCGGCATCGTCTCGTTCGCCCTGGGCATGTTGTTCGAGCACGGCCTGAGCGCTCAGGCCATATCGGCCTTCTTCTACGTGCCGAGCGTGCTCAGCGTCGTCGTCAACACCGTGATCGGCGTGCTGATCGCTGGTTTCAAACTGTTGCCAGCACCGTTCTGATCCGCAGCACGCGGCGTCTGCGCATCGGCTGACAGTGCGAGGCGACAATCCGGCGGTTCCTGCCGGACGCTGCGGTCGACGCGCAAGCAACGCTTGCCACTCCCGCGCACCGCCTACCCACCTGCCAGCGCACGAGTGAAACGGGTCGCCACGTTGCCGAAAGAATCCCAGCCCGAGGGCGCCGACAACGCGGCCTTCGTCGGCCACACCCCCATGATGCAGCAGTACCTGCGCATCAAGGCCGATCATCCGGACACGCTGGTGTTCTACCGGATGGGCGACTTCTACGAGCTGTTTTTCGATGACGCCCGGCGCGCGAATCGGCTGCTCGACATCACGCTGACCACCCGCGGCCAGAGCGCTGGCGAACCGGTGGTGATGGCCGGTGTGCCGGTGCATGCCGTCGAGAACTACCTGGCCAAGTTGATCAAGCTGGGCGAGCCGGTGGCGATCTGCGAGCAGGTGGGCGATGTCGCCACCGCCAAGGGGCCGGTCGAGCGCAAGGTGGTGCGCGTCGTCACACCGGGCACGCTGACCGACACCGAGCTGATGTCCGACAAGGCCGATGCGCTGCTGCTGGCCTTGTCGCAGCACACCCATCGCGGACAGACGACGCACGGCCTGGCCTGGCTGGGTTTGAGCAGTGGGCAGCTCGGGCTGACCGAATGCGCCGACCATGAACTGCCCGGCTGGCTGGCTCGGCTGAATGCGGCCGAAGTGCTGGTGGTGCGTGAGCAGGTTCCGCCGGCGCTGTCGGCCACACGCGCCGCGATCACACACCGACCCGACTGGCAGTTCGACGAGGCACTCGGTGCGCGAAAGCTGTGCGAGCAACTTCGGGTCGCCAGTCTTGCGGGCTTCAACGCAAGCGAGCTGACGGTGGCGCACGCCGCCGCATCCGCCTTGTTGAGCTACGCCGAACACACACAGGGCCAGGCATTGGCGCATGTGCGCAGCCTGCAGGTCGAGCGTGCCAGCGAGTTGATCGACTTGCCACCTACCACCCACCGCAACCTGGAGCTGACGCAGACGCTGCGCGGCGAAGACGCGCCGACCCTGCTGTCGCTGATTGACACCTGCCGCACCGGCATGGGCAGCCGGGCACTGCGCGGGTGGATGACACGGCCGCTGCGCGATCGCAGCGTGGCGACGCAGCGCCACGAGGCGATCGAGGCGCTGATGGCCCGGGGCGGCGACACCTTGCGACAGGCGCTGCGATCGGTCTGCGACGTGGAGCGCATCACCGCGCGCATCGCACTGCGGCAAGCGCGGCCGCGCGAGCTGTCAGGCCTGCGCACGACGCTGCGCGCACTGCCCGGCCTGCGCTCGGCGGTGCCGGTCGGCGCCTGCGTGCTGCTTGACATGGCGCTGGAAGCCTTGAACCCCGACGCCAGTATCGAATCGCTGCTGACCACCATGCTGGCCGAGGAACCCTCCGTGCTGCTGCGCGATGGCGGCGTGATCGCCTCTGGCTGCGACGCCACACTGGATGAATTGCGGGCCATCGCACAGAACTGCGACGCCTTCCTGCTCGATCTCGAGTCTCGCGAACGCGCGCGCACCGGCATTGCCAACCTGCGGGTGCAGTTCAACCGCGTGCACGGTTTCTACATCGAGGTGACGCAAGGGCAGGTCGACAAGGTTCCTGCGGACTACCAGCGCCGCCAGACGCTGAAGAACGCGGAGCGCTACATCACGCCCGAGTTGAAAGCGTTCGAAGACAAGGCGCTGTCGGCGCAGGACCGTTCGCTGGCGCGCGAAAAATTCCTTTACGAACAACTCGTCGAGACCCTGCAGAACCATGTGGCACCTCTCTCCGACCTGGCGCGCGCTCTGGCCACGCTCGACGCGCTCGCGGCGCTGGCCGAGCGAGCCACCACACTGAACTGGTGCCGGCCTCAGTTCGTGCGCGAACCGTGCATCGACATCCAGGGCGGCCGCCATCCGGTGGTCGAAGCGCGCTTGCAGGAAACGGGCGCAGGCAACTTCATGGCGAATGACTGCCGGCTCGATGCGACCCGCAAGATGCTGGTCATCACCGGCCCCAACATGGGCGGCAAGAGCACCTACATGCGGCAGGTGGCGCTCATTTGCCTGTTGGCATCCATGGGCTCGTTCGTGCCGGCCACCGCGTGTCGGCTCGGGCCGATGGACGCGATTCACACCCGCATCGGTGCGGCCGATGACCTGGCCAATGCGCAATCGACCTTCATGGTCGAGATGACCGAGGCCGCTGCCATCCTGCACGGTGCCACCGCCCAGTCGCTGGTGCTGATGGACGAGATCGGCCGCGGCACCTCGACTTTCGATGGCCTGGCGCTGGCCGGTGCGATTGCCAGCCATCTGCACGAACGCAACAACGCGTTCACACTGTTCGCCACGCACTACTTCGAGCTGACGGCGTTTCCGGCGAAGCACGAGCGCGCGATCAACGTGCATGTGTCGGCCGTTGAAAGTCATTCCAAGACCGGCGACGACATCGTGTTCCTGCACGACATCCAGCCTGGCCCAGCGAGTCGCAGCTATGGCGTGCAGGTGGCCCGGCTGGCCGGCATGCCCACCTCGCTGGTGCGGCAGGCGCGCGCGGCGCTGGAAGCGCTCGAATCGCAGCAAAAATCGGGGCAGGCGCAGATTGACCTGTTCGCAGCGCCGGCGCCCGCAGCTGCTCGGGAGGCGTCGGCGGTCGAACGCGCACTGGCCCAGATCGACCCGGATGCCTTGACCCCGAAACAGGCCCTTGAAACGCTGTACCGTTTGCAGGCACTGCAACATCCACCCGAAAGCGACACCCCACCATGACCTATTGCGTAGGCATCAAACTCGACGCGGGGCTGGTCTTCCTGTCCGACTCGCGCACCAACGCCGGTCTCGATCAGATCAGCACGTTCCGCAAGATGATCGTTTACGAGAAGCCAGGGGACCGTTTCATGGTGATGCTGTCGGCCGGCAACCTGTCCATCAGCCAGTCGGTGCGCGAGATCCTGCAGGTCGAGAAGATCGACAACGGCGACGAGCCTCCGATCACCATCTGGAACGCGACCAGCATGTTCGATGCGGCCCGCGTGCTCGGCAGTGCCGTGCGCCGCGTCTACGACCAGGACGGCAAGTCGCTGAAGGCGGCGGGTGTCGACTTCAACGCGTCGATGATCTTCGGCGGTCAGATCAAGGGCGAGGCGATGCGGCTGTTCCTGGTGTACTCCGCTGGCAACTTCATCGAGGCCACCCGCGAGACCTGCTACTTCCAGGCGGGCGAATCGAAGTACGGCAAGCCGGTGCTCGACCGGATGATTTCGCCCACCACACCGCTGGACGAGGCCTCGAAATGCGCGCTGGTGTCGATGGACTCCACGCTGAAATCGAACCTGTCGGTCGGCTTGCCGCTGGATTTGTTGGTCTACCAGAACGACGCGCTGAAATCCGATCAGACGGTCTGCATCGACGAGCAGAACCCGTACTTCCAGATGATCCGGGGCTCCTGGGGTCACAAGCTGCGCGAGGTGTTCGAGTCGCTCGAAGACCCGCAGTGGACCAGCGATGCCGCGGCGACGAATCCGCTGTGCGTGGAGTCGGCTCGCTACGAACCGATGCGCAAGATCACGCACCCGGGCGAGAAGATCGTCTGAGCCGGGGCCGAAATGGCCCCTTCTATAATCAGTTTTTCCCACCACAGCAGCGTGCCAAACCGCTGCTGAAAGCAATGACCAAGTACGTCTTTGTCACCGGCGGTGTGGTGTCCTCGCTGGGCAAGGGCATTGCGGCGGCGTCGCTCGCAGCGATCCTCGAATCGCGCGGCAAGCTCGACCCCTACCTCAATGTCGACCCCGGCACGATGTCGCCGTTCCAGCACGGCGAGGTCTATGTGACCGACGACGGTGCTGAAACCGACCTCGATCTGGGCCACTACGAGCGCTTCATCACCACCCGGATGAAGAAGGCCAACAACTTCACCACCGGCCAGATCTACAAGAGCGTGCTCGAACGCGAGCGGCGCGGCGATTACCTCGGCAAGACGGTGCAGGTGATTCCGCACGTCACTAACGAGATCCAGGAATTCGTCAAGCGTGGCGCAGGCGTCGGCACCGAGCATGAGGTCGATGTCGCGATCGTCGAGATCGGCGGCACGGTGGGCGACATCGAGTCACTGCCCTTCCTCGAAGCCGTGCGCCAGATGAGCCTGAAGCTCGGTCCCAACCAGACTGCCTTTGTGCACCTGACCTATGTGCCGTGGATCGCCGCGGCAGGCGAATTGAAGACCAAGCCGACGCAGCACACCGCGCAGAAGCTGCGTGAGATCGGCATCCAGGCCGACGTGCTGCTGTGCCGAGCCGACCGCCGCATCCCGGATGAAGAACGCGAGAAGATCTCGCTGTTCACCAATGTGCCGACCTGGGGCGTGATCTCGATGTGGGACGTGGACACCATCTACAAGGTGCCGCGCATCCTGCACGAGCAGGGCCTCGACGGGCTGATCTGCGACAAGCTGCGCATCCACACGCCGCCGGCCAACCTGAATCGGTGGGACGAACTGGTGCGCGAATTCGAGCACCCGGAGCGCGAGATCACGATCGCCATGTGCGGCAAGTACACCGACTTGTCCGATTCGTACAAATCGTTGAACGAAGCGCTGCGCCACGCCGGCATGCACAGCCACGCGAAGGTGCTGATCGAGTACGTCGACTCCGAAACGCTGACGGCTGACAACGTGCAGCAGCTCGCCGCCTTCGATGCGGTGCTGGTGCCGGGCGGCTTCGGCAAGCGCGGGGTCGAGGGCAAGGTGCTGGCTGCGAAGTTCGCCCGCGAGTCCAAGCTGCCGTATCTCGGCATCTGCCTCGGGATGCAGGTCGCCACCATCGAGTTCGCACGCCACCAGGCTGGCCTCGACAAGGCCAACAGCACCGAGTTCGAGCCCGACACACCGCACCCGGTGATCGCACTGATCGAGGAGTGGCAAGACGCCGACGGCTCGATCCAGAAACGCAGCAGCAGCTCCGACCTGGGTGGCACGATGCGACTGGGCGCCCAAAGCTCCGACGTGAAGCCGGGCACCCTGGCGCACGAGATCTATGGCGACGTGGTGACCGAGCGGCATCGACACCGTTACGAGGCCAACGTCAATTACCTCGATCAGCTGAGCGCAGCCGGTCTGGTGATCTCTGCAATCACACAACGTGAAAAGCTGACCGAGATCGTCGAATTGCCGCGCAGCGCCCACCCCTGGTACATGGGTGTGCAGTTCCACCCCGAGTTCAAGTCCACCCCATGGGGTGGGCACCCGCTGTTCAACTCCTTCATCTCGGCCGCGCTGGCCCATCAGCGAGATCGGTTGCAGGTGGTGGGCTCCGCGAAGGCCGCTGCATGAAGCTGTGCGGGCATGAGGTCGGCCTGACGCAGCCTTTTTTCCTGATTGCCGGCCCCTGTGTCGTCGAGTCGGAGCAGTTGCAGATCGATGTGGCGGGTGCGCTGAAGGAAATGACCGCCGCGCTCGGCATCCCCTTCATCTTCAAGAGCAGCTACGACAAGGCCAATCGCTCCAGCGGCAGCACCTTCCGCGGCCCGGGCCTGGATCGTGGCCTGGAGATCCTGGCCAAGGTCAAGCGCGAACTCGGCGTGCCGCTGCTGACCGATGTGCACGACATCGATCAGATCGCGTCAGTGTCTGCGGTGGTTGACGTGCTGCAGACCCCGGCCTTCCTGTGCCGACAGACCGATTTCATCCGTGCGGTGGCGCAGTCGGGCAAGCCGGTGAATATCAAGAAGGGGCAGTTTTTGGCGCCCCACGACATGAAGAACGTCATCGACAAGGCCCGCGCCGCCGCGCGCGACAAGGGCCTGCCGGAAGACCGCTTCATGGCCTGTGAACGCGGCGTGAGCTTCGGCTACAACAACCTGGTGAGCGACATGCGCTCGCTCGCCATCATGCGCGAGACCGGCGCGCCTGTCGTCTTCGATGCCACGCATTCGGTGCAGTTGCCCGGCGGCCAGGGCACCAGCTCAGGCGGTCAGCGCGAGTTCGTCCCCGTGCTGGCGCGTGCGGCGATTGCCGTGGGCGTTGCGGGCCTGTTCATGGAGACGCACCCCGACCCGACCAACGCGATGAGCGACGGGCCGAACGCCGTGCCACTCAAGCGCATGCGCGCCTTGCTCGAACAGCTGGTGGCGCTGGACCGCGTGGTCAAGCAGCAGCCACTGCTCGAGAACGATTTCGGTTGCTGAACACGCCCTGCTCCACCGCTCTACAAATTTCCCAATTTCCATTTCTGAGGACGCTACATGAGTGCGATCGTTGACATCGTTGGCCGCGAGATCCTGGACAGCCGGGGCAACCCCACCGTCGAATGCGATGTGCTGCTCGAATCGGGCGTGATGGGCCGCGCGGCCGTGCCATCGGGCGCATCGACCGGCTCGCGCGAAGCCATCGAATTGCGGGACGGCGATGCCAAGCGCTACCTGGGCAAAGGCGTGATGCGCGCGGTGCAACACGTCAACACCGAGATCAGCGAAGCGGTGCTGGGGCTCGACGCGAGCGAACAGGCCTTTCTCGATCGCACGCTGATCGACCTCGACGGCACCGACAACAAGTGCCGCCTGGGCGCGAATGCGATGCTCGCCGTCAGCATGGCCGTCGCGCGTGCGGCTGCCGAAGAAAGCGGCTTGCCGCTGTACCGCTATTTCGGCGGCTCGGGCGGAATGCAACTGCCGGTGCCGATGATGAACGTGATCAACGGTGGCGCCCACGCCAACAACTCGCTGGACCTGCAGGAGTTCATGATCATCCCGGTGGGCGCACCGAGCTTCCGCGAAGCGGTGCGCTGGGGTGCCGAAACCTTCCACGCACTGAAGAAAATCCTGCACGACCAGGGCATCAGCACTGCCGTCGGCGATGAAGGCGGTTTTGCACCCAGTGTGGCCAGCCATGAAGCGGCCATCCAGATGATCCTGGCCGCGATCGACAAGGCCGGCTACACCGCGGGTGAGCAGATCGCCATCGGCCTGGACTGCGCCGCCAGCGAGTTCTACAAAGACGGCCAGTACGTGCTGGAAGGCGAAGGTGGCCTGAAGCTGTCGGCCGAAGGCTGGACTGACATGCTCGCGAACTGGGTCGACAAGTACCCGATCATCAGCATCGAAGACGGCATGCACGAGGGCGACTGGGACGGCTGGAAGCACCTGACCGATCGCCTCGGCAGCAAGGTGCAACTGGTCGGAGACGACCTGTTCGTCACCAACACCAGCATCCTCAAGGAAGGCATCGAGAAGCGCATTGCCAACTCGATCCTCATCAAGATCAACCAGATCGGCACGCTGACTGAAACCTTCGCCGCCATCGAGATGGCCAAGCGCGCCAACTACACCGCCGTGATCAGCCACCGCTCGGGCGAGACCGAAGATTCAACGATCGCCGACATTGCGGTGGGTACCAATGCCGGCCAAATCAAGACCGGCTCGATGAGCCGCAGCGACCGCATCGCCAAATACAACCAGCTGCTGCGCATCGAAGAAGACCTGGGCGACGTCGCCACCTACCCTGGGCGCGGCGCCTTCTACAACCTGCGTTGACGCGCCGCTGCGGTCTTCTCACGGCATTGCATCGAACGGCCCACCGTGCGCTTTATCCGAATCGCCCTGGTCACGCTGCTGGTGCTGGTGCATGGGCAGCTGTGGCTGGGCGACTCGGGGTTGCCGCGGGTGCTCGACCTGCAGGCGCAGCTCGATGCACAACTGGCCACCAATGAAGTCGCCCGGCAGCGCAACGAGCAGCTGGCAGCCGAGGTCGTCGACCTGAAGGAAGGCCTGGAGATGGTCGAGGAAAAGGCCCGCTACGACCTCGGCATGGTCAAGCCCGACGAGATCCTGGTGCAGTGGAGCGTGTCGGCGAAGTAGCCTGTCGCCGCAACGAATTGCTGCTACGCGCCGCCGCTTACCGCGTGAGCGTGTAACCGCACACCCAGCGCCTTGGCAACCTTGAGGACCGTCGCAAAGCTGGGGTTGCCTTCTGCGCTCAAGGCCCGGTACAGGCTCTCCCGGCTCAGACCGGCATCCTTGGCAACCTGAGACATGCCCTTGGCGCGAGCGATGTCTCCCAGTGCTCGCGCAATGCCCGCGGCATCGTCAGGTGCTTCGTCCAGCCACGCATCGAGATACGCCGCCATCTCCTCGGGCGTACGCAGGTGTTCAGAAACGTCATACGGCGTCGTCTTCGTCGCCCGAGCTTTCTTTGCAACCACCTTGGTCATGACTTTGGCTCCACAAAATTCCGATTGAGCTCAAGCGCTTTCGGGATGTCTTTGCCCTGGGACGATTTGTCGCCACCGCCCAGCAAAAGCAACAGTCGATCTCCACGTTGTACGAAGTACACCCTGTAGCCGGGCCCGACATCTACCTTGAGCTCAGTCACGCCCTCTGCCAGATGGCGATGGACCCCCGGATTGCCGTGAATCAGCCGGTCCACGCGCATCAACACACGCGCTCGGCCTGCAAGGTCCGTCAAGCCATTGATCCAGGCGCTGTAGTCGTCGGTCTTCTCGACACGCATCGGTGAAATGTAGCTCGTAAGCTACAAATTTCCAAGCGAGCGTCTGATGAAGACCTTACAGCCGCGCTCGGGGACGGCAAATCAGATTGACGCAACGCGGAAGGGCCAGAACTGGGTCGCTGTCTTCGATGACGGGCCCAATCAGCTACGACTTCGCGAGGAGCTTTGCGTATATGCGCGCTCTTTGCTGATCAGTTGATGCGGCGTCAAACTGGGATGTCAAGCCGAAGGCAAACAGCTTTTCGTTAATCGTCATTCCGGCAATGGGACCGATTTCTGATTCAACAAATTTTGACCACAGCGCGTAGACAGCATCATGAACCGCAGCGCTTTCGATCCATGAATTACCGATATAGCGTTCGATGTTGACGCGCAAGGCCTGTACCGACGTGTCGTCGTCCTTCCACACAACAAGGAAAGAAGCCAGGCGCTGAACTACGGGGTCGGGCGAGATATTGGCTACCGCGGAGGCGAGCTCGTCTAGTGTCATTGGGGCCTATGGGTTGTCATATGCAATCCTGTTGCGTGGCAAGCGCTGCAAAAGACATCTGATCGCGCCCCGCACGCGGCGCTGCATGTACAGCCGATGTTGACTCTCCCACGCTCCGCTCTGTAGAGCCAATGTCAATAATTCAATTGATCGCGGCCGACCCTGGCGCCTGCTGCGGTGTCGGTGTGAACAGCTCGCCGACATCGACCGCGTCGAAGTGGTACTTGGTGCCGCAAAAGTCGCAGCCGATTTCGGCGCGGCCTTGCTCGACGATGATGCCGTCGACCTCAGGGCGGCCCAGTCCAATCAGCATCCGGCCGACGCGGTCACGCGAGCAGCTGCAGGCAAAGTGCGGGCCGTCTTCGCCCGTCTGCGGCGGAAATCGGTGCAAGGGCTCTTCCCAGAACAGCCGTCGCAGCAAGGTGTCGGCGTCGAGTGTCAGCAGTTCTTCGCGCGTCAGCGTCGAGGCCAGCATCGCCAGGCGCTTGTAGTCCTCGTTGAGGCCGATCTCGTCCTCGTTGCGCTGGCCGAGATTGCCTGCGCCTTCAACCGGCACGCGCTGGATCAGCAAGCCCGCGGCAGTGTCGTCGTTGGCGGCGAGGATCAGGCAGGTGTCGAGCTGTTCGGACTGCAGCATGTAGTGCTCCAGCACCTCGCTGATCTTCTGCAAGGGTTCGCGCTGGTCACCGTGCAGAGAGACCACGCCTTGGTATGGCGTCTGGCCGGGGAACTTGGTCTTCGGGTCGAGCGTGATCGCGCAGCGGCCCTGGCCGTGCACGTTCAGCATGGCCTCGACCTGCGCATGCGGCACCACCTCGCCCACCACCTTGGCGGTGACGCGGAAAGCCAGATCGCTCTGCACCTCGACCACCGCCAGCTTGACCGGCCCGTCGCCATAGACCTGCAGCACCAATGCGCCATCGAACTTGATGCTGGCCTGCATCAACGCGCCAGCGGCGGCCATCTCGCCCAGCAGCACCCGCACTGGCTCGGGAAAGGCGTCGTTCGACGCGGCACGGCGCTGCAGCACCTCACGCCAGCTGTCGGTCAGGCGCACCAGCATGCCGCGCACCGGCAGCCCTTCGAAAATGAATTTATGGAGTTCGCTCATGGATTGAGTCTCAACCGACGCGGACGAGTTCGGTCTTGAACCGCCGTGCCTTTGCCACGTAGCCAGCGGCACTGTGCGCCAGGCCTTCGAGTTGCTCGGGCGTCAGCGGACGCACCGCCTTGGCCGGCGCCCCCAGGATCAGCCAGCCGTCTTCGAACTGCTTGCCTTCAGTGACCACGGCACCCGCGCCCACCAGACACGACTTGCCAATGCGCGCGCCATTGAGCACCACGGCCTGAATGCCGATCAACGAGCCATCGCCTACCGTGCAGCCATGCAGCATCGCTTGATGACCGATGGTCACGTCCTCGCCCAGGATCAGCGGCTTGCCGGCGTCGGAATGCAACACGGCGCCGTCCTGGATGTTGGTGCGCGCGCCGATCTGCAGGCGGGTGTTGTCGCCCCGCAGCACTGCGCCAAACCAGACGCTGGCATCTTCGGCCAGCACCACATCGCCGATGACCTGCGCACTGTCGGCCACCCACGCGCTCTCTGCCATTGATGGATGCGCATCGCCCAAACGGTATACGGCCACGGATGCACTCCCCTGCGGTGAAGCCCACAATTCTAAGGATGCGACCCATGACCGAAGATTCCATCCCGCCGCTGTCCTTGCGATCCAGAGCGCGCGCACTGTGGGCCGAGTGCGATCCAGCCATCAAGGTGCCAGGCACGCAAGCACTTTGGGTAGCGCGCGACATGCATCCGCTGCACCCCGCGCAGCCCTGTCAGACCCATCCAGCAGAGGCGCTTGCGCCCGGCCGGCCCGCCAAGCCAGCACTGGTGCCACCGAAAGGTGTGCCCTCGCGCACGCCTTTCACTCCCGAAGGGCGTGCCGCACTGCTGCATGCGATTGCGCACATCGAATTCAATGCGATCAACCTGGCGCTGGATGCCGTCTGGCGCTTCGATGGCCTGCCCGATGCGTTCTATCTGGACTGGCTGCGTGTGGCCAGCGAAGAGGCGCATCACTTCAGCCTGTTGCGCGAGCACCTGCAAAGTCTCGGCCACGACTACGGTGACTTCGATGCGCACGATGGCTTGTGGCTGATGACCCAGCGCACTTCAGCCGACGCGGTCGCACGGATGGCGCTGGTGCCGCGCACGCTCGAGGCACGCGGATTGGATGCCACGCCGCCACTGCAGGCGAAGTTCGAGCGGGCGGGAGACCTGCGCGCGGTCGAGATCCTGAGCGTCATCCTGCGCGACGAGATCGGCCACGTTGCCATCGGAAACCGTTGGTATCGTTGGCTGTGCGAGCAACAGGGGCTGGATGCCGTGAGCCACTACGCGGTGCTGGCCGAGCGCTACGGGGCCCCGCGCCTGCGCCCTCCGTTCAACCTCGAAGCCCGGCGCGCAGCGGGCTTCACCAACGACGAACTGACATTGTTGGCGTGAAATTTCGGGTAAGCACTGAGGGGCGGACGTTGTGTCTTGCGCTAGGAAATGTCGCGCACGAACAACGCTGCAGTCAGCAGTCACACCCTCGTCACATAGACTCGCCGCCGAGCAGGTTCCAAACCTGAGGCGTGGCTTCCAGCCCGCTCAAGCTCTCCGAACCACACACGAAGGACGTATCACCATGAACAGAAGTATCTTCCTGGCCGCAGTGGCCACGATGGCTGCCGGCACCGCGATGGCGCAAAGCTCGGTCAACTTGTACGGTCGCATCAACCCGACGGTTGAGCGCGTCAAGATTGGCAGCGAGAAGATCACCGAGTTGCGCGACAACGGCTCGTTCCTTGGCTTCAAGGGCGTTGAAGATCTGGGCAGCGGCCTGCGCGCCAGCTTCTTGCTCGAAGCCCAGTTCAACCCCGATGACGGCCGTGCAGGCACGGCTGCCAATCAAGGCGGCACGTTCTTCGGACGTGAAAGCTGGGTTGCCATTGGCAGCGAGTCACTGGGTCGCATCCGCTTTGGCAACGTCCAGTTCTCGGGCCTGTACTACGCGACGGCCGACTACGTCAGCCAGCACAACGGTGACTTCGGCACCTCGGCCGATGCCTTCTTCCTGTATGTCGGCACCACCAAGAACACCATCGCCTACACCAGCCCATCATTGGCCGGCCTGACCATGGAAGCGCAGTTCGGTCTGGGTGAAAAAGCCAGCAATGGCCTCAACGAGACCACCAAGAACAGCCGCACGCTCGCTTTCAGCTACGACAACGGCCCGTTCCACGCCGGTCTGGGTTACGTGAAAGGTTCGCTGACCGGTCAAGGCCGACTGGTCAATGTCGGCACGCCGTTCTTTGGTTTCACCGATCTGGCTGCTGATCCCGATGACACCAACCTGAACCCGCTCAACGATTCGGAAACCTACGGCGCCCGGGTCTTGTACGAGTTCACGCCCAGCTTCAACATCGGCGGCTATGTCAACCGCGACAAGCTGGATGACGGCACCACGTCCACCAAGCGCACCAGCTTCCGCATCTCCACCAAGTACAGCTTCGGTGCCAGTGACCTGCACTTGAACGTCGGCAAGGCGAACAGCTTCAGCGGGTTTTCACAAACCTCCGCCGAGCAGTACACCGCAGCCTACAACTACAACCTGAGCAAGCGCACCAGCTTCTATGCGTACTACACCCGGATCGAGAACGACGACAACGTCTTCTACGGCCCGGCGTTCAACAACACCACCGCAGGCGGTCCTGGCGATGACTTCTCATCGTTTGCGATCGGCCTTCGCCACACTTTCTGATCTTTGTTCCTCATGAACAGCGGCCGGTCGCAAGACCGGCCGCTTTTTCATGTCCGCGTGGCCGCTGGCGGTGTGCGGTGCAGCACCCGTTGCGGATAGGGGATCTCGATGCCGTGGGCGCCCAGCACCGCCAGCAACGCCAGGTTGACTTCGGAGCGCACATTGCCCTGGCCATTCTCGGGATCGAGGATCCAGAAATTGACGAGCAACTCCATGCCATCAGCGGCAAACGCCACCAATTGAACCTTGGGCGCCGGATCCGCCAAGACGCGGTCCACCCGCGCCACCGCGGCTTCGATCAACGGTTGCAACGCCGGAACGTCGGTGTCGTAAGCGACCTGCACCTGCGTGGTGACCAGCACCCGTGGGTCAGCCAAGGAAGAGTTTTCGACACGCTGCGTGATGAGCATCTCGTTGGGCACGATGGCTTCGCGGCCATTCAAGGCGCGGATCACGGTGTAGCGGGTGCGGATGTCGGTGATGCGGCCCTCGAAGTTGTCCACCTTCACCATGTCGCCGATGCGCAGTGAGCGCTCGGCGAGGATCACGAAACCACTGACGTAATTGGCAGCGATCTTCTGCAAGCCAAAACCCACGCCCACGCCGATCGCGCCACCGAACACGCTCAATGCGGTGAGATCGATGCCGGCCGCACTGAGCGCAAGCATCAATCCAATGAACAGCAGCAACACCCGCACCGCGTTGGCTGCGATCTTGCGCAACGACAAATCGCTGCCGGTACTCGACAAGAGCCTTTTCTCGATGGCGGCGGCCACCCACAGCGCGAGCACCATCACCAGCCCGGCAGTGAGCACGCCTTCGACGATATTGCGCAGCGAGACCTCGCCGCCACCGATCTTCCACTGCACCTCGTCCATCGCCTCGAACAGCAGCGGCAGCACACCGGTCACCCACAGCACCACGGCCAGCCAGGCGACCCAGGAGATGCTGCGCTCGATGATGCGCATCCAGCGCGAATGAGGGTAGGTCACCGACAGCACCCGCACGGTGATGCGTATCAGCAGCAGCGACAGCAGGATGGGCACCGCCAGCTTGAACACTGCCGCCTGGACGCCCCCGGCCAGCAACAGCTTGGCTGCAAAGGCCAGCAGCAGTGCGAGCAGAGGAAACAAGACGCCATCGACAATGCGCCGTCCGAACCAGATCGGCGCATCGATCGGCGGCGTGCCACGCAGCAGGCGCACGATCAGCCAGGCGAGCCCCAGGCACAGCGCCAGCACGCCCAGCTCCATCAGGGCGCCGGGTCGCAGAAGACCTGCAATCAGCTCCTGCATTTCGGTGTTGTCAAAGGTGCGTGGCAAGGCTCAGGGCTCCAGCGGTTCTAGTTCGATGTGTCGGGGAAACTGGCCAACACCCGCAGGTGCGCCGCCACGCTGCGACCCAGCGCACCGAGGTGGTAGCCGCCTTCCAGGCACGAGACGATGCGACCTTGTGCGTGACGGTCGGCCACGTCCATCAGGCGGCGGGTGATCCAAGCGTAGTCGGCCTCGACCAGGCCCAGTTGACCCAACGGATCTTCGCGATGCGCGTCGAAGCCAGCCGAAATGAACAGCATCTGCGGGGCAAAAGCATCCAGACGCGGCAGCCAGTGCTGATCGATCAGTGCGCGCACCTGGGCTCCACCGGTGCCTGCGGCCACGGGCAGATTCAGCAGGTTGTCGGCGGTGGGCATGTCGCCGCTGTGCGGGTAATGCGGGTGCTGGAAATAGCTGACCATCAACACGCGCTCATCGCCTGCGATGATGTCCTCAGTGCCATTGCCGTGGTGCACATCGAAATCGATGATCGCCACGCGCTGCAGACCGTGCGCCGTCAGTGCATGGCGTGCCGCGATGGCGACGTTGTTGAAGAAGCAAAAACCCATCGCGGTGCTGTGCGTGGCGTGGTGCCCCGGCGGTCGCACCGCGCAGAAGGCATTGCGTACCTCGCCCGCCATCACCGCGTCGGTGGCAGCAACGGCCGCACCGGCGGCGCGGCACATCGCAGCCCAGGTTCCCGGCCCGGCCATGGTGTCGGCGTCGAGCACCTGGGAACGGCCGCTCGCAGCCAGCGGCTCCAGCGCGCTTTGCAGCCGATCGACATGTGCCGCGTCGTGCGCCAGCCGTACACGGCCCAGGTCGACCAGGGGCGCCTCGCGCCGCTGCAGCACGGGCCCCAGCCCGCTGGCCCGGATTTGCTCGTCAATGGCTTGCAGCCGCTGCGGAGATTCGGGGTGACTGCGTGCCATGACATGGGCGAGGCAGTCCGGATGACTGAAGAAGGCGGTGGACATGCTAGTTCGAGGGATAAAGCCGTGGACGCATCGGTTAACGTCTCGCTCATGAGCGCCGTACCGAACCCCAACCTGTCCGAAGACCTCACGCGGCTGATTGATCAGATTAGCACGATCATCGTGGGCAAACGACCGCAGATCCGTGACTGCGTGGCCTGCCTGCTGGCCGGTGGTCACCTGTTGATCGAAGACGTGCCCGGCGTCGGCAAGACCACCCTGGCACATGCGCTGTCCGTGTCGCTCGGACTGCGTTTTTCGCGCGTGCAGTTCACCGCCGACCTGATGCCCACCGACCTGATCGGTGTCAGCGTGTACGAGCGCTCGAAGGAGGCGTTCGTGTTTCACCCCGGCCCGGTGTTCGCCCAGGTGCTGCTGGCCGACGAGATCAACCGTGCCGGGCCCCGCACGCAAAGTGCGCTGCTCGAGGCGATGGAGGAGCAGCAAGTCACCATCGAGGGCGAAGCACGCGCCCTGCCCCGTCCGTTTTTCGTCATCGCCACGCAGAACCCGAGCGACCAGCTCGGTACTTATGCGCTGCCCGAGTCGCAGCTCGACCGCTTCCTGATGTGCATCACGCTGGGTTATCCCGACCGCGCCAGCGAACGCGAGTTGCTCGCAGGCATGGACCGGCGCGATGCCGTGCAGCAGTTGCGCGCGGTGATGACCCCCGAGCAGCTGATCGCTGCGCAGCGCGCCGTGCTGGCAGTGCATGCATCACCGGCGCTGCTCGACTATTTGCAGGCACTGATCGCCGCGACGCGCTCCGGCACCTGGTTTGTCGAAGGTTTGAGTCCACGCGCTGGCATCGCGGTGTTGCGTGCCGCCAAGGCGTACGCGTTGCTCGATCGCCGCACCCATGTCGCGCCCGACGACATCCAGGCGATCCTGGTGCAGACCATCGCACACCGGCTCGTGCCCGTGGCCAGCGCCGGTCGCGGCCGCGCTGAACAGGTGCGCGCAATGATCGAAGCCACCGCGCTGCCGTGATTTCGGTGGCCACTACCCGCGGCCCGTGGCGTCGTCGGATCGATGCCTGGTGGCAGGCCCGCTCGCCGCTCACCGACAGCCTGCTGCTCACGCAGCGCAATGTCTACATCCTGCCCACGCGCGGTGGCATGCTGTTCTGCTTCACGCTCGGCGTGCTGCTGATCGCCTCGATCAACTACCAGCTCAACTTGGGCTATGTGCTCACCTTCTTGCTGACCGGCAGCGGGGTCGTGTCGATGCACATGACCCACAACACCCTGCGCGGCCTGACCTTGCACCTGCGTCCGCTGGCGCCAGCCTTCGCCGGTGACACCGCGCTGCTCGAAGTGGTGCTCTCCAATCCCAAGGGCACGCGCTACGGCGTGGGCATGGGGCTGCGTCTGAACGAACGCGAGGCCAAAACGCTCAGCTACACCGATGTGCCGGCCGGCGGCCAGGCGGTGCTGCACCTGGGCTTCGTGCCGGCCACGCGTGGGCAGCACAGCCTGCCCACCGTGACCGCCGAAACGCGATTTCCGCTCGGGCTGTTTCGCGCCTGGGCCGTGTGGCGCCCCGCGAGCACCTTGCTGGTCTACCCGCGGCCGGAACGACCCGTCAGCCCCTTGCCGCCAGCACGCATCGTATCGGGCGCTGGGGCGCGTTCACATGCCAGCAGCGGCGGCGATTTCGAGGGCATCCGCTTGTACCGTCGAGGCGACCCGCTCAAGAGCGTCGCGTGGAAGCGATCCGCGCAGTCGATGGCCAGCAGCGGCGAACTGGTCAGTCGCGACAGCAGCACGCACAGCCAGCAGCAGCTCTGGCTGGACTGGCAACTGGGCGGCAGCGGTGATGCCGAGACGAAGCTGTCTCGCCTCACGGCCTGGGTCCTCGAAGCCGATCGGCGCGACGCGGCCTGGGGCCTGAGCTTGCCGGGGCGCGAACTCGACATCGGCCAGGGCGATGTGCATCGACAGCAAGGCCTGCAGGCGCTGGCGCTCTGGCAGGCGCGGGCATCCTCATGAACCGCCTCGCGTCGAACGGCGCGCTGCCACTGGCCCGGCGACTCGGCTGGCCCGGCTGGTCGCATCTGCCACGTGAAGCGCGTGACACGTTGTTCCTGCTGATCGTGATTGGCTGGACGTCGCTTCCGCATCTGACGCATCTGCCCGTCTGGTGCGCCGTCCTCACCGCGGGCGTGCTGCTCTGGCGTGCACGGCTGGCGCTGGCTGGCTCGGCACTCCCGGGACGCGCGGTGCTGGTGCTCGTGCTGGTGATCGCCGCCAGCCTCACCTACTGGTCGTTCGGTTCGCTGCTGGGCAAGGAGCCCGGTGTGACGATGGCGGTCGCCCTGATGGCCTTGAAGACACTGGAGCTGCGTGCTCGGCGAGATGCCTTCGTGGTGTTCTTCCTGGGCTTCTTCCTGATCCTGACGCATTTTCTGTACTCGCAGAGCCTGGGCGTGGCGGCCATGATGCTGCTGTCGATCTGGGGCCTGTTGACCGCGCTGGTGCTGGCTCACATGCCCGCCGGGGCACCCAGCCTGCGCACGGCTGCGGCTCTGGCGGGCAAGACGGCAGCGCTGGGCGCACCGCTGATGGTGCTGCTGTTCGTGCTGTTCCCACGCATCGGGCCGCTCTGGGGCGTGCCGCAAGATGGTTTCTCCAGCACCGGGCTGTCGAACGTGATGAGCATGGGCACGGTCGCCGCGCTGGCGCAGGACGACAGCGTGGCACTGCGCATCCGCTTCGAAGGTGCGCCACCACCACCGCAGGACATTTACTTCCGTGGCCCGGTCCTGGGCAACTTCGATGGGCGTGACTGGACGCCGCAGAAGCCGGGCTTTCCGCCCTCGATGACGCCGCGCGCCGAGTTGCAGGTGCAGGGTTCGCCCATCCGCTATGAGGTGACCCTGGAGCCCACCCGGCTGACGGTGCTGCCCATGCTGGAGGCCAGCCCCGAGGCGCCTCAGATCGAGGGGTTCAGCTTCACACAGACCGACGATCTGCAGTGGGTCTCCAACCGCTCGCTGTACGAACGACTGCGCTTCCAGGGCGCAGCCTATCCGAGGTTCCAGCACGGACCGAGCCAGCCGATGATCGGTCTGCAGGACTACATCGACCTGCCCCCTGGCTACAACCCCCGCACATTGGCCTGGGCATCCGACATGCGCCGTGACCCGCGCTATGCCGAGGCCGATGCGGCGACCCTGGCCGCAGCCTTGATGGATCACATCCGCACGGGTGGGTATGGCTACACCTTGACGCCGGGCTTGTACGGCGAGAACGACCCGCGCACGGCGATCGACGAGTTCTGGCTCGATCGCAAATTGGGTTTTTGCGAGCACTACGCGGCCGCGTTCGTGGTGGTGATGCGCGCACTCGACGTGCCGGCGCGGGTGGTCACCGGCTACCAGGGGCTGGACCCGACGCCGGTGGACGGCTACCGCATCGTGCGCCAAAGCTATGCCCATGCCTGGGCCGAGTACTGGCAAGCCGGCGTGGGCTGGGTGCGCGCCGATCCGACCGCGGCCGTCGCGCCAGACCGGGTGTTGCGCAGTCGTCCCCTGGTCACGCAACCCGGGCTGGTCGCGGGGGCCTTGAACAACTTCAATCCGCAGTTGCTGGTGAGTCTGCGCAACGGCTGGGAGGCCCTGAACAACCGCTGGAACCAATGGGTGCTCAGCTATTCGCGCGGCTCTCAGTTCGACCTGCTGCGGCAACTGGGCTTCGACGCACCGAGCTGGGAGGATCTGGGCGTGCTGCTGGCCGGCACCTTCGGCGTGCTGTCGCTGGCAGCAGCCGCTTGGGCGTGGTGGGACCGCCATCATGTCGACCCTTGGGTTCGTCAGATGCAGCGGCTGCGCGCCATGCTGCAGCGGCTGGGCATCCGTGCCGGCGAGCATGAAGCCCCTCGCACGCTGGCGCAGCGGGTGCGTGTGCGCTTTGGCGAGCAGGGCGCCCCGCTGGCTGAGTTGCTCGAGCGGCTGGATGAGCAACGCTACAGCGCCCGTGCAACCACGCGGCCTGATCCTGCCCTCACCCGTCGATTCAAGGCTCACGCACAACGCCTCACACGGCTGACTCAGGCCCTGTGCGCGATGGTGTTCGTGGCCGCCGCGTCCTCCGATGACGCCTACGCGGCTGACGCCACCCGTGCGGCAACGCCGACCCGTGTCGCTACGACGTCCCCGTCTGCCGCCCCCAGCCAGCGCGCCCAACCGCGCAAGCACCGCGCCCGCAAGGCGCCCGTGCGCTCTGACAACGACCCCGACATCGTGACCTACGGCCGACGCGAAGACCTGATGACGTTCGGCGCTGAGCTTGCCGCTAGGCAGGGACTCGACGTGGAGGCCGTACAGGCCGTGCTGGCGCAGGCGCGCTTTGTGCCCAGCATCGTGAAGGCGGTGATGCCGCCGCCAGCCGGCACCGCCAAGAACTGGGTGGCCTACCGAGCGCGCTTCGTCGAACCCAGGCGCATCGCCGCCGGCGCAGCGTTCTGGCAGGCCCATGCAGCCTGGCTGACGCTGGCGGAGGATCGCTATGGTGTGCCGCCGGAAATCGTCATCGGCATCATCGGCGTCGAAACGCTTTATGGCCAGCACATGGGCAACCATCGTGTGATCGACGCGCTGACCACGCTGGGCTTCGACTTCCCGACCGGACGCAAAGACCGCAGCGCGTTCTTTCGAGACGAGCTGGAGCAGCTGCTGGTGCTCAGCCACCGAGAAGGCAGCGACCCGTTGGCCTTGAAGGGCAGCTATGCGGGGGCGCTCGGCATGCCGCAGTTCATGCCCAGCAGCGTCAACAAGTACGCCATCGATTTCGATGGTGATGGGCACATCGATCTGCACACGAGTGCTGCCGATGTGATCGGCAGCGTGGCGCACTACCTGGCCGAGTTCGGCTGGCAGCGCGGCCTGCCCACGCACTACGAGGTGGCCGTGCCGAGCGACACCAGCGAGCGAGCGCTGCTGCTCGGCCCAGACATCCTGCCCACCTTCACCGCACAGCAGTTCATCGATCATGGCGCGGCATTCGGCACGCCGGCGCCGCCCCTCACCGACAGCAGCGGCAGCGCTGCCGACGCGAAGCTGGCGCTGGTCGAACTGCAGAACGGCCCCGACGCGCCGAGCTACGTGGCCGGCACCACCAACTTCTACGCCGTCACCCGCTACAACTGGTCCAGCTATTACGCGATGGCGGTGATCGAACTCGGGCATGCGGTCAGGCAGGCTCGATAGACGGCGCCTGATTCAGACACGCCTCGATCCACAGCGACAGTTCGGCTTCGAGGTCGGGCACCTCGGCGATCTCGAGCCCTCGCCCCAAGTCCCAGCTGCTGTCGTACCAACCTGGACCGCCATCGGCTGGTCGGTCGATCGCCGCAGCTGGCGAGTTCGGCTGCGGCGGCATCGGCAGCGCCGCACACAGCGACAGACACACGATCGATCTCATGCCTTCACGGCACGCACGAGGCAACGAAGCGAGGCTGAACATGGGGGTCTCCTGAGCGGCACCGATCACAGCGATCGACGAGCTCAGTGTTTCTGCGCGAGCCCTGTGCGGCCATCCCGCCGAGGGGTTGCAGACAGGGTCAACGCGGTCCCCTTGAAGCGGCCCCCGGCCGGGGGGACGGCTGGGGTGGATGCTCGGGCGGCGGCGCTATTTGTTGCCGGAGGCCAGGCTGAAACGAGGCTCGCGTTGGCCCTCGTGCTCGACATGTTCAGTGAACATTGAAAACGGGCGCACCCACATGCCTGAGTTGCCGTGCAGCGGCCTGTACAGAACCAGCGGCTCCAATGATTCGGAGTGTCGAACCACGCCGACAACCTCGTACTCGCCGCCTTTGTAGTACCGATAGCGACCCAACTCGATGTGAGGAAGTGCGGGGAGATCACCCATGGCCATGCGACGGAAGCGGAGCGCCTCGCGGACTTGACATCACCCTAATTCGCTGTGGCTGGTAACAGTTTTTCGTACTGTCCATTTGTCTTCAACTGCCTCAACACTGCGTCGAAACTCGGAATCAGGTTCTCGTGCTTTTTGTTGACGATGTGGAATACATCGAATGAGGCAATCTTGAGGCCAGCATGGCCAATTTTGAATACGGGGGAATCTCGAAATGCGGTGCCCATCAGCGCGACATCCACCCTCCCGCTTTCAAGCATTTGAGCCAGTTGCTGATGGGTGGCAACGGGAAAGACATCCAGCGAGCTGTTTTTAACAAAATATTCGGCCACGCTCATGCCGATCACATAGCCAACTCGCTTACCTTTCAAATCCTCAATTTTAAATAATTTATTCTTTGAATTATTGGCGATCAGCGCCATCAATTCGACATTCAACAAAGGCTCTTTTGAATATCTGATATTTGGGTATTTTTCTGAGATTTCTCGAATTCGACCCACTTCAGCATGGTAAGCCCCTTCGTTCACTGCTGAGAGGGCTCGCAGCGAAGGCAGTATTTCATAAGAAACACTGATTTTCATTTGACCATATACCGCAGTCAAAAGAGGGAAGAAGCGATCATCGCCTTCCTGTGCTGCGATTCTCATGGCGCTCTGTGCAAAAGCTTCGCACCCAAGCAAGAATCCGAAAATCGCCGTCAAAATACTTTTACTTTTCATTCCCCAACCTCTGGAAACGAGAGTCGCGACGCCATTTAATTTTGTTAAATGATTTATAAAATAAATATATTATTATTTTACATTGCCCATACCATATCAGGGCACCGACTTTGTCCCGTCCTCACCCCTGCGGAATCACACTCACCGACACATCCATGCGCTGCATCATGCCGCCGCCGAGGATCACGCCGCGCAGGGGCACGACATCGGCGAAATCGGCGCCCCAGGCCAGCGTGATGTAGCGGCGGTCGGCGAGTTGGTCGTTCGTGGGATCGAACTCGACCCAGCCGTGGTCGGGCAAGTACGCGGCGACCCAGGCGTGCGACGCATCGACGCCCATCAGCCGCGGCATCCCGGGTGGCGGGTCGGTGAGCAGATAGCCCGACATGTAGCGGGCCGACAAGCCGTGACCACGCAGGCAGGCCAGCATCAGGTGGGCGAAGTCCTGGCACACGCCGCGGCGGTGCTGCATCACTTCGTCGACCGAGGTGCTGACGGTGGTGGCACCTGAATCGAATTCGAAATCGGTGTGGATGCGGTGGTTCAGCTCGCTCAGCGCCTCGAACCAGGGCCGATCGGCCCGCAGCGAGGGCTCCGCATACAACCGCGCCGCCTCGGACAGCGGCACCAGGCGTGTGGGTTCGGCCATGCGCGCCGCGTCGAGGTCGCAGGCTTCACCGTACGGTCGGCGCAGCGCTTCGCGCACTTCGTCGACGGTCAGCGTGGAGGCCACGTCCGCCGCCGGCCGCTCACCCACCTCGACCTGACACTGCATGCGCACGCGCAGCTGACGATGGGCGCCATGCAGCCCGAAGTGCGACACCGAATTGCCGAAGCTGTCGAAGGCCTCATGGCGCTCGTCGGGGGGCGGGTCGATTTGCAGGCTGTGCGACAGCACCCGTTGCCAGGGCAGGCCGCGCGGTGTCAGCCGGCCCAGTTGCCACGACTGCGACACCGGCGCGGTGTAGGCGTAACGCGTTTCGTGCTCGACGGTGTAGCGGTCGAAGCGACCCTGCGGCGGGCTCGGCTGAGCACTCTGCTGCTGCCCCTGTTGCTGGCCTGACTGACCTTGTTGTTGCGACATCAGGCCACCAGCGACAACACGCTGCGCGACGCCGCATGCGAGAAGAACTTCAGTGTCAGCTCATCGGACACCGCATGCGCTGCGCGCTGCAACTGCGCAATGACGTCGGCCAGCGCTTCGCTCTCCGGGTGCAGGTCAACGCTGGACAGGTTGCGCAGCCCATGGTGTGCGGGCGCCAGCACGTCGCTGGCGAAGCGTCCATGGCTCAGCTCCAGCTTGGCGATGTACTCGGCCAGGCCCTTGACCTGGAAGGCCAGCGAGCGCGGGTTCACCTCGTCGCGCAGCAGCAGGTCCAGCACTGGCAGCCATTCGGGCGCGACCAGGTAGCGCGAACGGTAGGTGACGGTGGAGTCGGCGTATTCGAGTAGCCAGTCGAGGCCGTGCGTGCGCCCTTCGTGGGTCGCGACCTGCAGCACATTGCACAGTGTCGACAAGCGCTCCAGCCGCCGACCGATCGACAGGAACCGCCAGCCCACGCCGCGTGTCATGCCATCGAGCACGAAGCCCGACAGCGTGGTCATCGAGGTCACCGCACGGTCCAGCCACGACATCGCCAGCGGCAGCCCGAGGCTGGTCGAAGAGAGGCCGCGCTGAAACACCGGGTCGGCAATCAGCTGGTTCAACGAGCGCCAGTGGTCGGCCGACATCCGATCGCGCAGGTTGAAGGCCACGCGTGACAGTTGCTTGAGCCGCTCACTCAAGCCCTCGTCGGGGTGCGTCGCAGCGCGCAGCAGGTCGGTCGCGGGCTGCTCGACCGAGTCGATCAGCCCGAATCGCTGCGCCAGGATCAGCGTGGGCGGCACGCCGTCGCTGAGCTCGCGCGATTCGTCGAGCACATCGGAGATGGCAACCCGCAGCAGCCGCGCGGCCGCATCGCAGCGCTCACCGTAGCGGCCGAACCAGAAGAGGTTCTCGGCCGCACGCGAAGGCACATTGGCGCGCGATGCGACCAGGTCTTCCGGCTTGACGGTGCGGCTCAGCAACGAGAACGAGGCATTGACCGGCGCGTCGGACAGCACCCAGGTGTCTTTCGAGCGACCCCCGCGCTGCATCGCGATCACGCGCGAATGGTCGTCGCCGGCCACCCGGGTCAGCCCACCTGGCAGCACGTGGTAGCCGTTGGGCGTGGCCACCGCAAACACCCGCAGCCCGACGGTGCGCGAACTCATCTGCTCGCCACGACCTGGCTCGTTGCGCACCTCGAGCACCGGGGCTTGCGACACATGCACCCACTCCTGTGCCACATAGCGCTGAGGGCGTGCCGCCACACGCGCTCGCAAGGCCGCACGCTCTGTTGCCGACAGGTCGGCGCCGAACAGCGCCGGCTCTCGCACCGAGCGTTCCAGTGGCTTGATGATCAGCTTGTCGAGCCGACGCCAAGCATCGTCGAGGGCCGCCGGTTCGCCCAGCCACCAGGTCGCCACCGAAGGCAATCGCAGGGGCTCGCCGAGCAGTTGCTCACTGAGCTTGGGCAGGTAGCCCAGCAGCGCGCCGGATTCGAGCACGCCCGACCCCAGCGCGTTGGCCAGCAGCACCGTGCCGCGGCGCGCGCAGTCCGTCAGGCCGGGGATGCCCAGTGCCGAATCGGAGCGCAGCTCGAGTGGGTCGCAGTAATCGTCGTCCTGACGGCGAAGGATGCCGCTGACGCGCTTCAAACCCTCGACGGTCTTCATCCAGACACAGCCGTCGCGCACCGTGAGGTCGCTGCCTTCGACCAGCGGGAAGCCCAGGTAACGGGCCAGCAGCGCGTGCTCGAAATAGGTTTCGTTGTAGGGCCCCGGTGTCAGCAGCACCACCAGCGGATTGGCGCGCTCGAACACCCGATCGGTGTGATCCTTCGGCGCCCAGCGCATCATCGACTGGCGCAAGGCCTCGAAGAAGGCTGCCAGGTGCTGCACATGCAGCTCCTTGAACATCTGCGGGAACACGCGCGACACCACCAACCGGTTCTCGAGCGCATAGCCGGCACCCGAAGGCGCCTGGGTGCGGTCGTTCACCACCCACCAGTGGCCATCGGGCGAGCGCGCCAGGTCAGCGGCGTAGTTGAACAGGTGCACGCCACCGGCCGGACGGATGCCCTGCACCTGATGCAGGTAGCCGCTGTGGCCATAGATGATCGACGGTGGGATCGCGCCCGAGCGCAGCAGTTCCTGCGGGCCATAAATGTCGCCCAGCACCCGGTTCAGCAGATCGGCGCGCTGTGCGATGCCGGCGGAGATCTCGTCCCATTCGGCTGCCGACAGCAGCAGCGGCAGCGGATCAACTTCCCAGGGCCGGTCGGCGCCCTTCGGATCGGCATACACGTTGTAGGTGATGCCGTTCTCGCGGATCTCGCGCTCCATCAGCGACAGGGTTTCGCTGACCTCGGCACCTTCCCGCGCGGCCAGCGAGCGCAGAAAGGCTTCCCAATGCGGGCGCGGCGATCCAGGGGCTGACAACAGCTCGTCGTAGCGACCTTCGACCGAGGTGTAGCCGGACAACAGGCGGGTCAACATGTCAGACAACCGGGTTCATGTGATCGATTGTCATACGTGATCCCACGCGGCCCCGGATCGGTCAGAAGGCGCTGGGGGTTCGGCGCATGTCGAGGGTGAACGGGTAGTTCGGGTTGCGCTCGTCCTTGGGCACCTCCATCTTGCCCGGCGTGTGGCCAGTGCGGAAGAAACGCGCCAAGCGGCGGGCCTCGGCCTCGAAGGCGTTGACCGGGAAGCTGTCGTAGCTGCGCCCGCCAGGGTGCGCCACGTGGTACTGACAACCGCCCATCGAGCGGCCCATCCAGGTGTCTAGCAGGTCGAACGTCAGCGGCGCATGCACCCCGATCGTCGGATGCAGCGCTGAAGGCGGGTTCCACGCCTTGTAGCGCACGCCGCCGACGAACTCGCCCACCTGGCCGGTCGGCTGCATCGGCACCACCCGGCCGTTGCAGGTCAGCACATGGCGGTCGCCGACCAGACCGGTCGCCTTCAATTGCACCCGCTCGACCGACGAGTCGACGTAGCGTGCCGTGCCGCCAGAAGCACCCTCCTCGCCCATCACATGCCAGGGCTCGAGGGCCAAACGCATCTCGACCTCGACGCCCAGCACCGCAAAGTCGCCAAGGCGCGGGAAGCGGAAATTGAGGTGCGGCGCAAACCAGTCGGTCTTCATCGCGTAGCCGAAATTGTTCAGCTCCTCGATCACGTCGGTCAGGTCCTGCCAGATGAAGTGCGGCAACATGAAGCGGTCGTGCAGCTCGGTGCCCCAGCGCTTGAGACGCGCCGGGCGGTACGGCTCCTTCCAGAAGCGCGAGACCAGCGCGCGCATCAGCAACTGCTGCGTCAGGCTCATGCGGGCATGCGGCGGCATCTCGAACGCACGCATTTCCAGCAGGCCGAGCCTGCCGGTCGGGCCATCGGGCGAATAGAGCTTGTCGATGCAGAACTCGGCACGGTGGGTATTGCCCGACACGTCGATCAGCAGGTTGCGCAGCAGGCGGTCGATCAGCCACGGTGGGCAGTAGTCGCCCTGCTCTCGGGTGACGCGTTGCAGTTCGGCGAATGCCACCTCGATCTCGTAGACCGAATCGTTACGCGCCTCATCGACGCGCGGCGCCTGGCTGGTCGGGCCGACGAACAGGCCCGAGAACAAATAACTGAGCGCCGGATGGTTATGCCAGTAGGCGACCATGCTGGCGAGCAAATCGGGCCGGCGCAGGAACGGAGAGTCGGCCACCGTGGCGCCCCCCAGCACGAAGTGGTTGCCGCCGCCCGTACCGGTATGGCGGCCATCGACCATGAACTTCTCGGTCGAGAGCCTGGTTTCATGCGCGCTCTGGTACAGGTGCGTGGTCTGGTCGACCAGTTCTTCCCAGCTGTGCGCCGGGTGCACATTGACCTCGATCACGCCAGGGTCTGGCGTGACGCGCAGCGTGGACAGGCGCGGGTCCTTCGGCGGCTCGTAGCCTTCGAGGATGACGGGCAGCTTCATCTCGGCGGCGGTGTCTTCGACCGCAGCGATGATCTCCAGGTAGTCCTCCAGCGCCGTCATCGGCGGCATGAAGACATACAGCCGGCCGCCGCGGGGCTCAGCGCACAGCGCCGTGCGGCTGATCCAGGCAGCCGACTCGAATTTGTCGGGCACGCGCAGGCTGCTGGCCGGCGCACTGGCCACCGATTTGTCGGGGCCTTGCGCGGCGCGCGAACGCTCGGCGAAACCGGCTGATGAACCATTGGCTGGCACGGCTGCAGACGATGCGCCTTGTCCGTCGGTGGAGCCATTCGGAGTTGTGGCCGCAAAGCGCAGCCGCCGATACGGTGGCAGCGGCACGAAAGTCTGGGTCTGATCGACAGGCAGCACCCAGGGCATGTCGCCTTCCTTGGCCCAGGGCTGCGAGTCCAGCGGCAGCCGGAAGCCCAGCGGTGAGTCACCCGGCACCAGGTAGCAGCGCTCGGAGCGCAGGAACCATGGCCCGGTGGTCCAGCGCGGCTGGCCCAGCGTGCCTCGAGCGATCGGCAGCACGTGGCCCACGACTTTCTCAAGCCCCTGGCTGAACACCTTGCGCAGACGATCACGCTCCATCGGATCGGACAGGCGCGCGTCGAGCGGATCGACATTGGTGGGGAGCTTGCGCTCGCGCCACAGGTAGTACCAGGTGTCCTCGTAGGCCGGGAACACGTACTTCGCATCGAGCGCCAGGCGGCGCGCCACGCTGCTCAGAAACTTGTGAGCCTGCGCATCGGTGACCTCGTAATCCTTGCGCTCGTTGGCAAACAGTTCGGGGTGCGTCCAGATCGGCTCGCGATCCTTGCGCCAGTACAGGTTCAGCGACCAGCGCGGCAGTTGCTCGCCGGGGTACCACTTGCCTTGGCCGTAGTGCAGCAGGCCACCCTGCCCGTACTTCAGGCGCAGCTTGTCCATCAGGTCGGCGCTCAGCAGCCGCTTGGTCGGGCCCATCGCCTCGGTGTTCCATTCGGCGCCGTCGCGGTCGTCTACTGACACGAAGGTCGGCTCGCCGCCTTGCGTGAGCCGCACGTCGTTGCGGCGCAGGTCCAGATCGACCCGGTGCCCCAGCGCCTCGATGCCTTCCCATTGCGCATCGGTGTAGGGCAAGGTGACGCGCGGGGCCTCCCAGACCCGGGTGACGCTCATGCTGTGCTCGAACTCGGTCTCGCACTCGTCGATGGCGCCGCTGACCGGCGCGGCCGACGACGGGTCGGGCGAGCAGGCCAGTGGGATGTGGCCTTCGCCCGCCAGCAGACCCGAGGTCGGGTCGAGGCCGATCCAGCCAGCGCCCGGCAGGAACACTTCGCACCAGGCGTGGAGATCGGTGAAATCGATCTCGGTGCCGCTCGGACCGTCGAGCGATTTCACATCGCTCTTGAGCTGGATCAGATAGCCGGAGACGAAGCGCGCTGCCACGCCCAGGTGTCGCATCAGTTGCACCAGCAGCCAGCCGGTGTCGCGGCAGGAGCCCAGCTTGTTGACCAGCGTTTCCTCGGGCGTCTGCACGCCCGGTTCCATGCGGATCGTGTAGCCGATGTCCTTTTGCAACTGCTGGTTCACGTCGACCAGAAAGTTGTTCATCGGCGTCTTCTTGCCGGCAAAACGCTCGCGGCACGCGTCGAGGTAGGCCTGGAAATGTGGCGTGGCCTCGGCCTTCGCCATGTACGGCGCCAGTTCGGCCTCCACCTCGGGGGCGTACTTGAACGGATAGTGCTCGGCCGACGGCTCCAGAAAAAAGTCGAACGGATTGAGCACCGACATCTCGGCCACCAGATCGATCTCGATGCGGAACGAGGTGGTCTTGTCCGGAAACACCAGACGCGCCAGGTAGTTCGACTGCGGGTCCTGCTGCCAGTTGATGAAGTGGGTGGCCGGCTCGACCCGCATCGAGTAGCTCAGGATGCGGGTGCGCGAATGAGGCGCCGGACGCAAACGCACGACCTGTGGGCCCAGGTTGATGGGCCGGTCGTAGCGGTAGTGCGTCACATGGTTCAGCGCGACGTGGATGGACATTCAGGACTCCAGGGAGGGCACGAACAAGAGGTGCCGGAAAAACGCGTCAACAAGATGAAAGAGAGCCGCTGCTTACCGCGGCGACGTCGAAACCTCAGGACTGAACCGGCACCAGGAAGTCGCGACTGATGCCCACACCGAGCGTGCCCACCCGCTCCAGAAACTGCGTCAGGTACGCGTGCAGCCCGGTCGCCAGGATCTCGTCGATGCGGCCGTACTGCAGATCGGCCCGCAAGCGACCGGCGCGGCGCAGGGTCTCGCTGGACTGCTCGTTGGCGATCATGGTCAGGTTCGACAGCACCTCCTGCGTGCAGGCGGCCAGCGAGCGCGGCATGTCCGGGCGCAGGATCAGCAACTCGGCCACCTTCTCCGGCCGGATCACGTTGCGGTAGACCTTGCGATAGACCTCGAAGCCCGAGACCGACCGCAGGATCGCCGACCAGTGATAGAAGTCGTACTCGACATCGCGGCCGCTGACCGGCGTGTCGCCTTGAGACTGGCTCTGTGATTGGCTCATGCCATCGGGTCCGCCGAAGAATTCGCTCTCGACCGCGTGGAACTTCACATCGAGCAACCGCGCGGTGTTGTCGGCCCGCTCCAGGAAGCTGCCAATGCGCAGGAAGTGAAACGCGTCGTCCTGCAGCATCGTGCCCACCGTCACGCCGCGCGACAGGTGCGACCGGAACTTGACCCATTCGAAGGCAGCGCCTGGGTCCTTGAGGAAGGCGCCGTTGCTGACCATGCGCTGGAACTCCAGCCAGGTCTGGTTCTGCGTTTCCCAGACCTCGGTCGTGAGCGTGCCGCGCACGGCGCGGGCGTTTTCGCGCGCGGCCATCAGGCAGTTGCGGATGCTCGAGCCGTTCTCCGGGTCGCTGACCATGTACTCCATGACGCTGCGGGCGGTCACGGCGCCGTAGCGCGACGCGAAGTCACCGCTCAGCTCGGAGATGCTGAGCAGGCCCTTCCAGCCCTGCTCGGCCGCGTCAGCAGATTGCGGCAGCAGCGACGTCTGGTAGTTGACATCCAGCATGCGCGCAGTGTTTTCGGCCCGCTCCATGTAGCGAGCCATCCAGAAGAGGTGATCGGCGGTTCTTGACAGCATGTTCAGGCCTCCATCAAGCTTCAAGTACCCAGGTGTCCTTGGTGCCGCCACCCTGGGACGAATTGACGACCAGCGAGCCCTCCTTCAACGCCACACGCGTCAGGCCACCGGGCACCATCTGCACCGTCTTGCCACTGAGCACGAAGGGCCGCAGGTCGATGTGGCGCGGCGCGATGCCGGATTCGACAAAGGTGGGGCAGGTCGACAGCGCCAGCGTCGGCTGTGCGATGTAGCCTGTGGGATTGGCTTCAAGCACCGCGCGGAACTCGGCGATCTCGGCCTTGGTGGAGGCCGGGCCGACCAGCATGCCGTAGCCGCCCGCACCGTGCACCTCCTTGACCACCAGTTCGGGCAGGTGATCCAGCACGTACTTCAGATCGCCCGGCTCGCGGCACAGGTAGGTCGGCACGTTGTTCAGGATGGGCTTTTCGCCGAGATAGAACTCGATCATCTTCGGCACATACGGGTAGATCGACTTGTCATCGGCGACACCGGTGCCAACCGCATTCGACAGCGTCACGTTGCCGGCGCGGTAGGCGCTGATCAGGCCGGCACAGCCCAGTGTCGAATCCTCTCGAAACACCGTCGGGTCGAGGAAGTCGTCGTCGAGCCGCCGGTAGATCACATCGACCCGCTTGGGGCCCTGCGTGGTGCGCATGTAGACGAAGTTGTCCTTGACGAACAGGTCCTGCCCCTCGACCAGTTCGATGCCCATCTGCTGCGCCAGGAAGGCATGCTCAAAGTAGGCGCTGTTGTACATGCCAGGCGTCAGCACCACCACGGTCGGCTCGTTGACCGATGCCGGCGCCACCGCGCGCAGGGTTTCGAGCAGCATGTCGGGGTAGTGCGCAACCGGCTCGACACGGTGCTGGCTGAACAGCTCCGGGAACAGCCGCATCATCATCTTGCGGTTCTCGAGCATGTAGCTCACACCGCTGGGCACGCGCAGGTTGTCCTCGAGCACGTAGTAGCTGCCGGTGCCGTCGGCATTGCCGGCGCGCACGATGTCGATGCCGGCGATGTGCGAATAAACGCCGCAGGGCACATCGACACCCATCATCTCGGGCCGGAACTGCGCGTTCTTGAAGATCTGGTCGCCGGGGACGATGCCCGCCTTGATGATTTCCTGGTCGTGGTACACGTCGTGGATGAACCGGTTCAGCGCCACCACGCGCTGGCGCAGGCCCTTCTCCATCTCGATCCACTCGTGGGACGGAATCACCCGGGGAATCAGGTCGAACGGGATCAGCCGCTCGGTACCCGAGCCGTCCTCGTCCTTCGCGCCGTACACCGCGAAGGTGATACCGACGCGGCGAAAAATCATCTCCGCTTCTTCGCGGCGCGACTTCATCACGTCGCCCGGTTGTTGCGCCAGCCACTGCTCGTAGCCGCGGTAATGCTCACGCACCTGGGTGCTGGTGGCCTGCATCTCGTCAAAACTTGATCTCATCGGCATCACTCCTCGGGCCCAGGGAAGCAACATTCAGGCCATTGACGCCCCAAAACAGGGCGCCAGCGGGGCGCATGGTCACCATCGGACCGCCCGATCATGCACGCAGTGCGCGTCATGGCCGTGGATCGGGCTGCCAATGCCAGTACCGGCTGGAGTCAGCGCGCTCGCAAACGGCTGGGTTCGATCCCCAGTCGGTACCGCTGCGCCAGGTCCAGGCGCCGCACGTTGGTGTGTCGATGCGGGCAATGCCTCGTTCGCGGTAGCGGGCCAGCACCGCATCGGCCGGGTGCCCATAGCGGTTGAGGTGACCCACCTGAAACACCGCCAAGCGAGGTGCGACCGCGTCGAGAAACGCCGCCGTCGAGGACGTCTTGCTGCCATGGTGCGGCGCGATCAGCACGGTGCTGCGCAAGGCCTCGGGCTGCTCCCGCAGCAAGCGGATCTCCTGCTCGCGCTCGATGTCGCCGGTCAGCAGCACACTGCCATCGTCCCCTGACGCGGCCTGCACCCTCAGCACACACGACATCCCGTTCGAACGCAGCGGCAACACGTAATCACCCGCTGCAGGGTGCAGTACCTCGAAGTTCACACCGTCCCATTCCCACCTCTGACCCGCCTCACAGCGGCGCGACACGATCCCCTGCTGCTGCGCCTGCAGACGCAAGGGATGCAGCTCTTCGATCGAACTCGTCAGCTCGGCGATGGGCGCGCTCTGCAGCAAGCTGGACGCTCCGCCCACATGGTCGCTGTCACGGTGGCTCAGCACCAGCGTGTCGATGCGGTGATCGCCGCGCGCTCGCAGCAGCGGCAGCAGCACACGCTGCCCCGCATCGACCTCGGGCGCGTACTGCGGGCCGCTGTCGTAGAGCAGCACATGGTGTCGCGTTCGGACCAGCACCGCCGTGCCCTGCCCGACGTCCGCAGCCACCAGCTCGAACTGGCCGTGGGGTGGCACGTCGCGCGGCGGCATCAGCAGCGGCCAGACCAGCGGCAGCGCCAGCGCCCGCAGGCGCCACGGCAGCGGCATCACCAGCAGCACAGCGCCCAACAAGCCCGCGGCCTGCGCCCAACCCGGCGCGACCCCCACAGACCACAGCACGCCAGGCGCGCTCGCCAACCACTCCAGGCACGCGGTGAGCATCGCTACCACCGTGGCCGCCACGCTCCACAGCCAGGGTGCCGCACAGCCCAGCAGCGCCAGCGGCGTGATGACCAACGTGACCAGCGGGATCGCGACCAGGTTGGCCACAAAGCCGATCAACGACAACTGCTGAAAGAACACCAGCGTCAGCGGTGCGAGACCGAAGGTGGCCACCAGCTGAGTTCGAACGCCACCAGTGACGGCACCGCGCAGGCCTCGCTGCCACGCCGGGACCGGGCCCGGTGCCGAACGGTCAGGTTGACTCGACTCGACGGCAGGCGGCATCAGCTGCGCCTGGCCCGACACCATCAACAGACCGACGGCAGCAAACGACAGCCAGAACCCCGGCTGCAACAGGGCCCACGGATCGATCAAGGTCACCACGTCCGCAGCGATCAGCAACACCAGTGGCCACGGCCAGCGCACACCGACACTGCGCAGCAGCGTGACCGCCGCCAGCATCCAGACCGTGCGCTGCGCCGGCACCCCCCAGCCGGAAAGCACCGCATAGGCCAGCGCCACGACCAACCCGCCCCACAGTGCCGCCGCGGGTGCAGGGACCCACGACATCGCCGACACGCTGCGCCGCCACACGGCACCGATGACCAGACCGGCCAGCCAGGCAAACATCGTGACGTGAACTCCGCTGACCGACACCAGATGCGAGATGCCGCTGCGGCGGAACAGCTCCCAGTCCTCGCGCTCGATCGCCGACTGATCGCCCACCGCCAATGCCGTCAATACGCCGGCCACGCGAGCCTCGGGCACCGCAGCGTCGATCGCATCACGCGCACGCTGGCGCAGTCGCTCGACCGGGTGCGCTGCTGCGCGATCCAACAGCTCCGGTGTGGGCGCGTCGCGCACCGACCCGGTGGCGCGCACACCTTCCTCGAACCAGCGCAGTTCCTGGTCGAAGCCATGCGGGTTCGCCAGCCCGTGCGGGCGGCGCAGTCGAACCGTGAAGCGCCAGCGCTGGCCGGCGCGCAACTCGCGCTGTTCAGCCGATGGAGCCGCATCGTCGTCGAAGCCGTGGTACCAGCCCAGCGAAACGACCGATGGCAGCACCACCGCCTTCCCGCCGAACGTCGCCTGCTCGACGTCGAAGCGGAAGCGCAAGCCGTTGGCGCCGCGCTGCGGCAGGCTGGCGACAACGCCTGTGATCTGCAGGTCGCGCGCCTCCAGCTGCACTGGCAGCGCTTCCGTCAGACGAAGCATCGCGCGGGCACCGGTGAGGCCATAGGCCAGCAAGGTCAGCCCCAGCGCCACGCCGATGGCTGCCACCGGAAGTCGGCGCCCAAGCAACAAGGGCGCAAGGAGCAGCGCCCCGATCGCCATGCAGAGCACGTAAACCGTCATCGGCTGCAGCGCAGCCTCCTGCAGCTGCACGGCGGCACCGACAGGCCACGCCGCGGCCCACATCGCGAGCCGCCAACCGGTGTTCGCGGCAGGGTCGGCGCGGTAGGCAGGCATGCAGCGCAGTGTAGGATTTGGCGCTGCTTTTCCCAGCCACCCACACCCCCCCATGTCCGCATCAACGTCCGTCTACGACCGCCTGAAAGACCTGGGCATCGCGCTGCCTCCACTGGCGATTCCGGCGGCGGCCTACCTGCCATTCGTGCGCACCGGCAACCTGGTGTTCCTGTCTGGCCACATTGCCAAACGAGACGGCAAGCCGTGGGTTGGCCAGCTCGGCCTGGACATGGACACGGCCACCGCTCAGCAAGCCGCGCGGGCTGTCGCCATCGATCTGCTGGGCACGCTGCACGCAGCCGTGGGCGACTTGAATCAGGTCGAGCGCATCGTCAAGGTGATGAGCCTGGTCAACAGTACCGCCACCTACACCGAGCAGCACCTGGTGACCAACGGCTGCTCGGAACTGCTCGCAGCGGTGTTCGGTGAGAAGGGGCAGCATGCGCGCAGCGCGTTCGGTGTGGCGCAGATTCCGCTCGGCGCCTGCGTCGAGATCGAGTTGATCGCGCAGGTCGCCTGATGGCGACCTCATCATCCAGCACGACCCGGCTGCTGCTGGCGATGGCGGCGCTGTGCGTCGCGGCGGTGGGCCTCGCACTGGTGTCGCAGCATGTGTACGACATGCAGCCCTGCCCCTGGTGCATCCTGCAGCGCATCATCTACCTCGCCATCGCCTTGCTGTGCCTGATCGCCGCGGCGGTGTCGGCGGCCATCCCGCGCCGAATCATCGGTGTGCTGACGCTGCTGCTGGCGCTGTCGGGCGGCGCGTCGGCGCTGTACCAGGAACTGGTGGCCTCGAAATCGGCCTCGTGCAACCTGACGTTTGCCGACAAGGTCATCAGCGCGCTGGGTCTCGATGGCGCCTATCCGCCGCTGCTGCAGGTGACCGCGAACTGCTCGGACGCCGCGGTCTCGGTGCTCGGCGTGCCCTATGCCTACTGGAGTCTGGCGCTGTTCATCGCCATCGCCGCGGCGTCCAGCCGCGTCATGCTGCGGCCACGCTAGCCAGTGCGGCGTCGATTCAGGCCGATGCGCTGAGCAGCGCGTCGTCCAGCCGGTCGTCGCCCCAGAACATCTCATCGCCCACGAAGAAGGTCGGCGCACCGAAGATGCCCTTGGCCTGCGCCGCCTCGGTCTGCTGTCGCAGCTTCAGCTTGCTGGCATCCGACTGCGCGGCGTCGAGGATCTGCTGCGCGGGCAACTGCAATTGGGTGAGTACTTCGGCCACGGTGTGTAGATCGTCGATCGCGCGGTCTTCAGCGAAATTCAGCAGCATGATGCGCCGACAGTAGGCGCCTATCCAGGGCTGGTCGGCACCGACCAGTGCGACCCGAGCGGGCAGCAAGGAAGCGCGCGGAAACTCCGCCGGGCGCTGCCAGGGCAGGCCGTGCTTGCGGCACTGGCGCACCATGTCAGTCCACACGTATTCGCCCTTGGCTTTTTGCAGCACGAACGGCGAGGTGTTCCAGCCCAAGCTGCGAAAGATCGGCCCCAACAGCAACGGCTTCCAGCGGACGGTCACGCCGCGCTCTGCCGCAGCCGCCTCGATGCGCATCACGCTCAGGTAGCTGTAATTGCTGGCGAATTCAAACCAGAACTCGATCTCGCGCATGGGTCGCTCCTGTGTCAGCCCGGCAACAGGCGCAAGGCCTTCGGGATCGCATCTTGCGCCTTGCCCTTGCGAGCGCGCTTGCCGGCATACGGCAGCAGTGCGGTGCCCTTGAGCACCTCGTCGCGCGCCTTGCCGCCGCGCCCGGTGCCTTCGATGCGCAGGGCCTGCGCAAACACCGCCACACTGCCCAGCGTGTCCTTGCCTTCCAGCCCGATCAAGGTCAACCCACGGCCGCCATTGGGCTGCAGCTTCAATTCCGCCAGCGGGAACACCAGCAACCGGCCCTGTGCCGACAGGCAACCCACCTGATCTGCTGGTTTTTCCACGGCCACCAGCGCCGGTGGCAACAACTGCTCGCCGGCTTCCAGCGTCAGGAAGGCCTTGCCGCTGCGCTGGCGTGCCGTCAGATCGCCCACTCGCGCCAGCAGGCCATAGCCACCGCTGCCCGCCAGCAGCAGCGTCTGCTCGGCATGGCCTGCGAAATAGTGCGCCGGCTGGGTCCCCGACTCGAGCTCGATCAGCGTCGTGATCGGCTGCCCGTCGCCACGCCCGCCGGGCAGCAGGCTGACCGCGGTCGAATACACGCGGCCACTGCCGTTCGCCGCCGAGCCGAAGACCAGCAGCACGTCGACGCTGCGACAGGCAAACGTCGCGAGCAAGCCGTCGCCCGCCTTGAACTGCAGCGTCGCGGCATCGACCTCGTGCCCTTTCAGCGCGCGCACCCAGCCCTTGGCGCTGACGACCACCGTCACCGGCTCGTCGATCACCTTGATCTCGACCACGGCCTTCTTCTCGGCCTGGATCAGCGTGCGGCGCGGGTCTTTCTCAATCGCGCCGAACTGCTTGATGTCGGCCTCGATTTCCTTGATCACCGTGCGTTTCAGCGTGCCGGGGTTGCCGAGGATGTCTTCGAGCTTGCCCTGCTCGGCACGCAGTTCCTTCAGCTCTTGCTCGATCTTGATGGCTTCCAGCCGCGCGAGTTGGCGCAGGCGGATTTCGAGGATGTCGTCGGCCTGCCGATCGCTGAGCTTGAAGTGCTCGATCAGCGCGGGCTTGGGCTCGTCGGCGTTGCGGATGATGCGGATCACCTCGTCGATGTTCAGCAGCACCAGCTGCCGGCCTTCGAGCACGTGGATGCGGGCTAGCACCTTGTCGAGCCGGTGCTGCGAGCGGCGCTGCACCGTCTGCAGGCGGAACGCCACCCACTCGGCCAACATCTGTCGCAGCGTCTTCTGCGTGGGCCGGCCATCGGCACCCACCATCGTCAGGTTGATCGGCGCTGAGCTTTCCAGGCTGGTGTGCGCCAGCAGCTGTGTGATGAGATCGCTCTGCTCGATGCGGCTGGTCTTCGGCTCGAACACCAGGCGCACCGGCGCGTCCTTGCTGGACTCATCTCGCACCGCGTCCAGCACGGCCAACAGCGAAGCTTTCAGCTGCAATTGATCCGCGCTCAGTGCCTTCTTACCGGCCTTGACCTTCGGGTTGGTCAGTTCCTCGATCTCTTCCAACACGCGCTGCGAGCTGGTGCCCGGCGGCAGTTCGGTGACGACCAGCTGCCACTGGCCGCGCGCCAGGTCTTCGATCTTCCAGCGCGCGCGCACCTTCAGGCTGCCGCGGCCGGTGGCATAGGCGGCACGGATCTCGTCAGCGCTGCTGATGATCTGGCCGCCACCGGGATAGTCGGGGCCGGGGATCAGTTCGGCGAGTTCGTCGTCGCCGAGCTTGTCGTTCTTGATCAGCGCGATCGCCGCCAGCGCGACCTCGCGCAGGTTGTGGCTCGGGATCTCGGTGGCCAGGCCGACCGCGATGCCGCTCGCACCGTTCAGCAGCACGAAGGGCAGCCGGCTGGGCAACTGGCGCGGCTCCTGTGTCGAACCATCGTAGTTGGGGATGAAATCGACCGTGCCTTCGTCGATCTCGTCGAGCAGCAGCCGCGAAATGGGCGCGAGGCGCGCCTCGGTGTAGCGCATCGCCGCCGCGCCGTCGCCATCGCGCGAGCCGAAATTGCCCTGGCCGTCGATCAGCGGGTAGCGCTGCGAGAAGTCCTGCGCCATGCGCACCAGCGCGTCGTAGGCAGCGGTGTCGCCGTGCGGGTGAAAGCGGCCGAGCACATCGCCCACCACCCGCGCACTCTTCACCGGCCGCGGCCCACCCGCGGTGGTGAAGCTCAGCCCCATGCGGTCCATCGCGTACAGGATGCGCCGTTGCACCGGCTTCTGGCCGTCGCACACATCGGGCAGCGCCCGGCCCTTGACGACGCTCAGTGCGTATTCGAGGTAGGCGCGTTCGGCGTAATGGGCGAGCGTGACGGCGTCGGTGGGGTCGGTGGCGGGAGGGAGGTCGAACAGGTCGTTCATGCGGAGAAAGGCTGGCGGATGGTGAGGCGCTGCGAGAGCAGCGCCTCAGCTGGATCGGCAAAGTGCTATGGGGTAGCGGTTTGAATGCTCAGAGCGTCAATTGTGTAGCTCAGGCAGGTGTCAGCGCGCGATCAGGCCGACGGGGCACTCTGCTCCGCGAATGTCCCCCGGCCGGGCTGCGCCCGACCTCCTCCTTTATTTCGCTGCGCAGAGCGCCCCATCGGCCCGATCGGGGTGGCACTGCGATGTTCTCCGCGAGTACCACAGCGAAGATGCTCCAATGACAGCACAGGTGCTATCATTTCTCTGTGATAACGCTCGTGCTGGACACCAACACACTCGTTGCGGCGCTGCTGCGCGGTGGCGGGAGCGCACGTGCTGTGCTTCGAGCCTGCTTGCACGAACAGTACCAGCCAGTCCTGGGCCCGGCACTGCTTGCCGAGTACGAAGACGTTCTCGGACGCTCGGAGCTGTTTGCGGACTCGGTTCTGACTGCCAAGGAGCGCGGCGAACTGTTCGATGGCTTGTTGCATCGGTGCCGCTGGGTCGAGGTTTTTTATGCTTGGCGGCCCAACTTGCCCGATGAAGCCGACAACCATCTGATCGAGTTGGGTGTGGCCGCGCAGGCCGACGCCATCGTCACGCGCAACCTGCGCGATGTGGCGCACGGCGAGTTGAAGTTTCCCTCGCTCAGGGTGCTGACACCCGAGCAATGCCTGGAGGTTTTTCCATGTCCACTTTGACGATTCGTTTGCCGGACGACAAGCACGAGCGCCTGAAAGCCCTCGCGAAGTCGAACTCGATCAGCATCAACCGGCTGATGGACGAACTGGCTACCGTGGCACTCGCCAACTACGACGCCCGTGTACGCTTCGAAACGCGTGCGGCGCGCGGCAACCCGAAGCGCGCGCTGGCCTTGCTCGACAAGCTTGATCGGGCTGGTTGATTCGTGCGGTGGCTGGAGCGCGATCAGGCCGACGGGGCACTCTGCTCCGCGAATGTCCCCCGGCCCGGCTGCGCCCGACCTCCTCCTTTACTTCGCTGCGCAGAGCGCCCCATCGGCCTGATCGGGGTGGCACTGCGGTGTTCGTAGCCCGCAAGCCAGAAACGCGGATCAGAAATCTCGCCGCCGCCTCATCTCGACCAATAACGGACAAGCAATGAACAATCCTGAAGCAGGCGTTCAGTCTTTGGCGGATGCTGCTTGAGAGGCAACGTAAGCTTAACTGTCGGCTGAAATATTGACAGTCGCAGGGCGCATCTCCTTCCCCAGGCAATAGCGTGACTTCAGAAGCAGAGTTCGAAGAATTACTCGCGCGTCATCGAGCGGCGCTGGCCGAGGAAGCTCGCTTTGAGATTCTTCAAGCCGCTGACCTGATAGCGGCGTTCACTGATGTTGCTGCATCGGTCGGGGTCGCTTTGGATACGAATTCCTTCGATCACGTACCGACCATCGGCGTCGTTGCCACAGCACCAGGACTGGCTACGAGGCTCCTGACGTCAATACATGCCGATAAGGACGGCCTGTTCTCCTTCTCTGAATTGGCCTCACACCTGCCACCACCCAGGTTCCAGTCCGGCTACTTCCAAGGTACGAACTATGTATTGATGGCTCATCCCTGTTATCGACGGATGATGAGCCCGTTCAATAACTGGACTCCGCGCTTCGTCGATATCTTTTGGGCGTTAGAGATTCCTGCCCTCGACAAGTACGTCGCCCTTGATGAGGATCGAGTGCGAATTGACGTTGACGGTCCTTCGTACTTCGAGAGGGATACGTGGTACGGCGCTCCGTACAACGAGGACATCGGCAAGATCCCACCCGGAACAATAAAGCTTCGACCTCCCTTAGACATCGACCCGCATCACATTGACATCTTCTTCTCAAAGACCTACTGCCTTGACATCAAGTGGAGCGACGCAAGGGGCGTAAAGGTATTTCAAGCACTTGAACTGAAGACGCACGATGTGCAGATAGAACTCAACGGCGTTAGCTACTTCCCAGCACGCTATCTACACGCTGAGTTCGACATGGAGACCAATAACTTCCGTCACTTCGATGGGGCAGTGCAACTGCTCTCCGAAGACGAATACCTACATCGCCGTGACTCAGATTTCAACGTCAACGCGAAGAGTCTTGATCACATCAAGGCACGCTCCAAGAAGGTGTTCAAGCTGAACGGCCCACTTCCGATCGCGGCCTGGGTCGAGCTCTGTTGCCATTTCCTACCTGCAAACCCTCTCACCTTTGAATACTTCACAGGCTCGTATCCTCAGCACGTGAATGACTTCCTGGCGAGGTTCCGGTCACGCACTACACGGTGAGAGCGGAGCCTAGCCACTGCTCTAGGCAAGGCGCCGCCGAAATCGGCGTTTGTAGGTCGGCTAGCAGGGCTGCTTCTGCATACGCCGAGGCGTCGATAGAGTCGGAACGGCACATCGCCCCGCCCGCCAAAGCCACCGGGCAATCCCCGCAGCGAAATCAAGGGGGAGGTCGGCGCAGCCGGCCGGAGGACATTCGCGGAGGGGGTTGCCCGGTGGCTTCGGTGGCCTCAGTCAAACATCCACGTCAACCTCGTCGCCGTGCAACTCCATCAAGTCACGCCGCGCCTGCGCCTCGCCCTTGCCCATCAGCTTGGTCAATGATTCGACGGTGGCGGCGAAGCCCAGATCGCCGAAGGCGATCGGCAGCAATCGGCGGGTTTCGGGGTTCAGCGTGGTGTCCCACAGCTGCTCGGCGTTCATCTCGCCCAGGCCCTTGAAGCGGCTGATGCTCCAGGCGCTGTGGTGTGGGGGTTCGCGGCAGCCTTCCTTGCGCAGCCGGTCGAGCGTCGCGGTCAGTTCGCCTTCGTCCAGCGCATAGATCTTCGCGGCGGGCTTCTTGCCGCGCGCTGGCGCGTCGATGCGGAACAGCGGCGGCTTGGCGATGTACAGGTGCCCGGCTTCGATCAGCTTCGGGAAGTGCCGGAAGAACAGCGTCAGCAGCAGCACCTGGATGTGCGAGCCGTCGACATCGGCGTCGCTCAGGATGCAGACCTTGCCGTAGCGCAGCCCGCTCAAGTCGGGCGTGTGGCCATCGGCATAAGGGCCGGCGCCGTGAGGATCGACACCGATCGCGACCGCGATGTCGTGGATCTCGTTGTTCGCAAACAGCCGGTCGCGCTCGACTTCCCACGAGTTCAGCACCTTGCCGCGCAGCGGCAAGATCGCCTGCGTCTCCTTGTTGCGGCCCATCTTCGCGCTGCCGCCGGCCGAGTCGCCCTCGACCAGAAACAGCTCGTTGTGCAGCAGATCGCGGCTTTCGCAATCGGTGAGCTTGCCAGGCAGCACGGCCACGCCCGAGCCTTTGCGCTTCTCGACCTTCTGGCTCGCGCGCTGCCGCGTCTGTGCCTGCTTGATCACCAGCTCGGCGAGCTTCTTGCCGTAATCGACGTGCTGGTTCAGCCACAGTTCCAGCGGCGGCTTGACGCAGCCCGACACCAGCCGCAGCGCGTCGCGGCTGTTCAACCGCTCCTTGATCTGGCCCTGAAACTGCGGGTCCAGCACCTTGGCGCTCAGCACGAAGCTGGCGCGCGAGAACACGTCGTCGGGCATCAGCTTCACGCCCTTGGGCAGCAGGCTGTGCAGGTCGATGAAGTTCTTGATGGCGCCGAACAGCCCGTCCTTCAGTCCCGACTCGTGCGTGCCGCCGTTGATGGTGGGGATCAGGTTCACGTAGCTCTCGCGCACCGGAGTGCCGTCTTCGGTGAAGGCCACGCACCAGGTCGCGCCCTCGCCTTTTGCGAAGTTCGCGAAGTTCGCAGAGCTCTCCGACTCGGACCCATCGGCGTGGAATGCGCCCTCGAACAGCGGGATCAGCGGATCGGCGCTCAGCGTCTGCATCAGGTAATCGCGCAGGCCGCCCTGGTACAGCCATGTCTGCGTTTCGTGATCGGTACGGCCCGTTTTCTCGATCGTCAGCGACACGCTGGCGCCAGGCATCAGCACCGCCTTGCTGCGCAGCAGATGAGTCATGTCGGCCCGCGGCAGATCGACGCTTTCAAAGTACTTGGCGTCGGGCCAGGCGCGCACCGTGGTGCCGCTCTTGCGGTCACCCGACGAGGCCGACAACACAGCCTTGCGCAGCGTCAGCGGCTCGATCACGTCGCCACCGGCAAACGCGAGTTGCGCCACCTGACCTTCTCGAAACACCGCGACCTCCAGCCGCTTCGACAGCGCATTGGTCACGCTGACGCCCACGCCGTGCAAGCCGCCCGAAAAGCTGTAGGCACCGCCCGAGCCCTTGTCGAACTTGCCGCCCGCGTGTAACTGGGTGAACACGATCTCGACCACCGGACGCAGTTCCTCCGGGTGCATACCGAACGGGATGCCGCGGCCATCGTCGTGCACGCTGACCGAACCGTCGGCGTGCAAGGTCACATCGATGCGCTTGCCGTGGCCTGCCAGGGCTTCGTCGGCCGCGTTATCAATCACCTCTTGCACGATGTGCAAGGGGTTGTCGGTGCGGGTGTACATGCCCGGTCGCTGCTTGACCGGTTCGAGGCCTTTCAGCACACGGATCGAGGATTCACCGTAACTGTTGGGGCTGACAGACGAAGCGGCGGTGGGGGTTCGTGCAGGGGGGCGGGTGACCATGGCGGCGGATTGTAGGGAGGGGTGCTCTACATTGCCGCACCTGCATCAGCATCCGCAAATGACCGATCTTTCTGCATCCAAGAGTCGCCTGCCGCCTGCCCACACCGGTCTCGTGGCCTCGGAATGGGTGCAGCGCTGGTCGCACTTGATCGAGCCGGGCGGCCGCGTGCTGGACGTCGCCTGTGGCGGTGGGCGGCACACACGCTGGTTTCACGATCGCGGTTGCGTCATGACTGCGGTGGATCGCGACGCCTCCTCCCTCCAAGGCCTGGCGCATGTCGCACGCACCGTGCAAGCCGACCTCGAAGGCCAGCCCTGGCCCCTGGCGGGCGAGACCTTCTCGGCCGTGGTGGTGACAAACTACCTGTGGCGGGCGCTGCTGCCCGATATCGCCCGAAGCGTGGCTGCTTCGGGTGTGCTGATCTACGAAACCTTCGCGGAGGGGAACGCCAGCGTCGGCAAGCCCTCCAACCCCGACTTTCTGCTGCGCCCCGGCGAGCTGTTGCACTTCGCGGCAGCGCATGGTCTGCGCGTGGTGGCCTACGAAGATGGTTTTTGCAGCCTACCCGATCGATTCATCCAGCGGATGGTGGCCGTTCGACCTTCGACCGGCAGCGCCGACAGGCAGCGCCATCTGCGGCAGCCCGTGAACCCTCCCCGCGCCAGCTAAAATCGAGAGCTTGCAAGGAATTCCCATGAAACCGATCACTGGCAGCATCGTTGCGTTGGTCACGCCGATGCACGAGGACGGCAGCGTCGACTACGACACGCTGCGCCGCCTGATGGACTGGCACATTGCCGAAGGCACGGACTGCATCGGCGTGGTCGGCACCACTGGCGAGTCTCCAACGGTGTCGGTGGAGGAGCACTGCGAAATCATCCGCGTGGCCGTGGAGCATGCACGCGGACGCATTCCGATCATGGCCGGCGCCGGTGGCAATTCCACGCGCGAGGCCATCGAGCTGACGCGCTTCGCGCAGCAGGTTGGCGCCGACTGCGTGTTGTCGGTCGTGCCTTACTACAACAAGCCTTCGCAGGAAGGCATCTACCAGCACTTCAAGGCCATCGCCGAAGCTGTCGACACACCGATAGCGCTGTACAACGTGCCTGGCCGCACCGTGGCAGACATGCAGCCGGAAACCACGTTGCGGCTGGCGCAATTGCCCGGCATCGTTGCCGTCAAGGAAGCCACCGGCAACATCGAGCGTGCGGCGTGGCTCATCAAGCATGCGCCACCCGGCTTCTCGATCTATTCCGGCGACGACCCGACCGCCATCGCACTGATGCTGCTCGGCGGGCACGGCAACGTCAGCGTCACCGCGAATGTGGCGCCGCGCGCGATGCACGAGTTGTGTGTCGCGGCCATGGCGGGCCAGGTGCGCGACGCCACCGCGATCCACATGCGTTTGCTGCCGTTGCACAAGCATCTGTTCACCGAGCCCAGCCCGGCGCCGACCAAATGGGCACTGTCCCAGCTGGGACGCTGCAAGAACACCTTGCGGCTGCCGCTGCTACCGCTGTCTCCCACCGGCGTGGCCACCGTGAGCGCAGCCATGCGTGATGCGGGTTTGCTGTGAGCGACCGTCGCCAGGCGCCTGCACCACCTGAGATGTCTTTTCTTTCGCCCTCGGCGATCAATGGGCTGCGCGGCTGCTGCGCCGCCGCCAACCCCACGGAGATGAACAACGTGACAGATTCGAAACAAGCCCGTTCCGACACCGCACCGACCGGTGGCTTGCGCGCCTGGCGCCTCGCCAGCTCGGTAGTGGTGATCGGCCTGGCAGGCTGCACCTCGGTGGGCAGTTTGTTCAAAGGCGACAAGGTCGACTACCGGGCCCAATCGGCGCAGACCCAGGGCCTCGAGGTTCCGCCAGACCTGACACAGCTGGCGCGCGACTCCCGCTACAAGCAGGATGGCTCGGGCGTGGTGAGCGCGACCACCTACCAGCCGCCATCGTTTGGCGCCCCTGCCACAGGCAGCCCGAATGCCCAGGGCGTGGTGCCGAACACCGACCCGAACGTGACCATCGAACGCAGCGGCAATGACCGCTGGATCGTCACCGGACTGACCCCGGAGCAGGTGTGGCCCAAGCTGAAGCAGTTCTGGGGTGAGCGTGGCTTCACCCTCGTGATCGATCAGCCGGACGTGGGCGTGATGGAGACGGACTGGAACGAGAACCGCGCCAAGATCCCGCAGGACTTCATCCGCTCCACGATCGGTCTGATTTTCGATTCCGCCTGGGACAGCGGCGAGCGTGATCGCTTCCGCACCCGCGTGGAGCGCAACGAGAAGGGCAGCGAGATCTACGTCAGCCACCGAGGCGCTGTTGAGGTGTTGACCGGCTCGAACAAGGACAGCAGCACCTGGCAGCCACGCGCCGCCGATCCGGAACTCGAGGCCGAGATGCTGCGTCGCCTGCTGCTCAAGCTGGGCGCCGAGGAAGAGCGCGCCACGGCACTCGTGGCCCCTGGCGAGACCCCCCCACCGCGCGCCCGCCTGCCGCAGGGCGGTCCTGCAGGCACTGTCGAAGTGGACGACGATTTCGACCGCGCCTGGCGTCGGGTCGGTCTGGCGCTGGACCGCAGCGGGTTTGCAGTTGAAGACCGAGATCGCGCCAAAGGCTTCTACTACGTGAGCTTCACTGATCAGAAGGAAGCGCCCACAAAACAAGAACCTGGTATTTTCAGCAAGCTATTGGGTCTGGGTGGCGACAAGAAGGATGCGAAGCAGGTGGTTCGTTATCGCGTGCAGGTCAAGGGCGATGGCCCGCGCAGCCAAGTCACGGTGCAGAACTCCGAGGGCGGCATACCGGACACCGAGGTCGCTACCCGGCTGGCCCAACTGCTGGTGGATGATCTGAAGTAATCAGCAGGAGACTGACAGGGCTGCTCTGATCTCGGCAGCCCTGGCAGGGCCATCCACGGACCATTCAATCCGCCCACGAAAAAGCCGCCCAAGGGCGGCTTTTTCGTTTCGGTGTGAACCGATTACTTCGGCATGGCGTTCTTGGCAGCGTCGACAGCCTGGGCAGCAGCATCCTTGGCAGCGTCGGCCGCGGCGTTGGCGGCTTCGGCGGTCGCATCAGCGGCGCCGCTGGCAGCGTTCATCGTGGCATCGGCAGCAGCCGAGGCAGCGGTGTCAACAGCCGAAGCCGCAGCAGCGGACACTTCAGCAATGGCTGGAGCAGCAGCAGAAGCAGCCGCTTCAACGGCCGGAGAGACTTCTTCTTTCTTGCCGCAAGCGGAAAGGGCAACAGCGGCAAACAGGGTAGCCAGCACGAGCGACTTGTTCATATGCATCCTCAATCAAAAAGGTCGACAAAAAAAGGGGGGGGAGGTCCGGAGTCGTTGCCTGAACGACCACAACCCAAAACTCAGGAGCTAAAGGCCTATAAACCCTTACGCCACAGCCGGCTAGTATATGCCACGGCCGCAGAATGAATCACAGACCGAGCGTGCTCGAAGGGAAAGCTTCGACGGTTCGTTGCAGCAGCACGTCAAGCCGCTCGCGCTCTCGCACGGCATCGGCCAGCTCGGTCGACACGGACCCACGCCAACGCTCCCGGTCAACCAGGCGCAGCGTCACGCAGCCTGGGGCCAGCAGCACGCAAGGCAAGGGGTTCACATGCGATTCATCGGGCGCGCGGCACTGCACGACATGTGAGCGCTGTCGCCGCCAGTGCACCCAGCGCGGATGCTGGCGCTGGATGCTGTCGTAGTGGCTCGCCAGCACGTTGCACCGGCGGTGAGCACTGGCCCACTGAGCCAGGTGTTCGACCACCAGCGGGTCATTGAGCGGCCAATCGGCGAAGTCTTCGTCGCACAACCAGATTTCGCGGGCGCCTGCTGATGCAATCTGTGCAATGGCCGAGCGAACAGCCGCCTGGAATTGGGCCCGGGTCTCGATCAGACCGTTCAACGGAAGATTCATCGTTCGACCTCCTGTCTTCGCGCGCTTCAGTTCGAATCTTGACCGCTCAAGCGTCGCTGCTCACAGCTTGCAGCCACCCCTGAAATGCCCAGGATTGAAGCAGGTCCCAGGCATCGATGCTGAGCGTGGCGACAGCCCGGGCGTCCAGCCTGCGCGCGTCTGCCAGTTGGTGCATCAGGCGAGCGTCACGGCCGGAAGCGACGAAGGATTCGCCGTTGATGAACACATGCCGGTCGTCATACAGCATGCGGGTGCGCGGATCGAGCACGACATCGCAGCGCCCCGGCAAGGCATCGACTGGCTCGAACCAGGTCTGCGGTTTCGGCTCGCTGAGCCATTCGCCCAAGGCGCAGTTCAGCGATGACGGCTCATCGACCAGGCGCCTGACCGCGTCTGCAGCGAACTCGGCCAAGCGCGCCGGAATGCGTGCCGGTTGATCGGTGGCCGCCTGCGACGGGTCGCGGTAGCGCGGCGCATGGCCATCGTCGTCATCGTCGACACCATCGAGCATGCGTTGCAGGACCTGCTGGCCCACTTCATCGCGCGTCGGCGCTCGAAAGCCGATCGATGCGGTGAGGCACCCCCCATCGGCCACACCATCGTGCGCCCAGCCAGGTGGCAGGTACAGCATGTCACCCGCCTCCAACAGCCATTCATGTTCCGGCTCGAAGTTCGCGAGTATCTTCAACGGCATGCCGGGCACGAGCGAAGGCTGCTTTGTGCGGCCGACGCGCCAACGCCGGCGACCCGCCAGCTGGAGCAAAAAAACATCGTAGGAGTCGACGTGCGGACCGACACCTCCGCCGTCGGTGGCGTACGAGATCATCAGGTCATCGAGCCGCGCATCGGACGCGAAGCGAAAGCGCGACAACAAGCGATGCGCTGCCGGCAGATGCAGATCGACGCCCTGCACCAGCAGCGTCCAATCGGGTCGGGTCAGTGGTGGCAACTGACGCCGGTTGAACGGGCCGTGACGCAAAGACCATTGGCCAACGAGCCGTTCGATCAACCGAGACTCCACCCCCTCAGTACCTGCCAGCGCAAACAACGCAGCGCGGTCGAGCGCGGGCTCGGCGCCGGGCAGCGCCTGGCGGATCAACAGCGGCTTTTTCTGCCAGTGGCGACGCATGAAGACTTGCGGGCTGAGCCCGCCCAGCAGCGGTGTCGGTGTGTCGATGGTCATGTGCAGGATTGTCCATGTGCGATCATTTCCCGATGCAAATCCAATCCCCTTGCGTTGTCGCCCTCACCTGGCGACTCGAAGACGCCCAAGGCCAGCTGATCGACGAACTGGCACAACCGGTGGAGTTTTTTTACGGCGGTAGTGATCTGCTGGAGCAGGTCGAAGCTGCCGTTCTTGACCAGACAGTGGGCTTCGAAGCCTCGCTGCATCTGGAACCCGAACATGCCTTTGGCGATTACGACGCGGCCCTGGTGTTCTTCGAGGAGCGGTCGGTGTTTCCCGGCAGCATCGCGGTCGGCATGCAGTTCGAGGGCGTGCCCGACGGTGCTGTCACACCCGACATGCCTGAAGACGTGCTCTACACCGTCACCGAGGTGTATCCCACGCATGTCGTGCTCGACGGCAACCACCCGCTGGCCGGGCGCGCGCTGCGCATCCACCTGAAGGTGCAAGAGGTGCGCGCCGCCACCGTGGACGAGATCGAGACCGGCACCGTGGGACAGCCGGCGTTCAGCGTGCTCAATGCCATGCCACCGGGCCCGCATCTGCATTGATCTGCGCAGACTGCCTGCAGCGGCATCAGCTTACACCGGTCGACCCGAAACCTCCGGCGCCACGGTCGGACACGTCGAACCCCTCGACGCGCCGAAAGCGCGCCTGCACCACCGGCACGATGACGAGCTGAGCGATGCGCTCCATCGGCTGCACGGTGTAGGCCACTTGACCGCGGTTCCAGCAACTGACCATCAACGGCCCCTGGTAGTCGGAATCGATCAAGCCGACCAGGTTGCCCAGCACGATGCCGTGCTTGTGGCCCAGGCCCGAGCGCGGCAGGATCATCGCGGCCAGACCGGGATTGGCAATGTGAATCGCAAGGCCGGTCGGGATCAGGCGCGTCTGACCCGGCTCGATGAGCCATGGCTCATCGAGACAGGCCCGCAGGTCGAGGCCTGCGCTGCCCGGGGTGGCGTAGGCCGGCAAGGCCTCGGCCATGCGCGGGTCGAGCAGCTTCACGTCTATCGTCGTCATGTGGGGGTCTCTGTGGTGGGGAGCCGCTGCGCGATGTCGGCGATCAGCCAGCGCGCCAGGGTGAGCTTGTCGGCCGGCGGAAGGTCGCGATGGCCGTGTGCGTCGACGAGCACCAACGCGTTGTCGTCGCGCCCGAAGGTGGCGGGGCCCAGGTTGCCTACGATCAGTGGAATCTGCTTGCGATCGCGCTTCTCACGCGCATGCTTCAGCAGGTCTTGGCTCTCCGCTGCGAAGCCGACGCAGTAAGGCCGGCCGGCCATCAGCGCCTGGCTCGCCACCGCCGCGAGGATGTCGGGGTTCTCGGTCAGCTCGAAGGTCGGTGCGACCTTGCTGCCGTTCTTCTTGATCTTCTGGTCCGCCAGGGTGGCGGGCCGCCAGTCGGCCACTGCCGCAGTGGCAATGAACACATCCTGGCTCGGTGCCAGCGGGATCACCGCATCGGCCATCTGCAAAGCGGTGCGCACATCGATGCGCCGCACACCACGCGGTGTGGCCACGTGCACGGGCCCGGCCACCAGCGTGACCTCGGCCCCCGCTTCAGCCGCTGCGCGCGCAATGGCAAAGCCCATCTTGCCGCTGGACAGGTTGGTGATGCCGCGCACAGGATCGATCGCCTCGAAAGTGGGACCGGCGGTGATCAACACGCGCTTGCCAGCCAGTGGCTTCGGTCGGAAAAAGCCGATCATTTCCTCCAACAACTGCTCGGGCTCGAGCATGCGGCCGTCGCCCACTTCGCCGCAGGCTTGCGCACCGCTGTCCGGCCCCAGCAGATGAGTGCCATCGGCGCGCAGCTGGGCGACGTTGCGCTGCGTGGCCGGGTGGGCCCACATCTCGCGGTTCATCGCCGGGGCGATCAGCAGCGGGCAGGTGTCCATGGGGCGAGCCAGGCACAGCAGGCTCAGCAAATCGTCGGCGCGACCGTGCAGCAGCTTGGCCATGAAGTCGGCGCTGGCCGGCGCCACCAGCACCGCGTCGGCGCCGCGCGTCAGATTGATGTGCGCCATGTTGTTGGCGTTGCCGTCGACATCGCGCGTGTCCCAGGCGCTGGTGAACACAGGGCGGCCTGACAAGGCCTGCATCGTCACCGGGGTGATGAATTGCTCGGCCGCTTCGGTCATCACCACTTGCACCGTGGCGCCCGCCTTCACCAGCGCACGTGCCAGCTCGGCGGCCTTGTAGCAAGCAATGCCACCAGACAGGCCCAGCACGATGTGCTTGCCGGCGAGATCACCGCCGTCTGCGGCCGTCACCGCTGGAGTTGAGGCAGGTAGGAGGGTCATCGTGGATACCGTGAGGTTTTCAGAGGGGTTTCCAGGCCCGGCCGGACTGCCGGAGGTTGAACAGCACCCGCACCGCCTTGCCGTAGATCTGCTCGTGCGGCAGAAAGCCCCACTCGCGCGAATCTCCAGAGGCGTCGCGGTTGTCACCCAACATCAGGTAGTGCCCTGAGGGCACTTTGCAATGCCAGTCACCGGCGCGTGGCGACTGGCAGTGTGCCGCGAGGTCGGCATCGTCGAGGTTCAGTGGCGTGCGGCCCAGAATGAAGGGATTGATCTTCAACACCCGGGCAGGCGCGGCGGCGGTTTCAAGGACCATCCACTGACCAAGGTCCTCTTCAGAGCGCTGCACCTGCAGCGACGCCAGCGCCTCGTCTTCCAGCATGGCCGCGTTCGGCGCCGCACCGTTGATGGCCACGACACCTCCGGCAAACGACACCACATCTCCCGGCATGCCAACCAACCGCTTGACATAAAACTGCGACACATCGTGCGGATAGCGGAAGACTACCACATCACCGCGTTCGGGTTGGCCGAACTCAATGGCGGTGTTGGTGAACGGCAGCCGGGGTCCGTAGGCCAGGTGATTGATGAGCAGGTAGTCACCGATGCGCAGCGTCGGCTCCATTGAGCCTGACGGCACGCTGGGCCAGTCGGCCACTGCCACACGGCAGGTGAAGATCAGCGCCACGACAGCAAACAGCTCGGTGCCCAGACTGGCCCACAGAGGCCTCCTCAGTGGGGGCTCGGCCATTCGACGCACCTTGCGGCGCCATGCCCAGCGGCACGCGCCTGTGGCGACCATCACGCCAAACAGGAATTCGTTGTTGGACAAGCCGATTTGCATGGTGTGCGGTCGAAATCGTTGCGGATTATGGTGGGCAGCCACATCGTCCACCGCCCAGCGCAGCGTGAGGGTGTTGGCTTGCGGGGAACCCTGGACGGTGGGCTGGCAACACAATGTGAGCACTGAGGCGGGGTTCCCGGCCGAGAAACGCAGATGGAGCGTCACCCATGAATCCTGTCGCACCGTCTGCTTTTGCGTCCACGCCGCGCGCTGCAGGGGCGGGTCCACAACTCGTGCAGTGCCATCGGGAGAACCTCACCGAGGTTCGTCGCGAGTTGAGTGCAGGCCTGAACGCTGCGCACGCCTACACCTCGCCGAAGTTCCTCTATGACGCACTGGGTTCGCTGTTGTTCGAGGCGATCACCCTGCTGCCAGAGTACTACCCTACCCGCACCGAAGCCGACATCCTGTCGGTAAACGCCAGAGCGATCGCGCAGGCCATCGGTGCGGTGGATACCCTGGTCGATCTGGGTGCGGGCAATTGCGCGAAGGCCTTGCATCTGATTCCGTCGCTGCAGCCTCAGCGTTATGTCGGGGTCGACATCTCCGTGGACTTCCTCGAGAAGGGTCTGGCTGAGGTGCAGCACCAGCATCCACAGATGGCCATCACAGGTCTGGGACTGGACTTCTCCAGCGCACTGTCGATGCCGGCTGACATCGTGCAGGGTCGACCCGTATTTTTCTACCCCGGCTCGAGCATCGGCAACTTCACCCCCGAACAGGCCGCGGTGTTCCTGGCCAGCGTGCAGGGCCAGGCCCGCGAGGGCGGGCTGCTGATCGGTGTCGACCTCATCAAGGACACCGCGTGGCTGGAGCCGGCCTACGACGACGCACTGGGCGTGACGGCCGCCTTCAATCTGAACCTGCTGCGACACCTGAATCGGCTGATCGACAGCAACTTCGATCCACGCGATTGGCGACACGTGGCGTACTTCAACCGCAGCGCCTCACGCATCGAGATGCACCTCGAAGCACAGCGCGCATTGGTGGTGCGATGGCCCCAGGGCGAGCGGAAGTTCGAGGCCGGCGAGCGGCTGCACACCGAGAACTCGTACAAATACAGCATCGAAGGCTTCGCTGCCTTGCTGCAATCATCAGGATTCGCACGCAGCCGCTGCTGGGTCGACGCCCGGGGTTGGTTCGCGGTGTTCTGGGCACAGGGCTGAGCCGGGGCTCACCTTCTTCAAGTTGATAGATGTCGTCAAGTTTCAGTAATTACTGAATTATCGATAGAATCTGGGTGTTCAAAATCTGGCGTCCTCCGCTTGATGCAAGACCAACTCAGCGCCTCGGCCCTTTCTCCACTCGTCCGCAGTTTTGTCAGCCACTTCGGCGAGATGGGCAGCCGCTGGGGCATCAACCGCACCGTCGGTCAGATCTATGCACTGATCTTTGTCTCGCCACGCCCGTTGAATGCGGATGACATCGGCGAGTCGCTCGACTTCTCGCGCTCCAACGTGAGCATGGGCCTGAAGGAGCTTCAGGCATGGCAGCTGGTGCATCTGCGCCATCTGCCAGGTGATCGCCGCGAGTACTTCGAAGCGCCCACCGACGCCTGGGAGATTTTCCGAACCCTGGCCGAAGTGCGCCGGCGCCGCGAGATCGAACCCACGTTGTCGATGCTTCGCAATGCACTGCTCGAACAGGCGACGTCCGAGGAAGACCGCATCGCCCAGCAGCGCATGAAAAGCATGCATGACCTGATCGAGCTGATGACCACCTGGTTCGACGATGTGCAGCGCATGGACCAGAAAACCCTCGCGCAGCTGATGAAGATGGGGTCGAAGGTACAGAGATTGCTCCAACTCACTGGCAAGGCGAAGGTCGCAGCCGGTGGCAAGTCGCCCTCCTGAAAGGCAGTCATTCGATGGACGCGTTGATCCTCGCCCGGATGCAGTTCGCTGCAAACATCACCTTCCACATCCTGTTCCCGACGATCACCATCGCCCTGGGCTGGGTGCTGCTTTTCTTCCGCTGGCGCTGGCTGACGACGCAAGACACCGCCTGGCTCGCGGCGTACCGTTTCTGGACCAAGGTGTTCGCCCTCAGCTTCGCGCTGGGCGTGGTCAGCGGTATCACGATGAGCTTCCAGTTCGGTACCAACTGGCCGGGGTTCATGGAGAAGGCTGGCAACGTCGCCGGCCCGCTGCTCGGCTACGAGGTGCTGACCGCGTTCTTCCTGGAAGCGGGCTTCCTGGGCGTGATGCTGTTCGGCCACGGTCGGGTCAGCGAGCGCATTCACATGATGGCGAGCTTCTTTGTCGCCTTCGGTACCACCGTCAGCGCGTTCTGGATCCTGGCCTTGAATTCGTGGATGCAGACCCCGGCGGGTCACGAAGTCATCGACGGCATCTTCCACGTGGTGAGTTGGTCTGAAGTCATCTTCAATCCTTCCTTCCCTTATCGCTTCGCGCACGTGCTGCTGGCCTCTGCGCTGACCTGCGCGTTCCTGCTCGCCGGTCTGAGCGCATGGCAGCTGCTGCGTGGTGCGGCCGAGCGCTCGGCCCCGAAGATTCTGCGCGTCGGCCTCACGCTGGCCGCCGTGGTGATCCCGGTGCAGATCCTGGTCGGTGACATGCACGGCCTGAACACCCTGGAACACCAGCCGCAGAAGATCGCCGCTATGGAAGGTGTCTGGCAAACCGAGCGCGGTGCCCCGCTGCTGCTGTTCGCATGGCCCGACGCCGAAACACGCAGCAACAAGTTCGAGATCGCGATACCGCGCTTGGCGAGCCTGATCCTGACCCACGACGAGAACGGCGAAATCAAGGGCATCAACGAATTCGGCGACAAGCACCCGCCGGTGGCGCCGGTGTTCTGGGCGTTCCGCGTGATGGTGGGGACCGGGGTGTTGATGTTGGCGGTCAGTTGGCTCGGCTGGTGGATCTACCGGCGCGCGCAATGGCAGGCCGCGCGCCTGCCCCAACCGCTGCTCTGGGTGCTGGCCGGCATGACTTTTTCGGGCTGGGTCGCCACCGTCGCAGGCTGGTATGTCACCGAGATCGGGCGCCAGCCTTACGTCGTGTTCGGCCTGCTGCGCACCGCCGACGTGGCTGCAACCACCGTGCCGTCATCAATGATCGCGCTGAGTCTCGCGATGTACCTGACGCTGTATGCCTCCCTGATCGTTGCTTACGTGGCAGTGCTCAAATACATGGCTGAAAAGCCCGAGGACGTGATCCAGACAGATGCGCTGGAGGAGGCCGAAGGCCGTGCCGCCGAGGTGCTGGTCGGAGGAAACGCATCATGAACTTCGATACCGCGCTGCCGGTGATCTTCATGGCGCTAATGGGCATTTCGATGCTGATCTACGTGATCAGCGATGGCTACGACCTGGGTGTCGGCCTGCTGATGCCACGGGCCACGGCCGAAGAAAAGGACGTGCTGATCGCGTCGATCGGTCCGTTCTGGGACGCCAACGAAACCTGGCTGGTGCTGGGCATCGGCATCTTGCTGGTCGCGTTCCCCAAGGCGCATGGCCTGGTGCTCACACAGCTGTATCTGCCCGTCACACTGATGCTGGTCGGCCTGACGCTGCGCGGCGTCGCCTTCGACTTCCGCGTGAAGGCCAAGTCCAGCGCCAAGCCGCTGTGGGATCGCCTGTTCTTCGCCGGTTCGATGCTCGCGTCGCTCTCACAAGGCTGGATGCTGGGCCGCTACATCAGTGGCTTCGGCGAGGGCTGGAACTACCCGATCTTCGCTGCGGCCATTGCGGTCGCCCTGCCGGCCGCCTACGCTTTGCTGGGCGCCGCGTGGCTGGTGATGAAAACCGAGGGTGAATTGCAGCAGAAGGCCATCCGCTGGGCCAAGCTCGCCTGGGCACCGGTGGTGATCGGCATGGTGTTGATCTCGCTGGCCACGCCGTGGATCAGCGCGACGGTGCGTGAACGCTGGTTCGCATTGCCGGAGATCATCGCGCTGATGGTCATTCCGATCGTCACCGGCATCGCGCTGATGACGACGCGCATCGTGCTCGACAAGGCCATCGTGCGCACCACCTTGTGCTGGGTGCCCTTTGCCGCGCTGATCGCCGTCTTCGTGCTTGGCTTCATCGGGCTGGCCTACAGCATCTACCCGTTCGTGGTGATCGATCGCCTCACGATCTGGGAGGCGGCGAGCAGCACGGCCGCACTGAAGGTCATCCTGGTCGGTGTGTGCATCTCGGTACCGGCCATCGCCGCCTACACCGTGTTTTCTTACAAGGTGTTCTGGGGCAAGGCCACCGCCCTGCGGTACGCATGAACCTGGCTCACGCGGCACCTTCCTTCGCACGCCGCTGACGCAGCGCTTCGTAGAGGCACACGCCGCTGGCGACCGAGACGTTCAGGCTCTCGACCGCGCCGCACATCGGCAGGCTGACCAGCTCATCGCAGGTCTTGGCGGTCAGTTGTCGCATGCCGGCGCCTTCGGCGCCGAGCACCAGCGCGACCGGACCGCTCAGGTCGATGTCGTACAGCGATTGGGTCGCCGTGTCCGACGTGCCGATGACGCGGATGTTGCGGTCTTTCAGCTCGTTGAGCGTGCGCGCGAGGTTGGTCACCATGAAGTACGGCACCGTGTCCGAGGCCCCGCTGGACACCTTGGCCACCGTCGCGTTCACACCGACTGCGTGGTCCTTCGGTGCAATCACCGCCTGGACGCCAGCGCCATCGGCCACCCGCAGGCAGGCGCCGAGGTTGTGCGGATCGGTGATGCCATCAAGCACCAACAGCAGTGGGTTGCCAGACACCGCATCCAGTTCGTCCAGGGTGTCGTCGATCGAACGGCTCAACGCCACGGGCTCGACGCGCGCGACCACACCTTGGTGGCGATGCGTGCCGCACAGCTTCTGCAGTCGAGTGTCGTCGCTGTCGATCAGCTTCGAGCCGGCGGCCGTGGCCCGCTCGATGAACTGGCGCATGCGCTGGTCGCGGCGAGAGGTGTCGACATGGATCTCGACGACGGATTTCGGCGTGGTCTTCAGCCGGACGTTGACGGCATGGAAGCCGAACAGGATCTTGTTGCTCATCGGCCGATGGTAGCGGGTGGGGTCGACGCCACCGACCGCAGACTCACGGTAATGGCAGCAGCCACGCCGCACCCAGCACCACGCCGATCAGCACTGGCTGGTGCAACATGTAGAAGCTCAGGCTCCAGCGACCCAGCGCCACCAGCGGCCGGCCGGGGAGGCGAAGCGCCACAGGCAGCGCTCCGCTCAACCAGTCGGGTCGATGGCGCAAGACCCACTGCCCCGCAGCCATCCCCCAGCAGGCCACACCCAACCAGGGCAGCACCGGTACATAGTCTTCGGTGATCGGCTTGTGGGTCACCAGCCCGACCCAGTTGGTGGCTCGGGTGTCGAAAAACGGGTGTTGAATCAGCATCGGCATCAGCAGGGCCGCCGCGCCCAACAGCCAAAGCCAGCGACCGGCTGGCGCCGCCAGTCGCAGCAGCAGCAGGATCACCGCAATGCCATGCAGCACCCCAAAGCTGATGTAGCTCTGCGGAAACATCAGCGCCGAGCCGAGGCTGACCAGCAATGCGCAGCCTGCGATCTGCACCCAGCGCCGCCAGAAGCGTCGAGCCGTCTGTTGCTGCGCGCCGGCCACCGCCTGACCCAGCCCGACGCAAAACAGGAACAACGACACGATCGCCGTGCGCTGACCAGTCCAGAGGGGGTCGCCGTAAAAGTCCTGCGCAATGAAGCCGGCGTGGTTCAGATCGAAGCAGAAATGGAAGGCGGCCATCCAGACAATCGCCACCCCCCTCAGGGCATCGAGCCGCTCGAAGCGAACAGGGTTGAAAGCGCCGGCGCTCAGCGTCGCCATCACAGCGATCGGGCCGGATTCAAGGCGTGCTGGGGCCGAGCAGCGAGGTCGGCAAATCGACCTGTCCGTTGGACTTGAACGTCGAGCCGCCGAGCATCGAGCCGCCGATCTTGCCGCGGATCGCATAGGTGACGCTGGAGCGGTTGCCATTGGCAAAGCTGAGGCCCTGACGCAGCACCGAGATGGCCGATACAGACACCGGCACCGAAATCACCACCTCGCTGTAACGCGGCACCGAGCCCACCTGGTCACTCACACCGCTGGCGAAGCTCAGGCCACGCAGATCGACCTCGAGTGCCACGCCGTCGAAGTCGACCGCGGCGTCGTTGGGGTTCTGTACCCGCAGCTTCATCGCCATGCGCAGCTCCAGCCCCTGCCCCGGCAGCGGTTCAATGCCCACCAGGCTGATGCGCAGCGGATCACGCAGCGGCAGCTGAGAGCACCCAGCGGCCACACAAGCCATCACCAGCATCAGCAGGGTCTGTAGGAATCTGTTCATCGGGCTCTCGCAGGTGGATCGGCAAATCCAGGTCAGATAGTACTGGCCGAGTCACGCCACCCAGCGCCGCGCGTTGCGGAACATCCGCATCCACGGGCTCACCTCGGTGGCAGAACCCGGTGTCCAGCTCATCTGCGCATGGCGGAACACGCGCTCCGGGTGGGGCATCAGCGCGGTGTAGCGCCCGTCCGGGGTGGTCACCGAGGTCAACCCACCCGGGCTGCCGTTGGGATTGAAAGGGTAAGCCTCGGTGGCCTGACCGGCGTGATCAACGAAGCGCATCGCCCGGTGCACCGACCTGGCATCGCCGCGCTGGGAAAAGTCAGCGTAGCCCTCGCCGTGCGACACCGCCACCGGCAGCCGGCTGCCTGCCATGCCCTGGAACAGGATCGACGGACTCTCCAACACCTCGACCAGACTGAGCCGGGCCTCGAACTGCTGGCTGCGGTTGCGGGTGAACTTCGGCCAGGCCTGCGCGCCAGGGATGATCGGCGACAACGCCGCCATCATCTGGCAACCATTGCACACGCCGAGCGCGAAGGTGTCCTGTCGGTTGAAGAACGCGGCGAACTGTTCTGCCAATTGCGGGTTGAACAGGATCGACCGCGCCCAGCCCTCGCCAGCGCCCAGTGTGTCGCCGTAGCTGAAGCCACCACAGGCGACGAAGCCGATGAACTGGTCCAGCCGCGCACGACCGCTTTGCAGGTCGCTCATGTGCACGTCGCAGGTGTCGAAACCAGCAAGTGCCATTGCGTAGCTCATCTCCACCTGGCTGTTGACGCCCTGCTCGCGCAGGATGGCGAGCTTGGGGCGCGCCGTGTGAATGAACGGCGCGGCCACGTCCTCACTCGGATCGAAGCTCAGTTGCAGATGCAAACCGGCGTCGTCCTCGCGGCCGGCGGCCTCGTGTTCGGCGTCAGCAGCAGCCGGGTTGTCGCGCAGGCGTGCGATGCGCCAGCTGACTTCGTCCCACACCTGCTGCAACTCTCGCAGCGGCGCACTGAAAACGCTCTTGGTGTCGCGCCAGACCTCGACGATGCCACGGTCGTTGGGCTTGCCGATGAAATGGCTGTGCTTGGACAGCCCATGGTTGCGCAGCGTCTGCATCACCTCATTGCGCACTGCGGTGGGCACCTGGATCACGACACCCAGCTCTTCGTTGAACAGCGCCTTCAGCGTGAGCTCTTGGCGGCGCGCACCGACCTGACCGGCCCAGTTCTTCGAATCGCCCCAGTCCATGCGGCTGTCGCTGATGCCGTCGCCTTCAACCAGCAACATGTCGACATTCAGGCTGACACCCAGGTGTCCGGCGAACGCCATTTCGCACACGGTGGCCCACAGGCCGCCATCGCTGCGGTCGTGGTAGGCCAGCAGGCGCTCTTCGGTACGCAGTTGATTGATGGCCGCGATCAGCGCCTTCAGCTGCGCCGGATCGTCCAGGTCCGGCACGCCATCGCTGGCGTTGCCCGTCTGGTTCAGGACCTGCGCCAGCATCGAACCAGCCAGGCGATTCTTGCCCTGGCCGAGATCGATCAGGATCAGCGTGGTGTCACCGGGTTGAAGCTGCGGTGTCAGCGTGCCGCGCACATCGGCTAGCGTGACGAAGGCAGAAACGATCAGCGAGACCGGGGCGGTGACCTGCTTCGCTTCGCCAGCGTCACTCCAACGTGTCCGCATCGACAGGCTGTCCTTGCCCACCGGCACGCTGATGCCGAGCGCCGGGCACAGCTCCATCCCGACCGCGCGCACCGTGTCGTACAACGCGGCGTCTTCGCCCGGCTCGCCACACGCCGCCATCCAGTTGCAGCTGAGCTTGACGCGCTCCAGCGCGAACGGCGCAGCCAGCAGGTTGGTCAGCGCTTCGCCCACCGCCATGCGGCCCGAGGCCGGCGCGTCGATCACCGCCAGTGGCGTGCGCTCGCCGACGCTCATCGCCTCGCCGCGCAGGCCACGGTAGTCGGCCAGCGTCACCGCGCAGTCGGCCACCGGCACCTGCCACGGGCCGACCATCGGATCACGGTGGCTCAGGCCGCCGACGCTGCGGTCGCCGATCGTGATCAGGAACCGCTTGCTGGCCACCGTCGGGTGGCGCAACACATCGAGCGCCACCACCTCCAGCGCCACATCGGTCAGGTCGAGCGCCGGCAGCTCAGGCACCACGCGCTTCACGTCCCGGTGCATCTTCGGTGGCTTGCCCAGCAGCACCTCCATGGGCATGTCGATCGCCGGACACGCCGGCGACGTGCTGTCGGTCATCGGAGCCTCGGCCAGCACCAGTTGCTTCGCCTCGGTCGCGACGCCAACCACCGCGTAGGGGCAGCGCTCACGCACGCACATCGCATCGAACATCGGCAGCAGATCAGGCTGCACCGCGAGCACGTAACGCTCCTGGCTTTCGTTGCTCCAGATTTCCTTCGGCGACATCCCGCTTTCTTCCAGCGGCACCTGGCGCAGATCGAAGCGCGCGCCCCGCCCTGCCCCGTCGACCAGTTCAGGGAACGCGTTCGAGACACCACCTGCGCCCACATCGTGGATGGCCAGGATCGGGTTCACCGTGCCCAGCGCGGCACAGTGGTTGATGACCTCCTGCGCACGCCGCTGGATTTCAGGGTTGCCGCGCTGAACCGAATCAAAGTCGAGCGCGGCGGCATTGGCACCCGCAGCCATCGAACTGGCGGCGCTCCCGCCCATGCCGATGCGCATGCCTGGGCCGCCCAGCTGAACCAGCAAGGTGCCTGCCGCAAACGCGACCTTCTCGGTCTGCGCGGCCGAGATCGTGCCCAGGCCACCGGCGATCATGATGGGCTTGTGGTACCCGCGCCGCTGCTCGCGGTCTGCCACGCCCACGGTCTGCTCGTACACCCGGAAGTAGCCCGCCAGATTCGGCCGCCCGAACTCGTTGTTGAACGCTGCGCCGCCCAGCGGCCCCTCGATCATGATCTGAAGCGGGCTGGCGATGTGTTCCGGCTTGCCGTAGGGCGAGCGCTCCCAGGCCCAGTCGGTGCCGGGCAGGTTCAGGTTCGACACGGTGAAGCCGGTCAGCCCTGCCTTCGGCTTCGAGCCGCGGCCGGTCGCGCCTTCGTCGCGGATCTCGCCACCCGCGCCGGTCGACGCGCCGGGGAACGGCGAGATTGCCGTCGGGTGGTTGTGCGTCTCGACCTTCATCAGCACGTGCGCGAGCTCGTTGCGAGCGCTGTAGAGCGGGGCGTTGGTGTAGCCCTCGGGCAGCCAGCGCTCGATGACGCCGCCTTCCATCACCGACGAGTTGTCGCTGTAGGCGATCACCGTGTGCTGTGGCGCCAACTGGTGCGTGTTGCGGATCATCTGGAACATCGATCGTTCCTGCGCCACGCCGTCGATCGTGAAGCTGGCGTTGAAGATCTTGTGGCGGCAGTGCTCGCTGTTGGCCTGCGCGAACATCATCAGTTCGACATCGGTGGGGTTGCGCTGCAAGGCGGTGAAGGCGTTCACCAGGTAGTCGATTTCGTCGTCGGACAGCGCCAGGCCGAACTCGATGTTGGCGGCAACCAGCGCAGCGCGCCCTGCGCCCAGCAGATCGACCTGCGCCATCGGCGCGGCCGGCTGTTCATCGAACAGGTGTGCGGCGTCCTCGCGATGCAGCAGCACGGTCTCGGTCATGCGGTCGTGCAGCAGCGCGGCGGCGGCCTGCAACTCGTCGGCACTCAGCGGCTTGCTGCCGCCGAGCAGGCCCGTCTTCACGGTCAGCCGGTACTCGGTGACGCGCTCGATCCGCTTCAGGCTCAGACCACAGTTGCGCGCGATGTCGGTGGCCTTCGAGGCCCACGGCGACACCGTGCCCAGCCGCGGGGCGATGACGACGAGCTCGCCTTCGGTGGGCCCGGCATACGCATCGCCGTATCGGAGCAACCCGGTCAGCGTGTCGCGCTGGGCGGCCGACAGCGGGGTCTCGCTGCACACCCAGTGCACGTAGCGCGCATCGACTGCGGTGACGCGCGGCGCGACCTGCTGCAGCCGGGCCAGCAGCGCCTGCGCGCGAAACGCCGGGAGCGCGTGGCCCCCCTCGACAGGGAAGAGGTGCTGGGGCGAAGTGGTCACGCGGCTTGGCTCGGGGGAAAGTGGGAAGTCCCGCGCGGTGGTCAAACCACCACGGGTTGACCCTCGATTTTACGGGTCGGGTGAGATAATCGATTTCATGACGATTGCCATCAAGACCGCTGCCGACATCGATGGCATGCGCACCGCCGGCCGGCTCGCCGCCGAGGTGCTGGACATGTTGACGCCGCACATGGTGCCCGGGGTCAGCACCGAGGCGATCGACCAGCTGGCGCACGACTACATGGTCAACGTGCAGCAGACCATTCCCGCGCCGCTGAACTACGCGCCGCCGGGTTATGCGCCCTATCCCAAGTCGATCTGCGCGTCCATCAACCACCAGATCTGCCACGGCATCCCGAACAGCCGCCCGCTGAAGAATGGGGACATCGTCAACATCGACATCACCGTCATCAAGGACGGTTGGCATGGTGACACCAGCCGCATGTTCATCATCGGTGAGGCGTCGATTGCCGCCAAGCGCCTGTGCCAGCTGAGCTATGAGGCCCTGTGGCGCGGGATCGTGAAGGTGCGGCCCGGCGCCAGGCTGGGCGACATCGGCCATGCGATCCAGACCTTCGCCGAGAACAACGGTTTTTCCGTGGTGCGCGAGTTCTGCGGCCACGGCATCGGCCGCAAGTTCCACGAAGAGCCACAGGTGCTGCATTACGGCAAGCCCGGCACCCTGGAGGTACTCCAGCCAGGCATGGTGTTCACCATCGAGCCGATGGTGAACGCGGGCCGGCGCGAGATCCGCGAGGCCGGCGACGGCTGGACCATCGTGACCAAGGACCGCTCGCTGTCAGCGCAGTGGGAGCACACCGTGGTCGTCACCGAGACCGGCTATGAAGTGCTGACGCTCTCGGCGGGCAGTCCGGCGTTGCCGGCCTTTGCTTGCGAATCCGTGACCGCCTGAGTGGCTGCCATGTCGTCAGCGGCGCCGGCAGCCCCTGCCGCGCTATCGTCTGAGCACCTTGCGGAACTGCGAACGCGTTTCCGGGCCGGCAAGGATGCACTGATCCGCCACTTCGAGGCCGCACGCCCAACAGCCCCCGCCGCTGCCCGTCTCATCCGCGGCCTGGCGCGCCATGTGGACGAGACCCTCGCCGGGCTGTGGGAACAATGCGAAATGCCGACAGATGCCGCCCTGCTGGCGGTCGGCGGCTACGGGCGCGGCGAGCTGTTCCCGCATTCCGATATCGACGTGCTGGTGCTGCTGCCGTCAACCCCGCACGGCGACAGCAGCACGGCGTCGCTGCTGAAGCACGGCGTGGAAGTCTTCATCACCGCCTGCTGGGACATCGGCCTGGAAATCGGCTCCAGCGTGCGCACGGTCGAAGAGTGCATGGCCGAGGCGGAGCGCGATGTCACGGTGCGCACCGCCCTGCTCGAATCACGCTACCTCTGCGGGTCGCGTCGCGGCTTCAATGTCTTCCGGCGCAACAACTCGCAGGCGATGAACCCACGTTCGTTCCTGCGCGCCAAGACACTGGAGATGCGTCAGCGTCACCAGAAGTTCGAGGACACCCCCTACTCGCTGGAGCCCAACTGCAAGGAAAGCCCAGGCGGTCTGCGCGATCTGCAGGTGATCCTGTGGGTCGCCAGGGCGGCCGGCCTGGGGCGCAACTGGAGCGAGTTGGCCTCGAGCGGGCTGGCGACACCGTTTGAGGTGAAGCAACTGCAGCGTAACGAGGGCGTGCTGAAACTGATCCGTGCCCGCTTGCACCTGGTGGCCGGGAGGCGCGAAGACCGCCTGGTGTTCGACCTGCAAAGCGCCGTGGCCGACAGCTTTGGCTACCGCGCGACCAAAGGCCAACGCGCCTCCGAAGTGCTGATGCGGCGCTATTACTGGACGGCCAAGGCGGTCGCGCAGCTCAACCAGATCCTGATGCTCAACATCGAAGAGCGCCTCTCCGGTCTGCAGAATGCCCCGATGCGGCCGATCGACGCGAACTTCCTCGACCGCGACGGCATGCTCGAAGTCGTCAGCGACGATCTGTATCAGCGCCAGCCGCAGGCCATTTTGGCCACCTTCCTGGCATTCCAGTCGAACAGCAGCATCACCGGTCTGTCGTCTCGCACATTGCGCGCGCTCTACAACGCCCGCGACCTGATGAACGCCGAGTTCCGGCACGATCCGGTCAACCGCGCCACCTTCATGCAGATCCTGCAGGCGCCGTCGAGACAGACCCACGCGTTTCGCCTGATGAACGAAACCAGCGTGCTGGGGCGCTACCTGTGGGTGTTCCGCCGCATCGTCGGTCAGATGCAGCACGACCTGTTTCATGTGTACACCGTCGACCAGCACATCCTGATGGTGCTGCGCAACATGCGCCGCTTCTTCATACCTGAGCATGCACACGAGTACCCGTTCTGCTCGCAACTGGCGATGCAGTGGGACAGCCCGTACACCCTCTACGTGGCGGCACTGTTTCACGATGTCGCCAAGGGCCGCGGCGGTGATCATTCGGTGCTGGGCACGGCGGAAGTCCGGCGTTTCTGCCGCGATCACGGCATCGTGCCCGACGATGCGGCCTTGATCGAGTTCCTGGTCAAGCAGCACCTGACGATGTCGCGCATCGCCCAGAAAGAGGATCTGAGCGATCCCGTGGTCATCCAGAACTTCGCGCAGCTCGTCGGCACGGAGCGTCGATTGACCGCGCTGTATCTGCTGACGGTCAGCGACATCCGTGGCACCAGCCCGAAGGTGTGGAACGCGTGGAAAGGCAAGCTGCTCGAAGACCTGTACCGCGCGGCTTTGCGTGCGCTGGGGGGCGCACAGCCGCAGTTCGATGCAGAAATCGATGCGCGCAAGCAAGAGGCGCGTCACATGCTGAATCTGGCCCTGCAGCCGGCCAACGTCGAGGCGCCGCTGTGGGAGACGCTGTCCATCAGCTACTTTGCTCGCCACGATGTCAGCGAGATCGCCTGGCATGCACGCTCGCTGCATGCGCTGCTGCAGTCTGAATCGCCGGTGGTGAAGGCGCGGGTCTCGCCCGTGGGTGAAGGTCTGCAGGTGCTGGTGTACGCGAGGGACCGGGCCGACCTGTTCGCCCGCATCTGCGGCTACTTCGACAGCGCGCACTTCAACATCCTTGAAGCCAAGGTGCACACCACGAAGTCGGGCTATGCGCTGGACACCTTCCAGGTCATCAATCCGCATCTCGAGGCGTCGCGCGACGGCGCACCGGCATCGCAGTACCGCGACCTGATCATGCTGGTGGAAACGCAGCTCAGCCGCGCGCTGAACGCCGAGGGGGCCTTGCCCGAGCCGAGCCGAGGGCGCCTGTCCCGGCGCGTGAAGTCGTTCCCGGTCACGCCGCGAATCACGCTGCGGCCCGACGAGCGCGCACAGAACTGGCTGCTCAGTGTCTCGGCCAGCGACCGCTCAGGTCTGTTGTATTCGATTGCCCGCGTGCTGGCGCAGCACCAGATCAACCTGCAGCTGGCCAAGATCACCACGCTGGGCGAGCGCGCCGAAGACACGTTCCTGATCGATGGTGCCGCGCTGCGCCACAACCGCACCCAGATCTCGATCGAGACGGAATTGCTCGATGCGATCGCAGCCTGAACGCCCACGGTCCGCCCGATGCCCTTGACCCCGGTCAGTGCCGCCGATTGCCTGGCGCGGCTCGATCAGTACGACACCCTCATCGACGCGCGATCCGAGGGTGAGTTCGCGCTGGACCGACTGCCCGGTGCGGTCAACTGGCCCAGCCTGAGTGACACCGAGCGTGCGCTGGTCGGCACCGAATACAAGCAGGTCTCGCCCTTCGCCGCCCGCAAACGCGGTGCGGCGCTGGTGGCTCGCAATGTGGCCCTGCACATCGAACGCCATGTGCTCGACAAGCCCAAGGACTGGCAGCCCCTGGTCTACTGCTGGCGCGGCGGTCAGCGCAGCGGGGCCCTGTCGCTGGTGCTCAGCAAGATCGGATTTCGCGTGCAGGTGATCGAAGGTGGCTACCAGGCTTACCGGCGCGCGGTCATGGCCGCGCTGGAAGTGCAGCCGCTGCAGTTCAGGTTTCGCGTCGTCTGCGGCAAGACCGGGTCGGGCAAGAGCCGCCTTCTCGCGGCGCTGCAGGCACAAGGTGCGCAGGTGCTCGATCTGGAGGCGTTGGCCAACCACCGCGGATCGGTGCTGGGCCTGGTGCCCGGCAGCCCGCAACCGACACAAAAGCAGTTCGACTCCCGTCTGTGGGACGCCATGCGCCATTTCGATCCGGCGCAAGTGGTGTGGGTGGAGAGCGAAAGCCGCAAGGTCGGCGAATTGCGCGTGCCCGAGCGGCTGATCGAGTGCATGCGAGCCTCACCGTGTGTTCACCTGGAGTTGCCGACCGATGCCCGTGTGGCACTGCTGATGGCCGACTACGACTTCTTCGTCAACGACGTGCCCGCGTTCTGCACCCGGCTCGACGCCTTGCGCCCGCTGCGTGGCAACGAGGTCATCAACCAATGGCAAGCCGCCGCGAAGTCCGGGCGACTCGAAAGCGTGGTGCGCGAGTTGCTGGTCACCCACTACGACCCGGTGTATCTGCAATCGATGCAGCGCAATTTCAGCGGGTTTGGCGATGCGCTGCGCGTGGCACCCGAAAACGGCGACGCCAGCACACTGGCTGGCGTCGCGAAAGAGCTGCTGCAGTCCTGACCGCTCTGCACAGGACGGTCAGGTCGGTGAAACAGATCACCCCATGTGCAAGCCGCCGTTGACCGAGAAATCGGCCCCCGTGGCAAAGCCCGATTCATCGGATGCCACCCACGCCACCATCGACGCGATGTCGTCTGGCGTACCCAGGCGCTTGACCGGGATGCCGGCGATGATCTTGTCGAGCACATCCTGGCGGATGGCCTTCACCATGTCTGTGGCGATGTAACCGGGGCTCACGGTGTTGACCGTCACACCCTTGTTGGCCACTTCCTGCGCCAGCGCCATCGTGAAGCCGTGCATGCCGGCCTTGGCGGCCGAGTAGTTGGTCTGACCGAACTGGCCTTTCTCGCCGTTGACCGAGCTGATGTTGATGATGCGGCCCCAGCCCTTTTCCAGCATGTCCTCGATGACCTGCTTGGTCACGTTGAACAGGCTGGTCAGGTTGGTTTCGATCACCGCGTCCCAATCGGCGCGGCTCATCTTGCGGAACATGCCGTCGCGGGTGATGCCGGCGTTGTTGACCAGCACGTCGATCGGGCCCAACTCGGCCTTGACCTTCTGGAACGCCGCGGTGGTTGAGTCCCAATCGCCGACATTGCCCACCGAGGCGTGGAAGTGGTAACCCAGCGCGGTTTGCTCGTCGAGCCACTTCTTGAAGTCCCGGCTCGGGCCGCACCCCGCCACCACGGTGAACCCGTCCCGATGCAGGCGCTGGCACATGGTGGTTCCGATGCCACCCATGCCACCGGTCACGTATGCGATTTTCTTGCTCATCTCTTTCACTCCTCTGTGTTGTTCTTGAAAGGGCTCGCCAGCGTCAAGGCTGGGCCCTGAGGGGCTCCGGGGTCAACCGGGTTGTCACCGAAGCCCGGTGTGGTTTCAACGCTCCAGCGTCATTGCAATCCCCATGCCGCCACCGATGCACAGGCTGGTCAGGCCCTTCTTGGCGCCGCGCTTCTGCATTTCATGCAGCAGCGTGACCAGCACACGGCAGCCGGATGCGCCGATCGGGTGCCCGATGGCAATGGCGCCGCCGTTCACATTGACCTTGCTCAAGTCCCAGCCCATTTCCTGATGCACCGCACAGGCCTGGGCGGCGAACGCTTCGTTGATCTCCATCAGGTCGAGGTCGGCCGCGTTCCAGCCAGCACGAGCCAGCGCGCGCTGCGATGCCGATACCGGGCCCATGCCCATGATGGCGGGGTCGAGCCCGGAGCTGGCGTAGCTGGCGATGCGCGCCAGCGGCGTCAGGCCCAGCGCAGCAGCACGCGAGGCGCTCATCACCACGACCGCAGCGGCGCCGTCATTGATGCCCGAAGCATTGCCGGCCGTCACACCGCCGGCCTTGTCGAAAGCAGGCCGCAGACCGGCCAGGCCTTCAGCCGTGCACTTGCGGTTGACGAACTCGTCGGTGCCGAACAGCACCGGGTCGCCCTTGCGCTGCGGAATGCTGACGTTGACGATCTCGTCGTTGAACCGGCCCGCCTCCTGGGCTGCAGCGGCCTTCATCTGCGAGGCCAGTGCCAGAGCGTCCTGGGCTTCGCGGCTGATGCCGTACTTTTTCGCGATGTTCTCGGCCGTGACACCCATGTGGTACTGGTTGAAGGCGTCGGTCAGGCCGTCGCGCAGCATCGTGTCGAGCAGCTTCCACTCGCCCATTCGCACGCCATCGCGCGAGCCCGGCAGCACGTGCGGCGCGATGCTCATGTTTTCCTGGCCGCCGGCCACGACGATGTCGGCGTCGCCATCACGAATGGCCTGCGCTGCGAGCGCCACCGCCTTCAGCCCGGAGCCGCAGAGCTTGTTGATCGTCATCGCCGGCACGGTGTTCGGCAGACCCGCGCCGATCGAGGCCTGACGCGCCGGGTTCTGACCGCAATCGGCTTGCAGCACCTGGCCCATGATGACTTCACTGACCTGGTCACCGGCGAGCTTGGCGCGCTTGAGCGCCTCGGCGATCACGACCGATCCCAGTGCCGATGCCGGCACCTTGGCCAGGCTGCCGCCGAACTTGCCCACAGCGGTGCGGGCGGCCGAAACGATGACGATGTCTGTGCTCATGATGAATTCCTGACTTGAGATGAAAAAAACAGCACTGAAGAGAGGCCCTCGGTCGTACACCTTACTGCGAATGAAGCAGGGGCGCGCCCAGGTGCCTCCGTATTGATCAGGCTTTCTGCTTGGCGTAGCGGCCAGGCGCCGCTTCGATGACGGGATGGCGCCGGCTGCCCGCCACTTTCGGTGCGGTGACCTGGGCACCGGCATGGCTGGCCAGCCACGCCGCCCAATCGGTCCACCAGCTGCCCGGATGCTCCTTGGCCTTGCCGAACCAGGTTTCGGCGCTGGCGGGCAGGGCCGTGGTGCCACCGACCCAGTGGCTGCGCTTCTTTTTGGCCGGTGGATTGATCACGCCGGCGATGTGGCCTGACGCGCCCAGCACAAACCGCTTCTTGCCCTTGAGCACCTGCGTCGAGCGGTAGGCCGACTCCCAGGGCACGATGTGGTCTTCTCGTGACGCGTAGATGTAGGCAGGCGCGTCGATCAGCGACAGGTCCAGCGGCTGGCCGCACACCGTGAGGTCGCCCGGTTTCATCAGGCGGTTTTCCAGGTAGGTGTGGCGCAGGTACCAGCAGTACATCGGCCCGGGCAGGTTGGTGCTGTCGTTGTTCCAGTACAGCAGATCGAATGGCGGCGGTGTTTCACCCTTCAGGTAGTTGCCGACCACATAGTTCCACACCAGGTCGTTCGGGCGCAGGAAGCTGAACGTCGACGCCAGCTCACTGCCCTTCAGCAGGCCGCCGCCCTTGGGGCTGTCGGCGCCGATCGAGCGTTCGCGCATCCGCACCATCGCTTCGTCGATGAACAGGTCGAGGATGCCGGTGTCGGTGAAGTCGAGCAGGCTGGTCAGCAGCGTCACGCTGGCAGCGGGCTTCTCGCCGCGCGCAGCCAGCACGGCCAGCCCGGTGGCGAGCAAGGTGCCGCCAATGCAGAAGCCCAGCGTATTGATCTGCTCGGCACCGGTGATGTCGCGCGTCACGGCGATCGCACGGATCACCGCGTCTTCGATGTATTGGTCCCATGTCGCCTGCGCCAGACCCTCATCGGCATTGCGCCAGCTCATCACGAACACCCGGTGGCCCTGTGCCACGGTGTAGCGGATCAGCGAGTTGTCGGGTTGCAGATCGAGGATGTAGTACTTGTTGATGCAAGGCGGCACGAACAACATCGGCCGCGCGTGCACTTTGGGCGTCAGCGGCTTGTATTCGAGCAGCTGGAACAGTTCGTTCTCGAACACAACCGCGCCTTCGGAGGTGGCCACGTTGCGACCGACCTCGAACAGGCTTTCGTCGGTCTGCGACACGTGGCCCTGCCGGATGTCGTGCCACAGGTGCTGCAGGCCCTGCGTGATGCTTTCACCTTTCGTCTCCAGGGCCTTGCGCTGTGCCTCCGGGTTCAGCGCCAGATAGTTGCTGGGCGAGGCCGCATCGATCCACTGCTGCACCGCGAAGCGAATGCGTTGCTTGACCTTCTCGTCGCCTTGCAGCTGATCGGCCATGCCCAGCAGCGTGCGGGCGTTCAACAGGTAGAGCTGAGCCGTGAAGGCGCTGGCCGGGTTTTCTGTCCAGTCGGGCGAGGCGAAACGGCGATCACCGAGCACCGGGGTGGGCACTGGCGGCGACGCCGCCTTGTCGACCGCAGCGCTGGCCAGTGCCTGGAACTGCTGCATCGACCGATTCCACAGGTCAGTGGCCTGCTGAAGGTAATCGGACTGCAGCTGAGCCAGTGAGGGCATCGGCAGGGTCACTGCGGTCAGTGATTTCAGGGTCTCCGCCGCCGTGGCGTTGAGCACCTGGGCAACGGCGTCGGTCATAGGCGCCATCGGCGCGTTGGCCGCAGGGTCGGGCTTGGCTTTCACTTGTATCCTCTTTCAATGGCCGACGAGCGCCACCGGTCTGACTGTGTATGGCCGATTGTCGCGTGTCCAGTTGACCTGCGCACGACGAAAATCCGAGACTGTTGCTTCACGACTTGACCCTGGCGGACGCGCGATGTACTTGGTGGCAATTGCATGGATGTATGTGGTGGTGATGATGGCGGTGGTGGAAGCCACCAGCGCCAACGGCACCCTCCTCGGCGCCATCTTCACCTTTTTGCTCTACGGCGCACTGCCCTTGTCCGTGGTGCTTTACATCCTGCGCAGTCCGGCGCGCAAGCGGGCACGTCTGGCGGCTGAAGCCCGCGCCGCGAGCCCCGCCGGCGCCGAGATCTCACTCGACGAGCCAGACGGCGGCCACCATGCGCCCGGTCACACCGTCACGTCGGAACGAAAAGAAGCGTGACGCGTCGGAGGCGGTGCACCACGTTCCCCCGCTGATCGCTTTCACGCCGCAGACCGACACGCGATCGCGCGCCAATCCAGGCAGATCGACCAGCCACTTGCCTGCCCGAAGCGGTGCAAAGCGCCGCGGGCCCGTCGTGTCGCCAGAGTTCGAGGTCTCCGCTGGAAAGACCCCGAAGGCTTGCAGGACATCGGCGCCGACTTCAAAGCGCCTGGGCCCGATGCAGGGACCCAACCACACTGACACCTGATCCGGCGCGCAGCCGCTGGCCTCGCACAGCGCCGTCAGAGTCGACTCCAGCACCCCGCCTGCCAGCCCGCGCCAGCCCGCATGTGCAGCGGCCACCGCGCCAGGTGCGGCGAACAGCACGGGCAGGCAATCGGCCACCTGGATGCTGCAGACGACGCCCGGCTCCGTGGTGATGCAGGCATCGGCGTCGTGTGGCGGCGAGCCCGGGGCCGCATCGGTCGCCGTCAGCCGCACCACCCGCGCGCCGTGCACCTGGTTCAGGCGCACCAGTGGAGCCCCCACGACCGCAGTCAGCATCGCCAGGTTCTGGGCGACCGCGGCGGCGTTGTCGCCCAGGCCATCGCGCAGGTTCATGCTGTCGAATGGGCCGGTGCTGACGCCGCCGCGCCGGGTCGTCATCAGTGCCCGCACACCATCAAGGTGCCAGTCGGGCCGCAGCCAGTCGGGGTCAGGAGTCACAGGGGGTGGCCGTCACGCTTCATCAACAGACCCGGCGATCATGTCATGCAGGCCACCGGCTGACACGGCAAACACACAGCGCGCCGCTACACTGATTGGCATGTACTCCGCACGCAGCATTCGCCATTGCAAGAGCTGCGGCGCCACCACCGAATACCGAATCCCGGCCGACGACAACCGCCCCCGCGCGGTGTGCACGGTGTGCGCCTCGGTGCACTACGAAAACCCCTGCAATGTCGTGGGCACGATCCCGGTCTGGGACGATCAGGTGCTGCTGTGTCGCCGCAACATCGAGCCCCGATACGGCTACTGGACACTGCCGGCCGGCTTCATGGAACTGGACGAGACGCTGGCCGAAGGCGCGGCGCGCGAAACCGTCGAAGAGGCCGGTGCGAACATCGAGTTGCAGCCCCTGTTCACCTTGCTCAATGTGGTTCGTGCCGGTCAGGTGCACCTGTTTTACCGGGCCCGCCTGATCGATACCCAGTTCGCACCCGGACCGGAAACCATCGAGGCCCGGCTGTTCCGCGAAGACGAGGTGCCGTGGGATGACCTGGCCTTCAAGACCGTGCACCAGACGCTGAAGCTGTATTTCGACGACCGGCGTCAGGGTCAATTTGGCTTCCACTGTGCCGATATCGCATGAACTACCTTTCGCCGGCATGCCTGACTCCTTATCCGAAGCGCCCACCGCGACACCGATGGCCCCGGCCGCCGGTGCCACGGTGCAGCGCCTGCGTGAAGACCTGATCCACCCGGATCCTCTGCTCGACTGCCTGGTCGAGATTTGCCGCCTGCAGGGCCAGGCCACCACCCGCGCGGCGCTGTCAGCCGGGTTGCCGATCGGCCCCGACACCGCCGGCAGGCTGCCGCTGGAACTGGCCGAGCGCGCTGTCGCCCGTGCCGGCATGGCAACGCGGCTGCAGCGGCTGCCGCTGGGCAGCCTCGATGACGCCACGCTGCCCGTGCTGCTCATCCTGCGCAACAACCAGGCCTGCGTGCTGATGGGCTGGGATGGCGCAGGCGACACACAAGTCGCCCGCGTGTTGCTGCCCGAGACTGGCCAAGGCATGGTCCGCCTGCCGCGCGCCGAACTCGAGGCGCGGTACAGCGGTGTGGTGCTCTTCGTGCGGCCGCATTTCCGCTTCGACAGCGGCACACCCGCCGCCGCAGAGCGCACCAGCGGAACGCGGCACTGGTTCTGGAGCGCGCTGCTGGCGCAGCGCTTCGTCTACCGCGACGTGCTGCTGGCCGCGCTGCTGATCAACCTGTTCGCGCTCGCGCTTCCGATGTTCTCGATGAACGTCTACGACCGCGTCGTGCCCAACAACGCCTTCGAGACCCTGTGGGCTCTCGCTGTGGGCGTGCTGCTGGTGCTGGGCGCCGATCTGTTCATGCGCCTTTTGCGCAGTCATTTCGTCGACGAGGCCAGCGCCCGAATCGACGTCACGCTCTCGGCCACGCTGATGGAGAAGGTGCTGGGCCTGCGGCTCGAACACCGACCCGAGTCGGTCGGCTCGTTCGCTCAGAACCTGCGCGGCTTCGAACAGGTGCGCGACTTCATCGCCTCGTCCACCGTGACCGCCCTGATCGACCTGCCCTTCGCCTTGCTGTTCGTGATCGTGCTGGCGTGGATTTCTCCGTGGCTGGCGCTGCCAGTGCTGGTGGCGTTCGGCCTGATCCTGGGACTGGGCTACTCGCTGCAGCATCGGTTGCATGCGCTGTCCGAGACCACCTACCAGGCGAGCGCGCAGCGCAATGCGACGCTGATCGAAAGCCTGTCGGCGATCGAGACCATCAAGTCGCAAGGCGCCGAGAGCGTGATCCAGTCGAAGTGGGAACGCGCCAACCTGTTCCTGGCCAGCACCAGCGTGAAGATGCGCGGCCTGTCCTCCGGTGCCATGCTCGCCACCAGCACCGTGACCCAATTGGTGGCGGTGGTGATGATCCTGATCGGCGTCTACCTGATCAGCCAGCGCGAGCTGACGATGGGCGCGCTCATCGCAGCCAGCATGTTGTCGGGCCGCGCACTGGCGCCCGCCGGACAGATCGTCGGGCTGTTGATGCAGTACCAAGGCGCGCGCACCGCACTCGACTCGCTGAACAAGATCATGGACAAGCCGGTGGAGCGGCCGGCCGGCGAGAGCTTCATCCAACGGCCCATCCTGCGCGGGGACATCGAGTTCCGCAACGTCAAGTTCGCCTACCCCGGCCGCACTGATTCAGCGATCGAAGGCATCAGCTTCAAGATCAGCGCTGGCGAGCGCGTTGCGCTGATCGGCCGTGTGGGCTCGGGCAAGAGCACGATCCAGCGGCTGATCATGGGGCTGTACCAGCCGACCGACGGCGCGGTGCTGCTCGACGGCATCGATCTGCGCCAGCTCGACCCGGCCGATGTGCGCCGCAACGTCGCCAGCGTGTCGCAGGACGTGACGCTGTTCCAGGGCACGCTACGCGAGAACATCACCTTTGGGCTGCCGTATGCCGACGACTCGGCGGTGGTGGCCGCTGCCGACGTGGCGGGGCTGACCGAGTTCATCAACCGGCACCCACGCGGTTTCGACATGCCGGTGGGCGAGCGCGGCGAATCGCTGTCGGGCGGCCAGCGCCAAGGCGTGGGGCTGGCGCGCGCGGTGCTGCACAACGCGCCGCTGCTGCTGCTCGATGAGCCGACCAGTGCGATGGACTTCTCGACCGAGGCCCAAATCACGGCCAAGGTCACGGCCTTTGCCAACGACAAGACAGTGGTGCTGGTGACGCACCGCACCTCGATGCTCGCGATGGCCACCCGCGTGATCGTCATCGACGGCGGCAAGGTCGTGGCCGATGGGCCGCGCGACCGCATCATGGAAGCGCTGGCCAGCGGCCGAATTGCGAGGGCGGCATGAATGCCATCGTGAAAGCCATCACCGCGCCCTGGGGCAGTGCCGATGCGGCCGCCGACGCCGCCGGGTTCCGCAATTTCGAGCACCAGGCCGAAGTGGTGATGTCGCGCGCCCGCACCCAGCGGGCGCAGCTGATCGTGCGGGCAGCGCTCGTCGTGGTGCTGCTGCTGGTGCTGTGGGCCTGCTTCGCTCAGGTCGAGGAAGTGACCCGAGGCGAAGGCAAGGTGATCCCGTCCCGGCAGTTGCAGATCGTGCAATCGCTGGACGGCGGCGTGGTGTCCGAGATCCTGGTCCAGGAAGGCCAGGTGGTCGAGGCCGGTCAGTTGCTTCTGAAGATCGACGAGACCCGCGCCACCTCCGGCGTGCGCGAAAGCGCCGCCCAGGGCTTTGCGCTGCGCGCTCGCGGCGCCCGCCTGCGCGCACTGGCCGAAGGCGCAGCGTTTGTGCCCCCTGCCAGCAGCAATCCGGAAGAGCAGCGCATCCTCGACGAGGAACGCACGCTGTACGAAACGCGGCGCTCCGAACTGGCGACGATGATTGCCATCAATCAGCAGCAGTTGCAGCAGCGCCAGCAGGAGCTCAGCGAGATGCGAGCGCGCAAGTCCTCGGCCGAACGTGGGCTGGACCTCGGGCAGCAGGAACTCAACAAGACCCGTCCACTGCTCGCCACCGGCGCGGTGTCCGAAGTGGACATCCTGCGACTCGAGCGCGAGGTGTCGCGCAGCCGCGGTGAGATCGAACAGTCCAGCGCGCAGATCGCCCGGGTTCAGGCAGCGATCGGCGAGGCACAACGCAAGATCCAGGAAACCGAGCTGACCTTCCGCAACGATTCGCGCAAGGAGATGGCCGATGTGATGGGCAAGCTGAATGCGCTCAACGAAGGCGCGGTGGCGCTGGCCGACAAGGTCGACAAGTCTCAGGTCAAGAGCCCGGTCCGCGGCCGCGTGCAGCGCCTGCTGGCCAACACCGTGGGTGGTGTGGTGCAGCCGGGCAAGGACATCGTCGAGGTGGTACCGCTCGATGACCAGCTGATCCTCGAAGCGAAAGTGCATCCACGCGACATCGCCTTCATCCACCCGGGGCAGGACGCCACGGTCAAGTTCACCGCGTACGACTTCTCGATCTATGGCGGCCTGGTTGCCAAGGTCGAGAACATCAGCCCGGACACCGTCGTCGATGAAAAGGGCAACGCCTTCTATCTGGTACGGGTGCGCACGACCCAGGCCAGCTTCAGCGACAAGCTGCCAGTCATCCCCGGCATGACCGCCGAAGTCGACATCCTGACCGGGCGCAAGACGGTGATGTCCTACCTGCTCAAGCCGGTGCTCAAGGCCAAGGCCTACGCGCTGCGAGAACGCTGACCGTTTCCTTATCGTCACAAATCGTCTGCCAGCGGTGACACACGTCACGAAGCAGACCCCTCAGATGCACCCAGTGCAGACCGAAGTGAATATGCTCTGAAGACCCGCGAGCAACGTGTTTTTTGCTTGCCAAGCACCAATACGGTGCAATTTCTGACAGGCCCCGCCATGCCCACCATCATCCAGACCACCCAAGGAAAAGTCACCGGCTTGTGGGGCAGCGCCATCGTCAAGGGCGCCGACGGTCAGGCGCACCCCTTGAAACTGGGCGACATCGTCCGGCGTGGCGATGTGATTCTGACCAGCCAGGACGGCATCGTGGAGCTGACCTCCGACATCAACGCGCTGCCGTCGGCGGCCACCGCCGCCTCTGACGCAACCGCCAGCGCGGTGCCTGCTGAAGCACCACCGAAGGCCGCCGCGCGCAACGACGTCGATCAGGTCATCGAAAGCCTGGCGCAAAACGACGCCGATGCCGCCACCGCAGCCGGCCTTGCCGGTGGCGAGGGCGGCGAGTTCCTGCCGGGTCTGCGGGTTGATCGAATCTCCGAAGCCCTCACCACGCTGGGACTCGACCCCAACTCCGCCGAGGGCACCAACAACACCCCACCGGTCGCCGAGACGGCAGGATCGGCCGCGGCGCTCGCCAACATCGCACCGTCGGCGCTGGATGGCACGGTCAGCGGACCCGAGAACGCGACGCTGCCTATCGCACTGCGTGGGGTCGACAGCGACGGCAATGTGGCCAGCGTCACCGTCACGAGCATTCCGACCGGTGGCACGCTGCTGCTGGCCGACGGCACCACCGTGGTCAGCGCCGGCCAGACGCTGACGCCTGCGCAAGCGGCAGGGCTGCTGTTCCAGCCTGCCGTTGACTTCGTTGGCCAAGCGGCGATCACGTTCTTCGTCACCGACAACCAGGGTTCGACATCCAACGGCGCCACGGTGTCGCTGAACCTGGTCGACAGCACCCCGCCGCCTCCGACCAACCAGGCACCGGTCGGCGTCAACGACAGCGCCACGACCGCCGAGGACACGCCGGCGACCGGCAATGTGCTGGGCAACGACAGCGACCCCGACGGCGATGGCCTCACCGTCACGCAGTTCAGTCTCGGCGGCGCCACCTACGCTCCGGGCGACACCGCCGTCGTGGCCGGCGTCGGCCGCCTGACGCTCGCCGCCAACGGCGTCTACACCTTCACGCCAGAGCCCAACTACAACGGTCCGGTCCCGGTGGCCACCTACACCGTCAGCGATGGCGTGGACAGCGTGACCGCGACGCTGACACTGTCGGTGACCGCCACAGCCGACGCGCCTGCGGCCGCGCCCGACACGGTCCCGGCAACCGAAGACCAGCCGGTGGTCTTCGACCCGCGCAGCAACGACGGCAACGTCGAGGGCACGCCGCTGTCGATCACCGCGATCGGCGGCCAACCCATCGCTGTCGGCACGCCCCTGGTGCTGCCACAGGGCACGGTCTCACTGAATGCCGATGGCAGCCTGACGTTCACCCCCAACCCGAACGTCAATGGCCCGGTGGTCTTCGACTACACCGTCTCCAACGGCGGCGCAGCGAGTACCTCGCAGGCCACCATCAACATCGCACCAGTCAACGATGCACCGGTAGCGCAGAACGATCTGGCGTCGACGCCGATGAACGCGCCGACGACCATCGCCGTGCTGGCCAATGACAGCGATGTCGATGGCGACGCGCTGACCGTCACGTCGGCATCGGTCGACCCGGCGCTGGGCACGGTCACGGTGAACCCGAACGGCACCCTCACCTTCAACCCGGCGAACAACGTCAGCGGCGCGGTCGTGATCCAGTACGCCATCAGCGACGGCCAGGGCGGATCCGCCGATGCCACGGTGACGGTCAACATCGGCCCCAACACGCCTCCGGAAGGCGCCGATGCCACAGTGACGGTCACAGAAGACGGCGCACGCAGCTTCAGCGCTTCCGACTTCGGCTTCTCCGATGCCGATGCCGGCCAGAGCTTTGCCAACCTGCGCATCGACACGTTGCCGGCGGCAGGCAGCCTGACACTGTCGGGCGTGCCCGTGGCGACGGGTCAGGTGATCGCAGTGGCCGATCTGGGCAACCTCGTCTTCACGCCCACGCCGAACGCCAGTGGCGCCGGCCATGCGAGCTTCAACTTCAGCGTGCAAGACAGCGCCGGAGCCTTCGACACCGCACCGAACCAGATCACGATCGACGTCAGCGCCGTCAACGACGCGCCCGTTGCCCTGGCGACCCCTGCCAACGGCGACGAAGACGCTGCCGGCATCCCTGTGCTGCTCGGCGGTAGCGATATCGACGGCAGCGTCGTCAGCTTCACCATCAGCGCTCTGCCCGCCAACGGCGTGCTGCTCTTTGGCGGTGTGGCAGTGACAGCTGGCCAGAGCATTCCTGCCACCGCAGGTGCCGCCACGTTGAGGGACCACCGCATTCGATTTCACCGCCACCGACAACGAAGGTGCGGTGTCGCCATCGGTCAGCGCCCCCATCACCGTGGCGCCGGTCAACGATGCGCCCGTGGCTGTGGACGACATCGCCGCGACGCCCATCAACACCAGCACCACGATTTCCGTGCTGGGCAATGACAGTGACGTCGATGGCGACACGCTGACCGTCACATCAGCCTCGGTCGACCCAGCGCGTGGCTCGGTCTCCGTCAACCCGGACGGCACGCTGGCCTTCACGCCTGTGGGCAACCTCAGCGGACCGGTTTTGGTGAGCTATACGGTCAGTGATGGTCAAGGCGGCTTCGCCACTGCGACGGTCACCGTCAATGTCGGACCGAACACACCACCCACGGGCACGAACGCACTCGTCGTGATCTCCGAGGACGGCAGCCGCAGCTTCAGCGCGACCGACTTCGGCTTCTCGGACGCCGACGCAGGGCAGAGCTTCGCCAATGTGCGCATCGATGTGCTGCCCGCCGCCGGCACCCTCACGCTCTCCGGCGTGAACGTCGTGGCGGGTCAGGTCATCGGAGTGGCCGATCTGGGCAACCTGGTCTACGCACCGGCGCCGAATGCCCATGGCAGCGGCTATGCGAGCTTCGGCTTCAGCGTGCAGGACAGTGCTGGTGCCTTCGACACCGTACCCAACCAGATCACGATCGATGTCACGCCGGTGGCCGATTCAGCCGTGATTGGCGGCGCAGCCAGCGGCGCAACCATCGAAGACACCACCGTGTCCACCGGTGGCACGCTCACCGTCACCGACCCCGACGCCGGCGAAGCCGCATTCAACCCGCTCGCCAATGTCGCAGGCGCCCACGGCACGTTCAGCATCGACGCTGCCGGTGTCTGGACCCGATCCCGCCGTGCAGGCCCTCGGCGCCGGACAGTCGCTGCCCGACGAGACCTTCACCGTCACCTCGATCGATGGCACTGCGCAAGTGGTCACGGTGACCATCACCGGAACCAACGATGCGCCGGTCGCCGAGTCGGCCAACTTCAGCGTGGCCGAGGATGCACCTCTGGTGTCCGGCTCGGTCGTCGCCACCGACGTCGATGCCAACGCGGTGCTGAGCTTCAGCCTGAATGCCGCACCTCCGCCCGGGCTGACTTTCAATCCGAATGGAAGCTACACGTTCGATGCGTCCAATGCCGCCTACCAATCCCTGGCCGCCGGGCAGCAGCAGGTGCTCACCATCCCCTACACCGTCACCGACGACCAGGGCGCCACCTCCGTTGCCAATCTCGTCATCACCGTGATCGGGGCCGATGACGCTGCGGTCATTGGCGGCGTCGCCACCGGCAGCGTCACCGAAGACGGCGTGCCGGTCGCCAGCGGTACGTTGACGGTGAGCGATGTGGACAGCCCCACAGGCTTCGTGGCGGCCACTGCGGCAGGCACTTACGGTGACTTCAGCATCGATGCGACCGGCGGATGGACTTACACGCTGCGCAATGCCGATGCCAACGTGCAGGCGTTGACCAGTGCGCAACAGCCCGTCGAGAGCTTCACCGTCACTGCGGCCGACGGCACCACCAGCACTGTGACGGTCACGGTCAACGGCGCCAACGAAGCGCCTGTGGCGGTCGTCACCCCGGCCAGCGGCAGCGAAGACGCCGTTGGCATCCCGGTGCTGCTGGGTGGCAACGACATCGACGGCAGCGTCGTCAGCTTCACGATCAGCGCTCTGCCCGCCAACGGCGTGCTGCTCTTTGGCGGTGTGGCAGTGACAGCTGGCCAGAGCATTCCTGCCACCGCAGGTGCCGCCACGTTGAGATTTCAATGGGACCACCGCATTCGATTTCACCGCCACCGACAACGAAGGTGCGGTGTCGCCGCCAGCGAGTGTGCCCATCTCGGTGGCTGCCGTGGCCGATGCAGCCGTGATTGGCGGCGCAGCCAGCGGCGCAACCATCGAAGACACCACCGTGTCCACCGGTGGCACGCTCACCATCACCATCACCGACCCCGACGCCGGCGAAGCCGCATTCAACCCGCTCGCCAATGTCGCAGGCGCCCACGGCACGTTCAGCATCGACGCTGCCGGTGTCTGGACCGCCGATCCCGCCGTGCAAGCCCTCGGCGCCGGACAGTCGCTGCCCGACGAGACCTTCACCGTCACCTCGATCGATGGCACTGCGCAAGTGGTCACGGTGACCATCACCGGCACCAACGATGCACCGATCGCCTTGAACGACAGTGCGTCGACGCCGATCAACACACCGCTTGCCAGCATCGATGTGTTGGGCAACGACCGCGACCTGGATGGCGGCACGCTGAGCGTCACGGTGGCCAGTCTGGTCAATCCGGCGCTCGGCAGCGTCTCGATCAACCCGAACGGTACGCTGGCCTTCACGCCTGCGAGCAATGTCAGCGGGCCGGTGTCGATCAACTACACCGTCAGCGACGGTCAGGGCGGCTTCTCGAATGCGACGCTCACGGTCAATGTCGGCACGAATACGCCGCCCGCTGGCAGCGACGCCACCGTCTCGCTGGCCGAGGACAGCTCACGCAGCTTCAGCGCCGCTGATTTCGGTTACTCGGATGCCGACGCGGGTCAGGGCTTCGCCCAGGTGCGCATCGATTCACTGCCTGCCGCGGGCTCGCTGGCGCTGAATGGCGTGGCCGTGACCGCAGGCCAGGTCATTGCCGTCGCCAATCTCGGCAACCTCGTGTTCACGCCTGCGCCCCATGCCAATGGCAATGCCTATGCGGGATTCGACTTCAGCGTGCAAGACAGCGCAGGAGCGTTCGACACCACGCCGAACCGCCTGTCGATCGCGGTCGGTGCAGTCAACGACGCGCCGGTCGCCAGCGGTACGGCCACCCTGGCCGCCATCAACGAGGACGCTGCCAACCCACCGGGCGCCAGCGTCGACAGCCTGTTCGCGGCCCGCTTCAGCGACGCCACCGACCAGGTCAGTGGTGGCTCCAGCGCCAACACCCTGGCAGGCATCGCCATCAGCGCCCATGCCATCGACAGCAGCAAGGGCGCCTGGCAGTACTCCACCGACGGCGGCACGACCTGGTTGGCGCTGCCCGCCAGCAGTGCAGCCTCTGCCGTGACCTTGGCCACCACGGACTTGTTGCGCTTCTTGCCAGCGACCAACTACAACGGCGACGCCACCCCTCTGGCCGCCCACCTGATCGAGTCGGGCGGAGCGCCCATCGTCAGCGGCACAACGGTCGATCTGAGCGGCGGCACGGGCGGCAGCACCGTCTATTCGGCTGCGACGGTGGCCGTCAACACCACCATCAACCCGGTCAATGACGCCCCTGTGGCACGCAACGACGAGGGCAACGTGACGGCGGCACAAACGCTGTCCGTGACCACGGCCGAGGGCGTGATCCAGTCGACATCGGTATCCGCGGGTCGCGACACCGATGTCGATGGCGATGTGCTGACCGTGACCTTGGTCTCGGCCGGTGCTGGTGCCCCATCGACGGTCGTGACCGCCGGTGGCGTGACCATCGCGGGCACTTACGGCGATCTACTGCTGCGCGACGATGGCAGCTACACCTACACCGCCAGCCGGGCGGATGCCGTGGCCACGGGGGCCCGCGTGGATGAGGTCTTCACCTACCAGGTGTCTGACGGGCGCGGCGGGTTGGCGACTGCGGCACTGACCTTGCACGTCAGCGGGGCCGCCGACATGCTGAGCGCAGCACCGCCGACAACGACGGCCTTGGCCTCACCGCTCGGTCTCAACGGCGAGTACTACGGTTACAACGATTTCAATCCCGGGCCCACCAGCCCGAACCGCCGACACGCCGATGACGGCGTGTACGGCAATCTCGATCGCGCCGCCGATGTCACGTCGATCGTCAATGGTCGGAACGCGGCATTCGCAGCCCCCGGCACACCCGGCATCGTCGGCAGCTCAACCGCGGCGGCTGCAGATGCGGCCGATGCGCGCTTCACCGCGCGCTCCATCGACTACGGCACGTCGCCCAGTGTCACCGGCACCTTGGGCACCAACCCCAACATAGTCGCAGGCGGCTCGACCGCGGGCCTGACCAACGACAACAGCCAGTTGTTCAAGTTCCTCAATCGCAGTGGCGGCGGCGACGCCGGCACGATCACGGTAGGACGCGGCACGGGCGACAACGACCTGACCGGTGGTGGCCCGACCAGTGGTCTGGGACGCACCAGCGATGTGGCGATACGCTTGACCGGCCAGGCGTACCTGGCTGCCGGCCTGTACGACATCCGCGTCTACGCCGACGACGGTTTCCGACTGCGCCTGGACAACCAGACGGTGGCGGCATTTGACGACATTCAGTCGCCCACCACGCGGGTCTACCGCGGGGTGCCGATAGACGGAGGCTTGACCCCGCTGGAACTGCTGTACTGGGAGCAAGGGGGCAATGCGGTACTGCGCGTCGAGTTCAAGCTGAGTGGCACGGCCGACTCGGCCTACCGGGTGCTGGGGTCGCAGAACCTGCCGCTGTTCAGTGACGAGAACGCACCGGTGCTCTCAGACCTGCAGGATCTCGTGGCCGGGTCGACGCCGGGCAGCTATCTGGTGCGTACCGGCTCACTGCTCGACGGCGGCGATGGCGACGACTCGCTCACTGGCAGCGCCGGGCGCGACATCTTGACCGGCGGCCAGGGCAGAGACGCCCTGAACGGCGGGGCCGGCGACGACCTCATCCGCGGCGGTGCTGGCCATGACCAGCTGACCGGTGGTGCGGGTCACGACGTCTTCCGCTGGTCGCTGGGCGACGCGGGTGCGGCCGGTACGCCCGCACGCGATGTCATCACCGACTTCGACAACACCCCACATGGTGGCGACGTGCTCGACCTGCGCGATCTGCTGGTCGGCGAATCGCATGCCGCCAACACCGTCGCATTGCCAGCCTCCATCGGGTTGAACAACGCGCTGACAATCACATCGAACGAAGGCAACCTCGCCAACTACCTGCACTTCTCGTCGGTCGGCGGCAACACCGTCGTCGAGATCAGTTCGACCGGTGGCTTCGCCAGCAGCTACACCCCGGCCGCTGTCGATCAGGTGATCACGCTGACCGGGATGAATCTGGTGGGCAGTTTCACCAGCGATCAGCAGGTCATCAACGACCTTCTGCAACGCGGCAAGCTGGTCACAGACTGAAGACAGCGCGCCTCACGGCGCGACATCCAAGGAGCTGATCCAGGGCCCGGTGGCGCCGTCGATGCCACAGTCCCACAGGCGTGCGGCATCGATGCTGTCGGCAACGCCCTCGGCATAGACCTGGATGCCCAGGCCATGCAGCAGGCCGACGGTGCTGCGCACGAACAGTGCGCGGTGCTCGTCGCGGCCCACCCCGGCAATCACGGAGGCATCGAGCTTGAGGTAGTCGAGCCCGGCCTCGAAGAGCCGCGGGATATGCCCCAAGCGCTCACCGGCATGCTCGATGCCGAAGCGCGCGCCTGTCGAGCGCAGCTGCCGGCCGAGTTCGCGCAGCAGCTCGAAATGCTCCACTGCGGCGGTCTCGGCGACCTCCAGCGAGATCAGTCGCGCCACCTGCGGCTTCGCCCACAACAGCGCACGCACGCGGGCGGCGAATCCGCTGTCCAGCAGCGAGGCTGGTGACAAGTTGACGCAGCGCGGTCGCCCGTCGTGATCGGCCGCATGGAGCGCCAAAGTCAGCGCACGTTCATCGACCGCACTGGTGAGTCGGCTGCGCAAGGCCAGGGGCAACCAGCGCGCCGCAGGTTCGAAGGTGCCCTCCGTTTCGAGTTGCAGTCGAAGCGGGCATTCGAGATGCAGCAATCGCCGTTGCGCATCGAGCACCGGGAACTCCATCAACCACACCCGCTCGACTCGACTCAGCGCGTGCTCGATGCGCTGACGCCAGGCGCCTTCACCCAGCACAGCCAGCGCACCCGGCGGATGGGGACCGAACTCGACGGCAAAGGCGCCGCGGCTCTCCGCGCGGGCCAGTGCCGCGTCGGCGGAACTCATCACCTGACCGGCCTGCATGCCGCGATGCACCTCGACCGCACCGATGCACACCGCCGCGCCGCTGCCCAAGGTGGGCAGCACCAACTGAAGCGCCTGCGCCAGGGTCTGCGCTGTTTCCTGGACCACCCCTGAGGCTGGCAGGCACAAGGCGAAATCCGAGCCGTTCAGACGCCCGAGGAAGCAGCCCTTGACCTCGTCAGCATAGGGTTGGAGCGATTGCGCAATCGTCACCAGCATGCGGTCAGTGGCTGCATGGCCGAACTGTCGATTCAGCGCAGCGAGATCCATCACCCGCAGCAGCACCAGACCGCCCTCGGCCGGGCCGTCTTCCCGCTCCAGAGCGGCGGCCAGCTGGAACAGGAAGTGGCTGCGGTTGGACAAGCCCGTCAGTGCATCGCCATTGACCTGGCGGTGCAAAGCATCGAGCTGTGCCGCCTGGGCCCGCGTCGTCATGCGCAGCCGGTCGACCAGTGAGTTCATCGCGCGGGTCAGGCGCTGAAGTTCCGGCAACCGTGGCTCCGACACCGTGACGAACTCGCCCTTTTCGAGCGAACGAGCCTGTGCCACCGCCTGGTCCAGCGGCTGGCTGATGCGCCGCACCACCGCCCACCCCAGGCCCGCGGCCAGCAATCCGACCAACGCCATGGCCAGTGCAGTGCGCAGGGTGCTGGACCACAACGCATCGTGCGCATACGACACCTGGCTCTCCACCAGCACCTGGCCAAGCGCGCGCCAGCCATCCGACACCTGTGCGGTACCGGGCGGAGAAACGATGGGCACCGCAGACACGAACCACAGGGGTGCCGAACTGGCGGGCGGCTCTGCGTCTCGGCTGAACACCAGCTTGCCGTCAGGTGACCAAAGCTCCCGTGTCGAACTGGGCGGCCATCAGCAATGACATCAACTCCGCATTGCCCTGCTGTTGCGACAGTGCCAGCGCCAGCGAGGCGGCGTTGTCGCTGTTCTTCTGCCTGAGCTGCGTTTGCAACAGGTCGCGCGCCGAGCCGGTGGCCACCCCGATGCTCCCCACAAAGGCCAGCAGCACGGTGGCCAGCAGCAGCAGCCAGACTTGACGGATCAGCGACATGATCGCTCCTTGTAATCGATGAATTGGCGATGCGCGCTCATGGCGGAAACCCTTCCGCCCTGGCCTTGGCCAGTGCGTCGCGCCAGCGCGACAGCCGCGCCAGCGGATCACCGGCCGATTGCGCGCCCGTTCCTTGCCACAGGCCGTCGGCATTGAAGCTGAACACAGGCGTCAGATCGGGTCGGCGCGAGGCGGGACGGAGCTCTGAGATCAGGTTGTCAAGGATCAG
>LNEY01000013.1 GCA_001464195.1 Burkholderiales bacterium Ga0077547
CGCGCTCGTAGCCGGTCTTGGCGTCCAGGAAGGCCCAGGCGATGTCGCGCAGGTCCATCGTCGCGCCGTAGGTCGCAGCACGCAGGTTCCAGATGATCTTGTCGCCCGCGTTCGGGTCCTTCGGATCGATCTTGTCGGCCGGGAACAGCATGCCCGCTTGCCAACCAGAGACCGTGCGGTCAGCTGGGTTGAACTTGACGGTGTCGATGTTCTTGCGTGACCACTCGACGTACTTCGGGTCCATCTCGATTTTCTTCGAGTTGGCCAGCTTGATCGTCAGGTTGTAGTTGCGGATCATCCACTCCAGCTTCTCCGGCACCATGCTGGCAATGGTCTTGCCCTCAAAGGTGTCGTTCTTGATGCTGTCGTAGTTGTCCTTGTTGATCACAAACCCGGCTTCCAGCGCCTTGGCTTGCGCAGATGTCGCGCCAAGCCCCGTTGCCAGTGCCACCGCGCCACCCAGACCGCCTTGCAGTACGCTGCGACGATCAACTCCACTCGTTTCGATTTCCATCTTGCTTGCTCCTTTGATCAAAATTGCCGGGTTAAACGAAACAGCAATCGCTCGGGGTTGAATGAAAAACCCGTGAAATTTGGTTCGCTCCCGAAGACCTAGGGTCGTTCGTTGTTGATTCAGTTCCCGAACCTAGTGATTCCACCTACGCGCAGCGGTCGTGACGAATCTGCGCATCACACTTACGCGTCGCCCGCGATTCTGGATGCAGAACGCCCCCTTCGTTATCGTGAACAACCATTGGAGACAAGAATGAAGATCTATGACTGGGCGGCTGCGCCCAACCCCAAGCGCCTGCGGATGTTTTTGGTGGAGAAAGGCCTGCAGATTGAAATCGTGCAGGTCGTCGGCGATGGCTTTGTGCTCACCCCCGAGTACAAGGCCAAGTACCCGCAGGCCATGGTGCCCATGCTCGAGCTCGACGATGGCCGCCAGATCGGCGAATCGACCTCCATCTGCCGCTACCTCGAGGAGCTGTATCCGAACCCGCCGATGCTGGGGAGAGATGCATACGAGCGTGCCATCGTCGACATGTGGGATCGGCAAGCCTTCGACCAGGGCATGACGGCCGTGGCCGAGATGTTTCGCAACAGCGACCCGCACTTCAAGGACCGCGGCCTGGCGGGCTTCGCCACGCCGGTGCCGCAACTGCCTCAACTCGTGGAGCGCGGTCGCGCCAGCCTGGAGAAGTTCTTTCGGCGATTCGACGCGCGATTGGGCCAGAGTCGTTTCATCGCCGCCGACGTGTTCACGCAGGCCGACTGCACGCTGTACTGCAGCATCGAGTTCGCAGGCTGGGTGTCGATGAGCATTCCAGATGACTGCCTGAATCTGAAGCGTTGGTGGAAGGAGGTCAGCGACCGCCCGAGCGCCAAAGCCTGACGGCGTGGCGGCCTGGCCTGCGGGTGTCACAAGGCCTCGGTGTTGCTGTCATTCATCAACGCTTGGGCTGGCTTGCGACCAAAGCGCCAGAACAGGGCCGGCGTGAGGAAGGTGTCGAGCAGGGTCGAGCTGATCAGGCCCGAAAAAATGACCACCGCCACCGGGTGCAGCACCTCGGTGCCGGGCTGCTCGGCCTCGAACAGCAGCGGGGCCAGTGCAAAGGCCGTGACCAACGCTGTCATCAGCACCGGGCTCAGCCGTTCCAGCGAGCCGCGCAGGATCATCTTCTGGTCGAAAGCCTCGCCCTCGAAGCGCATCAGGTTGATGTAGTGGCTGACCTTGAGGATGCCGTTGCGCACCGAGATGCCGGCCAGCGTGATGAAGCCGACGAGTGCGGCCACCGACAGCGGCTGGCCTGACAGCCACAGGCCGATCACCGCGCCGACCAGCGCGAGCGGGATGTTGACCATGATGAGTGCCGATAGCGCGGCCGATTTGTAGCGGCTGTAGAGCACCACGAACATCAGCGTCAGCGACACGATGGACAGCAGGCCGACCAGGCGCGAGGCCTCCTCCTGCGCCTGGAACTGCCCACCCAGGGTGATGAAGTAGCCCTCGGGCAGCTTCGTCTCGGCCACGACCTTGCGGATGTCGGCGACGATCTCCGACAACGCGCGTCCCGAAGCATTTGCCGACAGCACGATGCGGCGCTTGCCGTCGTCGCGGCTGATCTGGTTCGGGCCGTC
>LNEY01000014.1 GCA_001464195.1 Burkholderiales bacterium Ga0077547
CGCGAAAGATCGGCGCGAACTCAATGTCGAGCGGGAAGACCTCGTTAGCCTGCACAAAGCTGCCAACCTGCCAGCAGAGGCTGCCTCCGGCCTTCAAGCGGGGCACGATCTCTTCGATGATGAGGCGCTGCGCTTGCAGGTACGCGCTGAGCTTCTTGCGGGTCTCGTACTCTTTGCCAATGTTGTAGGGTGGCGAGGTGATAACTAGGTCGAAGGTCGGCTCGTTGGGGAGGGCCTTCAAGTACGCAAGAGCATCGCCCTGCCAGAGCGAGTGAGCGAGTGCAAGTGTCTCGGTCGCTGCTCGCGGCGCCTTAACGATCTCGGCCGCCTTCGGCTCCGGCGCAAGCTTCTTGGCCGTGACCGCCATACCCGGACGTGCCGCCCTGACCCCCGACACCGGCTCGCTAGCGACGAGCATGGGCCACCTCACTTCTTCCCTTCGTGGTGGCCTTACGGATGTCCGCCTCGGAGAGGCCGGTCTTCTCGAAGTAGTCGATGACAAGCCACTCCAACGCGTTAGGCACGCTGCGGCTCTCGCGCTCCGCAATGAGCTTCACCGCCTTCTTGAACATGGGCGAGACGCGGAGATTCAGCGTCGCGGACTTGGTCTCATCAAACCGCAGCATGGGAGCCCCGCGTTTGTGTGTGCATCCGCTGGAGAATAGCATTGACTTGGCGCTGCCCACGGAGTCGACATGCCGCCGACAAACGATTCGGGCAGAGGTTCGACGAGTACCCCGTGCCCGGGCGACGCGATGATTTCGGCCCCAAAGTCGTCGATCGACCGGCGCTCTTTCGATCGCATAGTTGCTCCAATCGACCAACGTCCCGACCTACGCTTGAGCACGACTTCGGAGTCCGGCATGAAGAGCACTGAGACTGCCATCGCGCCCCGATCGAATCCGCCGCGGCTGTTCGCCCGTTTGCCCACCGTGATGGAGGCAACCGGCCTTGGCCGTTCGACGATCTACCGGCTCGTCGCGAGCGGCTCCTTCCCTGCACCGGTACACCTCGGGCCACGCGCTGTCGCCTGGCGCTGGTCCGATCTGGACCGCTGGTGCGAGTCGCGCGGCGCCGGCTCGCACTGACCGCCACGCGAGACGAGGCGAGGCGGGTCAAGGGCGGGCTTAGCCGGGCGCAGCGAACCCTTGACGCGGCTCGCATCGCACATACGCTGACGGGCTCGGCTGGCGGCTCTTCAGCGGCCAGCCCCCGAGCCCGTCCGGCGGCGAGGACACCCCTCGTCGGTCTGGCTCACCGCTCCATCTCTGGCCCGCGCCTCGTCGGTGTCACTTGGATGGTCTGCGAGCGCGTCATGCCGGGAAGCTCCCGCTGCGCAGCCGCGCGTGCAAGCGCGTCGCGCATGACTGGCATGTCGCGCACGTAGCGCACGATCGCGTTGCTGAGTTCGCGATCTCCCGGCTCCGATGACGCTGCCAGAGTCTGCGCAATCCGAACCCAGGCCTCGCCAGCGCGTCGGTGGCTTGGCGACATACGGGGCGGCTTCTGCTTGTCGACGGCCGCCGAGCCCCTGCCCTGCATCCTTTTTTTTGACCACACCCTTTCATCGTGGTGCCGCGAACCTCGCACCGCCTGCGAAGACGCCTCGGCCTCGATTCCCAAACCCCGCAGCCGCTCAGCGAAGGCTTCGCGCCACCGGCGCAAGTCTTCCTTGCGCGGGTTCAGACGCGAGCCGTCGCGCCCCTCTGCGCGCACGCTGATGTGCACATGCGGGTTGGCCTGGTGCGTGTGCTGGACCATCACGTAGCGGTGGTTCGCCAGTTCGGCCTTCGCGAACTCGCGCGCCGCGTGCCGCAGCGCAAGGGCATCGGTGCCGGCCGGCATGGACAGCATGATGTTGAAGGCCTCTCGGCGCTCGCTGACCTCCGGGATGCGGGTGCCGCCCAATCGCCATTGATCGGCAATCGCGCGCAACGCCTCTTTGCCCTCGCGCACGGTACCGCGGTCGTCCTCAATGGGCAGTCGCCCGGCCTTTGCGATGTAGCGCAGGTGCGCTGCGATGGCGCCCATGCCACGCCCGCCGCCGGTGACTTTGACCATCACTTGCGGCGCGCGGCGCGCGACGGTCGCGCGGATGCGATGCCGCAAGGCTTGGGCGCGCTGCCGAATGGCTGCCTCCGTCAGCACAGGCGTGCGGGACGCGGTCATCCGGTTCGACGGGTAGAACAGTCGGTCGCCCCATTGCACGAGCAGACCGTCGGTGGTGCTGGGCATGGCAGTTCTCCTTCACAGGCGGTCGATCAGCGCTGAGGCCCGATCGAGGTGGCGGCGGATCTCGGCGTCGGCCGTTTCAAGGCGATCCCGGTAAGGCCTGGCCTGCTCCACCTTCGCCTGGCGCAGCAGGGTGACGAGCGCCACGAGATCGGTCGACAGCGCGGCCATGCGGTCGTTGGACGCGAGCAGGGCCGCGCGGTAGGCCTGGCGCTCGGCAACGGGCTGCGGCAGACGGCTGCCGGCCACGAGACGCCCAACGTAGTCGCCGTAGGAAAGACCGAGGGCGGCCGCGTTCAACATCAGCGCGTCGGCGTGCGCCTGGGACAGGCGCAGCGTGAGCTTGGCGGTCTCTCGGGCTGGGGCCTGGTCTGGGGTCTGACCGTCAGACCCCGGGTTCACCGGCGCTACAGTCGCCGTCGCGCGCAGGTCGAGACTCATTACGAGGGCGCGGCGGACGAGCTGCGCGACGCCCATGCCACGAACGGCGGCGGAGGCGCGCACGGCATCGCCGATGCCGCGCAAGTCGATCGTCACACGATCACGCGACGGGCTCGCCACGTCGAACCTCGCGCCGGATGCCGCATGGCATCCATTCACTGGCGGGCCGCCTATCCTGCCATCCATCTCTCAATGCCTCCTTCATCGTCTTCTCTTCGGACTTGGCGAATGGCGCGTCAGGGGGTCTGACGGTCAGACCCTTGCGGCCAGTGCTTTGGGAGCTCTTCGACCCGGATGCGCAGGGTGATCAGCTCGGGCAACGCGACCTTGTAGATGCTCCCTGGCCGGATGCGGCGGATCGCGCGCTCCAGACGGTCGCAGGCCGCGTGGGCCTGGGCGATCAGCTTGTCGGCGGGTGACGATGCTTCTGCGCCGGAGGCGCCGTCGTCGCCGGCAGCACGCAGCGCTGACACCGTGGTCCGAGTGATGTCGGAGCCGCCAGCCAGCAGCTCTTGAACTTGCTTTGGGTTGTGGTCGTGTATCCGGCTGAGTTCGTGCAGCGTGCGCGGCGACGTGCAGCGGCCCGACTTCAAGGCCTCGTCCAGTTCGGGCGGCAGCTCCAGCAGCGCGAGGTGATGCGCCACCGTCGTCAGGTTCATGCCGAGCCGTTTGGCGATCTCAGCGTTCGACGCGCCGGCATCGACTCGGCCTTTGATGAAGTGCGCAAGGTCGAGCGGCGTGAGGCCGTGGCGCTTCTGGTTTTCGGCGACCTGGGTGTAGGGGTCGGTCGGCGTGTCGCGGACGACCACCGGGACTTCGGTCAGCCCTGCACGTTGCGCCGCACGCCACCGCTTCGCACCGAAGTGGATGCGGTACTGCCCTTGCTCGTCGGCCGGATGAACGACGATCGGCTGCAGGATGCCGTGCCGGCGGATGTCCTCGGCCAGTTCATCCAGATCGGCATCGGGGAACTCGGTGCGCGGGTTGGCCGGGTCTTCGCAGAGGGTCGCGAGCGGCAGCAACTGCGGCGGCGACGGGACGAATCGCGGGGTCGTCGTGATCGGCGGCTTCGCATCGGCGGTCGGCGTGACCGGCGCGGGTGCTGCATCGAGCAAGTCGAGCTGCACGTCCTTGGCTTTGTTCCAGAGCTTGAGCACGATGGCATGGTGCCGACCGACTGGCGCGGCGAGAAGAGCCCTGCCGTGCGTGCGCTACCCGGTCTGTCGATCCCTTGAAGTCTTGGTAGAGCCCAAGTCGTGCCAACACGTCCACCGGCGCAAGACAAGTCGTTTCGACTGTCGCTGTTGCTCGCAATCGTCGGGAGTGGAGCGCGGGGGTCCCCAGTTGGCGCCTCGTGCGAAGCGAATCCGATTTCTCGGACAGGCCAGATGTCATTTCGTTAAAAGAAGCTGGTTGTATTTTTAACGCCTAGAGCGCACACTCAGCCATGGTCACTCAACGCCTGATCAAGGCGACCCCCAGCAAAGCCAAGCCCACCGCAACGAGGCCGCGCCCTTCGTCGCGGCAAGCGGTCGCACCCCCCCAGGCGCCCAGCATCGCGCAGGAGATCGGCCGACGCATCACCGCCGCCAGCAAAACCAACCCGGGGCGCGTGCACACGCCTTTCGACTTCCTCGACCTCGGTTCGCCCCACAGCGTGGGCATGGCGTTGATGCGCCTGGTCCGCAGCGGTGCCTTGCGTCGCCTGGCACGCGGCCTCTACACCGCTCCTCGCCAGCATCCCCTGTTCGGCGAACTTCACCCCAGCACTGACGAGATCGTGCAGGCGCTGTCGCGCCGTGACGGTGCCGTGGTGCAGCCGGCACAGGCGATGGCCGCCAACCTGCTCAGCCTGTCGGAGCAGGTGCCCGTGCGCGTCATCTACGAAACCGATGGACCAAGCCGAACCGTGAAGGTCGGCTCGCAGACGATTCAACTCAAGCATCGCCCGCCACGCCAGGTGCGAACCGCAAGCCCGATGAGCAACCTCGTCTTCGCGGCGCTGCGCAGCGTGGGCAAAGCCAACGTCAACGAGGCCAGGGTCGCGCATCTGCGCGAGACGCTGTCGGCGAAGGATCGCGCAGGCTTGCTCAAAGATCTACCGCTGGCACCGGCCTGGATGCACCCGCACCTTCGTTTCATCGCGACTTCCGAACCTCGATCCAAAACGGCGGCGAAGGCGCTGCCGCGGCGCAAGCAAACCGCCTGACGACGCTCGCGCGATGAACCCCTTCGCCACCCTGCCACCTGCGGAACGAGCGCTGATCGTCAACGAGGCAGCCGGCCGCCTGGGGCTGGTGCCGTTGATCGTCGAGAAAGACTTCTGGGTCTGCTGGACGCTCGGTCGCATCTTCGAGGTCGAGGCCGTGGCGCCTCATGTCGTGTTCAAAGGCGGCACGTCGCTCTCGAAGGTGTTCGGCGCGATTCAGCGATTCTCCGAAGACATCGACCTGGCGGTCTCACCGCAAGCGCTCGGCTTCACGGCGGCAGAACTCGACGAAGCGCCTTCGGCGAGTCAGCGCCGCAAGCGCGTGCAAGCGCTCGAAGCCGAGTGCGAGCGAAGCGTTTCGGAGCGCTTTCGGCCGGCACTCGAGGCTGCCATCGCGGCGAGGCTCGGTGTCCCGCGACAGACGGACAGTTGGCTGCGCTACGAGATCGATGCGCTGGCCGGAACGCCGAACCTGCTGTTCACGTACCCGTCCGCGCTGGCGCAGGCCGGCGGCTACATCGCCAAGCAGGTGAAGCTGGAGTTCGGCGCCCTGACCGATCAGCAGCCCACCGGAACGCACGGCATCGTCGCACTGCTGGCCCAGACACCGGGCGTCGATCTGGCGAGCGCCTACGACGACCTGCAAGCGAACGTGGTGGCGCTGGAAATCACGCGCACGTTCTGGGAGAAGGCCACGATCCTGCACGCCGAACACCATCGGCCGCCGGAACTGCCGATCCGCGACCGCTTCGCCCGCCACTACGCAGACTTCGAGGCGCTGTGGCGCCACCCGAGCCGCGCCGATGCGCTCGCCAGGCTCGATCTGCTTGAAGACGTGGTGCGCCATAAGAGCCGCTTCTTCTCGTCAGGCTGGACCCATTACGAGACCGCTAGGCCAGGGACGTTCAAGCTCGTTCCGCCGCCCGCGCGCCACGCTGCATTGGCGAGGGACTATGCGACGATGGCTTCGATGTTCATGGGCGTTCCAATCGAGTTCGATGCCATGTTGCAGCGCCTTCAGACCGCGGAGCAGCAGCTCAACGATGGGCGCCTGCTTCGTCCCACGTGATCCTCATACGACGGGGGTACGTTTAGGGGTACTACCTGAATCTCATAACAAAAAACACAATAAAATCAAAGTTAAACACGTATAATGAAACTCGCCACCTGGAACGTCAACTCCCTCGCTGTGCGCCTGCCGCAGGTGTTGGACTGGCTTGTCGAGCATCAGCCCGATGCGCTGTGCCTCCAGGAAACCAAACTCACCGATGACAAGTTCCCACACGCTGCGCTCGCAGACATCGGCTACCAATCACAGTGGTTCGGTCAGAAAACCTACAACGGTGTCGCGCTGCTAACGCGCGAACCGGTGGAGGCGGTGGTGAAGAACATCCCTGGCCATGCGGATGAACAGGCCCGCGTGATCACCGCCACGCTGCGCGACGTGCGGCTGATCGGTGTCTACATCCCGAACGGGCAGGCGCCAGACAGCGACAAGTTTCAGTACAAGATGGCGTGGCTGGCCGGGTTGCATGCGTGGCTGCAACAGGAGCTGCAGGCGCACGCCAAGCTGGTGCTGGTCGGTGACTTCAACATCGCACCCGAAGACCGGGATGTGCACGACCCGATCGCATGGGCGGGCCAGGTGCTGTGCACTCGTGAAGAGCGTGAGCACTTCCAGCGGCTGCTTTCGCTGGGCCTGCACGACGCCTTCAGGCTGTTCGAGCAGGCGCCGAAAAGCTGGAGCTGGTGGGACTACCGCAACCTGGCCTTCCGCAAGAACCAAGGGCTGCGCATCGATCACATTCTGGTCAGCGACGCACTGAAGCCACACGTCACCGCCTGCGCCATCGACAAGCTGCCGCGCAAGAACGAGCGGCCCAGCGATCACGCGCCGGTGTGGGTCGAACTGAGCGTCGCTGCCTGATCGGACGGCGATACCATCATTCGTTCCGCCACGCCCTGCTCTCAATCGTCGAGGCCCAGCTCCTGGATCTTGCGGGTGATCGTGTTGCGGCCGATGCCGAGCTTTTGAGCCGCCTCGATGCGCCGACCACGGGTCAGGTCCAGCGCCGTGTGGATCAATTGCGCCTCGAACTTGCGCGTGAGGATGTCCCAGACCTGCGGCTCGCCAGCGAGCAGCAGGCTGCGCGACTCGCGCTCCAGATCGACGAGCCACCGCGACGACGATGCATCCACACCGGTCGCAGGCTCGGCGTGTGCATCAGGCGACGAGACAGCCAGGTCCGTGGCATCACGCGTGGGTTCAGCGGCAGAAACCGCTTCATGCAATGGCGGTGCAGGCACGAATGCCGCTGTCGTAGCCATCGCGACCGCCGGCTGACTCGCTGCGGATGCCGCCTGTGGCACCAACGGCTGGAGCTCAGGCGGCAGATCCTTGGGCTCGATCGACTGGGCCGGCGCCATCACGGTCAGCCAGTGGCAGATGTTCTCGAGCTGGCGGACGTTACCCGGAAAATCGAACTGCATCATCCGCGACAACGCAGCCTCGGTGATCCGCTTGGCCTCCACGCCCAACTCCTTGGCGCTTTTCTGCAGGAAGAATTTCGCCAGCGCGGGCACGTCTTCCTGTCGCTCGCGCAGCGCCGGCAAGCGCAGTCGGATGACGTTCAGTCGGTGAAACAAGTCTTCACGGAACACCCCCTGCTTGACCCGGTCTTCGAGATTCTGGTGGGTGGCAGCAATGACACGAACGTTGCTGCGCATCGGGTTGTGGCCACCGACGCGATAGAACTGGCCATCGCTCAGCACACGCAGCAGGCGCGTCTGCAAGTCGAACGGCATGTCGCCGATTTCGTCGAGGAACAGGGTGCCGCCATCGGCCTGTTCGAAACGACCGCGGCGCGTGGTCTGCGCGCCGGTGAACGCTCCACGCTCGTGGCCGAATAGTTCGGACTCCAGCAGATCCTTCGGAATCGCTGCGGTGTTGATGGCGACGAAGGGGCCGGTGGCGCGCGGGCTGTGCTTGTGCAGCGCCTGCGCGACCAGTTCCTTGCCTGACCCGGATTCACCAGTGATCAGCACAGTGACGATGCTTTGGCTGAGGCGGCCGATGGCCCGGAAGACATCCTGCATCGCCGGCGCCTGACCGAGCATCTCGGGCATTTCGGCAAGGCGTTCGTCACGCACCGACTCGCGCATGCTTTCGTCGAGCGCGCGGCGGATGAGCTCGACCGCCTTTGGCACGTCGAAAGGCTTGGGCAGGTACTCGAAAGCACCGCCCTGGAAGGCGCTCACTGCGCTGTCCAGATCGGAGTACGCGGTCATGATGATGACCTGCAGCTCGGGATGCTTCTGCTTGACCTTGGTCAGCAGCTCGATGCCGGATCCCCCGGGCATGCGGATGTCGGACACCAGCACCTGCGGCACATCGTCTTCGAGCGCTGTCAGCACGTCGCGCGGATTGGTGAAGCTGCGAACCGCGAGGTCTTCACGCGCCAGTGCCTTCTCAAGCACGAAGCGGATGGATTGGTCGTCGTCAACGATCCAGATGGGTTTCATTCACTGCCTCTTCGATGAAATGCACCTGGGCGCTGCGGTGCACGGACAAGAGCTCAGGGCAGCGGAATCACGATCTTGAACTTGGTTCTTCCGGGTTCGCTTTCGCACTCGATCGTTCCCTGGTGCTGTTGCACGAATGTCTGTGCCAGCGTCAATCCCAGCCCGGAGCCACCTTCTCGCCCTGACACCAGCGGGAAGAAGATGCGGTCGCGAATGGATTCCGCGATGCCTGGGCCGTTGTCCTGAATATGCAATTCCAGTGCCAATCGGTAGCGTTGCTTTCCCAGTGTCACCTGCCGAGCCACGCGCGTGCGCAACACGATCTGCGCATCACCGCCGGCCATCTGCTCGGCCAGTGCCTGCGCGGCGTTGTGGGCAATGTTGAGCACCGCCTGAATCAGCTGCTCACGATCGCCGCGGAAGTCCGGGATGGAGGCGTCATAGTCGCGTTCGACCTGCAATCCGCGTGGGAATTCGGCGAGTATCAGCGAACGGACACGCTCGCAGACCTCGTGGATGTTCACGTCGCTGACCACATGGGGTTTGCGGTGCGGTGCCAAGAGCCGGTCTACCAGGGCTTGCAGCCGGTCGGCTTCCTGGATGATGACCTGGGTGTATTCCGTCAACGCGCGCGACTCGACTTCCATCTCCAGCAATTGCGCCGCACCTCGGATGCCACCGAGCGGGTTCTTGATCTCGTGGGCCAGGTTGCGGATCAGTTCCTTGTTGGCACGCGCCTGATCCAGCGCCCGCTCCTCCCGGTCCTGGCGTGTCTGCTGCTCGATCTCGACCAGTTCGATCAGGATGTCGTTCGAGCCATCGATCTGGTTGACGATCACGTGCACCGGCAGTGGCTCGCCCGGCACCAGCGCCGGCCTGCGCAGAGCCGCCTCGAAGCGGCTGGCAGAAAACTCGTTGCGTGCCAGAGCCGCCACGGTGTCGCGCACGAGCTGAGCGTCGACAAACCAGTCGAACAGCGAGTCACGCAACACGCTGCGACTCGACCAGCCGAGGACATGACCGAAGGACGCATTGGCGAAGACGCAGTGCCCGTCCGGCCTGACCACGGCGACCATCGTCGTCAGGTGGTCGAAAGCGGCGTAGGGGGAAGAAGCGCTTTCCATGCTCATGTGCATGGGCAAGGCGCCAAATGCGGTCGGGTCATGCCGATCAAGGTACCTTGGCCAACTCGCGCTTCAGAGCCGCGATGTCATTTTCTTTGCGCGCAATCCCGGCTTTCAGTTCGCTGACTCGGTCCAGGTACTTCTGATAGTTGCGCTCGTTGCCCTGACGTTCGGGTTCACCGTTGTTGTACTCGGCCTGCATCTCGGCCAGTCGCTGTTCCTCGCGTTGCAGCTCCGCCTGCAGAATGCGACGCGCATCGCTGTCGCGGGCGCGTTGCTCCTGCGGATCGATGCGACTTTCGGGGGGACGCGGCGCGGATGCGCTGGCACTCGTGGACCCAGTCGGGCGCTTGGGTGCCGGGATGACGGTGATCGGATTGCCGTCGAGCGTGCTGCAACCTTTGGCTTTGGCATCTTTTGCACTGATGGCGTCGGTGTAGAGGACCGGGTTGCCTGGGCACTTGTAGACCGGCGCCTCCGCCTGGGCCTGAGCCACTTGCCAGAGCGCCGGGGGTGCCAGCAGCAGCGTACCGACGAGCATCAGCCGCCATCTGCTGAGCTGCGCTGTGTGCAAAAACCGCATGGGAATGCCCTCGTGTCGATCGTCAACCGCGCAACGCACGCTCGTGCGTGCACGAGGTCGATTCTGCTCGGATTGTCGGTCACGAACGGGAATCGCCGTCCAACGAAAAAGGGACGGCTTTCGCCGTCCCTTCGTGATGCAGCACAGACCTCAGAGGCTGTAGTACATGTCGAACTCGACCGGATGGGTGGCCATGCGGAAGCGGGTCACTTCGGTCATCTTCAGGTCGATGTACGCGTCGATGTACGAATCGGTGAACACCCCGCCCTTGGTCAGGAAAGCGCGGTCCTTGTCGAGGTACTCAAGCGCTTGATCGAGGCTGTGGCAGACCGTCGGCACCAATTTGTCCTCTTCCGGAGGCAGGTGATAAAGGTCCTTCGTGGCAGCCTCGCCTGGGTGGATCTTGTTCTCGACGCCATCGAGGCCAGCCATCAGCAGCGCAGCAAAACCCAGGTAGGGGTTCATCAGTGGATCGGGGAAGCGAGCCTCGACACGACGACCCTTCGGATTGGCCACATACGGGATCCGGATCGATGCCGAGCGGTTCTTGGCCGAGTACGCCAGCTTGACCGGCGCTTCGAAGCCGGGGACGAGACGCTTGTAGCTGTTGGTTCCTGGGTTGGTGATCGCATTCAAAGCACGGGCGTGCTTGATGATGCCGCCGATGTAGTACAGCGCGAACTCGCTCAGTCCTGCATAGCCGTCGCCGGCGAACAGGTTCTTGCCGTCCTTCCACACCGACTGGTGCACGTGCATGCCCGAGCCGTTGTCACCCACGATGGGCTTGGGCATGAAGGTCGCGGTCTTGCCGTAGCTGTGCGCGACGTTCTGGATCACGTATTTCTGGAGTTGCACCCAGTCGGCACGCTGGATCAGCGTGCTGAACTTGGTGCCGAGCTCCATCTGGCCCGCATTGGCCACTTCGTGGTGATGCACTTCGACCGGAACACCCAGGCCTTCAAGCACCAGACACATTTCAGAGCGCATGTCCTGGAAGCTGTCGACTGGCGGCACCGGGAAGTAGCCACCCTTGACGGCTGGCCGGTGGCCCGTGTTGCCGTGCTCGTATTCGCGGCCCGTATTCCAGGACGCTTCTTCCGAATCGATCTTCGAGAAGCAACCCGACATGTCGTTGCCCCAGCGTACGCTGTCGAACACGAAGAACTCGGGCTCCGGACCGAAGTAGGCCGTGTCGCCCAGGCCGGAGGCCTTCATGTAGGCCTCGGCACGCTTGGCCAGCGAACGCGGATCGCGCTCGTAGGGCTTGCCGTCCGACGGATCGATGACATCGCAGGTCAGGATCAGCGTCGATTCCTCGAAGAAGGGATCGATGTTGGCGGTGTTGGAATCCGGCATCAATTGCATGTCGGAGGCTTCGATGCCCTTCCACCCAGCGATCGACGAGCCGTCGAATGCATGGCCTGAAACGAATTTGTCTTCGTCGAAATGGGACACGGGCACGGTGACGTGCTGCTCTTTGCCGCGGGTGTCGGTGAAACGGAAGTCGACAAACTTGACTTCATTCTCTTTCACCATCTTCATCACGTCGGCGACGGTCTTGGCCATCAGGAATCTCCTAGCGGGATGCTGTTTGGGTGTGTTGGGGGAAGGATTCGAACATTGGTGCGACGCTGGAAAACCGCCTCAAAAATGCGCTCAGGAACATAGCAGAAAACATGCCCATCGGCCGCGTTGACGTGCTGCCGGGGCCATCGATGCTCCTGGTCTCGATGCACCAAACTGCATCGGCTGTCGGCCCCGCGGATCCCCGCTGCAGCTCTTAAATGCACCCCTTATGCGCAATTAATGCCCCAATATGGGTCAATCACAAGGCTCTATCGCACCAATTCAGGGCCCAACTTTACGGCGTGGTCGCGCAGGCCTTGCATCAGCGTGCCGTAGGCGAGCGGCACAGCAGCAGCATTCCCTTTGACCCCCAATTCGATGTGCGCGCCCCACTCTGGGTGGTCCACACTGGGCAGGCTGAACACCTTGACCCCAGGGTGATATGCCTCAACACGCTCCATGAGGGGCGTCAGCGACGCCTCCATCGCCCCCATCACGATCACCGACTGCTCACGCTGGATTTGCGTCTGATGCAAATGCGCGCAATGTTCGTCCAGCACCCACTCGATCATGGGCCAAGCCATGACCGGAAAACCCGGAACGAAGTACACCGCACCGGCTGCTGCCCCGTTCGAGGGCGCTGGAGCGTGCAGATAGAACCCCGCGATCTTGTTGTACGGGTTGGGGATGATGCCCGCGCCCTGCGGAAACACCGCCATGTTCAAGCGATGCTGGTTGTCCGCACGCTCGGGCTCGAAAGGCACGCCTTTCTCGGCAGCGACGTCTCGCATGCGCTCGATGATGAGGTCGCGGGCGTCTGGATGCAGCGCCAGCGGCACACCCCGAGCCTTTGCAGCGCATTGCCGAGTGTGGTCATCGGGTGTCGCGCCGATGCCCCCACATGAGAAAACGATGTCACCGCTCGCGAACGCATCTTTCAGATCGGCCGTGATGCGCACCGGATCGTCACCGACATAGCGCACCCAGGAGAGAGACAGGCCCCTTGCCGCGAGGAGTTCAATCACCTTGGGCACATGCTTGTCGGCACGCTTGCCCGAGAGGATCTCATCACCCACGATCAACAGACCGAATGCCATCGCGTCAGGTTCAGATCGGCGGAGGCGGCAACAGTCCGACCGTTGCTGCCGAGTCGGTGGGGGTTGAGGTGCCCGCTGGGGTTGCCTGCACCGGCATCGCTGCGCGCTCGGCTCGCAGCAACTGCAACGCCGTCAACGCGTAATGCGAGAACCAGAGCGCCGAGAATGCGAACACCAGCGTATAGATCCAGATCGCCACAGGCACGAGCACTGGCGCCAGCGCCAGAAAAAGCACGCCGGAGGCCCACAGCAGAGAAGGCGCCGCACCCAGGTAACCGGTCATAACGCCCATGCCGAGCAAGGTGTTGCGATGTCGCTTGATGATTTCGCGCCGCTCCTCTTTCGTGGCGTGTTCGGCCAGCACGTCGTAGGTCATCACCTTGTAGGTGAGCCACCCCCAGATCAAGGGCGGCAGGATCAGCACCAACGGCGGGACGAACCACAGCGGAATCGACAGCACCAAGGCGACCAGCGCCAGCAGCGTCGCCCCCAGCGAAGCAAAGGCACCTGCAGTGGCGGACCCACCGTGTCGCCGCTCCAGGGACTGGAAACGGCGCTCGGCGACCAGGTTGAGCATCGACGGCGTCATCATCACGGCCACGACCAGCAGCGAAACGATGACGATCAAAGGCATGGCCGCAAACACGATCAGCAAAGGTGCCAGCAGCGCCTGAAGACCACCGATGCCCAGGCTGTCGAACCAGTCCAGCACCGAGGTCAGCCACACCTGAGATGCCAGCACGGCACGCACCCATGCGAGCGCGGGATCCCACAGGAAGTAGCCCAGGCCGAGTGCGACCGCCACCATCAGCAGCAGCGGCATCAGCGAGAGCGCAATCACGCGCGGATGCAGGCAATACGCTGCAGCTCGCCAGAACGAATCAATCAGCAATTTCATGCAGCGCAGGATACGTCAGCGCGCAGGGATCAGCAGCCGACTTGCTTGCATCGGCTTATTCGTCGTCTCCGCCAAAGATCGTCCCGCCCAACAAGCCACCACCCAGCACGCCGCCCAGCACAGATCCTTCCTCGCGTGAACCGCCTCGTTGCGGCGCCGCAGCGAACACGCGTGACGCCAACCGCGAGAAGGGCAGGCTTTGCAACCACACCGTGCCCGGGCCGGTGACCTTGGCAAAGAACAGTCCTTCGCCGCCAAACAAGGCCGTCTTGATCTTGCCGACGTACTGAATCTCGAAGTTCACATTCGGCGTGAACGCGACCACGCAACCGGTGTCGATGAGCAAGGTCTGCCCCGGCTGCAACTCGCGTTTCAGGCAGGTGCCGCCGGCGTGCACGAAGGCGAGGCCATCGCCCTCGAGCTTTTGCATGATGAACCCCTCGCCACCGAAAAAGCCGACCGACATCCGCTGTTGCAGATAGATGCCCAACGACACGCCTTTGGCAGCGCACAGGAAGGCGTCTTTCTGACAGATCAGCGTGCCGCCGAGTCGATGCAAATCCATCGCGAGGATCTTGCCCGGGTAGGGTGCCGCAAACGCGATACGCAGCTTGCTTTGCCCTTGGTTCGTGTAGACGGTGGTGAACAGCGATTCACCCGTGATGAGTCGTTTACCAGCGCCGAGCAGCTTGTTGAACAGGCCGCCAGTGCTGGCTGCACCGTCGCCAAACACCGTGTCCATCGCAATACCGGCGTCCATGAACATCATGCTGCCGGCTTCGCCGACCGCCGCCTCGCCCGGGTCGAGTTCGACCTCAACGAATTGCATCTCCGAGCCCTTGATCTCGAAATCCACCACGTCCATCGCCATGCTGCGCACTCCTTGATTGAACTGACGGCAAGAATGTTATCGCCATGAGGGTGACAGTCGATGACGCGACCTGAGCGCAGCGCAGGAACGATGGGGCATGCAGTCAGTACCGGATCCGGCTCGACAGACGACGCGGCAAAAAGCCGATCTGCACGCTTGGAAGCAGTCGCTCGCTGATGGAAAATCGGGGCTCCGGCGCTGTGCTTTTGACCTTCCGCATGAACGCTTCATTGCCCCCATCGACCACAAAACCCTGGTGCGGAATCGCTGCTCGGTCGCCTCTCGCTTGGCTCGCCTTCGGTTTGCTGGCAGTCGGCTTGTCTGCACGTGCAGACATGGTGGACGCCCGCTGCGACATCTACCCCAAGGGCTCCGACCGCGCCTCCAAGGTGGTGGCCTGCACTTTCTCGCAGCGCCAGGGTTTTGTCTCCATAGACCGGGCCGATGGGGTGCGACACGAATTGAGCCCACGCCGCGGAGCGGGCAACTACCTCGATCAGAACGGCCAGCGCGCTGTTCGGAGCAGTGGCCTGGGCCGCGCGGGACACGTCTACCGCCTGGCGGACGAATCGGTCTATGTTTACTGGGACACGGCCGGGCTGCCAGAGCGGGCTGCCTCGGCCCCTCCTGCTGCTGCATCCGCCGTCCTGCCAGCCACCGTGTCGCCACCGATCCCATTCGATCAGTCGTTCGATTTGCAAGGCATCGGCTTTCGGCTCAACAGCGCCAACATCGGCCCACGCAGCGAGCTCACGCTCACACCCCGCGGACTGAGCATCGACAACACGCCGGTCGTGCGCGCAGTCGATGGCCAGATCGTCCGTGCTGAGGTGGCCGACCTCAATGCAGATGGGTCGCCGGAGATCTATATCTACATCGCCTCGGCAGACCGGAGCGCTCGCGGCTCACTGGTGGCCTACAGCGCCAACCGTCGCAAATCGTTGAGCGACGTCTATCTGCCATCAGACCTGCAGGCCCTGAGCCGCGTCGATGGATATCGCGGTCATGACGAATTCGCCGTGGTCGAAAACACGCTCGTGCGGCGCTTCCCGGTCTACAAGGAAAGCGACGCCGATGGCGCACCGACTGGCGGCATGCGCCAGTTCCAGTACAAGCTCAAGAAAGGCGAAGCCAGCTGGGTGCTTGAGCTCGACCGGGTGATCAGCTATTGAGCGGCACGGCTTGCGGCTGCGCAAGCATCAATCTCCGCCCGCCCCTCGTACCCGCCGACCTTCGCCGGCGCCGCGCGTCAGGTACTTGAAGCTGCCGGTGGCGTGCGCCACCAGGGCACCGGCTTCGTCGAACAGCGAGGCTTCGCAAAAGGCCAGTGCGAGGGTGCGTGTCAAGACGCGGGCGCGTGCGGTCAAGCGGCCAGTGCCGGGGCGCATGAAGCTGGTCTTCATTTCGATGGTGACCACGCCGCGTCCAGGCGTATCAGCGGCCGATTCCGTCGCAGCGTCGGCGCTACGCGCCGCGTGCGCCATGGCCACATCCAGCAGCGTCATCGTGACGCCACCGTGCGCCATGCTCAGCGAGTTGTGCTGGTCGGGTCGCAAGGTCACCGCAATGTCGGCCTCGCCCGCCTGCATGCGCAGCAGCTCGAATCCCATGGCTTGGACGAAGGGAATGTGAAGCGGAAAGTCCAACGGAGGTATTCCTTTTGATGGCAGCCGCTGTGACGTTCATCTCGAAAACGCAGCGCGCTCCGGCGGCGTGCCTTCGCCGGTTCAACCCTCTGCTGCCTGAATGTGGCCGGGCCAGGTCGCTTGACTGTCGCCAGCTCAAGCGGCTGCCGTCACCGGCTCAAACGTGTGATCGAGCACATGCCGACCGGATCGCATTTTCCCGAGCTCGGCGGCCACAGCCTTGTGCTGCGGGTGGTTCTGATAAGCCTCGAGCTGCTGGGCATCGGTGAAGGTCGACATCAGCACCACATCCGCATTGGCTTCGAGCCCTGGCTCGCGGATGCCGACATCGAACTCGACGATGCCGGGCACCAAACGGGCACACGGCTCGAGCAGCGCCTTGAAGCGCGGGGCATCGGCCGGGTTGGTCAGCGTCCAGAGGACGATGTGACGAATCATGGTCTCAATCCTCTGAATCAGAAATGCGCGAACGCAGGTAGATCAGCAGCACGCCAGCTGCGATCGCGACGCCGCCGATGAAGACGATCGGCCAGCCGATCGACGCATCCGCCGACACGGTGGACACGCCCAGCATCAACACCAGCGCGCCCCCGAAGATCAACGGCCAGGTCAGCTTGTGAAGCTTAGATGGTTTCATGAGACAGGAGTATCAGCGCAGGCCACCACGCAGCAAGGTGTGGGAGCTCATCGACGAACACGACTCATCGGGAATCTGCCTGCTCGCCACAGCGCCCGCTTTGCGCACCGTGCAGCGTGCTGAGCTGCAGCCCGTGTGCCTTCATGTAGCCGATCAAGCCGAGCCAGACCGTCGGTACGGGTTGACCCTTGGTTACGCGATGACATGGGGGCGTGAATACACTCGTGCCAATGACGCTTCACGATGCCATCACCCCGGTCAACACGTTGACTGCGGGTCCAGACTGGAACTGGCGCAACCGGTTTCACGCCCTGGGTACCGAATTCCACACGGAACTCCCGCCGCAGCCTGTACCGACGCCCTACTGGGTGGCACACAGCGATTCCTGCGCGGAGCTGCTGGGGCTGCCTTCCGAGTGGCAAACCCGAGGCGACCTGAACGCGCTGGCGGTCTTCAGCGGCAATGCGCTCTGGCCGGGCATGCGCCCGCTGGCCAGCGTCTACAGCGGGCATCAATTCGGGGTGTGGGCTGGACAGCTGGGTGACGGACGCGCCCTGTCGCTCGGAGAGATCGACACGCCGAGTGGCCCGCAGGAATTGCAGCTCAAGGGTGCGGGATTGACGCCCTATTCGCGCATGGGCGATGGCCGCGCCGTGCTGCGGTCTTCGATCCGCGAGTTCCTGTGTTCGGAGGCGATGCATGGCCTGGGCATTCCGACCACGCGTGCGCTGTGCATCACCGGCTCGAACATGCCGGTGCTGCGCGAAGCGCTGGAGACTGCAGCGGTGGTGACCCGAGTGGCGCCGAGCTTCATCCGGTTTGGCCATTTCGAGCACTTCGCACAGCGGCGTGACACCTCTGCGTTGCAGCGCCTGGCTGATTTCGTCATAGACAACCACTACCCTGATTGCCGCGACAGCCCACAACCCTGCGTGGCACTGTTGAGCGCGGTTGCACAGCGCACTGCGGAACTGATGGCGCAGTGGCAGGCCGTGGGCTTTTGCCACGGCGTGATGAACACCGACAACATGTCGATCCTCGGGCTGACCATCGATTACGGCCCGTTCGGCTTTCTCGACGGTCACGACCCGGACCACATCTGCAACCACACCGATCGCCAGGGACGCTACGCGTATGCGAACCAACCCAACATCGGGTTGTGGAATCTGCATGCGCTGGCGCAGGGCTTGATGCCGCTGATCGGCCGCGACCACAGCGACGCGGTGCGGGAGGTGCTCGAGTCTTACAAGCTGACGTATGCGAACGCGATGCGCCGTCGCCTGCGCAGCAAGTGCGGGCTCTCGACGACTCAGAAAGACGACGCCGGACTGATCGATTCGCTGCTGAATCAGATGACCCAGGAACGGACCGACCACACCATCCTCTTCCGACGTTTGTCGACTTTCAGCACCGCCGAGGGGGCAGACAACGGCCATGTCAAGAGCCTGTTCAAGGACACAGCATTCTGGGAGCGCTGGTCGGTTGCGTACGCCGCGCGACTGCGCGCCGAGAACAGCAACGACCTGCAGCGAGCCGCTGCGATGAACCGCATCAACCCGAGCGTGGTGTTGCGCAACCATCTGGCTGAGTCGGCGATCCGCCAGGCGCAGGCAGGCGAGTTCTCGGAAGTTCGACGCTTGCTGAAAGTTCTGCAGAGCCCCTTCGACGAACGCCATGATGCTTCGGCCGACGCCGGCTTCCCGCCAGACTGGGCACAACACATCGAAGTGTCCTGTTCATCGTGATGGATCGTTTTTGAGGAATCTTGTATGAAAGACGACAAGCCCCGCGCCGTGCAAAAGTCTGATGCCCAATGGCGCGCGCAACTCGATGCCACGCAGTACGAGGTCGCGCGACAGGCCGGCACCGAACGCGCGTTCTCCGGGAAATACTGGGACCACTGGGAGGCAGGTCGGTACAACTGCATTGGCTGCGGCACGCCCTTGTTCGAGGCCGACACCAAGTTCGATGCGGGATGCGGCTGGCCCAGCTACTCGAAGCCGATCAATAGCACGGTGATCGAACGCCTCGTGGACCGCAGCCATGGCATGACCCGGATCGAGGTGCGCTGCAACGCCTGCGGCTCTCACCTCGGCCACGTGTTCAACGATGGCCCCGCCCCGACCGGCGAGCGCTTTTGCATCAACTCGGCTTCGATAGACTTTGAGCCTCCGGTCTGACAGCGGCGCACCGCGCCCTGCAGAACGCCCTCTCGCCAAGATATCGACAACCCCATGAAGCTTCTGCTCGACTTTCTGCCGATCCTGTTTTTCTTCGGCACCTTCAAGTACGCCGAGGCCAACAAGGACTGGGCCGCTGCGTTCGCCACCGAGCACCTGGGCTTCATCGTCTCCGGCGGCGTGGTCGGTGCGAACGAAGCCCCGGTGCTGCTGGCCACCGTGGTGGTCATCGTGGCCACGCTGGCGCAAATAGCCTTTCTGGTGGCCCGCGGCAAGAAGGTCGACACCATGCTCTGGGTCAGCCTGGCTTTGGTGGTGGTGCTGGGCGGCGCGACCGTGTGGTTCCACAGCGAAGAGTTCATCAAGTGGAAGCCGACCGTGCTTTACTGGGCCATGGCGCTGGGCCTGTGGGGCAGCGCCGCGCTCTTCGGAAAGAACCTGCCGAGGAAAATCCTCGGAGAGCAATTGCGCTTGCCCGATCCGTTGTGGGCCAGGTTGAATTGGGCGTGGGTCGCCTTCTTCGTGGTGATGGGGGTCCTGAACCGCTATGTCGCCACCGAGTTCTCGACCGACACCTGGGTCAATTTCAAGCTGTTCGGCAGCATGGGGCTGATGATCTTGTTCATGCTTGCGCAGGGCCTGTACCTCAGCCGCTACATCGCGGCGGACGAGGCAGACCCGCCGCCTCCGGCGCAATGAAGCAACGTACCGGAACTCACTCATGAGCCAGTTGTCCGAGCGCATCGAAGCGGCCTTGCGTGAGGCACTGCAGCCCATCGAGTTCATGCTGCAAGATGACAGCCATCTGCACGCCGGGCATGCGGGCGCACGCGAGGGCAGCCATTACACCGTGCGTCTGGTCAGCGAGCGCTTTGCTGGGCTGAAGCGACTCGCACGACATCGCCTCGTTTATGATGCTTTGAGGGAGCAGATGCAGTCCGGCATCCACGCGCTCGCCATTGATGCGCGCGCCCCGGGCGAGGATTGATGCACTCTGCTCCAGGCCCCACTCCACGCTGGCGCTCGACGCGCCAGCCCTTAGGCACCGCAGCAGTTGAACGCCGCTCGGCTAGCCCAGTCTCCACATGAGCTGAAAGCCTCACCCCATGAACAAGTTGCTCTCCACCTCCACCTTGTTGGCTGCTACCGTGTTGATCGCGCTGCCAGCCGCGGCGCAGAACATTGCCATCGTCAACGGCAAAACCGTGCCGAAGGCGCGCGTCGATGCGCTGATGGAGCAGATCCTGAAGCAAGGGCAGCAACGCCGCACCCCGGAGCTCGAAGCGCAGGTACGCGACGAGGTCGTGCTGCGTGAGATGTTTGTGCAGGAAGCCGAAAAGCGTGGCTTTCAGAGCAAGGCCGATTACAAGGTGCAGATGGAGTTTGCGCGCCAGACCATCCTGATCCGCGAGCTCTTCACCCAGTACCAGGCCACACACCCGGTGACCGAAGCGGAAATCCAGGCTGAATACGCGAAGTCGACCGGAGCCGCTGGCACCGAGTACCGCGCTCGCCACATCCTGGTCGACACTGAAGATCAGGCCAAGACGTTGATTGCGCAGATCAAAGCGGGTGCGAAGTTCGAAGACGTGGCCAAGAAGGATTCAAAAGACACCGGCTCGGGCGAGAACGGTGGCGATCTCGATTTCGCCAGCCCGAGCGTCTACGTCCCCGAATTCGGCCAGGCGATGGTCAAGCTCCAGAAGGGCGAGATGACCGAGCAGCCAGTGAAGTCTCAGTTCGGCTGGCACATCATCCGCCTCGAAGACACCCGCGCGGCGCAGGCGCCTTCCCTCGCCGAAGTGCGGCCGCAGATCGAGCAGAAACTCGGTCAGTTGAAGATCGCGAAATTCCGCGACGACATCCGCGCCAAGTACAAGACGGACTACAAGTTCACCAACTGACGCACGGCAAGCGCGCGGTCAAACGAGCGCCGGGTCCAGTTCGACCCGACCTGCATCGATGCGCAGTTGCCGGTCGCAGCGGGCGGCCACGGTCCGGTCGTGGGTGACCAGCACCAGTGTCGTGCCGGTCTCGCGATTCAGCTCGAACATCAGTTCCATCACCCGCTCGCCGGTGGCGAAATCCAGGCTGCCGGTGGGCTCGTCGGCCAGCAGCACCGCGGGCTGAACCACAAAAGCACGTGCCAGCGCCACTCGCTGCTGCTCACCGCCGGACAGCACTTTCGGGTAGTGCCGCAACCGGTCACCCAGGCCCACCCGTCCCAGCATCTCGGTGGCCCGCACCCGGGCATCACTGCGACCTTGTAGTTCCAGCGGCAGCATCACGTTTTCGATCGCGTTCAGGTTGCCCAGCAGCTGGAAGCTCTGGAAGACGAAACCGACGTGGGCTGCCCGGACTGCCGCGCGGGCATCCTCGTCCAGACTGAACAAATCGGTGCCCGCCAGGCGAACGCTGCCCGTCGTGGGCGTGTCCAACCCCGCGATGATCGACAACAGCGTGCTCTTGCCCGACCCCGAAGCGCCGACGATGGCTGCCGATTGCTGTCGAGCGAGCGTGAAACTGATGTCGTGCAGGATGGTCAAAGGACCACCCGGATCAGGCACTTGCTTGGAAATGTGATCGACAGCAATGATGGGATCGGACATGAAAGACTGGAAACAACTGACAGCAATGAAACAGACAGCCTGTGGTGCGCCACCGCCAGCTTCTGCAGCGACGCAGGTCGACCCCGTCCGCAGGAATTGGTTGCATCGACTGGCCCACTGTACCGCGCTGCTCGGCCTGGTCACTGTCGGCGTACAGGCCTGGTCGCAAATGCCGGTGGCTGCGCTGGCCCACGCCGCCAGCGGCGGGAACAGCCCCCGCAACACGGTGCTGGTGGTGGGCGACAGCCTCTCGGCCGAATACGGCCTCAAGCGCGGCAGTGGCTGGGTGGCCCTTCTGGAGCGCAAGCTCGTCAGCGAAAAAATCGATGCGCGGGTGGTCAACGCAAGCGTCAGCGGCGACACCACCGCGGGAGGCTTGTCGCGGCTGCCCGCCTTGCTCGCCAGGCATCGCCCGACGCATGTGATCCTGGAACTTGGCGGCAACGATGGCTTGCGCGGCCTGCCCCTGAAGGGCAGCCTGGACAACCTGCAGCAGATGGCACAGGCTGCCAAGGCGGCCGGGGCCAAGGTGATGGTGGTTGGCGTGCAGATCCCGCCCAACTACGGCCGACGCTACAACGATGAACTGGCCGCGATGTTCGTCACTGTGGCGAAGGACGAAAGCGCTGCGCTGGTGCCGTTCTTGATGGCCGGCGTCGCCGATTCACAGTACCAGGCCGACCGCATCCATGTGGCGGAGGTCGGGCAACCGACGATGCTGGCGAATGTGTGGCCGACGTTGAAGCCCTTACTGCGCTGATGCCCGACTGCATTCGAACATGTCGACCTCGCTGAGGTCAGTGCGAGAGCGCTGCGGTGGGCCGCTGTGTTGCGTTCATGTCCCCCGGGCCGGTTCACTGGCCGTTCCCTTCGGCTGAAGCGCCGTCGGCCCTCCTCCTTTACTTCACTCCACACAGCGGCCCACCGCAGCGCTCCAACTGCCACCGAATCGGCCAGAGGGGATTTGCATTCCTCCACATTCGACAACGGTGCCGGCTGTCGAGGGCGTGGGGTGACCGGCGCAGCGAAGTAAAGGAGGAAGGCCGGAACCGTCTTTGCCGAAGCGTTTGGATGGCGAACCGGCCTGGGGGACATGAGCGGAGCCGGTCACCCCATGCCCTCGGCAGCGACAAACACCTAACAAACCCTTCAATTGATGGGCGTCAACTTCGCCACAGACAGCGCCAGCCACTTCATTCCGTGGCGACCGAAGTTAACCTGAGCTCGGGCGTCGTCACCGCTGCCCTCCAGCGTGACGATCACGCCCTCGCCGAACTTGGTGTGGAACACGCTCTGGCCGGACTTCAGGCCGTGTGACGGTGCTTTCGGGATCACTGACGACGCGGCGGTTTCGACACGCCCTGCCCCGACGATCGAACCCAGCCCCGAGCCTCGCGCCCACGCCGACTGGTAATCGCGCGCAAACCCCGAGCCGAAGGCCTGGTTGCGCGGGGTGATCCACTTCAGCGACGCTTCGGGCAGCTCATCGAAGAAGCGGCTCTTGATGTTGTAGCGGGTCTGGCCGTGCAGCATGCGGGTCTGGCTGCAGCTCAGGTAAAGCCGCTTGCGGGCGCGGGTGATCGCCACGTACATCAGCCGCCGCTCTTCTTCCAGACCGTCGAGGTCGGGCACGCTGTTTTCGTGCGGGAACAGGCCTTCTTCCAGGCCGGTGATGAACACCGCATCGAACTCCAGCCCCTTGGCCGCATGCACCGTCATCAGCTGGATTGCGTCCTGCCCGGCTTGCGCCTGGTTGTCGCCGGCTTCAAGCGACGCGTGCGTCAGGAAGGCAGCCAGTGGCGACATGATTTCGCCGGTTTCGGCGTCGGGCGTGGTGATCAGTGAGGCGATGCCACCGCTCGACTCCGTCGATTCGGCTGGGCCGGCTGCCGCCGCGACGCCCAGGCCAGACAGCACCTTCGTCAACTCGGCATCGGTCGCCAACGGCAAAGGCGAGCCGAACTCGTCGACCGGCAGCGCCACCGCGTCCTTGCCGAAACCCTCCTGAGTGACGAAGGCCTCGGCAGCGTTGACCAGTTCGTCCAGATTCTCCAGCCGATCCTGGCCTTCCTTGTCGGTGCGGTAGAAATCGACCAGACCAGAGGCTTTCAGCATGTGCTCGATGATCTCGCGCAGCGTCAGCCCCCGCGTGGCTTCGCGCATCGCATCGACCTTCGCGACGAAGGCCTGCACATTGCCACCGCCCTTGCCGGCCACCGCACCAACGCTTTGGTAGAGGCTGCGGCCGCTGGCGCGGGCTGCGTCCTGCAGCAGCTCAATGGTGCGCGCTCCGATGCCGCGGGTCGGAAAGTTGACGACGCGCAGAAAGCTGGTGTCGTCGTTCGGGTTCTCGATCAGCCGCAGATAACTCAGCGCGTGCTTGACCTCGGCACGCTCGAAGAAGCGCAGTCCGCCGTAGACCTTGTACGGAATGCTCGCGTTGAACAGTGCGCTCTCCAGCACCCGGCTTTGCGCATTGCTGCGGTACAGCAGCGCAATATCGCGGCGCGGGGTGCCGTCGCGGTGCAGTTGCTGCGCCTCTTCGATGAACCACTGCGCTTCGGCGAAATCGCTGGTGGCCTCGAACACACGCACCTGTTCGCCCGGGCCAGCTTCGGTGCGCAGGTTCTTGCCGAGGCGGCGCGAGTTGCGCGAGATCAGCTCGTTGGCCGCATCGAGGATGTGTCCGTAGCTGCGGTAGTTGCGCTCCAGCTTGATGACCTGCTGCACCTTGAACTCGCGCTCGAAGTCGGCCATGTTGCCGACCTGTGCGCCGCGGAAGGCATAGATGCTCTGGTCGTCGTCGCCGACCGCGAGCACCGCCGTGCCGTTCGGTCCGGGCGGGCCGGCGAACATCTTCAGCCAGGCGTATTGCAGCCGGTTCGTGTCCTGGAACTCGTCGACCAGGATGTGGCGAAAGCGGCGCTGGTAGTGCTCGCGCAAGCTCGCGTTGTCGCGCATCAGCTCGTAGGTGCGCAACATCAGCTCGGCGAAATCCACGACGCCTTCGCGCTGGCATTGTTCCTCGTAAGCCTGATAAACCTGCACCAGCACGCTGCCCTGCTCGTCGCGCACCTCGACGTCCTTCGGGCGCAGGCCTTCCTCTTTCTGCCCGGCGATGAACCAGGTGGTGGTCTTCGGCACGAAGCGCTCTTCGTCAAGTTTCATCGCCTTGATGACGCGCTTGACGGCCGACAGCTGGTCGGACGAATCGAGGATCTGGAAGCCTTGCGGCAACGCCGCCAGCTTCCAGTGCGCGCGCAGGAAGCGGTTGCACAGGCCGTGGAAGGTGCCGACCCACATGCCGCGCACCGGCACCGGCAACATCGCACTCAGCCGCGTCAGCATCTCCTTCGCGGCCTTGTTGGTGAAGGTCACCGCCATCACGCCGCCGGGCGAGAGCTGGCCGGACTGGATCAGCCAGGCGATGCGCGTCGTCAGCACGCGGGTCTTGCCGGAGCCGGCGCCGGCCAGGATCAACGACGGCAGCGCAGGCAGCGTGACGGCTGCGAGCTGTTCAGGGTTGAGTCCGCGCAGCAGGTTGTCCGAAGAAGGCACCCGCAGGCCAGGAGCGCTGTCGATTCCCTCTGTGACTGTGGCGGAGGCGCCAGAGGGCTCGTCTTCCTCGAACAACGGGATCGACGGGTCGTCGTGAGGCGCAATGCTCGGACTTTCAGAGGGACTGGACATCAAACGATTCTAGAAGCCGCCCTCCTACAATTCGGCCTCCCTTTTGCTGCTCTGCGGCGCGCTTTTCAGCGGCGCCCAACCCGGTGTCCCCATGACCGAACTGGCCAAGTCCTTCGAACCCGCCGCCATCGAGGCCCATTGGGGCCCGCTGTGGGAGCAAAGCGGCGTCTACGAACCCACGCTCGACGCTGCCAAGCCTTCGTTTTCGATCCAGCTGCCACCGCCTAACGTCACCGGCACGCTGCACATGGGCCATGCGTTCAATCAGACGATCATGGACTCGCTGACGCGCTACCACAGGATGCGCGGCTTCAACACGCTGTGGGTGCCGGGCACCGACCATGCCGGCATCGCCACGCAGATCGTCGTCGAGCGTCAGTTGCAGGAGCAAGGCCTGAACCGCCACGACCTGGGTCGCGCCAATTTCGTCGCTCGCGTGTGGGACTGGAAGCAGCAGTCGGGCTCGACCATCACCCGCCAGATGCGCCGCATGGGCGACAGCGTCAGCTGGCCGCACGAGTACTTCACGATGGACGACAAGCTGTCCACCGTCGTCACCTCGACGTTTGTTCAGCTCTACGAGCAAGGCCTGATCTACCGCGGCAAGCGGCTGGTCAACTGGGACCCGGTGCTGAAGTCGGCGGTGTCGGACCTCGAAGTCGAGAGCGAGGAGGAAGACGGCTCGCTGTGGTTGATCCGCTATCCGCTGGAGGATGGCACGGGCGACTTGGTGGTGGCCACCACACGGCCCGAGACGATGTTGGGCGACGTCGCGGTGATGGTGCATCCTGACGACGAGCGCTATGCCGCCTTCGTCGGCCAACGCGTCACGCTGCCGCTGTGCGGGCGCACGATTCCCGTGATCGCCGACGATTACGTCGATCGCGCCTTCGGTACCGGCGTCGTCAAGGTGACGCCGGCGCATGACGTGAACGACTACGCTGTCGGCCAGCGACACGGCCTGCCGATCATCGGCGTGCTGACGCTGGATGCGGCGGTCAACGAAAACGCACCAGTGGCCTATCAAGGCTTGGACCGCTTCGTGGCACGCAAGCGTGTGGTGGCCGACCTGGAGGCACAAGGCTTCCTGGTCGAGGTGAAAAAGCACAAGCTGATGGTGCCCCGCTGCGCGCGCACCGGGCAGGTCATCGAGCCGATGCTGACGGACCAGTGGTTCGTCGCAATGACAAAGAACGGGCCGGACGGAAAAAGCATCGCGCAGAAGGCGATCGACGCAGTCGCCGGTGGCGAGGTCAAGTTCGTGCCTGAGAACTGGGTCAACACCTACGACCAGTGGATGAAGAACATCACCGACTGGTGCATCTCACGCCAGCTCTGGTGGGGGCATCAGATTCCCGCGTGGTACGGCACGAACGGCGAGCTGTTCGTCGCCATCAACGAAGACGAGGCCCGCGCGAAGGCCGCGGCGGCTGGTTACACCGGAGATCTGAAGCGCGACGAAGATGTGCTCGACACCTGGTACTCGTCGGCGATGGTGCCGTTCTCGTCGCTGGGCTGGCCGGCGAAGACCAAGGAACTCGACCTGTTCCTGCCGTCGAGCGTGCTGGTCACGGGCTACGACATCATCTTTTTCTGGGTCGCCCGGATGATCATGATGACGACGCATTTCACCGGCAAGGTACCGTTCCACCACGTCTACATCCACGGCCTGGTGCGCGATGCGCAGGGCAAGAAGATGAGCAAGTCCGAAGGCAATGTGCTCGATCCGGTGGACCTGATCGACGGCATCTCGCTGGCGCCCTTGCTCGACAAGCGCACCGTCGGTCTGCGCAAGCCCGAGACCGCGCCACGCGTGCGCAAGGACACCGAGAAGGAGTTCCCGGAGGGCATTCCGGCCTTTGGTGCCGATGCGCTGCGCTTCACCTTCGCCTCACTCGCCAGTCTGGGCCGCAGCATCAACTTCGACTCGAAGCGCTGCGAGGGCTACCGCAATTTCTGCAACAAGCTCTGGAACGCCACGCGCTTTGTTCTGATGAACTGCGAAGGCCAGGATTGCGGCCTCGCAGAGCACACCAAAGCCCAGTGCGCGCCGGGCGGGTCGGCCCACGGCTATCTGCGTTTCTCGCAGGCCGACCGCTGGATCACCAGCGAGCTGCAGCGCGTGGAAGCCGCCGTCGAGCAAGGCTTTGCCGACTACCGGCTCGACAACGTCGCCAACGCGATCTATTCGTTTGTGTGGGACGAGTACTGCGACTGGTACCTGGAGATCGCGAAGGTGCAGATCCAGACCGGCGACGAGCCGGCGCAGCGGGCCACGCGCCGCACGCTGATTCGCGTACTTGAGACCGTGCTGCGTTTGCTGCACCCGATCACGCCATTCATCACAGCCGAACTGTGGGAGCGGGTGGCCGTGGTGGCCGGGCGCAAGGTGGCAGGTTCGGCCGACAGCCTGGTGACAGCGCCCTACCCCAAAGCGCAGCTCGAACGCATCGATGCCGCAGCCGACGCCTGGGTCGCGCAGCTCAAGGGGATGGTCGGCGCCTGCCGCCGCTTGCGCAGCGAGATGAGCCTGTCACCCGACAAGCGGGTGCCGCTGCTGGCATTGGGCGACACAGGCTTCGTGCAAGCAGCGACGCCGTTGCTGAAGGTGCTGGCCAAGGTGTCAGAGGTGCAGGTTCATACCGAGGAAGCCGCCTACGCGCAGGCGACGCTGAACGCACCGGTCGTCGAGTTTGGCGGCACGCGGCTCGCGCTGCACGTCGAGATCGACGTGGCGGCCGAAACGGAGCGCCTGCGCAAGGAGATCACGCGGCTCGATGGTGAGATCGCCAAGGGCAGCGCGAAGCTCGCGAACGAGAGCTTCGTGGCCCGTGCGCCGGCTGCCGTCGTGGCTCAAGAGCAGGCGCGCATCGCCGAATACACCGCCACGCGCGCTCGCCTGCAGGCCCAGGCACAGCGGTTGTCGGCTCCGACTTGAGGCGTGATATCGCACCGAATCGAGCGATCAGCTGAGCGCGCGTTTCACGAACGTGCGTCTTTTTTGCGTGTGAGAATGGGTTGAAGCCATGAACCCACCGCCTGGAGTGTGACGATGAAGATCAACAAAGCGATATTCCCTGTGGCCGGCCTCGGAACGCGTTTTCTGCCTGCGACCAAGGCGCAGCCGAAGGAAATGCTGCCCGTGGTCGACAAGCCGCTGATCCAGTACGCGGTCGAAGAGGCTTACGCTGCCGGCATTCGCCAGATGATCTTCGTCAACGGCCGCAACAAGCGCGCCATTCCCGATCATTTCGACACCGCCTACGAGCTGGAAGCCGAGCTCGAAGCCGCAGGCAAGAAAGAACTGCTGGCCCTGGTGCACTCGATCAAGCCCGACGACATGGAGTGCATCTACATCCGCCAGCCCAAGGCTCTGGGCCTGGGCCACGCGGTGCTGTGCGCGCAGTGCGTGGTGGTGAATGAGCCTTTTGCAGTGTTGCTGGCAGACGATCTGATGGTCGGCACGCCACCGGTCCTGAAACAAATGGTGGACCGCTTCGCCGACTGGCAGGCCTCGATCATCGCGGTGCAGGAGGTGCCTGACGACCAGACGCGCCGCTACGGCATGGTGGCTGGCACCCCGGTCAACGACCGGATGATGGACATGACCCACATCGTCGAAAAGCCGGCGCCAGAAGACGCGCCGTCCCGCCTGGGGGTGGCTGGCCGCTACATCCTGACGCCGGGCATCTTCAAGGAGATCGCTGCGCAGCCGCGCGGCGTGGGTGGAGAAATCCAGCTGACCGACGGCATCGCCGCGCTGATGCGTCGCGAGAAGGTGTTCGCTTTCCGCTATGAAGGCCGTCGCTACGACTGCGGCAGCAAAGAGGGCTTCCTGGAAGCCAACGTCGAGCTGGCACTGATGCACCCGCAGCTCGGGCCGGGTTTCCGCAGCTACCTGAAGACGCTCGCACTCTGAGCGGGGCGGCCGACCTCAGCGTCGGCGCAGCAGGTGGATGAATTCGTCCGCCACAGTGGACTGCTCAATCAGATCGTTGCCGGTCTGCTTCGAGAACGCCTGGAAGTCACGCATCGAACCCGGGTCGGTGGACACCACCTTCAGCACGTCCCCACTGGCCATGTCGGCCAGCGCCTTCTTGGCTTTCAGGATCGGCAGCGGACAGTTCATCCCACGGGCGTCGACTTCTTTGTGGATCAGGATCATGGGTGCGCGTACTCCGCTGTGCGGCAGCAATTCTAGATTTCAGGCCGGAAAGACGCCGGTCGACAGGTAGCGATCACCCCGGTCGCAGACGATGAACACGATGGTCGCGTTCTCGACCGTCTTCGCCAACTCCAGCGCGACCCAGCAGGCGCCTGCCGCAGAAATGCCGGCGAAGATGCCCTCCTCGCGCGCCAGGCGGCGAGCCATCTCCTCGGCATCGGTCTGGCTGACCGACGCGGTCTCGTCGATGTGCGTCGGGTCGTAGATTTTCGGCAGGTAGGCTGCAGGCCATTTGCGGATGCCTGGGATGCGTGAGCCCTCGCTCGGTTGCGCGCCAATGATGCGCACCGCTGGATTCACCTCTTTCAAGTAACGCGAGACACCGGTGATCGTGCCGGTCGTGCCCATGGCACTGACGAAGTGAGTGATCCGCCCCGCGGTGTCGCGCCAGATCTCGGGACCGGTAGTTTCGTAATGCACGCGCGGGTTGTCGGCATTGGCGAACTGATCGAGCACCACGCCCTTGCCGTCGCGCTGCAACTGATCAGCGAGGTCACGCGCGTGCTCCATGCCGCCGGATCGCGGTGTCAGCATCAACTCAGCGCCGAAGGCGCGCATCGTCTGCGCACGCTCGATCGACAGGTCCTCCGGCATGATCAGCAGCATCTTGTAGCCACGGATGGCCGCAGCCATTGCCAACGCAATGCCGGTGTTGCCCGAGGTGGCTTCGATCAAGGTGTCGCCAGGATGGATGTCGCCGCGCTCTTCGGCGCGGCGGATCATGCTGATGGCTGCGCGGTCTTTCACCGACCCGCCCGGATTGTTGCCCTCGAGCTTGCCCAGGATCACATTGCCGCGGCGCGCGGCATCGGCGCCGGGCAGATGCTTCAGCCGCACCAGCGGCGTATTACCGATCAGGTCTTCGAGCGAGGGGTAGATCGGCTGCTGTTTGGACATGCAAACCCGAAACGGTAGTGCGAGCGGTCTGCCACGATTCATGCGGCGTTGCACCGCATCGTCAAACACAAGAACTCGGGTGGTGCCTCCGGTCGGAATCGAACCGACACTCCGTGAAGAACCGGATTTTGAGTCCGGCGCGTCTACCAATTCCGCCACAGAGGCCCAACGCAAGTACGCTGAGCCGCCGAGACCGCGCAACACACCGGCCTTCCGCGAGGAGCCGTCAACTGCGGTTACGCTCTGCTTTCGAAAGAGTGCCGCATCTCAAAGCCACGGATCCCGCGCATGCCCCCAATGCCCCCCATCACCCAAGCCCTGTTGTTGATCAATGTGGCTGCGTTCTGCATCGACAGCTTCCTCGGTCCGTGGTTCACCCGTTTGCTGGCGCTTTGGCCCTTGGGTCATGGCTTTCTGCCGTGGCAGATCGTCAGCTACGCATTTCTGCACGGCGGCATCGGCCACTTGTTCTTCAACATGTTGGGCCTGTGGATGTTCGGCGCGGAGCTGGAGCGGGTCTGGGGACCGAAGCGCTTCATCCAGTTCTACTTCGCCAGTGTGCTGGCGGCAGCGGGTGCTCAGTTGCTGGTCACCGGACTGCTGGGTTCAACCTATCCAACGGTCGGAGCGTCAGGCGGCTTGTTCGGTTTGCTGCTGGCGTTCGGCATGATGTTCCCGGACCGCACCATCATCCCGCTGTTCCCGCCGATCCCGATGAAGGCCAAGGTGTTCGTCGCCTTGTATGGTGGCCTGGAGCTGCTGCTGGGCGTGACCGGAACGGCCTCGGGCGTGGCTCACTTCGCCCACCTCGGCGGCATGCTGGGCGGCTTCCTGATGTTTCGCTATTGGCGCGGGCAACCGCCGTTCAGCAGACGGCGCTGAGCGGTTCGGCAGTTCAAGGGCGGCACGTTCACAAGCCATCCTTCACCGTCGGGTAACGCAGCGCAAGGCGCAACTCGCGCTTGAGCCGCTGGTTGTCGAGCCGGCGCGATTCGCTCATGAAGCTCAGCAACATCGGCGACAGACGTTCCTGCGCCTCGGCCCGCGAGATCCGTGGCGGACGCGGCAGGCCGCACAGGTCAGCGGCGAGGTCGAAGTAGTCGCCCATCGTCAGGTCGGTGTCGTCGCTGGCATGGATCACCCGCTGCGGCAGAGCACGCGTCAATGCGGCCACGCAGGCACGCGCCAGATCGTCAGCGTGGATGTGATTGGTGTACACATCGTCATCTGCCCTCAGTACGGCCGTGCCGCGCAGCAGGCGCTCGCGCGGGTGGCCACCGTCGCGGCCGATGGCGTAGATGCCTGGGATGCGCAGGATCGCGACCCGAACGCCATGTGCACGGCCGAACCAGCGAATCCGAGACTCTGCGTCGACCCGTCGTCTGGCGCGATCCGTACCCGGATTCACCGCGCGCGTTTCGTCGAAGCGGGCACCGCCGCAGTTGCCATAAACGCCGCTGGTACTGCCATACACCAGGCAACGCACCCGGCCCTTGCGGGCCAGCGCATCGAGCAGATGCCGGGTGCGCGGATCGATCGTGCCTTGCAGTGGTGGCGGCGCCAGGTGGAGCACCGCATCGGCCAGCCCCGCCAGCCGCGAGAGCGTGGCCGGATCGTCGAGGTTGCCGATCAACGGCACCGCGCCGGCGGTGCGCAGGGCTTCAGCACGTGCTGGCGTCGAGGTCAGCGCCAGCAGGCGGTAGCGGCCTTTCAGAATGCGCAGCACACGCATGCCCACGTCGCCGCAACCCACGATCAACAGGACAGGACGCTTGAAGGTGGAAGGCAGCACGGCGTTGACCCAAGAATGGCATAGAGGGCGGGCAAAATCGCGGATCAGTTTACGTTTCTCGACACGGCATCGGTTTCACCATGAGCATCACCGTCACCTTGCAGCCGAGCGGCCGCAGTTTTTCCGTGGGTCGCGACGAGGCCATCCTCGCCGCCGCCATCCGCCAGGGCATCGGTCTGCCGTATGGCTGCCGCGACGGCGCCTGCGGATCGTGCAAATGCAAGCTGCTTGAAGGCCGAGTGATCCACGGCGCGCACCAGCTGCAGGCCTTGAGCCTTGCGGAAGAAGAAGCCGGCTACACCCTCACCTGCTGCGCCGCCCCTCAGACCGACGTGGTGCTGGAAGCCCGCACTGTCGTCGGTGCCGATGACATGCCGGTGCGCAAGATGCCTGCGCGGGTCATCAGCATCGACAGGCCGGCGCCCGATGTCGCCCTCGTCAAGCTGCAACTGCCGGCCAATGAGGCGCTGCGCTACCACGCGGGCCAGTACATCGATGTACTCCTGCGCGACGGCACGCGGCGCAGCTACTCGATGGCCAACGCGCCGCACACCCAAGGCGACAAGCCCTGGATCGAATTGCACATCCGCCACCTGCTCGGCGGCGTGTTCAGCGACCAGGTGTTCGGCACGCTGAAGGCCAAGGACATTCTTCGCCTTGAAGGACCCTTCGGCAGTTTTTTCCTGCGCGAGGAATCGCCCAAGCCCATCGTGCTTCTGGCATCAGGCACAGGCTTCGCACCCATCAAGGCGATCGTCGAGCAAATTCAATTCAAGGGCAGCACGTGCCCCGTCACGCTGTACTGGGGATGCCGCACCCGCGCTGACCTCTACTTACACGACTGGGCGCTGGAAGCCGCGTCCAACATTCCGTCACTGCGTTACGTGCCGGTGCTGTCCGACGCGTTGGCCAGCGACGAGTGGACGGGCCGGACCGGCTTCGTGCACCAGGCCGTGATGGCCGACATCCCCGATCTGTCGGGCCATCAGGTTTATGCCTGCGGCGCTCCCGTGATGGTGGAGTCCGCACAGCGCGACTTCACCGAACGCTGCGGATTGCCGCCCGACGAGTTCTATTCGGATGCGTTCTACAGCGCGGCGGATCGGGTGACTTCGGCCGCGCGCTGACGGCTTCGGATGCGCAGCACTGTTGCGCGCCGAAAATTGGACTTCGGCAGCGGTTAATCCGACGCAAGAACCACCTATGCGACTCGACGGCAACCTCAAATCTTGGAACGACGAGCGTGGCTTCGGGTTTATAGAGCCGGCGCAAGGCGGCCAGGAAATCTTCGTACACATCAAGGCGTTTCCCGGCGGCTCAAGCCGCCCACAGGTCGGTCAGGCGCTTACTTTCGAAGTCGAATTAGGTTCCAACGGCAAGAAGCGAGCACATTCGGTTCAGTACCCGATGCGAGGCAGACCTTCACGCCAGAAGCGAGCGGAGTCACCGGCGCAGTGGACGATGCCCCGGATATTGGCAATCCCAGCGTTCGTCGGTGTTTGCTACTACGTGTCACAGACCTGGGGCGTCAAACCGGTCATCTTTCTTGGCTACTTCATTGCGAGTGTCGTTACCTTGTTCGCATACGCCTTCGACAAGTCCGCTGCAGTCCGCGGTAACTGGAGAACCCAAGAGAGCACTCTCCATCTTCTCGGTCTTGCTGGCGGCTGGCCTGGCGCGCTTCTCGCGCAGCAGTTGCTGCGCCACAAGTCGTCGAAACCGAGCTTCGTCACCGTTTTCTGGTTCACGGTGGTGCTCAACGTCGGCGCGTTCGTCGTCTGGCACGCGGGCCTGCTGCCTCAAGTGTGAGAAGGCAAGGCCTAACACGCTCTGGTCGAAGGCCAACGTAGTGGTGGGTAGGTCGCGAGTGGCCACCTGCGTGCGGGGACCGGCGGAGCGAAGTAAAGGAGGAGGGCCGGGCTTTTCCGGCCCGGGGGACATGAGCGCAGCCGGTCGCCGCGCGTACTCGGGGCGGTTCAGCCCGCCTCGCAAACTTGGCCCGCTCACTCCCCCAGATAAGCCGCCCTCACCTTCGGATCGCTCAGCAGCGCCTTCGCGTCACCGCTCATCGTGACCTCGCCCGACTCCAGCACATAGCCGCGGCTGGCCAGCTGCAGCGCGCGGCTGGCGTTCTGCTCGACCAGCAGCACCGTCACACCCTGGCGATGGATGTCGCCGACCACCTCGAAGATCTTGTCGACCATGATCGGCGACAGGCCCATCGAAGGCTCGTCCAACAGCAGCAACTTGGGTCTGGCCATGAGCGCGCGGCCCATGGCCAACATCTGCTGCTCGCCGCCGCTCATCGTGCCGGCCAGCTGGTTGCTGCGTTCCTTCAGCCGCGGAAAGATGTCGAACACACGGTCGATGTCGGCAGCAATGTCCTGGTCGTCGCGGATGTACGCACCCATCAGCAGGTTCTCGTGAATGGTCATCCGGGTGAAGGTGCCGCGGCCCTCGGGCACCATCACCAGACCCTGGCGCACCAGATCCCAGGCACCCTGCCGCTGGATCGGCACGCCCATGAATTCAATCTCGCCAGCGGACACTGGCTGCAAACCGGTGAGCGCTTTCAGCGTCGTGGTCTTGCCGGCACCGTTGGCCCCGATCAGGCTGACCAGTTCACCCGGCTGCACCTCGAAGCTGATGCCCTTGATGGCCTGGATGCCACCGTAGGCCACCTTCAATCCACTGACCTTGAGCAACGGGGCGTTCATCGCATCAGCCAGCCTGATGGGCAACGCCCAGATAGGCTTCGATCACTTTCTCATTGCGCTGAACCTCAGCGGGCGTGCCCACGGCAATCGCCTTGCCGTAGTCGAGCACGGTCACTCGATCACACAGGCCCATCACCAGCTTCACGTCGTGCTCGATCAGCAGGATGGTGCGACCGTCGTTGCGGATGCGGTCGATCAGCTCACGCAACACCAGCTTCTCGGTCGCGTTCATGCCGGCGGCGGGCTCGTCGAGCGCAATCAACTGCGGGTCTGTTGCCAAGGCCCGCGCAATCTCCAGCCGGCGCTGGTCTCCGTAGCTCAGGGTGCGGGCCTTGAAATCGGCGTAGGCACCGATGCCCACATAGTCCAGCAGTTCTTGGGCACGGTGTGCGATCGCAGCTTCCTCGGCCCTGAACGAGGCCGTGCGGAACACCGCACCGACCAGCCCGGACCGCGTGCGGACATGACGACCGACCATCACATTCTCAAGCGCTGTCATGTCAGCGAACAACCGGATGTTCTGGAACGTGCGAGCAATGCCCGCCTTCGCAACCTGATGCACCGAACTCGGCCGGTAAGGCTGCCCAGCCAGCTCGAAATGGCCCGCATCCGCGGGGTACAGACCGGTGATCACGTTGAAGAACGTGGTCTTGCCCGCCCCATTCGGCCCAATCAGGCCGTAGACCATGCCCCGTTCGATCGAGACGGCCACACCCGACAGCGCCTGCAATCCACCGAAGCGCTTGGACACCCCGGACACGTTCAGCAGCGCCGGGCTCATGGCGAACGTGCAGCCTGGGAAGAGGCTGAGCGGCCATGCTCGGGCGCAGGCCACAGCCCTCGAGGGCGTGCGAGCATGATGCCGATCATCGCCAGCGCAATCAGCAACTGACGCAGGATGGACGCATCGAGCCGGCCACCCGTCATGGCCTGCAAGGGGCCCGCGACATAACGCAGCACCTCCGGCAGCGCCGCCAGCAGCAGCGCGCCGATCACGACGCCAGGGATGTGGCCCAGACCGCCCAACACGACCATCGCGACGATCAGCACCGACTCGTGCAGCGAAAACGACTCCGGCGAAACAAAGCCCTGGAAGCTGGCGAACAGCGCCCCAGCGACACCCCCGAAGGTGGCACCGATGCCGAAGGCCAGCAGCTTCAGATTGCGGGTGTTGATGCCCATGGCCTTGGCCGCGATTTCGTCCTCGCGGATCGCCATCCAGGCGCGACCAATGCGGCTGCGCTCCAGCCGGTAGCAGACCACCACACCCACGATGACGAGCCCCAAGAACAGGTAGTAATGGTTGGTCACCGACGGAATACTGAGCCCGAACAAGTCCCACTTCTTTGCCAGATCCCAACCGAACAACGAAAGCGAGTCGATCTGACCGATCCCGCGCGGACCGTTGGTGATGTTGTAGGGCTGCTCCAGGTTGGTCAGGAAGACGCGAATGATCTCGCCGAAGCCGAGGGTGACGATGGCCAGATAGTCGCCACGCAGTTTCAGCGTCGGCGCACCGAGCAGCAGCCCCAGCAACCCCGCCAGGGCCGCGCCCACCGGCAACACCAGCCAGATCGGCGCATGGAGGCCGTTTGGAAACATCGCTGCGATGGCGGGAAAGTGCTCGGTCAAATGCGGGCTGGCGACCAAGGCCAGCAGATAGGCACCGACCGCGTAGAAGGCAACGTAGCCCAGATCGAGCAGACCGGCATACCCCACCACGATGTTCAGCCCCAGGGCCAGCAACACGTAGAGCAGCGCGGTGTCGATGATGCGCACCCAGGCGTTGCCGAACTGCTGCGCGATCAGCGGCAGGACCAGCAGGGCAACCGCGGCCAGCAGAAAGACACCGAGCTTGGAGCGGGACGGGCGCGAGTCGGTCAAGCGAAGGTCCTCAGGCACGGTCGGCCACCCGCTCGCCCAGCAGGCCCTGTGGCCGCAGCGTCAGCACCGCGATCAGCACGATGAAGGCGAAGATGTCCTGGTACTGGCTGCCCAGAACGCCTCCCGTCACCACGCCGATGTAGCCAGCCCCCATCGCCTCGATCAATCCCAGCAACACACCCCCAAGCATCGCGCCGGCCAGGTTACCAATGCCGCCTAGCACCGCGGCGGTAAAGGCCTTCAGCCCGGGCAGAAAGCCCATGCTGTGCTGCACCGAGCCGTAGTTGGCGGCGTACATCACACCCGCCAAGGCCGCGAGCGCTGCGCCGATCACGAAGGTCGCCGAGATGATGACGTCTGGCTTCACCCCCATCAAGGCGGCCACGCGCGGATTTTCGGCAGTAGCGCGCATCGCACGACCCAGCTTTGTGCGGTGGACCAGGAACATCAGCGCCACCAGCGTCAGCGCGGTGACGACCAGGATCAGGATCTGGGTGGTGTTGATCACGGCGCCACCGATGTGGAACGGCTCGGCAGGCAAGAGGATCGGATAAGGCTTCGGGTTCGGCTTCCAGATGATCAGCGCCAGCGTCTGCAGCAAGAGGCTCACGCCCATGGCCGTGATCAGCGGCGCCAGGCGCGGCGCGTTGCGCAGAGGGCGGTATGCGATCTTCTCGATGGTGAAATTCAGCACCGTGCACACCGCGATGGCTGCGACCAGCGAGATCAGCATCAACAACCATCCTGGCAGGCCGCTGTCGGCAAGCGCAGTGACCACGGTCCAGCTGGTCAAGGCACCCACCATCAGCACTTCGCCATGCGCAAAGTTGATCAGGTTGATGATCCCGTAGACCATCGTGTAGCCCAGCGCAATCAGCGCGTACACGCTGCCGAGCACCAACCCGTTGATGAGCTGCTGGATGAAGGTGTCCATCGGAAAGAGTCAGTCCCTGGATGTCGAGGTGGCGCGCGAAAAGCAGCAGCGATGTTGCGCAAGATGTGTGCCTCGCGCCGCGTGCGAAGTGTCGCCGAAGATGGGGCGCTGGTATTCTTTTGGCGTGAGCGGTGCCGGAGCCTGACATGAAAGACGACTACAAGCGGAAGTCGAGCATCGCGCTCGGCATCATGGTGATTGCGCTGATGTCGATCATGGAAACCTGGATGGCCGACCGTCGAATGCCGAATCCGGCATCGCCGCTCGTCTGGTCGGTCCTTGGCACGGTCGCCGCAGTGGCGTTCGGCTGTTTTTGCTGGTTTCGGGCCAAGGCGAACCGAGCGCCTGACTGACGCGCGAGCCGACCGGGTCTAGCCGATGAGCGTGCGGTTCTTGCCGGCCCGCTTGGCCTGGTACAGCGCGATGTCGGCACGCTCCAGCGCTTCTTCGATGCGCTCACCCAATCGGAAGGCGGTGACCCCGGCCGAGAAGGTCACGAACACCTGCTTGTTCTCGTGCATGAACAACCCGCCGGTCAACGAGCGCTGCAATCGGGTGAGGATCTGCTGCCCCTCCTCGACGGGCGTGTCGGGCAGCAGCACCACGAATTCCTCACCGCCGTAACGTGCGACGACGTCGGTGGGCCGCAGGGTCTTGGCCACGGTCGACGCCAGCGACTTCAAGGCCTGATCGCCCGCAGCGTGCCCGAGATCGTCGTTCAGCCGCTTGAAGTTGTCGATGTCCAGCAGCCCGATGGACAGGCTCGGCGCTGAATCGCCAGAAGGATCGTCGACGGCCTGCCGCTGCAGCCGCGCGCACTCCAGATCGAACGCCTGAAGCAAGCCACGGCGATTGGCGATCTGCGTCAGCTGATCGGTGGAGACTTCATCGGACAGTCGACGCAGTTCGCCTTCGAGCTGATGAACGCGCTGCGACAAATCGGAGGCGCGCGTGCGCTCCTCATGCAACCGGCGCTGCGTCTGGTCGACCAAGCCCTGCACGGTTCGGCTTTCCTCGACCATCTCGCGCACAGCACCCGCCAGGCTTTCCAGGGTGTCGGCGCGCTCGATCACATCGGCGTAGCGCCCCACGCTGTCGTGGAAGCGCCCTGTCTGTGAACCCAGCTCATCAAGCTCGCTGAGCATGCGGTTGATCAATTGCTTCAGTGCATCACGCGCACTGTCGCGCTCGCCACGCAGCTCAGCCTGCTTCACACGGGTTGCGCGCAGCAGTTCGTTGACTGACTTCACGCCGCGTGCGGTCAGGCCTTCCTCGACCGTCAAGCGCATGGCGTCACATTGCCCACGCGCCCAACTGTCGTCCTCGGCCAGATCCGCCAGGCTGGCGGTCAGCTCCATGCACAGGCCGCTGATCTGATCGAACAGATGCTCGCGGTGCTGCAGTACCCAATCCGCCCTCTCGCACAACCCTTCGACCTCACTGGCTGCTTCATCGCTGGCGCCTACGCTCTGAATGCGCTGCGCCGCCTGCGCGATGGCCGCAGCGAGGTCGCCGTGGCTTTCCTTCACCGGCAGTGCTCGCACCACCGTCTGGCCGAGCGCAGCGACAACTCGGGGGTGCGCGTCGGTCGGCGTGCGGGCCGATTCGTCAGCGACGGTCGTGCCGCTGGCGGGTGGCTCGTTGACCACCGCTTCTGGTGCGGTGTCAGCCGCTGCGGCCGTGTCTTCAGGCTCTTCCGGCGCTGCGGCAACGTCGCCCGGGTTGTCGGTCTCCCAGCTACCAACCAGCTGGCGCAAGCGCTGCTGCAGGCGATTGGCATCGCCACGGCTGCCACTGAGCACGCGTTGCAGGCTGTCCTTCTTGCGTGCCAGTGTCCACTGCTTGCCACCACGCTCGATGCCGCGGACGATGGATTCGATCAACCCGGCCAGCGAGTCACCTGCCGCGGGGGCCATGCCTTGCTCGGCCTGGTAGGCGCGCGCGTAGTTGTCCGGCGTTGGCTCCAGCTTGTCCTGGGCCAGTCGCCGCAGGGCCGCCTTGGCCAGTTGGGTTGGATGGCCATCAGCTGCTGCGGCGGCTCCAGGCGCGGTGGACCCCTCCGCCGTTGCGCCGCCCTTTGTCGGCGGTGTCATGTTGCCCATCCGCTCAGCTCGCGTTGTTAGGCGTGCGTACCGGCCTTGGGGTCATGTTGCGCGCTGGATCGCTGGAGACCTCGTCGGTCGCCAAACCAATCCAGGAAGCGGTTCGCGGCAGCACAGTGCCTTCCAACCACGCCTGAATCTCGTCGGCCGGCTTGGGCTTGCTGAACAGAAAACCTTGCATCACGCCACAACCGAGTCGGTGCAGCACTTCCATCTGGCGCAGGTTCTCGACGCCCTCGGCCACCACGCGCAACCCAAGTGACCGCGCCAGCGCAATGATGGCCGTGACGACGGCAGAGCTCTGCGGCGTCATGCCGAGATCGCGGATGAAGCCGCGGTCGATCTTCAGCTCGCTGATCGGCAAGGTGGTCAGGTAGGCCAGCGATGAGTAACCGGTGCCGAAGTCGTCGATGGAGATCTCGACGCCGATCTCGTTGAGACGGTGCAGTGAAGGAATCACGCTTTGCAGATCCTTCATCAGCGAGTTCTCGGTGATCTCGAGCACCAGCGAATGATGTGGCACCCCGTTGGTGACGACGGCCTCGTGAATCATCTCGACCAGATCGCCGCGGTCGAACATCCGGCTGGGCAAGTTGACCGCGATCGAGTCGGCAAAGCCGAAGGCATCAAGCCAGACCCGGGCCTGGCGTGCCGCTTCTCGAATCGCCCACTCGCTCAGCGGACGGATCAGCCCGCTTTCTTCGGCCAGCGGAATGAACTCTCCGGGCGGCACGAGCGTGTTGCCACGCTGCCAGCGCATCAAGGCCTCGACACCCACCATGCGGGCACCGCGCACGTCGATCTTCGGCTGGTAATACAGCACCAGCTCGTTGCGCTCGATGGCCTTGTGCAGCGCGCTTTCGAGTTCGAGCTTCTCGCGCCCTTTGCCTGCCAGTTGAGGCCGGTAAACGGTCGCGGCGTTCCGGCCTTGCGCCTTGACGGCGAACATCGCCACGTCTGAATTGCGGATCAGCTCGGCAACGTTGCTGCCGTCACGAGGAAACAGCGCGATACCGACCGACGCGGTGACGAAGCATTCCTGTCCGGCCACGTGGATCGGCGCACGCATCTGTTCCAGCACGCGCGCTGCCACGATCTCGGCGTCGTGCTCATCGATGACCTCGGGCAGCAGCGCCACAAATTCGTCGCCGCCGAGCCGGCACATCGCTTCGAGCGTGCGGAAAGCGCGCGTGCCCATCGAGTCGAGCAGGTTATCGGTCACCTGGTCTGAATGACGAACACAGGAGCGCAGACGGCGTGCCACTTCGATCAACAGTTCGTCACCCGCGCCGTGGCCCAGCGTGTCATTGATGACCTTGAATCGGTCCAGGTCGATCACCAGCAGGCCCACCTGGTGACCCATCCGGCGCGCCGCATCGAGCGCGCGCTCGGTGCGTTCGATCAGCTGGTTGCGGTTGGGCAGTCCGGTCAGCGAATCGAAATTTGCCAGTTGGCGGATCTTATGCTCGGCATTCCATCGGTCCGTCACGTCTTGCACGATGCCGGTGTAGCCCAGCAGCTGACCATGCTCGTTGAATTCGGGGGATGCCTCGGTATGGATGATGTGCACCTGCCCATCAGGCAGCACGAGCGGAATGTCCCGCGTCAGATTGCCCTGGCTTTGAAGCGTTTCACTCAGCAGCGCCCGTTTGCCGCGCCGTTCTTCCTTCGGCATCATCCGCAAAAGGTCGCGGAAGGGCAGCGAGGTGCCGGGTTCGAACTGGAAGACACGCAAGGCCTCGGCCGAGAAAGCCGGCTCCGAAGAGCCCACCCGCCACTCGAAACTGCCCATTCGAGCCAGGTCTTGCGCCCGGGCCAGACGGGTCTGACTCAGTTCCAGCTCAAGCCGGGTGCGCGATGAGCGCAGCAGATAACGCAACCGGCCTTCAAGCAGGCTCCATTGATTGGATTTGACGAAAAAGTCAGTGGCGCCAGCCTCGTAGGCCCGATTGATCGACACATCATCGTCGAGCCCGGTCAGCATCAAAACCGGTAATGAGGCGAGCGCGGCCAGACGGCGCAGTTGGCGACAGGTCTCGAACCCGTCCATGCCAGGCATCAGTGCATCCAGCACGACGACATCGGGCAGCCAATCGCGCAGCAGTTCAAGCGCACGCTCTCCGCTGGCCGCCTCGGTGATCACGAAACCCCGCTCGCGCAATGCAATCGAGGTCAAAAGCAAGTTGACTTCGTCGTCATCCACGAGCAGCACACGAGGCTGCGTGGTCACATCATCGACCGCAGGCTGACTTGAATTCATGCGGCACCGGCGGCCGGATCCGAAGCGGTCAGATTGCGCAGCGCGATTCGAACTGCCTGGGCTTCAGCCAGGATCAGTTCGATGCCAGAGGCTGCCGCTTCGAGCCGCGATTCCTGCGCCATGGCTTCGACTTCGGCGCACACCTTGGACAGCTGCGCCGCGCCGATGGTGGCCGAAGAAGACTTGAGCGTGTGCGCTACCAGTCGCACGCTGGCTGCATCCGCCGTGGTGCGAGCTTGCTCCAGCTGCGGCAGCAATCGATTGAGCGAGGTCTCGAAGGCTTGGAACACCCTGGACAGCAACTGACTTTCTCCGGTCGGATCGAGTTCGCGCAGGCGGCGGATGGCTTCAGGATTGAGCACGCCTTGCTGCGCCGCAGTGGATTCACTCACATTGTCAACCGACTCGGGCGAGGATGATGGCGGCTTGGCGTGATGCACTGGCATAGAACTCATCGCGAGGCCCCTGACAGGACGATGGGAACGGACAGCATTGAACACATGCCGGAGTGTGCCTCAGACGGCGATGCAACTGAAACCCAACCGGCCCGCCCGCGGTGCATTCGCGGCGTCGACTGTGATGTCGCGCCACAGGCACAGGGCATCGGCTGAACGGTAACCACAGGCTGGCACATCGAAGTTTGCATGGAAACCGGGCCCGGGCAGGCCGACGTCGTGGGGTGAAGGAAGACCGTGCTCGTGGTATCGGCCACCTGCGCACGGACTTGAATCTGCCTTCCCAGCGCCACCCAGAGGCCTGGCGCCCGGCTTCGAGGCCGTCAATTTTCGCCGCGTCTCGGGGCGACCTGGGCTGCCTACAATCCGCCGCTATGAAATGGGGGTCCCACCTGCCTGAGCGCGACTGTGAGCGATTTGACGCACGGCAGCGGCGACTGTGCAGACCCGCTGCAGCCTGGGTGGCGACTCTCAGTGGCGCATCAGCGAGTGCGGCTGAGCTCGACTCGAGCTCAGCCAGCGTGCCATATGGTCTCGTGTGGGTGGTCTGTATCGGCTTCGTCATCCTTTGCGCAGCAGCCGGCACATGGTTGCTGCGACGATTGCGGCAGCTCGAAGCCGAGGCAGATGAATTGCGGCAGCGGCAGGCTCAAGCCACAACGCTAACGCGTGTCCTCGATGTCTGGCACTGGCGCACCGACGCACGTCACCGCCTGCTGGCCCTGGAAGCGCCCATGGGACACCCCAAGTCGTCTGATGGCTCGGCGGCGACGGGCGGCCTGGAAAACATCTGGGTGCTTTTTTCTGGCATCGATCCAGCCACCGGGGGACTGTGTCCCAACCGACACGCCTTCCTGCGGCAGCGATTGGAAGCGCAGCAAGCGGCCGAGGACATCTGGGTCAGCCGCCATGCAGCCGATGACGGCGTGCTGACCGGTGTGCTGCGCGCTCTGCCGCTCCACGACGCCAACGGCGTGTTCCTCGGCCACGTCGGTACGTTGCGCGAATGCCCGCCCGCCGGCGCGTTGGCGCTCCCCAAACAGCCAATGACCGAGGTCGCCAGCGGCGACGCATCGGAGCTTCAGCGTCCTGTCGCCATGCCCTCGCTGACGCCGCTGGCCATTCCCAGCGACAACGACGCGGATTCTTTCAGCTACACGGTGTCGCACGACTTGCGAGCACCGATCCGGGTCGTCGAGGGGTTCACCAAGATCGTCAAGGAAGATTACGGACGTCTGCTTGACCGCGTCGGCAACGATCACCTCGACCGTGTGCTGGGCGCCGCCGCCCGGATGAACAGCATGATCGATGCGCTGTTGGCACTGTCGCAGCTGACAGCCAAGCCGGTCTCACGTCAGCCCGTCAACCTGTCTCAGTTGGCAGGCTTCGTGGTCGATGATCTGCGGCGCCAAGCGCCCCAACACAAGGTGACGGTGCACATCGATCCGGCGATGCAGGTACAGGGCGATCCGACGCTGCTGCGCGTGGTGCTGGAAAACCTGCTGGGCAATGCCTGGAAATACACCGGCAAGTGCGCGGACCCGCACGTCTGGTTCGAGCGGGGCACCGACACCACCACCCCCAGCTTTACCGTACGCGACAACGGCGCCGGGTTCGACATGCGCTTTGCGGACCGCTTGTTCGGCGTCTTCCAGCGTCTGCACAGCGCCAGCGAATTCCAGGGCACCGGCGTCGGCCTGGCGTCGGTGCGCCGCATCGTGCACAAGCACGGCGGCGAGGTGTGGGCGGAGTCCACCGTGGGACAAGGAGCGAGTTTTCATTTCTCGCTCGCGCCGTTGTCTAACTGACGCAGCGGGATCTCAAAGGTCGGCCGCGCCTGACAGCCTCTCTACCGCTTCCAGCAGGCGCTCGGCCTCTGCACCCGCGGCCAGACCGTTTGCCGTGGCCATGCGATGCAGGCGATCAAAAGCGGCCTCACGGCCCAGCGAGTAGCGGTGCATCAGTATGCCGACCGCCATCGCCTCGACCGGCGACAGTGCATCGGTCAGCCGGGCAGGTGCCTTTGGAGGCACTGCGGCGGCAGTGATGGCCACCGATGACGATGCCTTCAGCCGCGCGAACACCGCCTGCACCGCTGGCACGATCTGCCCGATGTCCAGCGGCTTCACCAGGTAGTCGACAGCACCGAGCTCATGCACCTGACGCACAGTGTCGTCATCGGTGAACGCCGACAGGAACATGAACGGCATCTTGCAGTATTCGCGCAGGTACGCAGCGACGTCGAAACCGCTCATGCCCTCCATGCGGATGTCGAGCAGCGCCAGATCGGGTCGATGTTCTCGCGCCAGCAAAATCGCATCGTCACCGTTGTCGGCATCGATGACGTCGTAGCCGGCCTGCGTCAGGCCATGGGTGAGCGTGGCCAGCACCAGCCGGTCATCGTCTACCACCAGAATCTTGCCAGCCACTTCGAGCGGCGCCTGCGCGACTGTCAACACAACACCCCTGAGATTTCAAACTACGGAATGACCCGGAAGCTGGGACCGACAACCATCCCATCCGACATCCACGCAACTGCGGGTTGATTCTGTCCCAAAGCGAGGCGGCTGAGTAGCCAAGGTGGGCTCAAGCCGCTGTCTTTCGGCGCGCAGCGTTCAAGACGCCGGGTGGGAGGATGCTGACAGTGGCCACCACCTGGTCGCCCTCCTGCTCGATACTGAGTTGCGCGCATCGCCGCGGCAACAAGGCCCGCACCAACCCGAGACCTGAGACACCGCCGGGCACGCGCGCCAGATTGAAATCACCAGCCAGACGGGCTTGGTTGCGGATGACGATGCGCACACCGGATTCTTCGCACACCAAGGTGCACGCCACGGGCGGCAGCGAGGTGTTGCCAGGCAGATCGTCCATGCGCTGCATGGCACTGTGCTTGACCGCGTTGGTCAGCAGTTCGTTGATCGTGAGCGCGATCGGGATCGACTCGGCCTCCGGCAGCAACCACTGCGACGGGTTTACGCCTTGCACCGCAAAGGCAATCGAATGCCCGAAGGTACGCTGCACAGAGCCCGCAATCGCCTCCACCACGCCAGTCACCTGCAACGGGCCACCCGCACCGACTTGCAGCCCGTAGACCTGGGCGATGGCCTGAACCTGGCCCACGACCTCAGACATGGCCGTTGCCATCTCAGGCTTGCGGGTGGCAATCTGCTGCAACAGCCCGGCCACGCCTTGCAAGTTGTTCTTGATTCGGTGGTGCACTTCCTTGACCAGCATTTCGCGCTGGGCGATTGCCTCGTCGAACTTCGCCTGTTCGGCCGCACGCTGTTCGGTCACGTCGGTTGCCACCAACAGCAATTGATCAGGCGCCTGGCCCGGGGCCGCCAACGGCAGGTAGCGGGCATCCCAGACGCGCACCTCGCCGTTCATCGGGATCTGGTACTCGCGTTGCGTGACCGTGCTGGCGCGCAGCGCGTGCTCCATGTCGAGGCGCCGTTGTGCTGCAAGATCGGGTTCGAAGATGTCCTCGGGACTGCAGCCCACCAGCTGATCGATCGTTCGATCGACACTGCGCGCAGCCACCAGATTGGCCTGCAGGATCGTCAGCGTGCGAGCGTCGCGCACCGTGATGGCCATCGGTGCAGCTTCGATGATGCGCTGTAGCGATGCCTGCGCCTCCTCGATGCGGGCCTCAGCCTGACGGCGGCGTTCAATGTCGAGCAGCGCATAGGTGAGCTGGCGCCCGCGCGATTCGCTGCCGGTCACCACCGCATTACCGACGACCCAGAACTCTCGTCCGTCGCGCGCCTTGACGCGGCATTCAAAAGTCTCTGCCTCGCCCTCGACGAGATCGTCGAGGTACTGCGTGCGCCGAAACGGGTGGTCGGGCTCAGGCGTCGCCACGGTACTGATCGGTTGGTCGATGAAATCGCCCAGGTCGGCTCCGAACATGCGCCTGGCGGAGCGGTTCATCCATTCGATCCCGCGCGGGCCGACGGTCACGATGCCCACCAGCACGGAATCGAGAATCGCGCGGGTGCGATTGGCTTGCAGCGTCACCGCGTGCTCCGCGCGATGCCGGGCATCGACATTGACGAACGACGCGATGATGCCGCCCGCTGGATCATCCCCGACCAGACGGGTGCTGATCTGCACCCACACCACCCGCCCATCGAGCTGATGCAGCTGCCGCTCGCCGATCCAGCGGCCGTGCAGCTGCAAGGCGTTCTGTTCCTGAGCCGACAGCCGCTCATGCTCCTCCGCGTCGGCAAACAAGGAACGCAGCGGCAGCCCCTGCAATTCGGCTGCCGGGTATCCGGCGAGCTGTGCGAGCGCATCGTTGGCGCGCTGCAAGACACCGTCGCGCACGAAGGCGATGCCCACCTCCGACAAGCTGAACATCAGTTCACGGTCGCGCGCCAGCTGCTCCAGCTCGACCTGCTGCGCCTTCAGCCGTGTGATGTCCGACAGCACCGCAATGGCCTCGATCTGCTGCGAGACGGGCCCCGTCCGACGCACCGACAGCGCGTACCACCGAAGCGGTTGGCTGCTCGCCGAGCCTGCCACGGGGTCCATGGAGAACTCGGTCTCGAAGATCAACCCGGCCGTCAGCGCTTGCAGGGTGTCCGCCGCAATGCGCTGCCCCTGGGGAGAACTGCCGAACAACTCGGCAATGCCGCTGCCCGCAATGCCCACTGAAGGCAAGCCCAACATCGCCTCGAAGCGCCGGTTGCAGCGCACCAGCACATTGCCCCGGATGTAGGCGATGCCTGCCGAGGTGCTCTCGAGAATCGTGGTCAACTCGCGCAGCAGCTGCTCGCTGCGTTGCTGAGTCTGGTGCTGCTCCGTGATGTCGAGCGTGACCACCGAGGTGGTGCGCTTGCCCGACGCCAGGGTGGCCGGCTCGACCCGGGTCAAGAGCCACCGCAAGCCCAGTTGAGGATGTCGGATCGCATAGCGCACCTCGGCGCGCTGCGCAGCACGCAAGGCCTGCTGCAGCGCGTCGTAGTCGGCCAGAGATTCGTCGGCCACGATGTCGCGGCTGATCGATTGCAGTGCCGCCGAAGTGGGCACCACGCCTGCATCACCGCGCGATTCAGCCTTTGCAGGCGACTGACGTTGGCGTACCCAGCCGGATGTTTCCTGGAACGTGGCCAAGCCCACGCCCGCCGTGTCCATCAGCGCGCCGATCTGCATCTGCGCGAGATCTCGCTCTTCCTCGATGCTGCGGTCTTCGAGGATCGCCATGTGGCGCCGCGCTCCGCCTGATGTGGTGTAACAGCGAACGATGGAGCGCAACCGGCGTAGCCCGCCCTGAGGTTGCGGCAGCCAGCCCTGCGTGACCACCGGCTTGGCGGCGGGTTGCAGCGCTGGCGAGGGGCCGCTGTCGGTCCAACCCAGCAACTGGCGCAACTCCGGTGTCGCATCGGTCAGCACCGCCGGAACCACACCGGCCAGCGCATCGAAGGCGGGGTTGGTGCGCACGAGCAGCCCGGTGTCGTCGAACAAGACCATGCCGATGGGACTCAGATCGAACCAATCGTCGATCTCGCGCGCCGAGCGGTCCGCGCGCTCGCGGGCGATGTGCTCGGCGGTACTGTCTTGCAGCACGGACATCGTGAAGACACGCCCATTCTCATCGGTCAGAACGCTGCGGGTGGCTCGGAACCAGCGCTCTCTTCCATCTGCCGCGATGAGGCGTCGGTTCATCCACGCCGAACCGGACTCCCGATCGGCGGGCTCCGGACCGCGCTCGCGCAATTCCAGGCTTCTGGAGCGGTCCTCCTCGGGTTCAAGCGCCACGGGATCGGTGCCCACCAGCTGATCTCGCGAAAAACCGCTGAATGCAGTGAAGGCGGGATTCACATCGACGATGCGCCAGCGGGTGTCCTGCAACATCGCGGGGAATGGCGAATGCCACAGCACCTGCATCAGCTCGGCAATCACGGGACCCACGATCGCCGACGAGGATGTCGCACCGGGCGGCGCCGCATCGCGCCACTGCAGCCGCAGCGCGTAGACACCAGCGCCCAGCACTTGCCAAGCGGCGTCTGCACTGCGGCCGTCGGGTGTCACCGCCGGGGGCGGCGATGTGAGTGAAGCACGTCGTGCCGCCGCAGCCCGCGCTACCGCGTGGCCAGGCGTGCGCAAGGCGCCGGGTGACGCAGCAATGGTGTGCCGCAACCAATCCACCAGAGCGGCGCCCAGCACGCCCTGCCATTCTCCGATGGGCGTGCCCAAGATACCGGGCATGCGACGCAGCGCGGCAGTGTTGGCAAAGGTCACCTGCGCCCGACGATCGAACAACAACACCCCATCGCTGAGGTGATCGAAGAACTGTTCAAGGGCGGGCCGGGCGCCGATGGCATCCATCGCCACCGCTCCAGGTGAAGGCAGGCTCATTCCTGCAAATTTAGCGCGAGACGCCGCGATCTGACGTTCGTCACGCCATCAGTCGAGATCAGCCGCTGCCGCCAGCGCGCGCAACTCGGCCTGGTTGATCTCACGCACGTCCATCATCAACGCATCGGCGCATTCGCGGAAGTCGTAGAGCGACTCTGCTTCGATCGCCTTGACCAGATTGAAGTACGGCACGTAGGGACCCGTGCCCTCGATCAAGGTCTCGTGCACCAGCTGTGGGACGGGAATGGTGCGCAACAGCTCGGCGAGCGGCTGCTGAAAGAGGCGATCGAGCAGCGAGAACACGCCGCAGATGAAGAGCTCATTGCGCATCTCGGCATCGCCACCCGTGTTGCGGGCCAGCTCTTCCATCAGCAGGCCGCGTCGCACCGAAGCGAACATCGCCGCGCGCATGTTGGGCTCCTTGCTGGCCGTGGCCAGCAGCAGAGCCAGCCATCGCTTGAGCCGCTGGTAACCCAGCAGCATCAGCGCGTGCCGGAAGGAGCTGACCTCCACCGACAGTCCGAACGCCGCCGAGTTGATGTAGCGCAGCACCTTGAAGCCGAGCGAAGGATCACGCTTGAGGGTGTTTTCCAGCTTCTCGGCCGATTCTTCTGCATCGACCTGGCGAATGAGCTCGACCACCGTCTGCAGATCGATGGGCGTTGGCGGTGCGCGGCCACCCTTGGGGCGCTCGGTGACTTCATCGCCGAGTGGCCAACCCAGCACCGCAACCGCACCCCGACTGAACGCACCGTCCATGTCAGCGGGGCTGTTGATCCCTGCCAGCACGTGGGGAATGGTTCGGGTAACGCCTGCCGGCGCCACGCCATTCGCGGCCACCCGGCGGTCGTCGGACAGATCGATGATCGATTGTGTGAAGCAAGGCAGCACCTCGCGAGGCAGTTCCTTGAGTGGCCGGCCCTTGAGCATGAGCGTGTTGCCATGCCTGTGCAATGCGATGATCGGTGGCGTGTTGACCGGGTCGGCTGCCATGAATGCCGGCACCTCGATCATCAGGTTGTGCGACGGTGAGGTTTGCAGCAGATCTTGCAGCAGGCTCTCGCTGGTGATGTTGAGCGACACACGCCCACCGTTTTCCGGCCAGACCGAGGAGACGGCACGCAACAACTGCCCTGCGTCGATCGCCACGTCGGGGCGCAGAGGAAAGACTGTCAGCCGGGTGGCGGTCACCGCGCGATTGCGGTCGATGAAGGCAGAGTAACCCAGCGCCACCTGGCCCAGTATGTCGGCTTCCAGCACAAGAGCTCCTACGCAGTGGAGAGGCGCACCCAGGCAAACGCGTGCGGAGTCTGCCCCGGTCAGGGATTGACGTATTGAAACAGCGAGAGTCTCTGCACTGCCGAATACGACCTCAAGGCAGCATCGTAGCCGTTCTGCTTGAGCTGAAAGTCTGAAAGTGCCTGAACCATGTCCAGGTCCTCGGCGTTCGACCGCTGCGCCTGGGCTTCCAGTTTCTGTGCCGACAGCCTGTCGGTGACGCCGTCGATGCGATTGAGCACATCGCCAGCTGCTGACCGTGCCGTGCTGAGGGTTCCGAGGCTGGCGTCCACATTGCGCAGCGCATCAGAGGTGCCTTGCGCGCGCTGCGCGCCGCTCAGCCCCGGCTGCTGGAGGCTGGCGACGGCCTGATCCAGGACCCCAAACACGCTCAATGTCGGCGTCGACGGCGTGATTTCGAACTGATCGCCTGCCACCGGTGCGCCTGCGATGTTGACGCTGGTGCCGTGCAGATCGATCGCTCGACCACTGCGGAAGGTGCCGGTGCTTTCGGCGGTGGCGACATTCGGCGTGGCGAGCGGAAAACTCTCAATGGTGTAGTCGGTCGCGCTGGTGAAGCGGATGCGATAGCCGGTATCGGCGACAGGGAAAAGCTGCGATGGGTCGTTGACGCTGCCCGTATCGATCCAGGCACCATCGACCGCCTGATTGCTGACGTTGTTGTCCGCAGCCCGGGTCACGAAGACGCCGTTGCCAGTGCGTGAAGTCAGCCAAGCCGCCTTGCCGTCGGTGCTGAGTGGCAAGGTGGTGTCTGCATCGGTCAGCGTCTGACCCGCAATGCCTCGGAAGACCACCCCGCTGGGCGTGTCGACGAACGGGGGCTGGTTCGAGCCCTGGCCTCCGAACAGATAACTGCCAGCCCCGTCGGAACGGTTGGCCACCTGCAGCAATTGCTCCCGCAGCCCTTGGATCTTGTTTGCCTGAATGGCCCGTTCTGCATCGGTGTAGCTGGCGTTGCCCGCGGCAACCAGCGCGTCGCGCACCTGCGACAGCAGTTCATGGGCATCACCGAGCGCGCTTTCGGTCTGGCCGATCAGCACCTTGCTCGCAGCCGCCGTGCGCTGCGATGCGTCGCTGCGCGCTTCGGCCGCCAACGCTCGCTCGGCGCGCGCGGCTGCGGCCGGATCGTCGCTCGCTCGGAGCACCCGCTTGCCACTGCTCAGTCGCGTCTGTGCATCGCTGAGGTCTTGCTGCCTGAGTTGCAAGTTGTCGATCGTCGTGGCGTAGCTGCTGGCGGTGGTGATGCGCATGGCGGTGTCTCGATCGAGAAGGAAATGACGGGTCAGCCAGACCAGGGCAGCGAGTCAACGTGAGAGCTGGAGCAACGAGTCGAAGATCGACTGCGCCACCTGCAGCATCTTGGCGGCAGCCTGGTAGCTTTGCTGGTACTGGATCAGGCGTGCAGCCTCTTCGTCCAGGTTGACCCCGGACTTGCTGGCCACGTCCTTGTTGGCCTGCTCGGCCACCGCGGTCGACAGATCTGCCGAGGCCCTGGCGCTCTGGACGCGCACGCCGACGTCGGCGATCACGTTGGCGTAGGCATCGGTGACGCTGGCGCCTGGTTGCAAGGTACCGCCACTCCAGACCGCGCCGACCAAGGTGGCGTCGCGCAGTGCCAGAAAGCCGTTGGCGTTGCGGTTGTCAGACAGCGGATAGGTGTTGCGGCCCACGGTGAAGCTGTCACCGATGACCGCGGGGGAAGCCAATGAATCTGCCGCCACCGGCACCCCGGTGATGTTCAGCTTGAAGCCATTGCTGGCCGTCGTGCCAGGGTAATCAATCGGCTGCCCAGGTTGCCACGCAGCAGGTGTGCTGGTGCCCGATGTATCGGTCCAGGTGTAGGTGTACTGCCCTGGTGTGGCCGTGACCTGGAATCGCAGCGTCGCCGGCAGGTTGGGATGGGTGCCCGAGCCGACGCTGGCCGCGTCCAGGCTCAGCACGCTGCCCGTTCCGCGGTTCGAGCTGTCCGAGGTCACGCTCAGCGGTGATGCTGCTGCAATCAGCTTCGGGTTGACCATGTCGAGCCGAAACTCGCGCGCCGCGCTGCCCGCGGGCTGCAGCAAGAACCGGTCGCCTGCCGACGCGGTGCCGCTGATGTTGATCTGGAAGCCGTCGACGATGTCACCGTTCGCAACAGTGCGTGCCGCAAATGCCGGGTCCGGCACGCCGCCGCGGAGCCGCTGCAGCTGGAAGCCCCCCGCGCCGTCGGCGATCAGTTCGTAGTCGCTCGCCTGCACACTGCTGATCTGCGCTGCGGCCAGCGACGAAGGCGACTGCAGAGTCAGCGACACGCTGCCACTGCCGGCATTGGTCGCAAGCGAGCGACCGGCGATCACGGGCGCGCCGGACACATCACCAAAGCGAAATATCGCCGCCCCGGGCTGGCCCAGGAGATCGAGACCGAGTGCCTGTTGTTCGTTGACCTGCTGGCCTATGCTCAGAGCCAACTGGCCGAGCTGATTGCGGGCATCGGTCAGGTCGCTGTTCTGGAATCGCAGCAGACCGGAGATCGAGCCGGACGACAGCAGCGAATCAGGAATCTGCCGACTCCCGTCCTGCCCCGCGACGCCAATCACCGCCCGTGTCGCATCGTACGGGTCGTACATCGCGAGCAACTTCGTGGTTTGCGCACCGACCACCAGCGCCTGGCCACCGCCCAGGAATACCGACAGGGATCCGTCGTCGGCGGGTACCGTGGAGACCTGAACGTACTGACTGAGGTCATTGATGGCGGTATCGCGCTTGTCGAGCAGGTCATTTGGCGGCTGACCCAGACCACGGGCGTCGACGATGCTCTTGTTCAACGCGGCGATCTGCTGCGTCAAGCTGTTCACCGAGGTCACCGACACCTGAATCTGCTGGGTCACGCCCGCCTGCAGCGTATCGATCTGTCGCGCGGCCGCGTTGTACCGTGACGCCAGATCACCCGCTCGCGCCAGCGCGACCTGGCGAGCCGTCTCGTCCTGCGGTTTGGTCGACACGTCGGTGAACGCATTGAAGAATTGCGTGGCGGCGTGGCCCAGCCCGGCTTCGCCGACGCCGAAGACGGCCTCCAGCTGGTTGAGCTGGTCGCTGCGCGCACTGTCGGCGCTGGCCTGGGAGCGCGTCAAGGCCGCTTGCTGGGTCAGAAAATCATCGTGCGCGCGCGTGACCGTCGAGATGTCGACACCGCGACCGAAGAAGCCGGCGCCGGTGTACTGACCATTCGATGACGACAGCTCGACTTCCTGTCGCGAGTAGCCGCGCGTGTTGGCGTTGGCGATGTTGTTGCCAGTGGTCTGAAGCTGGGCAAAGGCAGCGCCCAGGGCCCTCGTGCCCAACGACGACAGTGCTCCAGTGCCCATGCTGAGTCGATCCTTTGCGGCTGTGGTGGGGTCAGGTCGTCATCACCCGCTGCAGGCGCAGCGTGGTGTTGATGACGCGGGTCAGCTTGTCCGCGTAGGCGGGGTCGGTGGCATAGCCGGCGCGTTGCAAACCTTGCGCGAAGCCCGCAGCACCAGCGGTACCGGTACTGGCCTCCGCGACCACCCGGCTGTAGCGCGGACTGTCCTTCATCAGGCGGGCGTAGTCGCTGAACGAAGCCTCATAAGAGTCGTACGCACGGAACTTGGCCGTCACCTTGCGCGCAGTGCCATCGATGAACTCGGTGGTCGTCACCTCTGCCACACGGCCCGTCCAACCCGGGCCCGCCTTGATGCCGAACACGTTGAAGGAGGTCGATCCGTCGGCGTTCTTGATCTCGTGCCGGCCCCAGCCCGACTCATGGGCGGCCTGGCCCACCATGAAACTGGCTGGAATGCCGGTCTGCGCCTCGGCAGCGCGTGCAGATTCGGTGTGGCGTTGCACGAAGTCGATTTGACGCTGCGAAGCGGCTGCCGCGGACCGACCGGCATCTGTGACGGCGCTGACAGGACGGGCGGCCGTTTCGGCAGCGGCAGGTGGCATCACGTTGCCCATTTGCCGTTCGAGCTGGCGCGCAATCACGTCCGAGAGCCCTCCAGGCGCACCGCTGATCTTCTTGGCGTACTCCGCGTCGAGCATGTCGTTGCCCAGCTGCGTGCCCTGGTTGTCCAGCATGCCGGAGGACATGGCTGCCTGCGCTTCGCGCATGCCCTTCAGGAGCTGCTGCATGAAGAGCGTTTCAAATTGCCGGGCCGTCTCCTTGATGGCCGCCTTCGGATCGCGTGCGGCGCCATTGCGCAGTGCGGCCAACGCCCGCGCATCGGTGGCTGTGGCCGCCGATGCGGTCACGGCACCGGTCAACAACTGCGTCGATGGCAGGCTCATCAGATCACCTCGAGCTCGGCGTTCAGCGAGCCGGCTGATTTCATCGCCTGCAGGATCGCGAGCAGGTCTTGCGGCGTCGCGCCCAGCGAATTCAGGGCCTTGACCACATCTGCCAGCTTGGCACCTGCAGGCAAGGCGATCAGAGAGCCGGGCTCCTGCCGGATCGTGATGTCGCTCTTCTCGGCTTGCACGGTCTGCCCCTGGGCAAAAGCGTTGGGCTGGCTGACCAGCGGCGTGGTGCTGATGGTCACGGACAGATTGCCGTGGGCAATGGCGCAGGCCGACAGCGTGACCGACTCATTGACCACCACCGAGCCCGTGCGCGCATTGATGATCACGCGGGCGGCTGGCGCCGCCAGGTTGATATTGAGATTCTCGATTTCAGCCAGAAACGAAACGCGATCATCGGACGACTCGGGCATGCTCACGCGCACCCTGCGACCGTCGACCGCCTGTGCCGTGCCGGCACCCATGCGGGTGTTGATGGCGCGAGCCACCTCGCGCGCGGTGTGGTAGTCGTCGGCGTGCAGATCGAGCTGCAGACCGCTGCCCATGTTCAGCGGCGTCGGCACCGATCGCTCGACAGTGGCACCCTCGGGCACCCGTCCTGCACTCAGGTGGTTGATCTGAACCTTCGACCCGCCTGCCGAGGCGCCAGCACCACCCACGATGAGGTTGCCTTGCGCCAGCGCATAGATCTGTCCGTCAGCGCCTTTCAGCGGCGTGGCGATCAACATGCCACCGCGCAGGCTCTTCGCGTTGGCGAGAGACGACACGTTGACGTCGATGGTCTGACCGGGCTGCGCAAAAGCGGGCAATTGGGCGGTGACCATCACCGCAGCCACATTCTTCAGCTGGACATTGGTGCCCGCCGGGATGGTCACGCCCAGCTGCTGAAGCAGGGAGTTCAGACTTTGCGTGGTGAAGGGTGCCGAGGTCGTCTGGTCGCCGGTACCGTCCAACCCCACAACGAGGCCATAGCCCACCAACGGGTTGCTGCGCACACCTTGAACGGAAGCGATTTCCTTCAGGCGGGCAGCGCTGGCGGTGCCAACCCAACCGATGGTGGTGCCAGCGACGGCAAGCACCATCCCGACGACCGCACACCACCCTCTTTTGCTTGTGTTCATGTCCGGATGCACCTTGTGATGCATCCGATTCTGGGCAAACTTAAATCGGCAGAACGGTCAAAAAGAACCGCGCCAACCACCCAATTATCTGGGCATCAGCCTGCGCACCACGGCCCTTGTGCTCCAGCCGAACATTCGCAATCTGCGCCGAGGCGACCACATTGCCGGCCTGAATCGAGCGGGGGTCGATCTGGCCGGAGAACCGCAGCACATCGACGTTGTCATTGACGCCGATCTGCTTCTCGCCGGAGACGCGCAGGTGTCCATTGGGCAGCACTTCGGTGACGGTGGCCGTGATCACGCCCGAGAAGTTGTTGGTGTTCTCGGTGCTGCCCTTGCCTTCGAAGGTATTGGCTGAATTGCCACTCGCACTGGCGCGGCTGAGCAGGCTGGAGGGCAACAACGGTACGGCGCTGAGGCCGGCGCTGACAGTGCCGGACTTGTCGATGGTGCTGGTGCTCTTCTGGGTGGCCGAGACCTTTTCGATGATCTGCACCGTGATCGTGTCTCCGACCAGTCGAGCGCGGTGATCCTCGAACAGCGGGCGGTACTGGGACGCCTGAAAGATCGCCCCATTGGCAACGGGTGGCGCCGTGTTCGGCAGCGGCGCGGCGTGCGTCGGCACGGCCACGTCGACCGAGCGGCTCAGCCCGAACGCCGAGCAACCACACAAGGTCACCACCGAGAGTGCGGCTGCCACACCCCCCCATGGACGCAGGATGCTCAGCAGGTTCATCACATCTGACCCAGCTTCTGCAGCATCTGATCAGACGTGCTGATGGCCTTCGAATTGAGCTCGTAGGCCCGCTGCGTCTGGATCATCGATACCAGCTCTTCGACCACGTTGACGTTCGAGGTCTCGACGAAGCCCTGCTGCAGTTGACCCGTGCCGTTCGCCCCCGGCGCACCGGTGTTCGGCGTACCGGACGCTGCGGTTTCGGCATAGAGGTTCTGACCCTTGGGCTCGAGACCGGCCGGGTTCACAAAGTTGGCCAGTTGCAACTGCCCCACGGTCTGCGGCAATGCCTGGCCCGGCAGCGCGACACTCACCGTGCCGTCGGCAGCGATGGTCACGCTCTGCGCGTTGGTCGGAATGGTGATGCCGGGGTTGACGGTGTAGCCGTTGTTGGTCACCAGCTGGCCTTGCGCGTTGACCTGGAACGAGCCGTCGCGGCTGTAGCCTGTGGTGCCATCGGGCATCTGGATCTCGAAGAAGCCGCTGCCCTTGATGGCCACGTCCAGCGGATTGGTGCTTTGCTGCAGGTTGCCCTGCGCGAAGCTGCGCGCGGTGGCCACGGCACGGGTGCCCAGGCCCAGCTGAAGCCCGGTTGGCAAGGTCGTCTGCTCGCTGCTGTTGCCACCTGCCTGACGCAGGTTCTGGTACATCAGGTCCTCGAACACGGCGTGGGATTTCTTGTAACCGTTGGTCGAGACGTTGGCCAGGTTGTTGGAAATGGCATCGAGCTGCGTCTGCTGCGCTTCCATGCCGGTTTTGGCGATCCACAGTGCACGAATCATGGGGAGTGTCCTGAGTCAGGGGTTGAGACGGCGCGTGGCGGCGCTCAGTTCATCGAGAGCAGCTGGGCTGCCGCGGCTTCGTTGTCCTTGGCGGTCTGCATCAATTTCATCTGGGCCTCGAACTGGCGGGCCGCAGAGATCATCGCGACCATCGTCTCGACTGGACTGACGTTCGAGCCTTCCAGCGCGCCGTCTTGCACTCGGGCCGTGGTGTCGGCCGTCAGATCGCCACCATCGGCAGCCCTGAAGAGCCCGTCCTCGCCACGGATCAAGGCCGCTTCTGGCGTGACCAGCTTCAACCGACCGATGGCTTGCGGAGCCTGATTGCCGGTGCGGGCGCTGATGGTGCCGTCGCCGGCGATGGAGACCTCGCTGTTCTCGGGCACCTGGATCGGGCCGCCGTCACCGAGCACACTGAGGCCACCGCGCGTGGTCAGCGTGCCGTCGGAAGACACATCCAACGAACCGCCGCGGGTGTACGCCTCGGTGCCGTCGAGTGCCTGCACCGCGAGCCAGGCGTTGCCCCGCACCGCGACGTCGAGATTGCGCCCCGTGGCGGACACCGGTCCGGGCGTGGCGTCGTATCCGGGTGTCGACTCCAGCGCATAAACCCGCGTGCTGGCGCCACTGCCTTGCACGGGTACGGCCCGAAAGGCCTGCAGCTCGGCGCGAAAGCCGGTCGTCGAGACGTTGGCCAGGTTGTGTGCCAGCACGTCCTGGCGCTGCAAGGTGGCCTTGGCGCCGGACATCGACAGGTAGATCATGCGGTCCATCGCAAGCTCCTCAGAGTATCAATTCAGGCGCTCGAATCAAATGTTGACGAGCGTCTGCAGCACCTGGTCCTGCGTCGTGATGGTCTTGGCATTGGCCTGGTACAGCCGCTGCGCGGTGATCAGGTTGACCAGCTCGCCCGTCAGGTCCACGTTGGACTCTTCCAGCGAACCGGACTGCAACGCGCCATAGGTGCCGGTCCCCGGAGGGCCACCGCTGCTGGGATCGCCAGAGGCGAAGGTCGAGCGCCACAGGTTGCCACCCATCGGTTGCAGGCCCTGCAGGTTGCTGAAGTCGACCAGTTGCAGCTGCGACAGGTTCTGGGTGCGGCCATTGGAATACGTCGCCTTGACCACGCCGGAGTCGTCGAAGGTGATGCCGGTCAGCTGGCCCGAGGCATAACCGTCCTGCTTGAGTTCGTTGACGCTGAAGCCCGAAGCGTATTGGCTGCTGCCCGCGAAATTGAGTGGCAGCGCGGAGAACAGCGTGGTCGACGGCGTGACCCGCGGATCGACGACGTTGATCGTCGGCGGGGTGGTGGGCGATGTCAGGGCCCCGGTGGAACTGAACGTCAGTGAGCTGACCAGACCGGTCGCCGGCGACGGGCCATCGAAAGCCTGTCCGTTGACCGTCGCGTAGACGTCCCAGCTGTCGGCGGCGGTCTTGCGGAAGTAATAGTTCATCGTCACCGGCGCGCCCTGGCTGTCATACAGCGTTTGCGACGTGGCGTAGTTGTAGCTGGAGGGCGTGTTGAACGACAGTGGCACTGTGGGCACCGCGCTGGTGGCGTCGAGGTTGACGCTCATGCGGATGCCACGGAGCGCCGGGTCGGTACCCGCGCCGGTGGCCACGGGAGCACCCAGTCCTGCCTGCAGGCGAATCGACTGCACGTCACCGACGGCGCGACCGACGGCATCGTCCCAAGGCTGGGCCTGCAGCTTGTTGCCGATGTTGTCGACGACAAAGCCCTCGCGGTCCAGCTTGAACTGACCGTTGCGGGTGTAGGCCGTGTCACCCCCCGGGCGCAGCACCTGGAAGAAGCCCCGTCCGTTGATGGCGAGATCCAGTGGATTGCCGGTCGTCGAGATATTGCCCTGGGTGAACTGCTGCGCGACGGCCGCAAGACTGACGCCGATGCCGACGTTGCTGCCGCCGGCGCCGTTGATGGAGTTCGCATAGACGTCGGCGAACTCCGCCCGTGACGCCTTCGCGCCGAAGGTATTGGCATTGGCAATGTTGTTGCCGATGACGTCCAGGTTCTTGCTGGTGGCATTCAGACCGGAAAGACCTTGTTGGAAGCCCATGGTGTGTCCTTATGAGGTGCGTGGTGGCCGAGGTGGCGGGAAACGTGGGGAGTGCGGCGTCAGTTCAAGGCGCGCACGCTGCTGTACGGAACGCTGCCTGCGTTCTGGAGTTCGAGGTTCAAGACGCTGCCGCTGGTGTTGATGGCGTTGACGCGATCGCGCATCAACGGGGTCGGGTTGCTGGTGACGCTGCCGTTGGTGGCGGTCACGCGGAACCGCAAGCCACTGTCGTTGGTGGCATCGCCAGCCGGCCAGTTGAAGCTGTGGCTGCCGGACCCTATCGCGCCGAGTGCCATGCTGTCGATGACTTGGCCCGACGGCGACAACACATCGACCTTGACCGCGTCGGCAGGGCCCGACAGTTCGAAACCGCCCTGCCCGATGCCGCCGTTGATGTCGAGCACATTGCCGGGAACGACCACATCGCGGCCAACCAACGAAGCACTCTGCAGCGCCTGCAATTGCGTGAACTGACCCGCCAGACCCTGCACCGTGGTGTTGAGCTGCTGGATGCCGCTGACGGTGTTGATCTGCGCAATCTGCGACGTCACTTGCGCGTTGTCCATCGGGCTGAGCGGATCCTGGTTCTGGATCTGTGTGATCAACAGCTTCAGGAAGCGGTCCTGTGAGCCAGGATCGTCAGCGGCCAAGCTTCCCGACGAGGAGGACGTGCCCGTGCCCGCGGGCTTGTTGAGGGTCGAGAAATCGATGGCCATGAAGCGTGTCCTCGGATTCTGTAAAGAGCTCAGTTGCCCATCTGCAGGGTCTTGAGCAGCAACGACTTGGCGGTATTCATCACTTCGACGTTGTTCTGGTACGAGCGCGAGGCCGAGATCATGTTGACCATCTCCTCGACCGCATTGACATTGCTGTACGTCACATAGCCATCGGCGTCAGCACTGGGGTGCTTCGGGTCGAGCACCCGGCGACCGGGCGTCTGGTCTTCTGAAATCGTGCTCACGGCCACCCCGGCGGCACCGGCATTGCCGCCGATGGTGCCCATCAGCTGCGTCTGGAAGGTCACCTGCCGCGCCTTGTAGGCCTGCCCGTCGGGCCCGGCGACGGTGTCGGCGTTGGCCAGGTTCGACGCGACGATGTTCAACCGCTGGCTTTGCGCGCTGGTTGCGCTGCCCGCCACATTGAAGATGTTCATCATGCTCATCAATAACCTCCCTTGATCGCGTCGAGCATGGTGCGCACGGAGCCGTTGACAAACCTCAGCGTGGCCTCGTACTTCACCGCGTTGTCGGCGAAGCTGGCGCGCTCGCGGTCCATGTCGACGGTGTTGTTGTCCAGGCTGGTCTGGCTGACATTCGAATAAAGCAGGTTCGCTGCGGCTGGCGACGCCCCGCTGCCAGCGATGTGCCCGGCCCGGGTGGTGTCCAGCCGGCCCACCGTGCCCACACGCGGAGCCTGACTGCCGGTGGCGTCACGCAGGGCTTGTGAGAAGTTGATGTCACGAGAGACGTACCCGGGCGTGTCGGCGTTGGCAATGTTGCTGGCGATCAGACGCTGCCGCTCAGCCCTCAGGGTCAAGGCTTCGCCCTGGAAGTTGATGGAACTGGTGAGCTGATTCAGCATGGGTCACTCCCGAAGGCTGGCTGTGCAGTCATTGTCTGGAGGGCTTGCCCCAAACATAAGCGGGAACAAGGGCCGGATTCACCGTCAATTCACAGCCTGCGGTGCGCCTGGTCGTGCCTAGAGTGCAGGTATGAAATTCCGTCACGCTCATCGCCCTGCACACGCCCTCCGACGCGGAGGCCTGCTGATCGTCAGCCTGCTGGCGCTTTGCCTGCCGGTACCGGCCAGCGCGCAAGCGTCGGCCGACGTCACCGTCGATGCGGCTCTGCTCGATCAGGTGCGCGCGCTGGCGTTGCAGGCGACGCAGCAATCCACACCCGCTCAGACCCTCAACGCAGGCGACTCCGCACCGGCCGAGGCCAACGCGGCGAAGCCGCTGCGCTTTGAAGTGCAGGTCGGTGCGCTGGACTCGCGGCTGAGGCTCGCGGCATGTCAGCGCATCGAACCTTACTTGCCGCCAGGCATGCGCCTGTGGGGCAAGGCACGCATCGGGCTGCGCTGTACGCAAGGTGTGAAGCCATGGAATGTCTATCTGCCGGTGACGGTGCGTGTCTTCGGCCAGGCCCTGGTCGCGGCGGCGCCACTGCCAGCGGGTGCGACACTGCGTGGGGACGATCTGCGCTGGGCCGAGATCGATCTCGCCGAAGACAACGCCCCCGTAGTGACCAACGCCGCACTCGCCGTGGGCAGGACGCTGACACGGCCGCTGATGGCGGGTCGCGGATTGCGCCAGACCGATCTGAAGCCACGGATGTGGTTCGCTGCTGGCGATTCGGTCAAGGTGCTGGCCAGCGGGCCGGGCTTCAGCGTGGCCGGCAGCGGCCAAGCCCTGACGCCTGGTATCGAAGGTCAGACCGCGCGCGTCCGCACCGACAGTGGTCAGGTGCTTACCGGCACACCGGTGGGCACGCGGGTGGTGGAGCTGTCGCTGTGAACCAGCCAGTGCAAGTTGTCACGGCTGCGACGCGGGTTTGCGCCGGGCCGTCGAAAGGTTCTAAAGTCCGGGCCAGAGCGGCCGATACACCGATCATGTTGAAAATTCTTTTCACTCCGCCGCCCGTCGGGAGAATGTCATGACCATCGGAAGCACAACCAACAAGACCCAGGGTCTGCCCGTGGCCAGCGCCGCGACCGGGCCTGCCGTGACCCCGGCGAACGCCCGCAACAGCGCCGACACCGCCGCCGTGGCACCCGCCGAAGCGAGCGCACAGGTGGCCTTGTCGAGCACTGCGGCGAGCCTGCTGTCGGCATCTGCGAGTACCGCCGATTTCGACAGTGCGAAGGTCGATCGCATCTCGCAAGCCATCGAACGAGGCGACTTCAAGGTGGACGCTGGTGCGATCGCCGACAAGCTGATCGCCAATGCCGCTGAACTGCTGAAGAAAAACTCACCCGAGTCCTGACCGAATCTCTTCGCTGCATCCATCCATGAATTCGTCGCCATCGAAGCGTCTTAACACCACCGCACTGTTGCCCTTGTCGGGAAGCGAGGCCGTTGAACCGGCCTTGGAATCGACGCTCAGCGCGGTTGAAGCCCGCTTGAGTGCGCTCAGCGCAGCGCTGCAGGCGCGTGATCTGTCATCGATCGACCTGCACGCGTCAGAGCTTCATCGTGCGCTGTCGAATGCGGTCGATCACTTTTCGCGCGCGGCGCGCAACGGTCCGGTTCCGCCCGCGCTGCGTCGCCGCCTGGCGAGCGCCAGTGGCACCGTCGCTGCACAACGCGAAAGCCTGGCTCGCGCCACGGCCGCACTCGATCGTGCCATCGACGTGTTGCTGCCGCGCGAGGCCGCGGCTGTCTACGGCGCGCAAGGCAGTGTGCAGCGCCCCGGACGCGCCGGCTCTCTGCTGGCCTGAGCGCTACACGCCGAGCTCGGCCCCTCACCGAGGTGGGGCGGCCTTCAGCTCCCTCACCCATTCCTGTCCCTGAGCTGCGTGCACCGTGCGCAGGCGCGTACGCGGCGACGTGAGGTATTGCATCTCGACCACCTGAGACACATAGGTGATGGTGCCCGCCTTGGTCTCGACTTCGAGCGTGCTGCGAATGTCGCCTCGCGACTCCAGCATGTGCACGCCCGGTGACACAGCCGCGTAGAGATAGGACCGGGCGACCGTGGCACCGATGTGATTGCCGTCGATCAGCACCTCGAGCGGAATTGCACCGCCCACGCGCTCACTTCGGATGATGTAGATCCCTGCTTCATGCGCGGCCACGGCAAACGACTTGGGTGCGCCGCCTGGGGGCTCAGCCATTGGAAGTCTGCCAGGCGCGGTACACCCAGCCACCAGCATCCAGAGCAACGCCGCCGCCACACGGCGACTCCAGCGCCCGGAGCTCATCGCTTGCTCCCGCGTGCCGTGATCCAGATGTCCCAGACCGCCATGAACATCGCTGCGATCACAGGCCCGATGACGAACCCGTTGAGGCCGAAGACCGCCATGCCGCCGAGTGTTGAAATCAGCACCACATAGTCGGGCATCTTCGTGTCCTTGCCGACCAGGATCTGTCTCAGCACGTTGTCGACCATGCCGATCACAAGCACGCCGTAGGCGACCAGGCCCAAGCCCTGCCAGACGGCGCCAGTGACCAGAAAGTAAACCGCGACTGGTAACCACACCAGCCCCGCGCCAACGGCTGGCAGCAGCGACAGGAAGGCCATGATCACGGCCCACAGCAAGGCACCGTTGACGCCGAGAAACCAGAACGCCAGCCCCCCCAACGCGCCTTGTGCGATGGCGACCAGGACATTGCCCTTGACCGCGGCGCGGATCACGGTGGTGAACTTCAACCGCAGTTCGCGCTTGTCCTGTTCATCGAGCGGAATGGCCGCATTGATCCGGGCACCCAGGCTGGCCCCGTCGCGCAGCAGGAAAAACACCAGGTAGACCGTGATGAAGAAGTTCACGATGAACCCGAAGGTGTTCTGCCCAATGTTCAACGCCTGCGTGGCGATCAGGCTGGTGCCCTGAGAGATCGCCGAGCTGAGCTTCTGCTTGAGCGCGTCCACGTTGCCCAGGCCGAACTGGTTCATCCGCTCGGTGACCCAGTGAGGCAAGGCCGCCATGACCTGATCGAAGTAGCGCCCGAAGTCGAGCTCACCCGATTGCATGCGCTCGTAAACCCCCGCACCCTCGCGGACCAGTGACGCGGTGAGAAGCGCCAGCGGCAGCAACACGATCAGCACGATCACCGCCAGCGTGGCGAGCGCGGCCAGCGACGGGCGCCCTTTCAGGCGGGCCAGAAATCGCCGATGCAGCGGAGCGAACAGGATGGCGAGCACCACGCCCCAAAACAACGCGCCGAAGAAGGGCCACAGGATCCAACCAAACGCCAGCGTGACGACAGCCAGCGCGAAAAGGAAAGCCTTGTTGGCCAGCACAGGGGCGCGATCGGGATTGGGCGGTGACATGTACGGGGCGGGACGGCGGCGTCCAGGGTCGCGGTGCCGCATGGTATCGCTGGGGCGGCGCAGCCTGTCGATCCACAACTGTCACTGCCGCGTCACGCCCTCGCCACGACGATGTCACACCGGCGTCGCAAGATCCAGCGCCATGCAACGCGATTTGCCTCTGCTGCGGGCGTGGACCGATTCGGAGGTTCAGCGCGCAGCGATCGACAGCGTCGATGTGGCCGCGTCTGACCCGTCAGGTCCACCGAAGCAGCATTACCGCACTGTCTGGATCTCTGACCTTCATCTGGGCACACCGGGCTGTCGGGCCGTGGCGCTGCTGGGCTTCCTGAAGCACTTCGAGAGCGAGAACCTGTTCCTCGTCGGCGACATCATCGACGGCTGGCAGCTGCGCCGCAGCTGGTACTGGCCTCAGGCGCACAACGACGTGGTGCAAAAGCTGTTGCGCAAGGCGCGCAAAGGGACCCGGGTGGTGTTCATTCCCGGCAACCACGACGAGTTCGCGCGCCGCTACCTGGGTCATGACTTTGGCGGCATCGAGGTCGCCGAGGACTGGATCCACGAAACCGCTGACGGCAGAAAGCTGTGGGTGATTCACGGCGATCTGTTCGACGGCGTGATTCAGTGCGCCAAGTGGCTGGCACATGTCGGCGACTCGTTGTATGAATTGACCTTGCGACTCAACCGCCATCTGAACTCCCTGCGTGCACGCCTGGGCTTGCCCTACTGGAGCCTGTCGAAGTACCTGAAGTTCAAGGTCAAGCGTGCGGTCAGCTTCATCGGCGACTACGAGGTCGCGGTGGCACGCGAGGCCCGACGCCGCGGAGCGCATGGCGTGGTGTGCGGCCACATCCACCACGCTGAACTGCGCGAGATCGACGGCATCACCTATGCCAACGACGGCGACTGGGTCGAAAGCCTGACCGCACTGGTTGAGCATGCTGACGGGCGGCTGGAAATCATCGACTGGAGCGAGCACCTGCGCCTCGCAGAAGTTGAAACACGTGCCGCCGCTGCTCGTCCGCGCGAGGCCGTTGCCAGTCCGGTGTTCGGCGAAGCCGAGACCGACATCGCAGTGACGTGATGCCTGGTTCTCAGGATCGGCAACACCCGCCCACCCTAGGCACAGGCAATCTCCCTAAACTAGCCAGATGAGCACCGATCCCGCCTTGCGTCCCCCGGCCGAAACGGCTGCCTCACCTGAATCGGCCACGGCGCCGCAAGCAGGCGACCCCGAACTGATGCTGGGCCGAGAGACCTCCATCCTCGAGTTCAACCGTCGCGTTCTGGCGCAGGCTCTTCGCCATGACGTGCCACTGCTGGAGCGGCTGCGCTACATCTGCATCGTGTCGTCGAACATCGACGAGTTCTTCGAGGTGCGGTTTGCCGATTACCTGGAAGCTTCGCGTCTGCCCGGTGCGGGCGTCACCGATGCCGATGTGCAGGCGATCACCGCAGAGGCTCATCGGCTGATCGACGAGCAGTACGCCGCTTTCAACGACCAGCTGATGCCCTTGCTGCAGCGCGCAGGCGTCGTGATCCTGAACCACGCTGAGCGGGACGAGGCGCAGCGCGAATGGGTCGACAACTTCTTCCAGAAGCAGGTGCGCCCGCTGCTGGTGCCGATCGGGCTTGACCCCTCCCACCCGTTTCCGCTGGTGGCCAACAAGGCGCTCAATTTCATCGTGCGACTCGGCGGCAAGGACGCCTTTGGCCGTGAGAACACCATCGCCATCGTCAAGGTGCCGCGCGTGCTGCCCCGCGTGATCCGGCTGCCCGATGCGCTGGTGCTGGGCCAACAGGGTTTCGTGCTGCTGACCAGCGTGATCCGCGCGCACCTCGGTGAGCTGTTTCCAGGGCGCGCGGTCGAGACCTTCTCGCAGTTCCGCGTCACCCGCGACTCCGACCTCGAAGTCGATGAAGACGATGTGAAGAACCTTCGTCAGGCACTGCGTTCGGGCCTCAGCTCGCGTCACTTCGGCCAGGCGATCCGCCTGGAGGTGGTGAGCAGCTGCCCGCCAGAGCTGTCTGAGTTCCTGCTCGAACAGTTCGACCTGCCCGAGCAGGCGCTGTACCAGGTCAATGGGCCAGTGAACCTGGTGCGGCTGAACCAACTGATCGACCAGGTCAACGATCGCAGCGCACTGCCGTCGCTGCGCTTTGCCCCGCATGAAGGCGCCTGGCCGGCCAAGGGCCTGCCGCGCGACCAGTCCATCTTCGCCCGGCTGCGCCGCGGCGACGTGCTGCTGCACCACCCGTTCGAGTCGTTCGATCCGGTGGTGCAGTTCCTGCGCGAATCGGTCAACGACCCCGCGGTGCTGGCCATCAAGCAGACGATCTACCGCACCGGCAGCGAATCGCCGCTGATGGACCTGCTCATCGAGGCGGCCCGCAAAGGCAAGGAAGTGATGGTCGTCGTCGAGCTGAAAGCCCGCTTCGACGAGGAGGCCAACATCAACTGGGCGGAGCGACTGGAAGCGGTCGGCGCGCAGGTGGTCTACGGCGTGGTGGGCCTGAAGACGCACGCCAAGCTGTTGCTCGTGACGCGGCGAGAACTGTCCGCCAGCGGCGCGGCCAGTGCCAACCCCAACGCCACCGCACGGCTGCGCCGCTACGCGCACCTCTCCACGGGCAACTACAACCCCAAGACTGCGCGGCTGTACACCGATATCGGCTACCTGTCGGCCGATACCGAACTGACGGCCGATGTCGATGCGGTATTCCAGCAGCTGGCCAGCCTGGGCAAGATGAAGCCGCTGCGCCAGATGCTGCAGGCGCCGTTCACGATGCAGCGGCGGCTGATCCACACCATCGAGCGCGTGGCCGACGCGGCAAGGGCCGGTCAGCCCGCGCGCATCATCGTCAAGATCAACGCATTGACCGACCCCGTGCTCATCAATGCGCTGGTGCGTGCCAGCCAGGCCGGTGCCGACATCGACCTGATCGTGCGCGGCGCCTGCGTGCTGCGCCCCGGTGTTCCGGGCGCCACCGACCGCATCCGTGTGCGTTCGGTGGTCGGGCGGTTCCTCGAGCACTCTCGCATCACGTATTTCCGTTGGGGCCCCACCGACGACGACGAAGTGCTGTACCTGTCCAGCGCCGACTGGATGAGCCGCAACATGATGCGCCGCATCGAAGTCGCGTGGCCGGTGCGCGACGCCGAACTGCGGCAGCGCGTGATCGACGAATGTCTGGTGCCCTACTTGCACGACCGGCGCGACGCCTGGATGCTGAATTCCGACGGCAGCTTCTCGCGCATCGGCAGCAACGGCGTGAGCGCTCAGCAGGCCCTGGTCAGGCGCTACCGCCCGACCACCGAGGCACCCTCGCCCGCCGCAGGAAGCTGAGACGTGGATCTGATCCTGTGGCGCCATGCCGAGGCACACCTCCTCAAAGAGGGGCAGAGCGACCTCGATCGTGGACTGACCCCCAAGGGTGAGCGACAGGCTGCACGCATGGCCGACTGGCTCAGCCAGCGGCTGGCGCAAGGCACCAAGGTGTTGGTCAGCCCTGCCTTGCGTTGCCAGCAGACGGCCAAGGCACTGGGAAAGAACTTCAAGACACTGGACGCACTGGCACCCGATGCCAGCGGCGATGCCTTGCTGAAGGCCGCTCGGTGGCCGGAATCGCCCGACCCGGTGCTGGTGATCGGCCATCAACCCACATTGGGACTGGTCGCGGCCCACTTGCTGGCTGAGGTGCCGCAGGAATGGGCAATCAAGAAGGGGGCGGTATGGTGGTTCCGTCACCGCGATCGGGACGGGTACGCACAGGTCGTGCTGCAAGCAGTGCAGTCGCCAGATTGCCTGTGAGCGACACTCAACCATGATTTGTCGCTGGCTCCGATTCGCCGTCTGCTGGGCCGCTCTCAGCACACCCGTGTTGTCGAGCGCCATTGAGGAACCCACCTACGAAGTGCTGCGCACCCTCGACGATGTCGAACTGCGCCAGTACGCCCCGTATGTCGTGGCGGAAGTCCGCATCGAGGCAGACGCTGACGAAGCCGGCAACCTGGCGTTTCCGATCCTTGCTGGCTACATCTTTGGCAAGAACAAGGGCGAGAAGAAGTTCGACATGACGGCACCGGTCACTCAGGTGGCTGCGCCCCAGACCCTGGAGATGACCGCGCCGGTCACCCAGACCGCCGTGCCCGACGCTGCCGGCAGCTACGTCATCCAGTTCGTTTTGCCCAAGAGCGTGAGCCTGGCCTCAGCCCCTGAGCCGCTGGACCCCAGAGTGACCGTGCGTGAGGTGCCTGCGAGCCAGGTCGCGGTGATCCGCTACTCGGGCTTCTGGTCCCAGGCCAACTATGCAGAGCACCTCGATCGTCTGCGCTCCGTGCTGAAAGCCGCCGGCGTGTGCACCGTCGGCGAACCGGTGTTCTCGCGGTACAACCCGCCGTTCATGCCGTGGTTCCTGCGGCGCAACGAGATCTGGCTGACCGTGCCCTGAGATCCCCCTGGCATCGGCAGGCGACAGATGGCCACGACCGTCGGCTGCGCAGTCGCACCAATTCATGTCTTCCCGCTTGTGTCGATATACGGGTTGAATGAAGATGAGCTCCTGAGACTTGCCGCCTCGCCATGAACAACTTTGCGCCACTGACTCGTTGTAGTACTTCGCTCGACAGCGAAGCACAACGGCTGGCGCTGCTGCACTCGATGGCGCTGCTCGACACCCCGGCCGAGACCGCCTTCGACGCCATCACGCGCTTGGCAGCACAGGTCACCGGGCGGCCGATTGCGCTGATCGGCTTGGTGGACGCAGAGCGCACCTGGTTCAAGTCGCGTGTCGGTCTGGACGCCACGGAATCCCCCAACGACATCTCGTTCTGCCACGCGGCCATTGCCTCGGATGACATCTTCGAGGTGTCCGACGCCCAGGCCGACCCACGGTTCAACGACAACCCGCTGGTCACAGGCGAGCCCCATGTGCGGTTCTATGCTGGCATGCCTTTGCGCGTGGCCGGATTGCCGATGGGCACGATGTGTGTCGTAGATCACCAGCCGCACCAACTGGACGATGCTCAGCGAGAGGCCTTGCGACAGCTCGGCCAGCTGACGGTGGAACTGATGGAGAGGCGCTTGGCCAGCCGGGCCAAAACAGAATTCATCGGACACATGAACCACGAAATGCGCACGCCGATGAATGCCATCCTCGGCTTCGGCCAGTTGCTGCAACTCGAAGTGCGGCCGGGCTCGCGCGAGGCGACCCATGTGCGCCACATCGTTGACGCGGGTCACCATTTGCTCGAGTTGATCGATGAATCACTGGACCTGATGCGGGTCGAAGCAGGCGCCATGCACCTGGCGCTGCAGAGCGTCGACCTCGTGCCGATGCTGACGGACGTGGCCGCCCTGCTCCAGCCGATGGCAGAGCGGCGTCACATCACACTGCACCTGGCACTGCCGCACGCCCTGTTCGCGAATGGGGACCCTCGGCGAGCCAAGCAGGTGATGTTGAACCTGACCAGCAATGCGATCAAGTACAGCCGCGAGGGCAGCCAGATCCATCTGAGCGCCGGCACGGCGAGTGATGGCTCGTCATGGGCTGCGGTGAAGGACGACGGGGCCGGACTGACAGCCGAGCAGATCGGCCGGTTGTTCAAACCGTTCGAGCGCCTGGGACAAGAGCACAGCCATGTGCAGGGAACAGGTCTGGGACTGGCGCTCTCGGTGCGACTCATCGAGGCGATGGGCGGCCACATCGCGGTCAGCAGCGAGACGGGCCAGGGAACGATGTTCACGGTGACATGGCGTCCCTGCGAGTCCGACCAGGCTGCGCATTGACTCAGCGAGCCGCAGGACGCCCCACCCTCACGGCTTGCTCACCAGCACAGACACGTTGTCGCCGCCCGGCGCACCGAAGGCCTGCTCACGCAACAGCGCCAATTGATCGCGAATCCGCGCCGCCTTCTCGAATTCGAGGTTGCGCGCGTGCTCGAGCATCTGCTTTTCCAGCTGCTTGATGCGCTTGCCCAGGTCCTTCTCCGACAACATCTCGACCTCAGCCGCACGCAGCGCGTCCTTGGCGGCGCCCTTGTCTGACTTCTCCGAATAAACGCCGTCGATCAACTCCTTGATCTTCTTGTTGATCGTGCGGGGCGTGATCCCCATCGCCAGGTTGTGCGCGATCTGCTTGTGGCGACGGCGCTCGGTTTCGTCGATGGCCTTGCGCATCGACTCGGTGACCTTGTCGGCATACAGAATTGCGCGGCCGTTCACATTGCGCGCGGCGCGGCCGATGGTCTGGATCAGGCTGCGCTCGGCGCGCAGAAAGCCTTCCTTGTCAGCGTCCAGGATCGCGACCAGCGACACCTCGGGGATGTCCAGCCCCTCGCGCAGCAGGTTGATGCCCACCAGCACGTCGAACACCCCTAGCCGCAGATCGCGCAGGATCTCGACGCGCTCAACGGTCTCGATGTCGCTGTGCAGGTAGCGCACCTTACAACCGTTGTCGCTGAGGTAATCGGTGAGTTGCTCGGCCATGCGCTTGGTGAGCGTGGTGATCAGCACGCGCTCCGACGCCTCGACGCGGATGCGGATTTCCTGAAGCACGTCGTCTACCTGGTGGGTGGCCGGCCTCACCTCGACCATCGGGTCGATCAGGCCCGTCGGCCGCACCACCTGCTCGACCACCTGCCCCGAGGTTCTCTGCTCGTAGGCGGCTGGCGTGGCCGAGATGTACATCACCTGCCGCATCTTGGTTTCGAACTCCTCGAAACGCAGCGGGCGGTTGTCGAGCGCACTCGGTAGCCGGAAGCCGTACTCGACCAGCGTCGTCTTGCGCGCACGGTCGCCGTTGTACATGCCGCCGAGCTGGCCGATCAGCACATGTGACTCGTCGAGGAACATCAGCGCATCCTTGGGCAGGTAGTCGACCATCGTCGATGGTGGCTGCCCCGGCGCCGCGCCAGACAGGTGGCGGGTGTAGTTCTCGATGCCCTTGCAGTGGCCGATCTCCTGCAGCATCTCGAGGTCAAAGCGGGTGCGCTGCTCCAGCCGCTGCGCCTCGACCAACTTGCCCGCACCGACCAGTTCGGCGGTTCTTTCGCGCAGCTCCTCCTTGATCGTCTCAATCGCCTTCACCACCTTGTCGCGCGGCGTGACGTAATGGCTGGATGGGTAGACCACAAAGCGCGGAATCTTCTGGCGGATGCGCCCCGTGAGCGGATCGAACAGACTCAAAGATTCAATCTCGTCGTCAAACAGCTCGACGCGGATTGCCAGCTCAGAATGCTCGGCCGGGAAGATGTCGACCGTGTCGCCCCGCACACGGAAGGTGCCGCGCGAGAAGTCGGTCTCGTTGCGGCTGTACTGCATGCGGATCAGCTGGCTGATCAGATCGCGCTGGTTCTGCTTGCCACCGGTGCGCATCACCAGCCGCATCTCGAGGTAATCCTCCGGCTTGCCGATGCCGTAGATGGCGCTCACCGTGGCCACGATCACCACATCGCGCCGCTCCAGCAGGCTCTTGGTGGCAGACAGCCGCATCTGCTCGATGTGCTCGTTGATCGCGCTGTCCTTCTCGATGAACAGATCGCGCTGCGGCACGTAGGCCTCGGGTTGGTAGTAGTCGTAGTAGCTGACGAAGTACTCGACCGCGTTCTTGGGGAAGAACTCCCGAAACTCCGCATAAAGCTGCGCGGCCAGCGTCTTGTTCGGCGCAAACACGATGGCCGGGCGGCCCATCTGCGCGATCACGTTGGCCATCGTGAAGGTCTTGCCGGAGCCGGTGACGCCCAGCAGCGTCTGGAAGCTCAGTCCGTCATTCAGGCCTTCAACCAGTTGGGCGATCGCGGTGGGCTGGTCGCCCGCTGGCGGATAGGGCTGAAACAGCTGGTAGGGCGAGCCCGGGTAGCTGACAAACACGCCGCTCTCGGGCAGATCGCTCGACGCGGCAGCATTCAGGTCAACGAGTTCGGCCATGGCGGATAAAATCTCAGGGTTAACTCGCGTGCCGACGGGACCGAGCAACTCGAAAGCGTAGCCCAATTCCCGTGCCCACGTGCACCATCTGCGCAGCCCGCGCGTTGCAGTGCTTTCAACGCCCCCACCACAAGGAATTTTCATGGCATCGCTCTTTGCCGCCGTCGATATGGCGCCCCGCGACCCGATCCTCGGACTCAACGAACAGTACAACGCTGATCCGAACCCGTCCAAGGTCAACCTCGGCGTCGGCGTGTATTTCGACGAGTCCGGCAAGCTGCCGCTGCTGAAGTGCGTGGCCGCGGCTGAAAAACTGATCTTCGACACCCTGAAGCCGCACGGCTATTTGCCCATCGACGGCATCGCCGCTTACGACAAGGCGGTGCAGGGTCTGGTGTTCGGCGCCGACAGTGCGGCAGTTAAGGACGGGCGCGTCGCCACCGTGCAGGCCCTGGGCGGCACCGGTGGGCTGAAGATCGGCGCCGATTTCTTGCAGCACCTGGCGGCACGTCATGGCAGCGCGCCGAAAGTCTTGATCAGCGACCCGAGCTGGGAGAACCACCGCGCGCTGTTCACCAACGCCGGCTTCACGGTCGAAACCTACCCGTACTACGACGCTGCCAAGCGTGGCGTCAACGTCGACGGCATGCTCACCGCGCTGAACACCGCACCCACCGGCACCATCGTCGTGCTGCACGCCTGCTGCCACAACCCGACCGGCTACGACATCACCCCGGCGCAATGGGCGCAGGTGGTGGCGGCCGTGAAGGCGCGAGGTCTGGTCGCCTTCCTCGACATGGCCTACCAAGGCTTCGGTGACGGCATCGCGGAAGACGGCGCGGTGGTCGCTCAGTTTCTCGATGCGGGCCTTGACTTCTTCGTCGCGACCTCGTTCTCGAAGAGCTTCTCGCTGTACGGCGAGCGCGTCGGTGCGCTGAGCGTGGTGTGCGCCAGCAAGGAAGAGATGACGCGCGTGCTCAGCCAGTTGAAGATCGTGATCCGCACCAATTACTCGAACCCGCCGACGCACGGCGCTCAGATCGTTGCCACCGTGCTGACCACGCCTGCGCTGCGTTCGATGTGGGAAGAGGAGCTGGCCGGCATGCGGGTGCGCATCAAGGAAATGCGCGCCCTGCTGCAATCGAAGCTGGTCGCTGCGGGCACGAAACAGGACGTGAGCTTCATCACCCGCCAGAAGGGCATGTTCAGCTACACCGGGCTGGCCAAGCCGCAGATGGAGCGGTTGCGCAATGAGTTCGGCATCTACGGCGTCGATTCGGGCCGCATCTGCGTGGCCGCACTGAACCACGGCAACATCGATGCAGTGGTGAAGGCGATCGGTCTCGTGAGCTGATGCGCCGGGACGCAGACCCCTTCAAGCCCGGTACTGCCGGGCTTTTTTGTCAAAACCTTATGTAATGAGCAGCCCTCACGTCATGGTCGGGCCGATCATCCAACCCAGTTCGAGCGACGTCCCTAGGGCATCCGCCCTACAATGCTGCGGTGCAGCATTCATACTCTGACCCCAGGTGCCGATGAATCCTTGAATGGCAAATTTGTTGGCGACCCGCACCCGCTGTACCCGCGCCGCCGCCGGCGACGCGCCCGTGTGAACCAGGATTTCCCCATGTCGATGCTCTACCAGTTCTATGAAACACAGCGTGCGTTGTTGAGCCCGCTGGCTGAATTCGCGAGCGCCTCGTCCAAGCTGTACAGCCATCCGCTGTCGCCGTTCACCCACACCCCCCAGGCGCCCCGCGTATCCGCCGGGCTGAACCTGATGCACCGCCTGTCGAAGGAGTACGAAAAGCCCGAGTTCAATATCCACTCGGTCAAGGCCGACGGGGTGGAAGTCGCGGTGCAGCAGCAAGTGGCCATCGACAAGCCGTTCTGCCGCCTGTTGCGCTTCAAGCGCTTCGCTGACGACCTGCCGCTGCTCAAGACCATGAAGGAGCAGCCCACGGTGCTGGTCGTCGCACCGCTCTCAGGCCATCACTCGACACTGCTGCGCGAGACGGTGCGCGAGCTTCTGCAGCATCACAAGGTCTACATCACCGACTGGACCGATGCACGCATGGTGCCGGTCAAAGTGGGTCCGTTCCACCTCGACGACTATGTCGAGTACGTGCAGGAATTCATCCGCCACATCGGCCCCGAGGTCCATGTGATCTCGGTGTGCCAGCCGACAGTGCCGGTGCTCGCAGCGATCTCACTGATGGCCAGCCGGGGCGAGAAAACCCCCCGTTCGATGACGATGATGGGCGGTCCGATCGATGCGCGCCTGTCGCCTACCGCGGTCAACAACCTCGCGATGAACAAGAGCCTCGAGTGGTTCGAGAACAACGTGATCTTCCGCGTGCCGACCAACTACCCCGGCAGCCAGCGCCTTGTGTACCCCGGCTTCATGCAGCACACCGGGTTCATCGCGATGAACCCGAGCCACCATGCCCGCTCGCACTACGACTACTTCATGGACCTGGTGCGTGGCGACGGCGAGAGCGCCGACTTCCACACCAACTTCTACGACGAGTACAACGCGGTACTCGACATGCCAGCCGAGTACTACCTCGACACCATCAAGACGGTGTTCCAGGACTTTGCACTGGTCAACGGCACCTGGACAGTGACCGGTGAACTGGTGCGCCCGCAGGACATCAAGACCACCGCGCTGTTGACCATCGAGGGCGAAAAGGACGACATCTCTGGTGCCGGCCAGACCCGCGCGGCGCATGACTTGTGCACCGGTGTCGACCGGAAACACCATTTCCACCACGATGCGATGGGTGCCGGCCACTATGGCATCTTCTCCGGCCGCCGCTGGCGCGAGGACGTGTACCCACGTTTGCGTTCTTTTATTGCGCAACACGATGCCAGCAAGGCCGTGGCGCCGAAGCGGGCGATCGCCAAGGTGGTCACGGTGACGAAAGCGGCCCAGCAGACGGGTCTGAAGCTGGTACCTGCGGTGAAAGCAGCGATTGCTGCGCCGACCGCGCGCAAGCAGGCGCCAAAAGCATCGCCGAAGCGCCAACGGACGAAGTGATCCGATGGCGGACCGTTTGGCCGCGGAGCCGCCGACGCTGACATCCGTCGACGACATCGATCGTGCATTGCCGCAGACGCAGTGCACCCGCTGCGGCTACCCCGATTGCCGCAGCTATGCACAGGCCATCTTCGAGGGCAGCGCTGCAATCAACCGCTGCCCACCGGGTGGGGCCGAAGGCATTGCCCGGCTGGCGGCCATCGTGGGCACAGCGGTCCAGCCGCTCGATGTGTCGCACGGCGTGGAGGGGCCACGCCGCCTGGCAGTCATCGACGAAGCCATCTGCATCGGTTGCACGCTGTGTCTGCCGGCCTGCCCGGTCGACAGCATCCTCGGCGGCCCGAAGGCCATGCACACCGTGATGGCCAGCCTGTGCACCGGTTGTGAACTGTGCATCCCCGCCTGCCCGGTCGATTGCATTTCGCTGATCGATGTCACGGGTGAGCAAACCGGCTGGGCCGCTTGGAGCCCGCAGCGGGCTGACGAGGCCAAGGCGCGCCACGGCTTTCACCAATTCCGGCTGCAACGCGATCGCAGTGAGCGCCATGCGCGGTTGGAGGCGCGCGCGCTGGCGCTCAAGCCACTCGTGGTCAACCCCTCGCCAGACGCCGACTCAGTGACGCCGCAGGCCGATCCAGCGCCCGCCACAGACAGCAAGCGCGCCGTCATCGACGCTGCGCTGGCGCGCGCTCGAGCCAACCGGCGAACCTGATGAGTCCCGTGTCAACGCTTCGGGTGCTGTCCGTCATCCCACCGATGACACAGCTCAACACGCCCTACCCCTCCACTGCGTACCTGACGGGCTTCCTGCGCTCGCGCCAAATCAACGCGGTGCAGGAGGATCTGGCACTCGCGCTGGTGCTGCAGCTGTTTTCGGCGGCCGGCTTGCAGGCGGTGCGTGCGGAGATCGAGGCCTCACCTCGCGCCCAGCGCAGCCCTCGCGTTTCGGCCTTCCTCGCCAGCTTCGAGCGGTATCTGGCCACGATCACGCCCACGATCGCCTTCCTGCAGGGCCGCGATCCCACGCTGGGTCACCGCATCTGCAGCCGCAGCTTCCTGCCAGAGGGCCCGCGCTTCGAATCGCTCGATGTCTACATCGACGACGATGGCGGCGATCCGCTGGCCTGGGCCTTTGGCGCGCTTGGCGTTCAGGATCGGGCGCGCCACCTCGCAACGCTGTACCTCAACGACATCGCCGACGTGCTGCGCGATGCGATCGATCCGCGCTTCGAGTTCGTGCGCTACGCCGAGGCGCTGGCGCTGAGCCAGCCGACCTTCGACCCGTTGGCCGAGGCGCTGGCCGCCCCTCTGAACCTGATCGACCGCACCCTGATCGAACTCACGCAGCAGGCTCTGAGGCACCACAGTCCGCGCGTGGTGCTGGTGTCGGTGCCGTTTCCGGGCGCGGTGTATGCGGCGTTCCGCATCGCGCAAACGGTGAAGGCGCACGACCCGACGATCGTCACCGTGCTGGGCGGCGGTTACGCCAACACAGAGCTTCGTCAGTTGCGCGAGCCTCGCGTGTTTGACTTCTTCGATCACGTGACGCTGGACGCGGGTGAGCGACCCTTGCTTGCGCTGCTGGAACACCTGCAGAGCCAACGCTCCGCGCAGCGGCTGGTACGCACCTACCGGCGCGATGCCAGCGGCGCGGTGCAGTACGTGAACTGGATCGAGGCCGATGTCGCCTTCGCAGAAGTCGGCACGCCGACCTGGGACGGTCTGCCGCTGGACCGCTACCTGTCGCTGCTCGACATGCTCAACCCGATGCACCGCCTGTGGTCCGACGGCCGCTGGAACAAGCTGACGGTGGCGCACGGCTGCTACTGGAAGAAGTGCAGCTTCTGCGACGTCAGCCTGGACTACATCTCGCGTTACGAAGGCGCGTCGGCTGCGACGCTGGTCGACCGCATCGAGGCCATCGTCCAGGAGACCGGCCAGACCGGCTTCCATTTCGTCGATGAGGCCGCCCCGCCGAAGGCACTGAAGGCCCTGGCCGCCGAGCTGCAGCGCCGCCAGCTGTCCATTTCGTGGTGGGGCAACATCCGTTTCGAAAAATCGTTCACGCCCGAGCTCTGCCAGCAACTGGCCGACAGTGGCTGCATCGCGATCTCGGGCGGCCTGGAAGTCGCATCCGACCGCTTGTTGAATCTGATGAAGAAGGGCGTGTCGGTCGAGCAGGTCGCGCGCGTCACCAAGGCCTTCAGCGACGCCGGCGTGCTGGTCCATGCCTATCTGATGTACGGGTTTCCGACGCAGACGGTGCAAGACACCGTCGACGCACTCGAATACGTGCGCCAGCTGTTCGAGCAGGGCTGCATCCAGTCGGGTTTCTTCCACCGCTTCGCCTGTACGGTGCACTCACCGGTGGGCAAGAACCCACAGGAGTACGGCGTCACCTTGCAGCCGCTGCCGCCGATCAGCTTCGCCACCAACGACGTCGGCTTCATCGATCCGAGCGGAGTCGATCACGATGCGCTGGGGGTGTCGCTCAAGAAGGCGCTCTACAACTACATGCACGGCATCGGCCTCGAAGAAGACGTGCGCACCTGGTTCGGCCCGCGCACGCCCAAGGCCCGGGTGCCGCGCGACCGCATCGCGCGTGCGCTGGCGGCGCAGGCAGAATTCACGAGGTGAAGAAGACCGACATCGCTCCGTTTTTCGCCGTGCTCAAGGCGACCAATCCGCAACCCCAGACCGAACTCGAGTTCACCAATGTGTTCGAGCTGCTGGCCGCGGTGCTGCTGTCAGCGCAGGCGACTGATGTCGGTGTCAACAAGGCCACTCGGCGGCTTTTTGCGGTGGCCAACTCACCGCAAAAAATCCTGGCACTCGGGCTGCCTGCGCTGACAGAGCACATTCGCACGATCGGCCTGTTCCGTACCAAGGCAAAGAACCTGTACGAAACCTGCCGCTTGCTGGTCGAGCACCACCGCGGCGAGGTGCCGCGAACCCGAGAAGAACTCGAAGCGCTGCCCGGCGTGGGCCGCAAAACCGCGAACGTGGTGCTGAATGTGGCCTTCGGTGAGGCCACGATGGCGGTAGACACCCATATCTTCCGCGTCAGCAATCGAACCGGGCTGGCCCCGGGCAGGAACCCGTTGCAGGTCGAGCTGAAGTTGCTGGAGCGCGTGCCCACCGAATACCTGGTCGATGCTCATCACTGGCTGATCCTGCACGGCCGCTATGTGTGCACCGCACGCAGCCCGAAGTGCGGCGAGTGTGCGGTGGCGCTGTACTGTGATTCGCGGCCGCGGGCCACCGGCAGCCGGCCTAAAGGCCCTTGAGACGCAGCCTCTGCCGGCCGACTTGCAAAGTCGATAGGATCGGTGCCTTGTACGGCGCTTACCGTGCCTCCCCAAATTCCAACCCGAAAGGACAGACCATGCAAACCACTTCCTCCGGACTGCAATTTGAAGACACGATCGACGGCACGGGTGACCTGGCGGAATCCGGACAGCATGTCACGGTTCACTACACCGGCTGGCTCTACAGCAACGGCGTCAAGGGCAACAAGTTCGACAGCAGCAAGGACCGCGGCGACCCGTTCAAGTTTTACCTGGGACAGGGCCAGGTGATCCGCGGCTGGGATGAGGGTGTGGTGGGCATGCGGGTCGGTGGCACGCGCGTGCTGGTGATCCCACCTGACCTGGGCTATGGCGCTCGCGGCGCTGGCGGTGTGATCCCACCGGACGCGACGCTGATGTTCGAGGTCGAGTTGCTCGACATCTGAGCTGACTTCGGCACGCCGGACGCACACCTCGGCAGCCAGACAGCGGGCCATGTCCATCCAGTACGACATCACGCACACCACGGTGTATCGCTACAAGAAGCCGGTGAGCTTCGGCGAACACCGCGTGATGTTCAGACCACGGGACAGCCACGACCTTCGCGTGTTGGCCACCGACCTGCAGGTCAGTCCGGCGTCGATCATTCGCATGATCCAGGACCCGCACTCGAACTCGGTGGCGCTGGTGCAGCCTCTGAGTTCGGCGCTGGAGCTGCGCATCGTGTGCTCGTTCACGATCGAGCATGCGCACAGCTACAACCTCGAACTGCCCGTGTCGAAGGCGAGCGAGTTTTTCCCGTTCGCCTACACACCGGATGAGCGCTTCGACCTGGAGATGTACCTGCGCCCTCACCATGACGATCCGCAGGGTGAGCTGATGGCCTGGGCGCGGCAGTTCCTACACACCGATGGTCCGTCGCGCACCCGTGATCTGCTGGTCGCCATGAACGAGCACATCCGCAACCACATGGTCTACAGCAGCCGGGAAGAAGAAGGCACGCAATCGCCACTGGACACCCTGAAGCTTGGCAGCGGCACCTGCCGAGACTTCGCGTTGCTGATGATGGAGGCGGCACGCCGGCTTGGCGTGGCCACCCGATTCGTATCGGGCTACCTCTATGACCCGGCGCTCGACACCGGCCTGTCCAGCACGAGCGCGCCAGGCGGATCGAAGGTCACTCAAGGCGCGGGGAGCACCCACGCGTGGCTACAGGCCTATCTGCCCGGCGCCGGATGGGTGGCATTCGACCCGACCAACAACTTTCTGGGCGGCAACCAGCTCATACGCGTCGGCGTCGCACGCGACCCCAGCCAGGCGGCACCGGTCTCCGGAAGCTGGTACGGCGACATCGATGCCTATGAGGGCATGGAGGCGTCCGTCATGGTGCGCCGGGTGGCGAGCTCGCCGTGGCGTTCGCCCGTACCGGCATCGGCTGGCACGGTCGGCGTGTAGGAAAGGTCTGACGAACACTGCGTGGTTTGTACCGCATGGCAATGGCGATCGAACACACGACAATTCAATCTGATTGGCCCCTTCTCCTTGCCACGCCGTACGCATGGGACTCCTGAAAACCTACATCGTCGAAGACAGCCCGGTCATACGCGAGAACCTGATCGCTGCGTTGGAAGAACTGGTCCGTGTGGACGTGGTCGGAACCGCAGCCGACGAGAACACCGCGGTGGCATGGTTGTCGAGTCACACCAACGACTGCGACCTGATGATCGTCGACGTGTTTTTGGCCCAAGGGTCAGGGCTGGGCGTTTTGAAGGCGGCGCGCGAACACGAAAAACCGACCAAGCTGGTGGTGCTGAGCAACTACGCGACGACCGACATGCGGCGCAAATGCATCGAGCTCGGTGCAGACCGGGTTTTCGACAAGTCCAACGAGATCGATGCGTTGATGGCCTACTGCATGCGCCTGTCCGATGGCGACAGCGGCAACAGCGGCTTCGGTGCGTCGTCGTGACCGCTGGCGCGGTCGGCTTTTGTCGCTACTGAATCAGTCCGGTCTTCAGCGCGTAGTAGGTCAGATCGCTGTTCGACTCGAGCTTCATCTTCTCCATCACCCGCGTGCGGTAGGTACTGACCGTCTTCACGCTCAACGACATGCTGACTGCCATCGTGCCAATCGCCTCGCCCTTTGCCAGCCGCAGGAACACCTGCAGCTCACGCTCCGACAGCAATTCATGAGGCAGCTTGTCGCCGCCATCGGCCAGACCGTCGGCCAGCAACTCTGCCACGCCGGAGGTGATGTACTTGCGGCCGCGAAACACGGTGCGAATCGCCTTGGCAATCTCCTCGGGCTCGCAGTCCTTGTTGAGGTAGCCCGCCGCACCTTGCTTGAGCATGGTGGTTGCATAGTGCTGTTCCGGAAATCCGCTGAGGATCAGCACCGGCAGTTCGGGGGCGCGCGCCTTGATGGCCGCCAACACCTCCACACCGCTCTGATCGGGCATGGACAGATCGACCAGCATCACATCGACCCCACCAGCGCGCACGATGTCGATCGCCTCGCGCCCGTTCGACGCTTCAGCGACCACCGTCAGGCCGATCTCTTCAGACAGGAACTGGCGCAGCCCGGTGCGCACGATGGCGTGATCGTCGACGATGGCAATGCGGATCATGGGTGGGCCGTTCGGTGCGCGATGTGGAGACCGCAGTCTAGAGCAATGCCATGTGGATAAGGCTGCTGCAAAGTTTCGGACGCAGTGCCTATGCATTCCCATTGGCCTGCATCGCTGCGCTGCTGCTGCTCGTCATCAGCGAGACGTCTTATCGCGCGGCCACTGACTCGATGCAGCGGCTGGCCTCGATGGCCGCGACGCGAACCGAAATCCAATCGCTGTGGCGTCATCTCGTCGATGCTGAAACCGGCCAGCGTGGCTACCTGATCACTGGGCGGCCAGACTACCTCAAACCCTACAGGGATTCACTGGCGCAGGTCGATGCTTCGTTGCGCGTGCTTGGCGACTATTACCGTGACGACGCCGAAGGCCAGCCACTGGTTCGGCAACTCAGCTCACTCAGCACGCAGAAGCTGTCTGAGCTGGCGACCACCATGCGGCTGTACGACGAAGGGAAGCAGGACGGATGGCGCGAGATGATGTTGACCAACATCGGCCAGGAAAAGATGGAAGCGATACGGGTCGCTTCACGCTCGCTGCTGGACCTCGAATCGGAGCGGGTGAACCGCAAGCGCGAGGGCGTCCAGCGCACCTTGTTGATCAACCGCATCGGCGTCGCGCTGACCACGCTGATCAGCCTGCTGGCGGTGTCGCTCTATTTCAGGCAAAGCGTGGTGCTGACCCGGGTTCAGCTTGAGCAAAAGCTGGCGGTGCAGGTCGAGCGCGATCGTCTCGAAGCGGAGGTCAAGACCCGCACCGCGCAGCTCACCGAACTGGCCCAGCACCTGCAAACCGCGCGCGAAGACGAGCGCAGCCGGCTCGCGCGCGAGCTGCACGACGAGCTCGGCGCGCTGTTGACGGCAGCCAAGCTCGACGCGGCACGGCTGAAGGCCAGACTCGGCACGATGACGCCCGAGGTCACCGAACGCCTGCTGCACCTGAACAAGCTGCTCAACGACGGCATCGCACTGAAGCGCCAGATCATCGAGAACCTGCGGCCTTCATCCCTGAGCAATCTGGGACTGGCCGCCGCGCTGGAGATCATCACCGGCGAGTTCGCGACCGCGTCGGGCCTGCAACTGCATGTCGAGCTTGCGCCGACCAGCCTCAGCCCTTCCGGTGAGCTGACGACCTACCGTCTGGTCCAGGAAGCGCTGACCAACATCGCGAAGTATGCAAAGGCCACCGAAGTCTGGATCACGCTATCGCAACAACAGGGGACGGTGACGATCTCGGTGCGTGACAACGGTTGCGGCTTCGACACGAGCGTGCCGCGGCAAGCGGCGCACGGCCTACTTGGCATGCGCTACCGGGTAGAGGCCGAGGGCGGACAGATGACGCTGGTCAGCCAGCCTGGTGCGGGCACCTCGATCGAGGCACAACTGCCCACGAAGGCGTGATTTCAGCCGCGGCCTACGCGGCCCCCGAGCCTCTCGGTGGCCGTGTCATCGCTTTCCTACAGGCGCGTGCCGAATCGGCCGACGCCAGCCAGGCCCACTGGCCTATCGATTGAACGCCCCCTGCGAATGACACTGGTTGTGCGTGACGTGCTTTGTGCCGCATGCACCGCCCGTCAACTCAGGAGATGTTCATGTTGCATTACGCCGTCGTTTTCTTCGTCATTGCCTTGATCGCCGCGCTGTTCGGCTTTGGTGGCATTGCCGCCAGTGCTGCCGGTATCGCCAAGATCTTGTTCGTGGTCTTCATCGTTCTCGCCATCGGCAGCTTCCTGCTGGGGCAGATGAAGAAATAGTCAGCGCCGCACCGCCAGCGCTGCGCCACCACCGGTTTCAAACCCTTTCCACTCCATCAAGGATCAACATCATGCCCACGCCCACCCAATTCATTGAAGACGCTGCCCACTCTGCCGATCTCGCTGTCGATCAACTCGATGCTGCCGCACAGCAGGCACACAACCACCTGGCCGAGAAGGCCCACAACGCGGTGAATGCCGCCAAGCCTGTGATGGACCGCCTGGCCAAGGATGCCGAGTCGATCGCCCGTCGCGGCCTGGACACCGCCCGTGAAACCTCGCGTCAGTTGCGTGAGCGCGCCGCGCAAGCCTCTGACAGCACCGTTCAGTACATCAAGGACGAGCCGGTCAAGGCCATGCTGATCGCCGCAGCCGCGGGCGCCGCGCTGGTCACGGTGATCGGTCTGCTGAGCCGGTCACGTCGAGGCGACTGATCGAGCAAGGCTGGCTGGTCCACACCGAATCGAAAACGAGCTCCCCATGCACCCGTTCTTCAAACTCATGGTGGACCGGCCTGCCGTGATCACCGATCACGTCGAAGCCTACGCGTCGCTGGCGGCACTGGAGTTGTCCGGTGCCGTCACGCAGCTCCGAGAGCGCGCGCTCAAGACTGCGATCGCACTGTCATGCGCTGCGGTCGCCGCGGTGCTGGCGGGCGTGGCGGTGATGCTGTGGGCCGTCACGCCACCTGATCAGCTACACGCGACATGGGCTTTGTGGCTCGCCCCAGGATTGCCAGCCGTTGTGGGAGCGTGGAGCTGGTTCTCCGTCCAGGCCATCAGCGACGCCCCCGCGTTTTCTGCACTGCGCGGTCAGGTTCGCGCGGACATCGACATGCTCCGTGAGGTCAGTCCGTGAGCGCCACGTCCCTGCCACTGGATCAGCGGTCATTGCAGACACTGGGCACTCCGACGGACACCCTCCTCGGCGTCACCGAGCGCTTGGAAAAGTCGCGGCGACTGATGCGTGAGCAGATGTTCGAACTGAACTCCGGCTCAGCCCAGGTCAAAAGCCAAGGTCACGGTACGCCGAGCAACTGGTGGGTCGCATTGAGCGCGATTCCCGTGCTCGGCCCACTGATCAGCGATGCGGCCAGTTGGTGGGCAGACCACCCTTTGCGCGCAGTGGCTGACTTGTTTGTGAGACCCGGCACCTCGTCGGCATCCAAGCCACTGACACAACGCCATCCGTGGGCCATGCTCATCGGCGCGGCCGCCGTTGGCGCGCTTGTGATGTGGACGCGGCCCTGGCGCTTCGCGCTTCTGAGGCGAGCGGTTTACTCGGGGCTGCTGCCTCAAGTGGTGAGCTCGGTCCTTGCGCGGGTGCCGACCGATGGTTTGCTCAATCTTGCCCAGTCTGTGTGGCAGCGTCCCGCCCAGGGCAAGGCATCTCCCGCACCCGATGTCACTGTGCAGCAGGCACCGAGGCGCAGCGAGGGCCGACCCAGCACGCTGCATTGAAAGCCAGTCTCCCCCTTCACCCCCACCTTCTCCAACCGTCTCAAGGAATCACACCATGTCCACACGCACCACCCTCGCCTCCATCGCCGCTTGCGTTGCGTTGATCACCCTGTCCGGCTGTGCCGTGACGCGCGATCAATCGACCGTTGGCGCCTACATCGACGACACCGCGATCACCACGTCGGTCAAGGCCCGTTTCGTTGACAACAAGGATGTCGATGCGACGTCGATCAGCGTCGAAACCCTGAACGGTACGGTGCTGCTGTCGGGCTTTGCCAAGAGCAGCGCCGAGAAGATGCGTGCCGAAGAGATCGCCGTATCGGTGAAGGGCGTGAAGTCGGTGCGTAACGAGATTGCCCTGCGCAGCTGACTTCCTTCATCTGCCCATGAAAAAGGCCCGCTTGCGCGGGCCTTTTCACGTTCAGCCAGTGCATCCTGCTCAGCGCGTGAACCCACCGGTGCGTGGTCGTGCCTTGAACGGTGCCCGGCTGGGTGCAGCAGCTCCTTCGGGTGCGCGGCGGGCAGGGGCACGGTCGAACGGACCGGCTGAGCGCGGGGCAAACCCGTCGTCGCGACGCGGTGCGAAACCACCTTCATCACGCCGTGGCGCAAACGATGGCTTGCCAAAGCGACTGTTCGACGGTGCACCTGAGCGGTTACCGAAGCCACCTGGACGCCGTTCCGAGTCGGCACCCGGGCGCGGTGCATACATGCGCGGCTCGGGGCTCTTGGGTTCCAGACCAGCGATGGTGCTGACCGGGATGTTTTGAGTGGTGAACTGCTGGATGCGGCGGATCATGCCGGTGTCCATCCGCTCACCCAGCGTGATCGCCAGACCGTTCTTGCCGGCACGGCCGGTGCGGCCGATGCGGTGTACATAGTCTTCGGCCTTCATCGGAAGCCCGTAGTTGATGACATGGCTGATGCTCGGCACGTCGATGCCGCGAGCCGCCACGTCAGTGGCAACCAGCACCTTCAGCTGGCGTGTGCGCAAGCCTTGCAGCACGCGGTTGCGGCGCCCTTGCGGCATGCCACCATGCAATGACGCGACAGCATGGCCCATTTCGGCGAGTCGATCAGCCAGCCAGTCGGCGTCGCGTTGGGTGCTGGTGAATACCAGCGCCTGCTCCATCTCGCGTTCGGTCAGGATGTGGTCGAGCAGCGCGTTCTTGTGGTTGTGGTTGTCGGCCCAGTGCAAGCGTTGCTCGATGTTCTCATGCGTGTCGGTGTGCGACGACACATCAATGCGCTGCGGATCACGCAACAGGTTCTGCGCGAGGCGGCCAACATGGCCCGCAAAGGTGGCACTGAACATGACCGTCTGGCGTGCGGCGGGCACGTGGTCGGCGATGGTGTTGATGTCGTCGATGAAGCCCATGTCGAGCATGCGATCGGCTTCGTCCAGCACCAGCATTTCCACATGGTCGAGCACAGCCTTGCCGGTCTGCAGGTGGTCGAGCAGGCGGCCCGGGGTCGAGATCAGGATGTCCAGCTGGCCACGCAGCGCCTTGATCTGCGCCGGGTAAGGCACACCGCCAACAACAGTAGCCACGCGCAGACCCTGCACATGACGGCCGTAGATGGTGGCAGCCTTGGCCACTTGCATGGCGAGCTCGCGCGTTGGCGTCAGCACCAGGATGCGGGGGCCGTAGACGGTGGCGCGGTCACGCTTTTGCGTGGTGTCGGCACGGGCCGCCAGGATGCGTTCGAGCGCGGGCAGGATGAACGATGCCGTCTTGCCGCTGCCGGTCGAGGACGAGACCATCAGATCCTTGCCGGCGAGGGCCACCGGAATGGCCTTCATCTGCACTTCGGTGGCGGTGGAATAGCCGGCATCGGCCACGGCTTTGGTCAGGGCTTCATGCAGGCCCAGGTTTGCGAATGTCATACGTACTTTCAAATGCGGTGCCGACGCTGTGCACAAGGGCACAACGCCATGAGGCACCCGCCGGTTCTATGAACCGACAAGGTCAGGTCGCTGGGAGAAGGTTCGCTTTGAGAACGGTGAAGCGGAACAGTCAAGCGACGGCATCGCCGCCGACCGTTGCCTGCAAGTGCCCTCAGATGAGGACACCGGCTCAAAGCGCTATCGAGACCTGCCGCACTGAAAAACGTGGGCTGACTCGAACGAGGTCAGAGGGGATGAACGAGCATCGATCACAACAACTATGCCGATGGACTGGCAAGTGATCGTCGATGCGAGCGAAGCCTGCGAGTTTACCCTGAATCAGCAGCCATGGAAAGGCCCGCGTGCGAATCGATCACTCACCACGATCCGTTTGAGCGCACCTTGAAGAAGGCGTTCGCGTGGCGAGGGCAGTATCCTTGCCGTCCGCTCGAACGACCTCCATGGCTGGCATACACATCACCGACATCGAAAGTGCCATCAACTGGTGGCGCGAACGCTCGCCATCCCCCGACGGCATCACGGCTTGCCGCGAGGTCAGGGCCTTGGCCGAGGTGTATGCACTGATGGTGTATTACCGCGAGAGCGAATGCGACGACGTGAGCATGCCTGCCTCGGCGCGAGATGCGTGGTTGATCTGGTACGCCACCACCCCCGATGCGCCCTGCATCGCGATCTGTTCAACCAGTCAGGGCGACGCGGTCTGCAAGGGCTGCGGGCGCACCTTCGACGAGGTCCAGAACTGGACTGTGATGTCGCCCGCCGAGAAGCGCGGAACCTGGCGGCGCATCACGATGGATGGCACGGCCTGGCGCTTCAACCGTTACGCCGAACGGGCACACGAGGCCACGCCAACCGCGCCCTCTTGAAACCGGCGCAGCAGCAGCCATTTCATCTCCATCGGCTCGACACCGGAGCCTTCCTGACGATGGAGAAACCAACATGTACGACGCCTATCTGAGTGCCCCGAACGGGTTCTTTTCAGACCTCGACCGTGTGCGCGGCGAACTCGACTCCTTGTTCGGCTGGGGTGGCACGTCGCGCGCCATCCGATCGACTGCCGGGAGCAGCTACCCGGCCATCAACGTGGGGCACAGCCCGCAGGCGGTCGATGTCTATGTGTTCGCGCCCGGCATCGACGCGAGCCGCACGGAAGTGACGCTGGACCGCGGTGTGCTGACCGTCGCTGGCGAGCGCGCGAGCGATCTCCCGAGCGACGCACCGAAGACCAGCGTGCACGGCCGCGAGCGCTACAGCGGCAGGTTCCGTCGTGCAGTGGCCCTGCCCGACGACGTCGATCCGAGCCAGGTCAGCGCGACCTACCGCGAGGGTGTTCTGCACGTCAACGTGCGACGCCGCGAAGCGGTGCAACCCAAGCGCATCGCCATCGAGTGAACCGAACGACCACAGGAGATTTCCAGATGAACAGCACCCCACGCACCTCTGTGCCCAACGACACCACACCCTACCTGCTGCCCCGCGTCGATGTCGTCGAAGACAGCGCCGGCATCACCTTGCTGGCCGACCTGCCCGGCGTCAAGCGAGATAGTCTCGACATCAAGGTCGACGGGCCCACACTGAGCCTTGAAGGCACGGTCGCACTCGACACACCGCCGTCATTCGACCCCGCATTTGCCGAAGTGCGGGCCTCGCGTTATCGCCGATCGTTCACTCTCAGCAAGGAGCTCGACACCGCAGCGATCGATGCCCATCTGAAGGACGGTGTACTCAGCCTGCGCATCCCCAAGTTGGCCGAGGCGCAGCCACGTCGGATCGAGGTACGCGTTGGCTGAGGCGACTCGATTCCGCCGCGCGCCCTCGCTGCTGCTGATCGCGCTGCTCGCTGGCTCGGCGCTCGGCTGGAGCTTGCACAGCGCCTCTGACGCGGTGGCGGCTTCCGAATCGGCCGCCCCCGCTGCCCCGCGCGCGGTGGTCGCGCGCGGCGATCTGGCAGCCGACGAGCTCAACAACATCGAGGTGTTCAAGTCGGTCTCGCCGTCGGTGGTCCACATCACGACGCTGGAGCGCGCGGCCAGTCTGTTCTCCACCGATGTGTCGCAGGTGCCGCGTGGAACCGGCACTGGTTTCATGTGGGACGAGCGCGGCCACATCGTCACCAACTTCCATGTGATCCAGGGCGCCAACGGCGCGCGGGTCACGCTGTCGGATCAAAGCACCTACAGTGCCTCGCTGGTGGGCGTGTTTCCGGACCGCGACATCGCCGTGCTGCGCATCGATGCGCCTGCGGCCAAGCTGAAAGCGATCGCGCTGGGTCAGAGTGGCAACCTGCAGGTCGGCCAGAAGGTCTATGCGATCGGCAATCCCTTCGGCTTGGACCAGACGCTGACCACGGGCATCGTCAGCGCGCTGAACCGGGAAATCGAGTCGGTGACCAGGCGACCGATCCGTGGCGCCATCCAGACCGATGCAGCCATCAACCCCGGCAACTCTGGTGGGCCGCTGATCGATTCGGCCGGCCGGCTGATCGGCATCAATACCGCCATCTACAGCCCGAGCGGCACGAGTGCCGGCATTGGCTTCGCGATCCCGGTCGACGAGGTCAATCGCATCGTGCCTCGGCTGATCCGCGACGGACGCATCCCACGCCCGTCTCTGGGCATCTCCGCCGCGCCGCCGGAATTCAACCGTGCGCTGAAGCTGCCGCTGGGCATCGCCATCGTCGGCGTCGCGCCCGGCAGCTCAGCCGCTGATGTGGGGCTGCGACCCTTCCGGCGATCCGCTTCCGGCGGTGTCATTGCGGGCGACCTGATCGTGGCGGTGGACAAGGAGCCTGTCGCCGCGCTCGAAGCCATGCTGGAGCAGTTCGAGCAACATCAGCCCGGCGACACGGTGACGCTGACGGTGTTGCGTCAGGGTGCGAAGGTCGAGCTGAGGGTGAAATTGGGCCAGTCCGAATGAAGGGACGTTGCCGACGCGGCAGCAGGCCGTGAAGCGCAAGAATCGGAGTGCACTCCACTTCGTGGGGGTCTAAATTCAGGTCTTGATTCTCGACCCACCGAATGCGAAGGACTTGCCGATGCCCCTCGATGACCGCGCTTCGCCGCACGTGGCCCTCGTGGCTGACCTGTGCCGTCACATCGAGCGTGCCGAAGCACCGCCCACGTTGGCTGAACTCGCTCAGAAGGCGGGGCTCAGCCGTTACCACCTGCAGCGCGTCTTCAAGGCGGTGACAGGGGTCTCGCCCAGCGACTATGCCCGTGCGCACCGCGCCCAGCGCGTCCGCGAGGCACTGCCCCGTGCCGCATCGGTGACGCAGGCCTTGTACGACGCAGGCTATGCCTCAAACAGCCGCTTCTACGAAGAGTCAGACGAGGTGCTGGGCATGACCCCCACGGCCTACCGCGCAGGGGGTGCCGCCACGCAGATCCGCTTCGCGATCGGTCAGTGCTCGCTGGGCGCGATCCTGGTGGCACAAAGCGAGCGCGGCGTGTGCGCCATCCTGCTGGGCGACGACCCGGATCGGCTGTTGCGCGACCTGCAGGATCGATTCCCCAAGGCGCACCTGATCGGCGGGGACGGTGATTTCGAGCAGACGGTGGCGAGCGTGGTGGGCTTCATCGAATCGCCCCGGATCGGCCTGTCCTTGCCCCTGGACCTGCAGGGCACCGCCTTCCAGCTGCGGGTCTGGCAGGCCCTGCGCAGCATTCCGGCGGGCCAAACCGCCAGCTACAGCGACATTGCCCTGCGCATCGGCGCACCAAGTTCCGTGCGAGCCGTGGCGAGTGCGTGCGCCGCCAATCCAGTGGCGGTGGCCGTGCCTTGCCATCGGGTGCTGCGCATCGACGGTGGCATCTCGGGCTACCGCTGGGGCGTCGAGCGCAAGCGCGCGCTGCTGTTGCGCGAGGCCGCTGCGCTGACGACGGCGTGACACCGGTGCGCGCGGGTACCCAATCCAATCTCACACTCTTCGATGACGGCGAAGAGGCACCGCGCATCGAGCCGCTCGCGCCTGGCGCCATCGTGTGGCGTGGGGGCGCACGGAAGTTCGATCACGCCTTGCTTGCGGCCGTCACCGAAGTCACGTTGCAAGCGCCGTGGCGACACCTGATCACGCCCGGCGGCTTTCGCATGTCGGTGTCGATGACCAGCTGCGGCGCCGCCGGCTGGGTCAGCGATCGCCGCGGCTACCGCTACGACCCGATCGATCCCGACAGCGGCAAGCCCTGGCCCACGATGCCCACCGTGTTCGGCGAATTGGCAGCCATCGCCGCAGAGCAGGCAGGCTTCATGGGCTTCGATCCCGACGTCTGCCTGATCAATCGCTATGTACCCGGCGCCCGCTTGACGCTGCACCAGGACCGCGATGAACGCGACGGTCGAGCACCGATCGTCTCGGTATCCCTGGGGTTGCCGGCGATGTTCCAGTTCGGTGGGCCCCACCGCAGCGACCCGACCCGGCGCATTCCGCTCGTCCACGGCGATGTTGCGGTGTGGGGTGGCCCCGCGCGTTTCTTCCATCACGGCGTTTTGCCGTTGAAGCCCGGCTGCCACCCACTCACCGGCGAGCAGCGGATCAACCTGACCTTCCGGCGGGCGCGCTGAGCCTCAACCCTGGGGTCAGCCGAACAGCTCGGCGTGACTGACGCTGGCGGTGCCGAACTTGCCAACGACCAGGCCACCGGCGCGGTTGGCATGCGGCATCGCCTCGCGCGCGGTGAGTCCGGCCGCAAGCAGCACTGCCATCGTCGCGATCACCGTGTCGCCAGCGCCGGTGACGTCAAACACCTCGCGCGTCTGTGCCGGCTGATGGACGGCGCCGTGCTCGTCAAACAGGCTCATGCCGTCTTCTGACCGCGTCAGCAGCAGCGAACCCACCCGCAGCTCACTGCGCAGGGCCTGCGCGCGCTCGATGAGCTGCGCGTCGCTGCGCCACGCCCCGACCACCTGTGCCAGCTCACCCCGGTTCGGCGTGATCACGGTGGCACCTGCATAGCGCGCGTAGTCACTGCCCTTCGGGTCGACCAGCACCGGCTTGCCGGCCGCGCGTGCGGACTCGATCATCCGGGTGATGTGGGTCAGCCCGCCCTTGCCGTAGTCCGAAAACAGCACCGCGTCGTGCTGAGGCAGCTCACGCTCAAAGGCGTCAAGTGCCTGGGTCAGCACTTCATGATCGGGCTCGCTTTCGAAGTCGATGCGCAGCAATTGCTGTGAGCGCCCGATGACGCGCAGCTTGACGATGGTGCGCAGCGCGGCGTCCTCGCCCAGGCACGCTTCGATGCCATGGTGCGCCAGCAACGCACGCAGTCGCGTGGCAGCCTCGTCGGACCCGACCACCGTCAACAGCGTCACCCGCGCGCCGAGCGTCTTGACGTTCAGCGCCACATTGGCCGCGCCGCCAAGCCGTTCCTCTTCGCGTGAGACGCGCACCACCGGCACCGGCGCTTCGGGCGAGATCCGTTCAACCGCACCATGCCAGTAGCGATCAAGCATCACGTCGCCCACCACCAGCACGCGGCGCTGGGCCAGGTCATCAGGCGACGGAATCACGAAGCGACTCCCGGCAAAAGGCGGCAGGCGCAGGCGTTCTGGTTCATGGTGTGCGAGGGCATGGGTCAGGCCCGGGTTATATCAAGTGCAGCCTGGGCGACGACGCGAAGGCGAAGCCCGGCCGGCGCAGGCGACTCTTCACACCTCAGAGGGAGCTTCGAGCCGTGTGAATCCAACGCTGACTCCAGAGGGGCATGCAGCACTCGCCCCCGCCCGAGGGCCCTCCCGGAGGGGACAGCCAGACGCGACCTCCATCGCCAGAATTTCCCACAGGTCGAGCCATGAGGCGTCCGACCGATTCCCTCAACCTGAACCGTCTGGAGACCACCATGATCCGTACCCTGATCGCCCTGCTGATGGCCGCCGCTGCCTTCGCTTCTCACGCCGCTGTTGAGCTCAACAAGGCCTCGCAAGCCGAGCTGGAAACCGTCAAAGGCATTGGCCCGAGCATGTCCACCAAGATCCTCGACGCGCGCAAGAGCGGCGCCTTCAAGGACTGGTCTGACGTGGTGAGCCGTGTGAAGGGCGTCGGCCCTGGCAACGCGTCGAAGTTCTCGGCCGACGGCCTGACGGTCAACGGCGCCGCGTTCAAGCCCGAACTGGTGGCAGCGAACAAGCTGGCCGCTACCGCACAGAAGAAAGAGGCCGCCCCGAAAAAGTAAGCCTGATGCGCACACACCGAGCCCCGCCATGGCGGGGCTTTTTTTACGGTCGCGGAGAATCGAATCCATCCGCCTTCACGCGCCCATGCCCACACCGCCCAGCCCCGAATGCCCCTGCGGCACCGCCCTGCACTATGCCCTCTGCTGCGGCCGCTTCCATGCCGGTGCGCAACATCTGATGGCGCCTACGGCCGAGGCACTCATGCGCTCGCGCTACAGCGCCTACACCCTGCAGCTCGACGACTACCTGCTCGCGACCTGGCACCCGAGCACCCGCCCGACCATCCCCTTTCACCATGAGCCGGGCTTGCGCTGGCTGGGGCTGCAGGTGCTCAGCCATGAACAGACCGATACTGATCATGCGCAAGTCGAATTCGTCGCTCGCAGCAAACTCGGTGGCCGCGCGCACCGCCTGCGCGAGCGCAGCCGCTTCGTGCGAGAAGGCGGTCGCTGGCTTTACCTGGACGCCATCAGCGCCTGAATGATCGCCATCGCTCCTGCGCTAGACTTCTGATTCGTTCGGGGGGGTAGCTCAGCTGGGAGAGCGTCGCGTTCGCAATGCGAAGGTCGGGAGTTCGATCCTCCTCCTCTCCACCATCCACACATTCCAAGAGGTCCCGCAAAGTCCTCTGAAATCTTAAAAGCCCTGGAGAATCAACGATCTAGGGCTTTTTTCTTTTTCTTACGGTCCCACGCAGTCCCAAGAGATCCGAGTTCACATTGCAGTAACTTCCGCAGTAACCGCAGAATTCCGTCAATTCAAGCGGCGGAGTTACTGCATGGCACTGCACCTCATCCCCTCACACGCCACCATCAAGAACATCAGGCCCACCGACGAGCGCAAGCGGCTGTCTGATGGTGCTGGGCTGTACCTTCTGCTGTTCGTCAAAGGCGGCTCGCATGGGTGGCGCCTGGACTACACCGTTGACGGTCGCCGCAAGACGTTGAGCCTCGGGACCTATCCCACCACGAGCCTCAGCCTGGCCCGAAAGCAGGCCGAGGAGGCTCGCAGGATGGTTCGCGAGGGGGTGGACCCGAGCGGCACTCGAAAGGCTGCACGTGCTGAACGTGTGAGGCAGCGCGTGGTTGAGGATATGGCTTCGGCAGGACTGCCGCCGATCGACTCCTTCGAGGCGGTCGCTCGCGAGTGGTACGGCAAACACTCCCCCCAATGGGCACCGAGCCACGCCGAGAAAATCATTCGCCGCCTAGAAAGAGACGTGTTCCCGTGGATCGGTCAGAAGAACGTGGGCGCCATCGTACCGACCGAGCTGTTGACTCTGCTGAAGCGGGTCGAAGCGCGGGGCGCACTTGAGACCACCCATCGGGTCCAGCAAAACTGCGGCCAGGTGTTCAGGTACGCAGTCGCCACAGGCCGCGCCGAAAGCGATCCGAGCCGCGACCTGCGCGGCGCGTTGCCACCATGGAAGCCCGAGCATTACCCGACCCTCACTGACCCACGCAAGGTGGGCCGCTTGTTGCGCGACATCCATGCTTGCGAAGCCGGTTTCATCACCCGGTGCGCGCTGAAGCTGTCACCTCTGTTGTTCGTACGACCGGGCGAACTGCGACGCGCCGAGTGGAGCGAGATCAACCTTGATGCGGCAGAGTGGCGCATTCCTGCGGCCAAGATGAAGGGACGGGTCACGCACATCGTGCCGCTGGCCAAGCAGGCGATCGCTGTGTTCAAGGAGTTGCAGCCACTGACCGGACGCAACAAATGGGTGTTTCCCGGTGTGCGCACGAACGGCGAGCCGATGAGTGAGAACACCGTGAACGCTGCTCTGCGGCGCCTTGGTTACGAACGTGCCGCACTCACGGCTCACGGCTTTCGCGGGATGGCGTCGACCCTGCTTCATGAATGCGGGTGGCCATCCGACGTGATCGAGCGTCAGTTGTCCCACGCCGAACGGAATGCCGTGAAGGCCGCCTACAACCACGCAGAACATCTCCCGGAACGACGCAAGATGATGCAGGCCTGGGCCGATCATCTCGACAAGCTTCGCGAGGACGCGGAAGTACTGCCACTGATGAAGCAGGCCTGAACGGCCGACTGGCTAAGTGCTTGTCGATACTGCAAGCCGATGGTCAATTGAACGGCTCAATTCCGTCCCGTGATTTCCGGTTGGACTAGCTGCCAGGCTTATGCGGAATAGCTTGCTGAGTCTGTGCTCCAAGGACGACCGACCGGAGGACAAGCCAATTAGGTGATCAATTACGCAACCGGCCACGGTTCCAGTCGACATTTTTACGATAAGCGTGTTTTCGTCGAGGCTACTTGCTCGGTAAAGATGGTTCCCAAGCCGCAAGAATTTGACGCCAATCCAGCACGGCGGTCGTACAGACAAGATCCTATGGTTGCCGGGACATCTTCTACTGGAGGTCGTCCGTGCAACCAATATCTTCTGAGCCATCGCCTGTCCCATCAGACACAGTCGCGCCTTTGTTTCTTCGCTTGCCAACCGTCATGCGAATCACCGGCCTGGGGCGCTCCACGATCTATCGGCTGATCGCCGATCGACGATTTCCAAGTCCGGTTCGCCTCGGCCCGCGCGCAGTCGCATGGCGGCGATCGGACCTGGATCGATGGAGCGAAGCGAGGCCCGAAGTGGCCCACTGACGACAGCGCCGTTGCGCGACAAACACGTACCGATGGCGCATCAACCTGGTGTCATCAGCATGAGCTTCAGAAGCGCGCCGATCAGCATCAAGGCGACAGCGATCCGCCCCCACCGCCAGGTGGTGAACCGGTAGTGGTGATTGGCAAAGAACGCGCGATGTAGACGACCCAGCGCGCACAGCAAGGCCGTGGCGCCGACGAACGGACCGAACAAACCGACCGGCTCCGGCGCCTGGTGGACCATCAGGATCCACACACACGGCCAGCCCACCGCATCGACACAGGCCAACCAGCGCCGACCAGGCCAATACGGCACATCCGCCGGTGCTTCACGTACCAGCCAAAGCCACATCATTGACTCCTTCTCCCAGGTGATGGTCACACCCACCCTGCCCCAATTTCCGAGGGAGCCGGGAATTTGAATTCGATGACTGTTCATCCCTAGACGCAGTCTGCTGTCTTGATCTGATCTCTGCCCCGCATTCGTCGGTCGCCGTGCGAGACCAAGCGCGCCGCGATCGAGTGCGGGCGCCCAGGGCATCGTGGAGTAAATGGCAGGGGCCCGCCTGCGCGAAGTGAAACGAAGCGCTGTCGGGAAGGCAGCCGCTTATGCCGCGAAAGGCCCTGGCACCCGCACGCGCGGCGCGACGGTTCGCACATGGGGTGACTGATGAATGCGGGGCCTCACAAGCCTGGCGCCACAGCGATGTCGGGTTCGCTTCCGACCAGTCCCATGGTGCGCTGAAGCCTCTTGCGGGATGTGGATCGGCTTGCCCCACCTCGTGAACCAAAACGAACGACTCGTCACCATTTGACACGTCGCGACACTGGACAAGATGGGGTCTGCTCAGCCTCAATTCGCAGCATCAACGGCTCCATCCCGATGCCCGCGACAAGCCGCCGTCCGAAGCGGTCCAACCAGGCCGCGCTCCTCAGCGCCATGCCTGCTGGAGACACGGATGAATACTGATTCCTCGTCGGCCGAAGGCGCAGAGCCACCGGACAGCAGCGGGTCATCCGCTCCGGCCCGGTCCCAGCGCGACCATGCGGCACTGCCCGCACCGGCGCTCGGCCCCAAAGCGTCGCTGATCCAGGTGCGTCGTCGACAGGGACGGCTCACCCGCGCGGGCACATGCACCGCGACCCGCTCCGGAATTCAGCTGTCCACCGCCGATGGCGCCGTCGTATTCGTGCTGCGCGGTGTCGGCATTGCGCTGTATCTCGAACGCACGCAGCGACGCCCGCTGGGCACCCACCTGATCCAGTCGATGCTGTTTGCCAGCCGCTGTGAGTTCACACGCTGGTGCGAGGCCGAACCCCTGCGATTCGACGAGCCCCACCTGCATCAGCGCCTGCGGCGTCACGGCGAGGAGTTCTTCGATGGATCGCGCTGAACGTACGGATCAGGGTAACAGTGCAGCGCACGCCGATGTCTGCTCGCGGCTGCTCGGCATCGCCGTGCAGATCGAAAGCGCCGTCGACAACGCCGCGGCAGTGCATCTGTTGCAGCAGGGGACGGCCGCGCTCGATGCGGACGCGGCGGTCTTCATCAGCTTCGTGCGCGACGATGTGACGCTCGCTTCTTACCGCTACCTGCTGGCGTGCGACCCGGTCTGGGCGCTGCAGTACGCGCAGAACGGCTGGTGCCTGGACGATCCCTGGCTGCGCTATGCCCTCTACAACGCCGCGCCGATCCGGGCCGAGGAGTTGCCACCGCTGAACGACCGGGAACGTTGGGTTGTGGACGGTGCGGCTCATTTCGGCTTCGTGTCGACGCTGATCGTGCCGGTGCCCTCCCCGGCCGCGCAATCGCGTGTCGCCGTCCTGTGCCTGGGGTCGGCGCAGCGGCAGCACTTCGTCGGGGAGGGGTACGGACGAATCCGGTTGCTGGCGCGCAGCCTGGCGATGGAACTGGGCGACTGGATGCACCGGCAGGTCAGGGCCGACCTGATGGCCCAGGCCCGCATCACCGAAGACGATCTGGTGCTGCTGTGGCATCAGCAGCAAGGCCACAACAGCAAGGTGATCGCAACGCTGATGAAGACCGAGGCGAAGACGATCGACTGCCGCTTCCAGCGGCTGAGCCTGAAGCTGGGCGCGGCCAACCGCCGTGCCGCCTTGCGCGTGGCGGAGATCTACGGGCTGATCTGATCGGCGTCAGGTCGCAGCGCCTGCTGCCATGGCTCGGGCAGCGTCAACAGGCCGGACCAGGCTGCTTCCTCGGACAATGACGCCAACGTCAGTGAGGTTTCGCGGGCAGGAACACGCGGTGCCGCGAGTGCCAGGTACAGCGGGTCGATGCCATCGGCGAGCAGGCTGTAAAGCGCTTCCTCGTGACGACCTTGCTCTGCGAGCACCTTCGACGCATCGAGCCGCACACCGTGGTCAGCGGGGATGGCCCACTGCAGCGCTTGGATCAGCGATTCCACTGGCTCTTCGGTTCCGGTTCGCTGCACCACAAGGTGGGACCGCAACGCGGCCACGCGATCCGCCATCGAGGCCTCGATGCGCAGTGCCTGCGAGCGGCGCAGCGCGTCATGCAATGGCACCGGCAAGCCCACATCGTCGTTCAGCCACAGCGGTTCACAGACCCAGACCGGGCGGCCCGGATCGAGACGACGCAGCGTGTCCACTAGCCGCGTTTCAAAGGCGGCTTGCGAGGGAGTCGCCTCCCCGGGCAGCGAGATCCCCGGAAAGGATTTCTGGGACAGGATCGCGCCCAGTGACAGCACCTGTTGCCCGTTGGCTTCCAGCGCGCTCAGAACGGCTGGCGTGCCGGCAGCGGGTGCACAGCGGACCCAGCAAAAGCTCATTGTGCGAGCCAGCACCTCGATCGAGGCGGTGACCCATCGGCGGTAGCTGGGCCAGCCGCCCGGCAACAGGTCAGCCTTGTGATCGCGATGCTTCAGGGCCGCGACCACGCGCGCGCTGTCGACACCGCCCCGGTCGCAATAGACCAGCACCGGTGCACCCAGTGCCAATGGGGCCAGGTGGCTCTCCAGTGCAGCGGGCAGCGCAACGGACACCGTGTCAACCGTGGGTGTCGGAGGTGCACTTGAAGGCGCGCTCTCAACGTTCTCTGCGCCCGTCGGAACGACCGGCGCAGACCACGGTACCGAGACGGCGCCCGGCAGGTGATCGTCAGCGTAGCGCTCGTCCTCGCGCAGATCGACGATCAGCTCATAGCTGTCGAACTCCTGAACCTCCAGCTGATGCGGGTGCACAGGCAGACGCAGCGAAAACAGCGACAGGGGCATCGCGATCCACGACAAGTTTGCAAGAAAACGACCCGAATCCAGCGCCAGCCGCGCCCGATTCCGAACCTAGAGTGATCTCACGGCACCACGAAAAACAACCCAGGATTGATCGGCCCTGAACCTGCCAGCGAGAGCACCCGCGATGAACTCCAACTCAACTCTAAACCTCGCTGGCGGCATCGCGGTTCGAATTTGTGCCCGCGGGTACACGGGACGTTGTGGCGCGAGGACTGGAGTCACCACCGTGGTCGCGGCAATGCTGATGACCAGCGGGCTGGCGATGCCCCGGCCCGCTGCCGCGGTCGATGGCTGCCTGGTGATGCTGTGCTTCGCGGCACCGAGCTGGCGGGCAATCCCCCGCTGCGTGCCACCGATCCGCCAGGTGCTCCGCGACCTGGCACGTGGCAAGTCGTTCCCGACCTGCGCGATGGTGGGCGTTGGCAATTCAGCCCGCAATGATTGGGCAAGCGCGCCCCGTTACTGCCCACCTCAGTACACCCGCTTGGTCTTCAGCGACACCGGTCCATTGCCTTACTGCGACTACACCGGTGCGGTGTCGGTCTCCGTCAACGGAACCCTGTTCTCCCGCACCTGGTGGAACGTCGACGGCGGATCGGTGACGGAGTTCACCCCAGCCGCGAAGACACAGCTCGGCGGCTTGAACACCCAGTTCGACACCGACTACGCGAACTGGCTGTCGGCGCCGCCACCGGTGGCTGCCGTGGACTCGAACCCCTGAGGCCGGCGATGGACGGCACGCTGTTTCTCGCCCTGGCCCTGCGCTGCGCGCCGCAGGTCGATGCCGGCACCGCACAGGCGCTGGTCGCTGTCGAAAGCGGGTTTAACCCTTATGCGATCGGTGTGGTGGGCGGGGCACTGATCCGGCAGCCAAGAACCCAAGGCGAGGCCATCGCGACGGCGAAGGCACTGCAGGCCGCGGGGTGGAATTTCAGTGTCGGACTGGCGCAGATCAATGTGGGCAATCTGGAGCTCCTAGGCCTGACGGTCGAGAGCGCCTTTGACCCCTGCGCGAGCCTGACCGCGATGCAGACCGTGCTGGCCGACTGCTACGACCGTGCTTCGGGGAACGACGGGGGCGCCGGTCCTGCGCACTCTCAGGCCGCATTGCGGCAGGCACTGTCCTGCTACTACAGCGGCAACTTCGTCACCGGCTTCAAGCACGGCTACGTGCACCGGGTCGCAATGGCCGCACGGCCGCTGCGCACACCGGAAGCCTCATCCATGTCCCAGCCCTCGTCCGCCATCGCCAAGGAGACACCATGAACCGCAACGCTTTGATTCGCCGTATCTCTCTGCCCACGGCCACCCTGCTCAGCGCCGCACCGCGGTTGGTTTCCGCACAGAGCTTCGACAAGATCAACACCACGGTCACCAACGTCAACACGATCCTGGTGACGATCTCGATCGCGGTGGTCACGATCGCGATCATCTGGGCCGGCTTCAAGATGATCTTCCAGGGCGCGCGGCTGGCCGATGTCGCCAATGTGCTGATCGGCGGCACGCTGGTCGGTGGCGCCGCCGCCTTCGCCAGCTACATCGTCGGCTGACGCATCGGGTATCACGCCATGCAAGCCGAAGTCATCTACAAAGGCGCCACCCGACCGGCAATGAAGCTGGGCGTCCCGCTGGTGCCGCTGGTCATCCTGTTCGGCACCGGGATGCTGCTGGTCATGTGGGGCGGCATCCTGGTGAGCTGGTGGATCGCACTGGGCGTCGTCGTCGCAGTATTGCCTGCGCTCGCATGGATGCGATTCGTCACCGCGAAAGACGACCAGCGCTTCCGGCAGATATTCGTCGCGCTGAAGCTGCGCCTACACGACCGCAACCGCCAACTCTGGAAATCGCGCAGCTATGCGCCCACCCTCTACCGGGGAGCCCGCGATGCTTGGCATGTCTAGAAACAACGGCGCCGACACCCGGCCCGGCCACAGCGCTCGCGTGGTTTCGCGGCCGCGTCACTGGTCACAGGCCAAGGCGGAGAACCCATTGGGCAGCTTCGTGCCGTTTTCTTCCCTGGTCAGCCCGCACGACGTGATCACGCGCGGCGGCGACTACCTGCGGGTCTGGCGACTGGACGGCGTTGCCTTCGAGTGCGCCGATGAGCACCAGATCGCCGAACGGCATGAAGCACTGTGCAGCCTGCTGCGCAATCTGGCGGGTGGCCAGTGGGCGGTGTGGACGCACCGGCTGCACCGAGTTGTCGGCGATGCCTTGCAGCACCCGACCGAGCCCGGCTTCGCCCGGGATCTGTCGATCGCCTACCAGGCGAAGCTGAGCGGGCACCGGATGATGAGCAACGAGCTCTACCTGACCCTGGTCTACCGGCCGAACATCTCCCGCGTGAGCCGTGCACTGCAATCGACGCAGCGCACCCGCGCCGCGATTGCCGAGGCCCAGGCCGATGCGCTGCGGGTCATGGAAGAACGATCGGCGCTGGTCGCGCGCGTGCTGCGGGGGTTCGGGCCTCAATTGCTCGGCGCCTGCGAACGGCGTGGGCGGAAGTACTCCGAGGTGGCCGAATTCCTCGGCTACCTGGCCAACGGTTGCTGGCGGTCGATCCCGATGGCACCCGGGCCTCTGTACCGGACGCTGCCGACGACCCGGCTGTCCTTTGGTGGGGACAAGCTAGAACTCCGCCAGGGCGATCAGCGCCGATATGCGGCCCTGGTCGACATCAAGGAGTACGCCGACGCGGTGGAGCCCGGCATCCTTAACGCGCTGCTGTACGAGGCCTGCGAGTTCATCGAGACGCAGAGCTTCTCGATCCTGCCGCGCCGCGAGGCGATGCGTGCGCTCGAACTTCAGCGCGACCAGCTGATCGCCAGCGACGACGTGGTGGCCAGCCAGGTCGCCGAGATGGACGTCGCCCTGAATGAACTCGGAGACGGCCAGTTCTGCATGGGCGAGTACCACTACAGCCTCGTCGTCTTCGGCGAGGATGTGGCCGATGCCGGCCGCCGCGCGGCGCAGGCCATCGGCGCCGTCGGCGAAGCATCCAGCCTTCAGATGTCGCCCGTGGACCTCGTGGCAGATGCCGCCTGGTTCGCACAGATGCCGGGCAACTGGCAGTGGCGCCCCCGGGATGCCAAGCTCAGCTCGCGGGCCTTCGCGGCCCTGTCCAGCGGCCACAATTTCGCCCGCGGCAAGCGCGATGGCAATCCGTGGGGTGAGGCGCTGGCCCTGCTGCGCACGCCCTCGGGCCAGCCCTTCTACCTGAACCTGCACAGCAGCCCCGAAGGCGAAGACTCCGCCGACAAGAAGCTGCCCGGCAACACGCTGATCATCGGCTCGACCGGCGTCGGCAAGACTACGCTGGAGATGTTCCTGCTGACGCTCACGCGCAAGTGGGACCCGGCACCGCGACTGGTGCTGTTCGACCTGGACCGGGGTTGCGAGATCGCGATCCGCGCCCTGGGTGGCCGCTACTTCACCTTGGAGGCCGGCAAGCCCACCGGCTGCAATCCACTGCAGCGCGAGCCGACCCCGGCGCGCATCCAGTTCTGGGAACAGTTGATCCGCACCTGCATCGCCACGCCAGCCATGCCGTTGCTGCCGGCCGACGAGCGTGCCATCGCCGATGCCGTGAAGGCGGTGGCGATGATGCCGGCAGCGCTGCGTCGCTTTTCGACCGTGCGGCAGAACCTGCCGAAGTCGGGCGAGAACAGCCTCTTCGAGCGACTTGGCCGCTGGTGCCAGGGTGGCGCGCTCGGCTGGGTCTTCGATCTGGCAGACGACCGGCTGCTCGACCTCAACGCGGCATCGGTCATCGGCTTCGACACCACCGAGTTTCTTGACCTCCCCGAGGTCCGCACGCCGGTGATGATGTACCTGCTGCAGGTGATGGAAGAGCTGGTCAATGGCGAACGGCTGATCTACGTGATCTCCGAGTTCTGGAAGGCCCTCGACCACGAGATCTTCAGCGACTTCGCGAAGCAGAAGCAGAAGACGATCCGCAAGCAGAACGGCCTGGGCATCTTCGACACCCAGAGCCCGTCCGACGTGCTGCGCCACCCCATCGGCCGCACGATGGTCGAGCAGAGCGTGACCAAGATCTTCCTCGCCAATTCGGAGGCGGTGCGCGAGGAATACGTCGAGGGGTTCGGGCTCAGCGAAGCCGAGTACGAGATCGTCCGAAGTCTCGGTGCACAGGGCGGCCGGCGCTTCCTCGTCAAGCAGGGGCACGCCAGCGCGATCTGCGAGCTGGACCTCGCCGGACTCGAGGATTTCATCACCGTGCTCTCGGCCACGACCGACAACGTTGCACTGCTCGACGGCATCCGCGAAGAACATGGTGACGATCCGTTTCAATGGCTTCCCGTTCTCCTTCGCGAGGTTCAGGATCGCAAGACCCGAACCTCAAGGAGAGCAGCATGAAGGTCGTTCAATCTTTGCTGGTCTGCGGTGCACTGTGTGTCGCATCCATGCCGTCGATCGCGCAATTCGTCAAGGGCAACGAAGCCGTCAAGTTGATGGCCGATGGATCAATGAAGGTCGAGCTACCTCCTTTGCCAACGACAGGGCCCATCCGATCGACGAAGCCCTGCGCGGCGAGCGAGAAATGCCACGGTGGCGCATGGCTGATGGTTGAAACCAATGATGGGCTGGTCGAGTGCACCGAAGCCTATGCCCGAGCCGGCACCTGTCGTACTTCGACCTATGGGGCTACCAAGCTGTTACGGCTGTGGGTGGTGAAGTCTCGTGAGACATGGCTGCAATGCCAGCTTCCAGATATCGCAAGCAAGTGCGTGAACATGTTCGCGAGGCCTCCCGCGAATCTTCCATATCCGGCAGCTCAGTAACTCAAGGGGTTTGCCATGTTCAACTGGGTCGGAGCACAACTCGACGGAATTCTCAGTACCTATGTGCTCGGCGTCGTGTCGGCATTGATGGCGGGAATTGCGCCGATCGCACTGACGGCCATGACACTCTGGGTCACGCTCTACGGTTGGGCGGTGCTGCGAAACGAAGTGTCGGAGACCTTGCCAACTTTCATGTGGAAGGTCTTCAAGATCGGGCTCATCCTGGCCTTCGCCCTCCAGTCGGCGTTCTACATCAGCAACGTGGCGGACACGGCAAACGGCCTCGCAATGGGAGTGGCAAGCACCTTCCTGCCGACCGGCGTCGACCCTGCAACAGTGACGTCTCCCTACGCGCTACTCGATAAGTTCAACGACGACGCCAGCGCACAAGTCGCGGACATCATGAAGGAGGCCAGCATGTTTCGGCTTGACCTTCTGCTGGCGGCCGCGATCTTCTCGATCGGCTCGGTCATCTTCCTCTGCATTGCGTTGTTTGTCGTGACTCTCTCGAAGCTGTTTCTGACCTTCGTGATCGCCATCGGACCGGTGTTCGTCTTGTGCCTTGCCTGGCGCCCTACACAGCGATTCTTCGACAGTTGGCTCTCCATGGTCCTGAACGCTGTGGTGTTGACCTGGTTCGCGTTCTTCGCTCTCGGTCTCAGTGCCTTCATGGGTGTTTCGATGTTCAAAGCTATCGAGGACGGCGGTGGTTTTCTCGGCGGGACATTCAACGTTCTGGGCGAAGCAACTCGCTACTGCGTTTTGATGATCCTCATGGCCATCATCTGCTTCCAGGCGCCCAGCCTCGCGTCCGCCCTGACTGGTGGTGCTGCGATCCAGCAAGGAATACAAATGCTGCAGAACACGCTGCTCGTCGGCGGTCTGCGCTCTGCTTCTGCTGCCCGCAGCGGTGGACCTTCAGCCGCCGGCGGCGTGATTCGGGCCGGCACCGGCTTGTCTCACGCCACTGGGCAAGCTGCCACCGCGTCCACCTCGGCCGGTTCCCGTTTCGCAGGAAGCATGGCCCGTCAAAGCTACGGAGTGGCCCGAACCGCGGCCTACAAGCTCGCCGCCCTGCGCGGCCGAACGTAGGTCGACACCGCCAAGCCTCTCATCGATTGAAGCCCACTTGCTCAGGAGCGACAACATGATCAAACGGTTCAAGGTCATCACTGCAGCCTGCGTCGTGTCCGGTCTGTTCGGCACGGGCATCGCCCATGCCCAAGGGATCCCGGTCATCGACTCGGCGAACCTGGTGCAGACGATCCAGCAAGTGCTGAATGACATCACCTCGATCCAGAACCAGGTGCAGCAGATCAGCCAGCTGCAGACCCAGCTCAACAGCATCAACGGCGTGCGCAACCTCGGCCAGGTTTTCAACAGCGCAGCGCTGCAGAACTACGTGCCGGCCGAGGCCTACGCCTACGTCAACGCGATCAACACCTCGGGCTATGGCGGCCTCAACGCCACAGCCAAGACGCTGCGTGACGCCGGCATGGTCTACAACTGCATGGATCTGAATGGTGATGCCCGCACCAGCTGCCAGGCCACACTGGCGCAGCCCTATCAGCAGAAGGGCCTGCTCCAGAACGCGATGCGCTCCGCAGCCGGCCGGCTCACGCAGATCAATGCGCTGATGGACCAGATCAACGCCACCTCCGACCAGAAGTCGGTGCAGGAGATCCAGGCCCGCATCGGCGCCGAGAACGCCCTGCTGGCCCACGAGATGTCCCAGGTGCAGATGCTGCAGGGCATGGCCGACAGCGAGGAGCGCATTTCCCGCTCACGAGAGCGAGAACGCCAGTACCAGATGCTGGGCCGCACCGGCAAGGTATCGGACTACCTGAACTGACCGCGCAGTTCGCGAGAAACCCCAAGAGACCACCCCATGAGTGCCGTCCTGAGCCCAGGTCAAGCTGCTGCATTGCCCGATCGCAGCCACCGTGTCGCCACATCGAGCGAGACCGTAGCGTCGGACACCGTCGATGCCGCCGTCGAGGCGAACACCGCGTGGGAGCTCGACCGCGCCCTGGTGCTCGAACGCTCCGAGCGCCGTGCCTGGTGGGTCGCCGTCGCCGGCATGGTGCTGGGCCTGATCGGCATCGCCGCCGTCTTCGTCCAGGGGCCACTGCGCCGCGTTGTGGAGATCCCGATCGTCGTCGACCGCGTCACCGGTGAAGCCACGATCCAGCAGCGCCTGAGCGTCGAGTCCATCCCGCCGATGGAGGCCCTCGACAAGCACAACCTCGCCACCTTTGTCCGCGCCCGCGAGGGCTACAGCTGGATGTTCCTGCAGCGCGACTACGACCAGGTGTCCCGCATGGCGGTGCCGGCAGTCTTCAGCGACTACAGCCGGCTGTTCGACGGCGAGGGCGCGCTGCACAAGCGGATCGCCGCCACCGAGGACTGGCGCATCAACATCGTCGGCGTGCGCCTGTCGGCCACCGGTCGCAGCGGCAACCGTGGCGAGGCGACGGTGACCTACGACAAGGTCGTGCGCCTGGCGGACCGCAACCTGCCTGAGGTGACGACCCGGCACGTCGCCAGCATCGTGTTCCGCTACGAGCCCAAGGTGCTCGCGAAGGAGCGGGACCGGATCGAAAACCCATTCGGGTTCGTGGTCACCGCCTACCGCTCGGATCCCGAGATCAACACCACTGCAGCGGGGGCCAAGCCATGAACGCCCATGCCGTGATCGCGATGATTCTGCTCGCCGCCGTATCGGTGGCGTCAGCTGCGGTCCCAGGCGGTGATCCGCGCCTGCGTGAGGTGGTCTACGACCCGCAGGCGGTGGTGACGGTGCCAGTCAAACGCGGCGTCGTGACCCTGGTCGTGCTCGATCCGGACGAGTCCATCACCGACGTCGCCGCCGGTCTCGGTGGCGACTGCGCGAAGCCCGAAGCCGCCTGGTGCATTGCAGCACAGCCCGGCGGTCGCGACCTGTTCGTCAAGCCGAAGAGCACAGCCGGCGCCCCGAACAACCTGGCCGTGGTGACCAACCGGCGTACCCACACCTTCCGCTTCGTCGTCCTGGCAGACAACGACTCCAGGCCTCCGGCTTACCGCCTGGTGGTGAAGGCGCCTGTCGCGATGCCCGCAATCGCAGCATCCCCTGCACCTCGCGGGATCCCGGCCCTGCTCGCCTTGCCGGCGGTGCCGCCAGCACCATCACCACAACAGGTGATCGCCGAACGCCTGAAGGCAAAAGCACAGGTGCTGAACACGAAGTACTCGATCGCCGAAGGCAGCCAGTCGGCCGACATCGTGCCGACGCTCGTGTTCGATGACGGTCGCTTCACCTACTTCCGCTTCCCCGGCAACCGGGAGGTGCCTGCCGTCTTTCAGGTGCTGGGCGATGAAAGCGAGACGCTGGTCAACACCCGCATGGAAGACGACCTGCTGGTGGTCGACCGGGTGAGCCGCCGCTTGATGCTGCGCGCCGGTGCAGCGGTGGTCGGTGTATGGAACGAAGCCTTCGATCTGGATGGCGTGCCGCCCGGTGGCGGGACAACGGTGCCGGGCCTGACCCGCATCCTGAAGGCGGAGGACAGTTCGGTTCGTCCAGTGGCAACGACACCGGAGCCCAGCCATGAATGACCGGTTCGATGCTCATGCGGAATCGGATGAGGGCCGGGGTGCGCCTGATCGCGAAGGCAACGCGATCTCGCCGCTGACCGGTGAGGCGGGCATTCCCAACGTCGCCGCACGGCCCCACGGCAGCTGGTCGAAGAAGGGGCTGCTTGCAGTTGCCCTGTTCCTCGGCTCGCTGGTCGCGGTCTCGGCGTTCTCGATCCAGCGCTTTGTGGTCAGCGGCAAGAAGCCCGACGATGCCGAGTCCCGACTCGCGGGCGATCGACCTTCGGCTGCCACTGCGGAGCCCCGCAAGCTGGAGATCCCGACGCCGCAACCGGCCAGCGCGGTCGTGGCGGCATCGCCGCGCATTCCCGCCCTGGTGCCGACGGCTGAAGAATCAGCCGAACCCATCGGCGTGCGCCGCACGGGTCAGGGATCGGGTGGGTCCGGTGGGGCCAAGCCGATGCTGCCTGAGGACGCCCCTGCCCTGCTGGTCTCCTCGCGACCGGGAGCGGTAGGGTCCTCTCGCTCGACCTCCATCTCCGGCTCCGGCTCCGGCTCCGGCCGGCGCACCGACACCGGTTCCACGATCGTCGAGCCCACGGCCGATGGGGATCCCATTGATCCAGTGGCCGCCACGACACGCAATCTGCAGGGCTACCAGCAGCAACTCCAGGGCCTGCTGGACAACCTGACCCGCACCACGGCGCTGGCCACGGGGCAGGCGGTCGAGGGGGCACCCGTCGGGGCGGCCCCCATCGGATTGCCCCCTGGCGGTGGACCCTCCACGGTGGGGGCATACCCCACACCGGGTGGACTCTTCGGAGGGCAGCTTCAAGGGTCGGCCACGCCGCGGGTGGTGGCTTCGACGCTGGGCAATCGCAGCCTTACGCTGCCGAAGGGGACAGCCTTCACCTGCGCGTTGAAGACCAAGGTCATCAGCGCCGTCTCCGGCCTGGTCGGCTGCCAGGTGCAGCGCAATGTCTTCAGCGACGACGGGCGCGTGCTGCTGATCGAGCGTGGTTCACACATGGATGGCGAGTACCGGATCGGCTCGGTGCGACAAGGCATGGTGCGCATCCCGGTGCTGTGGACCCGGATTCGCACGCCGCAAGGGGTGACGGTGGACATCGATTCACCGGGAACCGGGCAGCTCGGCGAATCCGGCATCGACGGCTATGTCGACAACCGCTGGGGTGAGCGCATCGGTGCGGCGATGCTGCTGTCGCTGATTGATGACTCGGTGAAGCTGCTGATCCAGAACCAGTCGAATGACACCAACGCGAACACCGTCGTGTTGCCTTCGACGACGTCCAACAGCAGCAAGCTGGCCGAGAAGGTGCTGGACAGCACGATCAACATCCCGCCGCTGATCTACCAGAATCAGGGCGGCATCGTCGGCATCTATGTCGCGCGGGATGTGGACTTCTCGTCGGTGTACGAGTTGCGGCCGACTCCCGAGCCGGGGCGGCCATGAGCGACGATGCTCTGAGCACCGCGGAAGCGCTGCTGGATTTCTTCAGCGATCGCCCGCCAGCCTGGCAAGGCGATCAGACCTCGGTGAACGAGTTCCTGCGCCCGCTGCGCGATCAGCTCGATGCCCCCGGCGTGCTAGAGGTCTGCGTCAACCGACCAGGTGAACTGCTGGTGGAGACTGTACGCGGCTGGCAGACCGTACCGGCGCCGGAGATGACGCAGGAGCGGTGTCTGTCTCTGGCGACTGCTGTGGCCACCTACTGCGATCAGCAGGTGAACCAGGAACGGCCGCTGCTGTCGGCCACGCTGCCGAGTGGTGAGCGCATCCAGTTCGTCATTCCACCGGCTGTGACGCGAGGGACGGTGTCGATCACGGTGCGCAAGCCGTCGCACCTGATCAAGCGGCTCGATGACTTCGAGCGCGAGGGCCTGTTTGAACGTATCCATGACAGCAGAGCGACCGTGACCCGCACCGAGTCTGCAGGCCTGCTGCCGTTCGAGCAGGAACTGGTCGCGCTGAAGGAGGCCGGGCGCTACGCCCAGTTCCTGCGCCTGGCGGTGCGCAAGCACCAGACCATCGTCGTCAGCGGCAAGACCGGCTCGGGCAAGACCACCTTCATGAAGGGCCTGGTCGAGGAGGTGCCGATGCACGAGCGCCTCATCACGATCCAGGACACGGCCGAGCTGACACTGCCGAACCACCCGAACGTGGTGCATCTGTTCTACAGCAAGGATGCGCAAGGCACCGCAAAGGTCACGGCCAAGTCGCTGCTCGAAGCCTGCCTGCGGATGAAGCCGGACCGCATCTTCCTGGCCGAGGTGCGCGGCGACGAGTGCTTCTCCTTCGTGAGGCTCGCGGCCTCGGGTCACCCGGGCAGCATCACCAGCGTGCACGCGGGCAGCTGCGCGCTGGCCTTCGAGCAGATGTCGCTGATGATCCGTGAGAGCGGCGCTGGCGGGGGCCTGCGGATGAACGAGATCAAGTGGCTGCTCGGCGTCGTGGTCGACGTGATCGTGCAGTTCGACCGCGACGAGCGCGGGCGCTTCATCTCCGAGATCCTGTACGAACCCCGGCGCCAGCGGCTCGGGCGCTGGGATCAACAGGCGGCGGCATGAGCAGCGTTGCAGCCCTTCCGTTCTCGGCCTGGCCACCGGGCCGCAAGGTCGCGGCGACTGTCTTTGTGTTCATTGGCTATGTCGCGCTGGCCTGCGCAGCGGTCTACCTGGCCGGCGTGCTGTTCCTGGTACTGAACAAGGCGAACCCGAGGCAGGCGCAGTTCGCCAGCATCGTCCAGTACTGGGACTTGTACGCCGACAATGGCCCCCTTCGCAAGAAGCTGCAGCTTGCGATCGGCGTCTCGGGAATCGGCCTGCTAGTCCTGCTGCCTGTGGGCCTGGTCGCAGCCTCACGGCCGCGCCGCGCACTGCACGGCGACGCGCGATTCGCGAGCCCCGCCGAGGTTGATAGCGCGGGACTCACGGGCGGCGATGGCCGGCCCGCCATCCTGATCGGGCGCCACCGCGGCAGGTTCATCTCGCTGCCCGGCCAGCTCTCGGTGATGCTGTCGGCGCCCACCCGCAGCGGCAAGGGCGTCGGCGTCGTCATCCCGAACCTTCTCAACTGGCCCGACTCGGTCGTGGTCCTCGACATCAAGGGAGAGAACCACGAGATCACGGCCGGCTACCGTGCCAAGCACGGTCAGGAGGTCTATGCCTTCTCGCCCTTCGACGAGGACGCGCGCAGCCATCGGTGGAACCCGCTGACGGCCGTGCGCTCCAGCCCGCTGCACCGCGTCGGTGACCTGCTCACCATTGGCCAGGTGTTCTTTGCGAACGACGGCAGCGGCACCTCGTCGGAGGCCTTCTTCAACGACCAGGCACGCAACCTGTTTCTGGGTCTGGGCCTGGTCCTCCTCGAAACTCCCGCGCTGCCGCGCACGATCGGGGAAATGCTGCGCCAGTCCTCAGGCAAGGGTCGGTCGCTGAAGGACCACCTGAGCGGCCTGATCACCCAGCGTCGCGAAGAAGGCAATCCCCTTTCGGATGAATGCGCTGACGCCCTGCAGCGCCTGCTGTCGAACTCCGAGAACACACTGTCCAGCGTGGTGGCCACCTTCAACGCGCCGCTGACGATCTTCGCGGATGCGGTGGTCGATGCGGCCACCAGCGCCGACGACTTCCGGCTCGAGGACGTACGCCGCCGTCGCATGTCGGTCTACGTCCGCATCCCACCGAACCGCCTCGCAAATGCCAGGCCGCTGCTGAACCTCTTCTTCTCGCAGCTCGTCAGCCTGAACACCCAACACCTGCCCGAGCAGGACCCGACGCTGAAAGTGCAGTGCCTGCTGGTCAACGACGAGTTCACCGCCATGGGCCGTGTCGGCGTCATCACCAGCGCCGCGGCCTTCCTCGCCGGCTACAACCTGCGCCTGCTGACCGTGGTGCAGGCGATGTCGCAGCTCGATGCGGTCTATGGCGACAAGGAGGCCCGCACCTTCGCCACCAACCATGGCCTGCAGATCCTCTACGCGCCGCGCGAGCAGCGTGATGCCGACGAGTACAGCGCGATGCTCGGCCACTTCACCGAGCGCGCCACCTCACACGGACGCAGCCGCTCTTTCAGCCAGCACGGCCACAGCTCGGTCAGTCAGAACGAGAGCGAGCAGCGCCGCGCACTGCTGCTGCCACAGGAGTTCAAGGAACTGGGCAGCGAGCGCCTGGTGGTGATCTTCGAGAACTGCAAGCCCATCCTGGGCGAGAAGATTCGGTACCACCGCGACAAGGCCTTCACCTCGCGCCTGCTGAAGGCACCGCCCGTGCCGCGCATGAACATGGACCTGCACCTGGCGAGGGTGCAGCAGCGCTGGCGCTACGCCGATGACGAACTGCAGCCCGGGCAGACCTTGAGCCTGGAGGCGCTGGCGCACGACCACACCCTCCTGCCGGATTCCTTCGAAGGTGCTCCGGACCAGGTGGCCGACACCTTGATTGCCTTCTTCGACAAGGGCGCCCCGGGCATGCCGGGGATAGGGACAGCAGGCGGATCGCTCGAGCCCCTCGCCGACGAAGACGGCGTCCTGCTAACCGACGAAGACGGCGTGCTGATGGCCGAGAGCGACAGGGCTGCGATACCGCTCGACCTGGCGGCACTCGACACCGACATCGAGGCTGTGCCGGTGAGCGAGCCAGTCGCACCAGACGCCCACAGCTTGACTTGAGACTGCGGGAGATCTGCCATGCGCCACGCCACCCCATTGATTCCCTGGATGCTCCTGCTGGCCTCGTGCAGCTCGCCGCCGAAGCCGCCGACCGTCGACGAATCGCAGAAGCGACCGGCGAACTCCCAGATGGCCGTCGAACTTCAGGTCTGCAAAAACGACCTGCAGAACACCCGCCTGCTGGCCACCGAATCCGGGCGCCTGGCAGAGACGACCACGGCCACCCTGGCGAACATGGCAGCACGTCAGCAGCTTCTGGCGGGCATGCAGGGGCCGGCCGTCCAGCAGCCCCGGCCCAACAGCGTCTACACCGTGCGCTTCGACTTCGGTAGCACCCGCGTCGTCATTCCGGCCGAGCTGTCGTCGGGCCTGATCGAGGACGCCAAGGCGGCCCCGCTGGTGATGCTGCGCGGGCGCACCGATGGCACCAGCGATGTGCCGGTCGAGAGCCGCATCGCCCGGGATCGGGCGGCTGCCGTGCGCGACTACCTGGTGGCCGCAGGTGTGGACCCGGCGCGCATCCGCGCCACCTACCAGCCGGTTGGCGATCCCGTGGCCGACAACACGAGCGTCGGAGGCCGCAGCCTCAACCGCCGGGTCGAGATCGAGCTGTACCGGGCGCTGCCCATCGCCTGGTCCTCACAGAGCGTTCCCGCTACCCCGCAGCCCTGACCCATCACCCAACTCACGATTGCGATGTCGCCATGGATGAAGAGAACTCCCCTGCCCGCCAGCCCGAACCTGCCAGGGGTGGCACCGTCGAGCCCGCCAACCGCGCCACCGTGGCCATCGAACGATTCCAGACGCCGAAGGACATCACCGGTGAGCGCTACGAGATGAGGGATCCTTTCGCGGAGATCACGTACCGGGCCAAGACCCTGCCGGAGATGGTGGCCAAGGCCGAACAGTTGGGCAGCACCCGCTTCGTCGCGGTGGCCGAGGACGGCAAGCGCACGCCGATCCAGAAGGTGGACGGTACGTGGCAGCGCGGGCCGCAGCGCCCAGCAGCTCCGCAGCGACCCCTCGACCCCGTTCCTGCGCGCGACGAGGTGCCCGAGGCCACGAAAGTGGTTCCGCTGCCGGCCACCGCCAAGACGCAGGCGAAGCCGGATCAGGTCGATGCCCAGACCATCGCCAGGATCGACGTGAAGGCCGAACGTGCGGCCCTGGTTGCCCGCCTCGAATCCGCGCTGAAGGACCGTTACATCATCAAGCGTGCACCGGTCTCCGTGGGCGACGTGACCATCGGCCGCACCGAGTACCGCTTCCGCGGCGACACCTCGCGTGTGGCCTTCACCGAATCGACCTTCCGCCTAGCCACCGACACCAACAGCCCGTCGGTCGCCCGATCGATGGTCGACGTGGCCGAAGCGCGCAACTGGAGGGCGCTGCGCGTGGCGGGCAACGAAGATTTCAAGCGCATGGTCTGGCTCGAAGCGTCGGTGCGCGGCGTGAAGACCCTGGGCTACGAGCCGAACCCCGGAGACCTGGAAGTGCTGAAGCGCGAACGCGAGGCGCGCCTGGTCAACCGCATCGAGCCGGCCCGGGACGCGAGCAGCAGCGCAGTTGCAGCGCCGGCCGAGAAGGCATCGGCCCGTGGTGGCGGTGGTCGCAAGGCCGTGCTGGCCGCCATCGAAGCGGTGCTGGTCGCCAAGAAGGTGCCGGAGAAGCAGCGCACGGCCGTGATGGCCGCCGCGACCGAGAAGCTGGCGCAGCGCATCCGCGACGGCCAGGCACCCAAGATCAAGGTCTACGACAAGTCTGCGCCGTCGCAGCGCCCGGTTGTCGTCCCCACGCCCGAGATGCAGCGCACGCGCGACCGAGCTGCGCCTGTGCCCGCACGGTGAGGCCACGCCGGTGGACACGTCGGTCCATGGCATCACGGTGCCATCCGCGATCTACGAGATCGGCGGCCGGCGTTTCGAGATCGGATCGCGCGGGTTTTCGGATGCCATTGCCGAAGCCCATGCCTCGCACCAACGCCCTCGCTGCATGTGCCTGGTGGATGGCGTGGAGATGTACGTCGCCCGCCTCGCGGGTTCGGATCGGGGCTACATCGTCAAGCGCATGCCCTACACGGGCAGCCACCACGCACCCGACTGCCCGTCCTACGAACCGCCACCAGACTTGTCCGGCCTGGGGCAGGTGCTGGGCAGCGCGATCACCGAGGACCCGGCTACCGGTGAGACCACGCTGAGGCTGGACTTCCCGCTGGCAAGGATGCCGGGCCGGTCGACGATGCCGCCGACCGGCGGCGAGAGTGACAGCGTGTCCTCCTCCGGCACCAAGCTCTCGTTGCGCGGCCTGCTGCACTACCTGTGGGACCAGGCCGAGCTGACGCGCTGGCATCCGGGCTTTGCGGGTAAGCGGACCTGGGCCACGGTGCGAAGGCACCTGCTTCAGGCCGCGGAGCACAAGCTCGCGCGCGGCGACTCGCTGCGCGCCAGGCTCTACGTGCCGGAGCCCTTCTCCATCGACGAGCGCGACGCGATCAACGCCCGGCGGCTTGCTCAATGGCAGCACGCCGTGGCCGCTCCTGGGAAGCCACAACACCTGATGCTGCTGATCGGCGAGGTCAAGGAGATCGTGCCGGCACGCTACGGCTTCAAGGCGATCGTCAAGCACATGCCCGATCAGGCCTTCTCAATCGACGAGCAGCTCTACCGGCGGCTCGGGCGTTGCTTCGAGCCCGAACTGGCGCTGTGGGGCGCCAGCGACGACATCCACATGGTGATGATCGCCACCTTCGGCGTGAACAGTGCCGGCGTTCCGGCGATCAAAGAGTTATGCCTGATGCCGGTGACGCGGCAATGGCTGCCGGTCGAGGACGGGTTCGAAAAGCAGCTCCTGGACCGGCTCGTTTGCGAGAACCGCGCGTTCGTAAAAGGCCTGCAATACAACCTCGGGCGGGACAACGGGATCGCCAGCGCCGTGCTCACCGACTGCGAAGGGTCGGCGCCGATGCTGTTCATCGTTCCCGCAGGCCTCGACGAAGCGACTCCGGGTCGCGCGACTGGCGACCCAGGCCCGGCGGTGTGGATGTGGCGTCGAACCGGTGAGCCCATACCTCCCTTCCCACAGAGGTGCACCCAATTGCCCAGGCCGACGGGGCCCGCGCATGCACAACGCCCGCCCCAGCCGGCCCATGCTGAACGTCCATAGAATGCATTACTTGCAAATAAGTAGTGCACTTTGCTACCATGCCGGCATGCCTGCCCAAAGTCATGCCGACAAGCTGCTGCGCCTTGCCGCGAAGCAGCCCGCCGTGTCCGCGCGCGAGCTGTCCGCGCACGGTATTCCTGCGCGCACGGTCTCGCGCATGGCTGCGCGTGGCCAAGTCCGCCGCGTCGGCCGCGGGCTGTACACCGGCGCCGAGGGATCACCGAGCGCGCACCAGTCGGTGATCGAGGTGACAAGGCTGGCGCCCAAGGCCGTGGTGTGCCTGCTCTCTGCCCTGGAGATCCATGGCATCGGTGTGCAGGCCCCCTTCGAGGTCTGGATCGCGCTGCCGGCCGGTACGCACGCACCTAAAGGCGCCCAGGTTTCCCTGCGCGTCACTCGCCTGTCAGGCGAGGCATTCACCGAGGGCATCGAAACTGTCGTGCTCGACGGCGCACCGGTCCGCGTCTACAGCCTGGCCAAGACCATTACCGACTGTTTCAAGCTGCGCAACAAGGTGGGCCTGGACGTGGCGCTCGAAGCCCTGCGCGAGGCCTGGCAGCAGCGCAAGGTGGCGATGGACGACCTGTGGCGCTGCGCCAAGGTCAACCGGATGACCAACGTAATGCGCCCGTACCTGGAGGCGATGACGGCATGAGCGCGGACCGATCGGCCTCGGTACTCGCCCGCCTGCTGAATCGGTCGCGCAGCACGGGCGAGAACTACAACCTCTTGCTCTCGCGCTTCGCGATCGAGCGGCTGCTGTACCGGCTGTCGGTGTCCCCGCATGCCGGCACCTTCGTGCTGAAGGGCGCGCTGCTGTTTGCACTGTGGTTCGACTCGCCGCATCGTCCAACGAAAGACGCCGACCTGCTGGGCTTCGGAGCGGATGATGCGGACACGCTGCGAAGCACGTTCACCGAAATCTGTGCGATCGACGCGGACGACGGCGTCCGATACGAGAGCGCGAGCATGCGGATCGCGCCGATCCGCGAAGACAACGTCTACGGCGGACTGCGCCTGACCATTCCAGCGTTCATCGGCAGTGCACGCCTGCCGGTGCAGGTGCGACGCGATCACGCCCGCGCCAGAGACGGTCACCTACCCCACGTTGCTCGACGACCTGGCAGCGCCATCGCTGAGGGCGTATCCCGTCTACACGGTCATCGCGGAGAAGCTGCACGCGATGGTCGTGCTGGGCATGAACAACAGCCGGATGAAGGACTTCTTCGACCTGGCAGTCATCGCCAGAACATCGGTGCTCGACGGCCGTACGCTGGTGGACGCCATTCGCGCGACGTTCGTAAGGCGGAACACATCGCTGCCTACATCAACGCCTGCTGCGCTGTCGACCGAGTTCTCGTCGAACCCGATCAAGGCCCAGCAGTGGCGGGCCTTCGTAACGAAGGCAGGCCTTCAGTGGACCAGCCTCGCAGAGGTGGTTGACGCCCTTGCCGTGTTCCTCGATCCGGCGATCGCCGCTTGCAGCCTCAGCCATGGCTTCGAGTCGAAGTGGAACACTTCTGGGCGCCGGTGGGAGGTCGGCGACACAAGTCCAAGGTAGCTCGACGATCATCAAGATCCCGATACGGCTGTGGGCACTTGCGCATGGTCCAGCGTGCGTCGTACCTCATGCTGTAGACGTTCATGCCAGCGTTTGAGGCGACGCCAGATACCTACGTTGGAAACAAGCACGTCAGCTTCTTCGACCTGCGCGAGCAGAACGAGGACGCCAAGGCCCAGGTGCTGGAGTGGGCGCAGAAGCGCGCCCTCGACGATCTTCGGCCCGTCCTGCGCCGTCGTCCGTTCGACATCCTCGATGCGCCGACCCGCAAGGCCGATCTTGAGCAGTACAAGGCCTCACCGCCGAGGCTGCTCGCCGCTGAACTTCAAGGCGGCAATCAGTGAACCACCGAAGCGCCATTCATCGGCCAGGTCGCGCAGGGTGTCCTTGCCGCGCATCGTCTCGCCGCGCTGGTCCTCAATCTCCAGCCGGCCGTTCTTGCTGATGTAGCGGAAGTGCGCAGCGATGGCCTTCATGCCGCGCCCACCACCGGTCACCTTGACCATCACCTGGGGCGCGCGCCGGACCACAGTCGCCTCGATTCGCTTTCGAATGACGGCAGCGCGTTGCCGCGCTGCGTCGCCGCTAAGTCTCGGTGGCGGCTTCACCTTGACCACCCGGTTGCTCGGGTAGAACAAGCGGTCGCCCCAGGTGATCAGAATGCCGTCGATGTTCGGTGCGTGGGACATGGTGGTCTCCTGATGGTCACCGGTTGGAGTGGTTCGACGTCGAGGCGCCACGGTTGCGTGGCTGCAGTTCCGCCAACACATGGGAAACCAGTTCGAGGTGTCGACGGACATCGCCGGCCAGGGTGTCCAGCATCTCGCGGTACGCCTTGGCAGGCTCCACGTTCGACTGTCGCAGCAGTGCCGTCAGGCGGTGGACGTTGCGGCTCAGGGTTGACAGTTCGGCACTGGAAGTGAACAAGGCGGCAATGTGTTCGGCACGGCCGCCACCGGCCGACAGAACGGGCACGTTGGCGACTAGGCCGGACAAGTAGGCGCCCCGCGACAAGCCCGCAACCCGCGCGCCTGCGGCGAGTTGCCGAGCTTCTTCTTCTGTCAAGCGAATCGACAGCTTGACGCTGGCGCCTTTTGAAACGCTCCGGTTCTGCGCGTGTACTTGCTCATGCGGAGCTTCAACTTGAAGCCCGAAATCCCGCGCCACCGCCCCACGCACCAGCACCGACACGCTCACCCGCTGCGCCTGCGCACGCGCCACCAGCGCGGCCTTCAAGCCGCGCATATCGACCGTGACGAAGTCATGGGTGGAGGTGTTCATGAGCGAACCGAGGAACCAAGCGGAAGGGAAGCGAAGTACTTGTGAAACTGGCGGCGCACCGCCTATCTCTGCACTCACCAATGCATTCAGTATTGGCTCGGATCGAAGCTGCTCGCCAGCGAGATTCGGCCCCAAATGCCGCGCTCTTGCGTGGCCGACACACACCTACGATGGACTCGTACTAAGCATCGTTTAGGCGATGCCTAGGCAGCGGTTAGGCGATGCACAGACGCTGCACAAGGCTGACCAGCTACTGGTCAACCACTGCACAAGGAGCGCACAGCCTGCATAGCGATTGCGCAGCGGCTGCACAGAACTTGACTCACGAGGAGCCGATGAACCTGGTCCCCGTCCGCCCTCCCGGCTCCAATGCGCGAAAGGCTCGGACCTTTGCTGCAGAGATCCTTCAGCTTCGCGCGCGGGGCTACACCTTTGAGGCGATCCGCGAAGCGCTGGCCGGCGCTGGCGTGCACGTGAGCAACAGCACTGTTCAACGGGAAGTGGCGAGGGCCGTTGGGGGATCAACCGCGATCCCGCCAGTGGACACCCCAACGAGCTATCGGGACACGATCCCCCAACTGTCGAAGGTAGCCGCATCAGCTGCTCACGCGGCGACTCCGGCCCCTCCTGCAGTTCCGCACGCCGAAGGAGCGCGCAGGCTGGCCGGAGGCCTCCGTGGCAAAGAAAGCGCCGAAGCGTTCTTCACCTCACACGAGATCAATCCCCTCTTTCCCACCAAGGAGACCCCATGAAGCTCGCCGTCATCAACTACTCGGGCAACGTCGGCAAGACCACGGTGGCCCGCCACCTGCTCGCCCCGCGCATTCCCGGCTGCCAGGTCGTCGCGGTGGAAAGCATCAACGCCGACGATGGCCAGCGGGTGACGATCCGCGGCCGGCAGTTCGCGCAGCTGCAGGAGTTCCTGCAGAGCATCGATAACGTGGTGGTAGACATCGGCGCGAGCAATGTCGAAGAGCTGCTCAAGCTGATGCGGCGCTACCAGGACAGCCAGCAGGACTTCGATGGCTATGTCGTACCCACCGTGCCTGCTCGCAAGCAGCAGCAGGACACGGCCGCCACGCTGGGAGAGCTGGCGCGCATCGGGGTTCCGCCCGCGCGGCTGCGCGTAGTCTTCAACCAGGTCGACGAGGACGACCCGTTTGACAGCACCTTCGCAACGCTTCTGGCGTATTGCGCCTCGACCGGCATCGCCAGGCCCAACGCGGCAGCGGTCATCTCTTTCAACGAGGTGTACTCGCTGGTTCGCGGCACGGGCCAGTCCCTGGCTGAACTGGCTGCGGATAGCACCGACTACAAGTCGCTGATCGCCCAGGCCGGCAAACCATCGGACCGACTGGCGCTCGCACGTCGCCTCGCGACCCAGCGCCTGGCACGGGGTGTCGTCCCGGAACTCGACGCGTGCTTCGCAGCGCTGGATCTGCAGAGCCTTCTGACCGGTGCGCAGCCGGTGCCCTCGTCATGACGCATCCCACCTCGGCGCGGGAGGCGCTTCTCGTTGAAGCGCTCGGCGAGGCGGCCAAGCTGATCCGGCAGGTCGAGGCACTGGTGCCGACGCTGGATCGCTCACGCCAGGCGCTGGTCGATGCGCACCGTGGACTGGCAGGACAGCTGGCCGCGTTCGAAGCCCAGGTCACAACCCTGACCGGGAAGGCCAAGGTCCAGGCGGTGACGCACATCGCCGCGCGCACTGACGAGGCAGCGAGGAGGTCGATCGACCTGCAGGCGCGGGCGATGACGGAGGCGGCGCGGGTCGCGTTCGGCGCCGAGGTCGGTGCCTCGCTGCAGCGGCTGCATTCGTCCATTCAGCGACTGCTCGAGCGGCCGGGACGGGCTTGGGAGCCTTGGCTGACGCATGCGGGTGCGGCAGCGACCGGGTCCGCGGTCACCATGCTGGTGACGGTCCTGCTGTGGAAGCACTGAGATCTGTTGGAGGTCCGCCCCGCCTGTGCGGCTCAGTGGTAGTCGTCTTCGAGCTGGTGGCGCACGGCGAGGATGGTCACCACCGATGCATCCTCGATCTCGAACAGCGCCACGTAGCCGCTCTGGCCGAAGGGGATGAGCAGCTCGCGCAGGAACGGGTCGTCGCCGGCCTTGCGGTAGACGAACGGGGAGTGTCTGAGGCTCTGCACCGCACCCGTGATGGCACTCAGTGCTTGCTCGGCAAGATCAAGGTCCTCGACCGTGGTGGCCCGATCGAGCAGGTGGTCGTATAGCCGCGTCAGGTCATCCCGGGCCGACGCGCTGTACCGCACCACAAAGCTCACGCACGGGCCTTCTTGTGCAGTCTCGTGCGGGCCTGGGCCAGCTTCTTGGCCAACTGGGCGTGGACCACGTCGGCATCGATGTAGACGCCCGTGCGCTTCGCCTCGTCGCGGGAGGCCAGGCCACGCGCGATGAACTCGGCACGGACACGGCGTCGCTGGATCGTCTCCCGCACCGACGCCTCGATGAAGCCTGAGAGCGTCTCGCCTTCCTGGAGCACGCTCTCGGCGGCTTCGCGCAGTTCGGGATCGACGCGCAAGGATGGCAAGGTGGCGGATTTCATGGCGGGCAAGGGGTGCGTTGCAGTTGCGATGCATTCTACCCAAGCCGTCCGTCCGACGCCAGAGGTGGGCGGCAGCCTAAATGCCACGCGGGCCTCGATCTGCCTGGCGCGCGCCCCTCGACGAGGTACTGCCAGACCACGCGAGCCGGCCGACACACCGTGGAGGCCGGCGAGCGTGCGTGCCAGCCGATGTGGGGGCGAATGGCGCCTTGCGCTCACCCACCGGCCTGCCCGCACAAGCCCCAACGCTCGATCACAGCTCGCATGCGCGCGTCCCCGTCGGGGACCAGCTTGTACAGGTCGGCGCGACCCCAGCGCAGCGCGTCCAGGCAGATCAGCATGTCGTCGCTGATCGCGATGTCGACCGCCCGAAGCTCGAACAGGTCGAGCGGGAAGGCGTGGCCGTTGTACGTGGCGGCCATGAAGCGCGCGATGCGCGGGATCTGGCCAGAGTCGCGAGTCTCGGCGAGCTGCAGCAGGCGCGCGAAGGATTGCGCGCCTTTGCGTGTGGCATCGCCGGACCGGACCGCGAAGGCGTCCAGCTCGTCAAGCGTTCCGATTGGCGTGTTCATTTCCTCACCTCGTGCAAAGTGGCTCCAGCCGGATGCGCACCGATGGTCGGGTCGGTGCGGGCCGTTGGGCGCGCTGGATTCGGGCCTGAATCCAGCGCGCTTGGCCTCCAGGCTCATGCTTTGAGCTTGCGCATCTCCTCGGCCAGCATCCACAGCGCCCGGTTCAGGCTCACGCCACGGTCGATGCTGCCCACGGGGCGGGTCTGCAGCCGGCGCCCTTGCGCACTGCGGCCAGGCTGACCTCCGCGGATCACGTTCTCCTGCACGCGCTGGAAGGTGGTCCACAGGCTGTGGCCGATGTCCTCGGGCCGACGGGCTTCGATCAGCTGCTCGGCCGTCACCGGTGCAGGGGCGTGCCCTCCGCCCTCCTCTACCGCGCTCTCACCAAATCGCAGAGCCAGTGCGGCGGTGGCGAAGGCGATTTCCTCAGGTGGCTGCAGCTGCAGCGACTTCATCGCCTCGGTGTGTTCGCCCACCGCCTCGAACTCATCGAGCACGCGGAACGCGCCTTCGATCACCTCGCCCTGGATGTTGCCCTTGTGCGGGATGCGGATGTCGTCCACCACCTGGCCCACCACCAGGCCGTTGCAGCAGACGAAGCGGAACATGCCGGCGAGCATCTGGTAGCTGCTGGCACCGTCGTGGCTGTTGATCAGGATGATTTCGTTGGCCTCGGGCTTGGTGCTGACCTGACCCGCGTGGCGCATGCGGATCATGTGCTTGGTGTATTCCGCCTTGCCTTCGACGCGGCTGGCGCCCTGGGCGACCATGAAGGGCTCGAAGCCCTCCTTGCGCAGGCCGCGCAGGACATCGATGGTCGGGATGTAGGTGTAACGCTCTGAGCGGCTCGCGTGCTTGCCCTCGGCGAAGATGGACGGCGCCGCGGCGCGCATCTGGTCTTCGCTCAGGGGCTGGTCGCCGCGCATGACGCGGGTGTTGCGGGCGAAACGGGTGGCGAGTGTCGGGGTTGAATACATGATGGTTTCCTTCAATCGTTGAATGAGGTTCGAAGGGCGGGCGCGGCTCTGCAGCCTCACACCCGCCCGGGTCGGGTTCAGGCGTGGGACGGCTGTCGCGCGTTGCGGGGTTTGCGGCTGGTGGCGGCCGGTGCCGCCTGATCGGCGCTGCCTTCACCAGCTTGGCCACCGTTACGGCGGGCATCGCTCTCGGCCCGGCTGTCGAGGTAGTCGATTTCCTCGGCAGTGAACGCCATGCCATAGACGGTCTCGCCGTCCTTCTCGTAGTTGTTGTTGCGCAGACGGCCGACGATGTTCACGTGGCTGCCCTTGCCCAGGTACTCGGCGGCGTTCTCGGCCTGCTTGCCCCACAACGTCCACTGGATCGCGGTGGCTTCCTCTTCGCGGCTGTTGCCTGAACCTCGGCGGCTGTTGCTGATGGCGGTCAGCACCGCCTTGGCGACCTTGCCCTCGCGACCGTTGACGAAGGCGAGCTGGACGGCGCCCACGAGGTGCGCGTGGCGCTGGATGATTTGAACGTTGGCCATGATGTGCTCCTTGCAAGAACGATCAGCCGGACACCGCTTTGGTATTCCTGGAAACTGATCCTTCTGCTCGGACTTCCTCGCTCCCGCCCACGGGCGGGCGGGGGGTGGGCACGGCACCTTCCCTCACGGGAAGGGGTGGGGGATGGGTGGTGTGTGTCCTTCAGCAGCCGAAGCAGTGCGCCGGTTTCCCGGCCCACCGCTTGAAGATCCCCCCACAAGTCCCCCTCGCGATTCGACGGGGGTTGTGGGGGGAGCGCGGTGGGACGACTGGCGCACGCGCTGCCCCTCCAAGGTCGGCAAAGCGTCGCGGCTGATGTGCCAGCTCGCCTGGCGCAGCGGTTGCAGCGCAGCCGACCGAACGATCACGAGCAGCGGCGCCTCTGCGGCCGACGTGCCACCAAGGGAGCCACAGGCGAGCGACTGGCGCGGCGGTCGAGCCGCTGCGAACATATCCTTGACCCCGCATTCAGCGGCCCGGCTTCGGGCTTGGCGGGTGACCGGGGTGACGATCTGGCCGGCGCCGCACCGAGCGGAACAACGTGTAGCGACCTGCAAGCCGGTCAGTTCGCCAAGCGGGCGTCGGTCATGCGCCGCATGACGGACGAAGAAGCCCGCGTTCCCCGGCCACGGGACAGGGCCGCCTCGTTCACCAGCCGGCACCGCCGGCCTGACCGTGTTCGCGTCAGGGATGGAAGCCCGTCAGGGGGCGAGACACCGGTATCCCGATGGCTCGACGCGCAGCGCGACAGCCCGGCCCCGCACCGAGGGGACACGCGCCAAAGGGCATTCCCATCGTGGAGGTTCAACACCGGATAAGCGGCGACGCACTAGCCGCCGCGGCCGAGCGATCGATCGAAGGCCTCGAAAGGCACCTGACGCTGCTCGCGCCCGAATCGCAAGACAGCGCTCAGCGGATCTTGACCAGCACGCCGAACCGAGCCCGGGCGTACGGCATCGACCCGCCCTTTCACGTCGCATGCCGGTATAACCGGACCATGTCACGTCCCCAGATCTGCATCGTGACGCCAGCGCTCGCAAGCGCCAACAACGGCAACTGGCAGACTGCCAATCGGTGGTCGCAGATACTGAACGTCCGCTTTCGAGTGGCGCTGGTGAACCAATGGCAGGGCGAGCCCGCCGATGCGCTGCTGGCGCTGCATGCTCGCCGATCAGCGGACTCGATCCAGCGCTGGGCATCCGACAAACCCGGGCATCCGCTGGCGGTGGTGCTGACCGGCACAGACCTGTACCGCGATATTCACGTCGATAGACAAGCGCAGCGGTCGCTCGTGCTGGCGGACCGGTTGGTGGTGCTGCACGAAGGGGCCGTCGAAGACCTGCCCGCACAACACCGCGCCAAGGCGGTCATTTGTTTTCAGTCGACGACGGCGCGCAGGCCATTGGTCAAGACGGCGCAGCACCTGCGCTGCGTGATGGTCGGCCACCTTCGCGAGGAAAAGGCGCCGCAGACCTACTTCGAGGCGGTCCGCCGGCTGGCCCGGCGGCACGACATCCTGCTCGACCATATCGGCGCCGCGCTCGACCCGGCTCTCGGCGACGCAGCGCAGGCGTTGCAGCACAGCTGCCCGCAGTACCGGTGGCTGGGCGCACTGCCCCATGACACCACCAGGGGGCGCATCCAGGGTGCGCACATCCTCGTTCACACCAGCCACATGGAAGGCGGTGCCCATGTGGTGATGGAAGCCATTCGCAGCGGCACGCCCGTCCTGGCAACCCGCATCTCCGGCAACGTCGGCATGCTGGGTGCCGATTACGCAGGGTATTTCGAGCCCGGCGATTCGGAATGCCTGGCCGCGCTGATCGAACGTTGCCGCAACAACCCGGCAATGCTGGATGGACTGAACAGGCAGTGCGTCGATCGGGCCCCGTTGTTCGAACCGAAGCGGGAGCAGGCTGCGCTGCTCGCACTCCTCGAAGACATGCTGGCCAAGCATCGATGATCGCGCGATCTCTCGCCACTGATCCTCCTGCAGGATCTTGCCGTGGCGCCGACGGAACGCCACAGCAGGTACGCCCGCGCGACTTGCAGCGAAGAGACTGACGCTGCCGGTGATGCGCTCGCTGTCATCCGGCGGCCGAGGCCATCACTGCCTGAGTCGATTTTCCGCCGAGAACGCCTCGTCATCAACGGCTCCAATTGAACGCCGCGACGACGTGCCACTCCAGCACGGCTGCAATCGTTCCGATAGCGATGCCATTGCTGGTCGGGCTGGTAGATGCCGGCATCGATGGATTGCATGGACCCGAGATGCGAAAGCCGGACCGGGTGCCCCAGTCTGAGGCGGATTCCCTGATTGGCGGTCAGTGCCTGTGCAGGTGGTGGGCATCAGGCACATGCGCGTGGCCGTGCGTGATTGCCGTGTGCCGGTGCAGATGGCTGTGTTTGCCAACAGGCATCGGCTGATGGACGTGGCCGTGATGGGCATCGTCGTGCCGGTGAGCATGTTCGTGCTCCAACGGTTCGTGCTGATGAAGATGCGCATGCGCCTCCACCAGATGCAGCACCACCCCGGCCAGCATCGACAGACTCCCGAGGACCATCATGACGCCCCAGGCCCGATCGCCCAGGGCGACCGCAACGACGGCACCAATGAAAGGTGCGAACGCGAACACCGACCCGGTCCGGCCCGCACCGAACGCACGTTGGGCCAGCAGATAGAAACGCAGGCTGAGACCATAGCCCGTGGCGCCGATCACCAGCAGTGCCGAAGCAGCGCTCCACGCTGGAATCGGTTCACCGAAGACCACCGCCAGCACCAGCGTCGCACTGGCGCCTGCCGCCGACTTGAACATCACCACCTGGCTGGGGTCTCGCTCGGCCAGCCCACGCGACAAGGTGTTGTCCACGCCCCAGGCGACAGTCGCGATCAGGACAGCCAGCAAGCCGAGGAGCTGATTCCCACCGGTCAAGCCTTGGTCGAGGATCAGCAGCATGCCGCCGGCCAGCAAGAGCAGCATCGCCGTCCAGACACGCCGGTCCATCGTCTCGTGATACAGCCGCCAGGCCAGCAAGGCGGTGAACAGGGCTTCCAGCGTGAGCATCAGGGAAGCGCTGGTGCCGCTTGTGCGTTGCAGCCCCCAGGCCAGGGCGACAGGCCCAAGGAAGGCACCGAAGGCCGCCATCGCCAGCAGGCGCCCTCCGTCCGTCATTCGCAGGCTGGCTTCCCGGTCCGCCGACTGCCTGAGCAAGGCGCCGAGCACGGCGGCACCAGCGTAGAGGAGCGAAGCCGTGGTGAATGCACCCAGGCCTGTGCCGAAGTGCTGCACCAGCGGCGTGCTGATGCCGAACAAACCGGACGCCAGCAGCGCCAGGGCACCGCCACGCAGCGCAGGGCCCCTCAATAAATCGGTCACGGACACGGGACGGCTTTCACGTTGATACAACACCAGCAGCGACCAGCTGCACGTTTCACCGCGCCGGGCCGGAAACCGAGCATAGAGGGTGGCGTACGTCATGAGCCCCTGTCGCTGCATCTCGTGATGCATTGGATCAACACGCGACGACCCGAGGGAGATGACGTCAAGCGCCGATTCGCAGTGCGGCGCCGCGCAGGTGCTCGTCACCGGCGCAACAGTCTCAACCCGTTGCCGACCACCAGCAGGCTCGCCCCCAAGTCGGCGAAGACGGCCATCCACATCGTGCCCAGGCCCAGCAGGGTCAGCACCAGGAACACCGCCTTGATGCCCAGCGCCAGCACGATGTTCTGGACCAGCACCATATGCGTGGCCCGCGACAGGCGAATGAAGTGCGGGATCTTGCGCAAGTCGTCGTCCATCAGGGCGACGTCGGCCGTCTCGATGGCCGTGTCTGTGCCCATGGCCCCCATCGCGAACCCGATGCCCGCGCGCGCCAAGGCAGGCGCGTCGTTGATGCCATCACCAACCATCCCCACCGCGCCGTCGGCCTCCAAAGATTCGATCGCCTGGAGCTTGTCCTCGGGCAACTGGTTGCCCCGTGCCTGATCGATACCGACCTCACTGGCAATCGCTTCGGCGGTGTGGGTGTTGTCGCCGGTCAGCATCACGGTCCTGACCCCGAGCTGATGCAACTCGGCGATGGCAGCGCGACTGCTTTCCTTCACCGTGTCGGCCACCGCGAACAAGGCCAGCACCTGTCGGTCGTCGACGAGCACGACGACGGTCTTGCCTTGCCGTTCCAGCCCATCCAGCCGCGCCTCAAGCGCCGACGAGCAAAGGCCCAGTTCATGCGCCAGGCGATGGTTGCCCAATGAATAAGCCTTGCCGCCGATCACCCCGCGCACACCCCGCCCGGGCAGCGCCTCGAACGCCTCGACGGCCTCGCGGCCGACGCCGTCGCGGTCGGCAGCCTGGGCCACTGCCTGCGACACCGGGTGATCGGACCGACCCGCCAGGCTGGCGGCGAGGCAGCGGCACATCGCTGCATCCACCTCGGCACGCAACTCGAACTCGGTCTGCACCGGTTTGCCGTGGGTGATGGTGCCGGTTTTGTCGAGGGCCAGCCAAACCAGCTTGCGACCTTCCTCCAGATACACCCCACCCTTGATCAGGATCCCGCGTCGGGCTGCCGCCGCGAGGCCGCTGACGATCGTCACCGGTGTCGAGATCACCAGCGCGCACGGGCACGCGATCACCAGCAGCACCAGCGCCTTGTAGATCCAGTCGTGCCAGCTGCCACCCATCAGCAAGGGCGGGACGACGGCCACCAGCAGCGCCAGCGCGAACACGATCGGCGTGTAGACGCGGGCGAACTGATCGACGAATCGTTGCGTCGGCGCCTTGGCCCCCTGGGCCTCCTCGACCGCATGGATGATGCGCGCCAGCGTCGTGTTGTTCGCGGCCGCAGTCACGCGGTAGTCGAAGGCGCCAGACTGGTTGATCGTTCCCGCGAACACGGCATCGCCCACGCCCTTGTCCACTGGCAGGCTCTCCCCGGTGATCGGCGCCTGGTTCACCGACGAGCGGCCGTTGACGATTTCGCCGTCCAGGCCGATGCGCTCGCCGGGCTTGATCCGGACCACGCTGCCGACCGTGATGGCCTGGGCTTCCATCACCCGCCAGGACCCGTCTGCCTGCTGCACGGAAGCCGTTTCCGGAGTAAGTTGCACCAGCCCTGCGATCGCATGGCGCGCACGGTCGAGTGACTTCGCTTCGATCAGTTCCGCGATCGTGAACAGGACCATGACCATCGCCGCCTCGGGCCACTGGCCGAGTGCCAATGCGCCCGTCACGGCGATGCTCATCAGCGCGTTGATGTTCAGGTTGCCATTGCTGATGGCCACCCAGCCCTTCTTGTAGGTGGTCACTCCGCACGCCACCACGGCCAGGACGGCCAGTGCAGCGACCAGCAAAGAGGGCAGCCCGAGCCAGCTCACTGCCTCCGACGCCAGGGCGGCCACGCCGGCCAGGGCCAGCGGCCACCATTGCTTCTTCGTTTCCACGGCGGTGGCGAGGTGGCTGCCGGCGTCGGCCACCTCGGGCTGAAAGCCCAGCGACCGCACCGCCTCCAGCACCGGCTCGAGCGCGTCGGGCGCATGGACCACCGTCAGCACGCGCTGCATCAGGTTGAATTCCATGCTCACAACCGACGCCATGTCGCCGAGCTTCTTGCGGATCAATGCTTCCTCGGTCGGGCAATCCATCTGCATGATGCGGATCGCGGTTTGCATGCCGCCGGTCACCGCCGCTGGCGCGGCCAGACCGCCGACGACGATCGGAGCGGAGGGATGAGTGTGACCATGGTCATGGGCGTGGTCATGACCGGCGTGACTGTCCGTCCTTTCAGGCTTCTGGGTTTGATCGTGGTCGCAGCAGTCAGTCATCGTGAGTTCCGTGTTCTGTCGTATGCTGCGATTCAACACCCTATAGTGGCTACAGGGTCAAGCAAAACAAGGAAACTGTTTGAGCACACCTTTGTCTCAGATCCTCGGCCTGACGCTCATTCCGGTCTTCGCCACGGTCCTGGGTGGCGCCATCGCCACATTCCGGACGCCCAGCGAAAAGCTGCGCAGCCTGGTTCAGCACTTCGCCGCTGGTGTGGTACTGGCGGTCGTCGCGGGCGAGTTGCTGCCGGAAATGACCAAGGAACATCGGCCTGTCGGGGTGGTGATCGGTTTTGTCCTGGGCGTGGCCCTGATGCTGGGCGTCAAGGCGGTCACCGAACGCATCGAAGGCCGCAGCGGGTCGTCGGGTAACAGCAAGGCCGGCTTGCTCACGGCTGTCGGGATCGATGTCTTCCTCGACGGCCTGCTGATCGGCGTGGGCTTCGCTGCAGGCGAAAGGGTAGGCACGCTGCTCGTGATTGCTCTGACGCTCGAACTTCTGTTTCTGGGCATCTCGGTGGCGGCCAGTCTGGCCGAAGCGAAGTTCCCTCGCAGCCGCAACATCCTGACCGTCACCGGGCTGGCGGGGCTGGTCGCCGTGGGCGCATGGTTGGGCGGCTCCCTGCTCGGGGGACTTTCAGGGCTGAGTCTGGAGATCGTGCTTTCGTTCGGGGCGGCGGCCTTGATGTACCTGGTGGTCGAGGAACTGCTCACCGAAGCCCACGAGGTCCAGGAGACGCCGCTGATCACCGCGTCCTTCTTCGCTGGTTTTGTCGCCCTCTATCTGCTGGAGTTGATGGCGTGATGGCGGGCCTAGACTGCCGGCACACCACAGGGTGAAACACGACTTATCAGTTGGCGGCCCTGCCCCATGGAGGATCGAGACATGAAGATAGGTGAACTGGCCAACGTCAGTGGAACGCCGGTGGAAACGATTCGCTTCTACGAGCGCGAATCGCTGTTGCCTGCGCCGGAGCGAACCCAGAGCAACTATCGCATCTACACCCAGACTCATGCGGATCGGCTCGGCTTCATCCGCCAGTGCCGCAACCTCGACATGACGCTGGACGAAGTGCGGATCCTGCTGCGTTTCAAGGATGCGCCGCAGGAGGACTGCGGCGAGGTCGATGCCATGCTCGATGCACACATCGGGCATGTTGCATTGCGCATCCGCGAACTGCACCGGCTGGAGAAGGAACTCCGTGCCTTGCGCTCGCGATGTCATGGGCGGCAAGCAGCTGCAGGTTGCGGCATTTTCCAGGGCATCGAGATGGCGGCCGGTCAGACTGGACAGGTGCCTTCTCGTGGGCACGTGCGCGGCGCGCATTGACCTTGAATCATCCCCCGACCGAGGGGCCTGTTGCGGGCTTGCGTTTACCGCTCTGATGAGATTGAGGCAGAGCTCCCGGAGAGGGAACGCTCGCCAGCCGCAGCACCGACGACGAGCCCTCGGCGCCACACCGCAGAGAAATGTAGGCAGCTGAAGCCACAGTTCAGCGAGGACCACCAGTTCCGGCGTGTCGCCGGTTTGATTTCCCCGTCGCAGTAGGGCCTCGACGCAGGCCAACAGTTCGGAGAATGCGAGGCTTGACCATGACCATTTCGTAATCTGAATGGGCGATTTCTGGCGTGGCGCCCTCCCTAGAGTGACCTTCGTGATGCGGCCAATGCCTCACACACCAGGCAGAAAAGCCCGCTGGTCCGTTCACCTAAACAATGGGAAGGCTTCATGTTTTCGCAAAAGCTCCTCACCGCCGGATTCGTCGCAACGCTCCCCCGTGACGGCGGGATCCGCCTTCGCTGCCGGTGACACCTTGTTGAACGGCAAGTCCCGTTTCGGCCACCCCACCGAGGACATGCAGGGTGCCCGCGTGGTAGACCCCACGAACGCGAAGGCGCTGAACGTGCGCAGCGGCGACACCTTGACCTTCGTCAATGGCGCCAAGAAGTTCTAAGGGGGAGTTCGACACCACGAACCACGGTGCCGTGCAGCTGGCCCTGATCTCATCTGCTGACTACGGCGCGGTCGCATCGACGGCCTATGTCAGCCGCAACGGCTCCGAGTGCGGTGGCTGATGCACACCGTTCCGATCGCACCGACCCATCGCCCCGTTTCGCCGTGGCGGACTTCCGTAGCTGCTGGCCGGACGGCCGGCTACAACCCGTACCTGATACAATCCGATGTGATGCGCCGCATTCTTGTGATCCTCATGTTTTCCTTGCTGCCATTCCAGGTCGTCTGGGGCGCTGCGGCCAGCTATTGCCAGCACGAGCAAGGCGCGGGCACGGGGCATTTCGGCCATCACATTCACAAGCACCAGGGCAAGATGCTGAAGGCTTCGGGTGAATCCACGCCCGATAAGAAAAACATTGCCGGTGCCGACGATCCTGATTGCGCTAGCTGCCACCTGACCTGTGTTACCCTGGTGATGCACACCGCCGTGTGGCTCAGCTCAGAACCCGGTGCTCCGCTGCGTGCGGCGCCCAACAGCGAACAACCTCAGTACATCCCGAACACCATCGACCGCCCTAATTGGGCTCTCGCCGCCTGATTCGGCGAGACTGTCTTCACACGCACCCTATCCCCGCGTAGCACCGACCTCTCGCCGAATTCTTCCGGTTTGTTGTATTCCACAACGAGGAGAGTTCGATGCGATCGAAGACGCTGGCATTTGCCATCGGTATGGCGTGTGCTACCTGGGCCGCCGGTTCCATTCTGTTCATGCCCGACGTGGCCTGGGCACAGGTTACTGTCACGGCCCCGGCGTCGGCGCAAGCTGAGTCGTCCATCACCGATTCGATTGCCACGCAGCGCCTGACGCTCGTGGAGGCGTTGAGCTTGGCTGAGGCTGCCAGCCCGACCTTTCGCGCCAAGCAGGCGCAGCTGGCCGCCGCAGAGGGTGTTCAAACAGACGCCAGTGCGTTGCTGTTCAACAATCCCCAGCTGTCCACGGACTTGACGCGCCGGTCCGTGCCGCAGGCTGGCCAGGGCAACGAGCGCCGCCAAGAGTGGAGCGCCGGGCTGTCCCAAACGCTGGAGATCGCCGGGCAGCACGGGTATCGGCGTGAAGCGGCCGACGCGGCCCTTGCGGCCTTGCGCGCCGAGATCGCCGATGCGCGCCGCACAGCGCGCGCGATCGCAGCCGAGCGCTTCTACCGCGTCCTGGCGCTGCAGCAGCGCGTGATGCTGGAAGGCCAGGCGCTGAAGTTGTTCGAGGGGACCGCCACTGCCATTCAGAAGCGCCGCGCTGCAGGCGAAGACACCAAACTCGACGCCAACATCGCGACCGTGGAGGCCGAGCGCGCACGTAACCAACTCGCCATCGCACAGGAGCAACTGCTCGCTGCGCGGGCTGAGCTGTCCGCCATCATTCAATTGCCGCCGAGCAGCCTGCCCGAAGTGGTCGGCGAGCTGACGATGACGCCACGGCGCTTCTCGCTGGCCGAGTTGCTGGCGGCGGTGGACGCGCACCCGAGGTTGCGTGCGCTGGTCGAGCGCGAGAACAGCGCAACGTCACGGCTGAAGCTCGAACAGGCCAGCACCTACCCCGACGTGACGGTGGGCGTGAACATCGGCCGTGAGGGACCGGGCACCGCTCGCGAGCGATTGACAACGTTGACCTTGTCTGTGCCTTTGCCGCTGTTCAAACGCAACGCAACGGGCATAGGCCAAGCGCGCTCGGAGCTCAGTCAGGTCCAGATCGAGCGGCAGACCACGTTGCGCGACACGCGGGCAAACGTGAACGCGCTGTGGTTGAAGTTGGACAGCCTGGAAGCCCGGGTGCGGCGACTGCAGGAGTCGATGCTGCCGGCGCTCGCCGACAACCAGCAGCTCTCGGTCAAATCGCAGCAGGCCGGGCAGATCGGCCTGCTGGAGCTGATCGTCGTGAACCGGCAGGCACTCGATGCCCGGCGCGATCTCAACGACGCACTTTCCGAATATCAAGCGACCCGGCTCGAACTCGAACTCGCCGCTGGCTGGTCAACGGACGCAACCCAACCATGAACAACATGAATACTTCGATGATGGGCGCTCTCAATCGCGCCTTGTATTTGCTCTCGGCCGTCGCCGTGGTCAGCGCTTTGGCGGCATGCGGCAAAGGCGAGACCGCCGCACCGGGCAAGGCAGCCTCCTCCGCTGCGGCGGAAGAAAAGGGAGGGCCCAAGAAAGAAGAAGGAAAAGAAGGCGGTGGCCTGAAGCTGTCGGCCGAAGAAGCACAACGCGCCGGCATTAAGGTGGAGACGCTGGCGTCTCTGGCCTTTGCCGACTCGATCACCGTCACGGCCACCATCCGCCCGAACCAGGACCGCATCGCCCGCGTGGCGCCGCGTGTGGAAGGGCGAATCATCTCGGTGAGCGCCAATCTTGGCGACACCGTGCGTGCCGGGCAGCCGCTCGCAGTGCTCGACAGCCTGGCCATCGGCGAGGCGCAGTCGGCGCTGCAGCAGGCGCTGTCCAGCCAGCGCGTCGCGCAGTCCGACTTCAAGCGCGCCGAGTCGCTGAATGCCGACGAGATCATTCCGCAGCGCGAGTTCCTGAAAGCCAAGTCCGAACTGGAGAAGGCGTCGTCGGAGCTGCGCGCGGCCCAGGACAAGCTGCGGCTGCTCGGCGGCTCCGCGCAGGCAGGCGGGGCTGCAGTCTCCACCTTTGCGCTGAACGCGCCCCTGGCCGGAACGATTGTTCAGAAGAACGCCATCGTGGGTGAACTGGGCACGCCCGCGGCGCCACTGTTCACGGTGGCAGACCTGTCCCGCGTGTGGATCGAGGCCAACCTCACCGAAGACGCCTTGTCCAAGGTGCGTGTTGGCGCAGAGGCCAGCGTGAAGGTGGCCGCCTATCCGGGCGAACTGTTCAAGGGCCGCGTGACCTACGTCGCCAGCCTGCTCGACAAGGACAGCCGCACGGTCCCTGCGCGCATCGAGGTCGACAACAAGGACGGGCGTCTCAAGCCCGAGATGTTCGCGAGCGCCACCATCGACACCAACGGTGCCAAGCGCGAAGCGCTGTCGGTGCCTGACGCGGCGATCCTGCTGTTGCAGGGCCAGCCAACGATCTTCGTGGCCAAGGGAGAAGGGTTCGAGTCCCGCGCCATCGAGCCGGGTGACAAGCTGTCGGGCCGCACCGTCATCAAGTCGGGCGTCGCTGCGGGCGAGAAGGTCGTGACTGCCGGGGCCTATGCCCTGAAGGCGCGTCTGCTCAAGTCGCAAATCGGCGACGAGCATTGACGCATTGAGACCCAAGGAAAACCACCATGCTCAATGCCATCGTTGACGCTTCACTGCGCTACAAAGTCCTTGTCCTCGTCGCCTTCGCCGTCGTGATCGGCCTGGGCATCCAGGCGTTCCGCCAAGTGCCAGTGGACGCCTTCCCCGACGTGACGCCGATCCAGGTCAGCATCTACACCGAGTCGCCCGGCCTCGCCGCAGAGGATGTCGAAAAACTGCTCAGCACGCCCATCGAAGGCGGCATGGCCGGCTTGCCCGGAGTCGAGGAAGTTCGTTCCGTTTCGCTTTTCGGTCTGTCGTATGTAGCGGTCTATTTCAAGGACAACGTCGACATCTACTTCGCACGCCGGCTCGTCGGAGAGAAGCTGCAGGACGTGAAAGGCCGGTTGCCACAGGGATACGGCGAACCCGTTCTCGGGCCCAACAGCTCGGGCCTGGGTCAGGTGTTCTGGTACACGATCGAGTCCGCCGACAAGAAGCTGTCCGCGATGGACCTGCGGACCTTGCATGACTGGACCGTGCGGTTGATCCTGCGCACCGCGCCTGGCGTCGACGACATCGTGTCCTGGGGCGGCCATCAGAAACAGTACCAGGTGCAGATCGACCCGCGCCAGCTCATCAAGTACGGCCTCTCGTTCAAGCAGGTGATGGAGCGCCTCACGGCGAACAACAAGCAGGTGGGCGGCCAGTCGATCAACCTGGGCTCCGAGCAGTACCTCGTGCGCGGCCTGGGGCTGGTGAGCACTACGAAGGACATCGCCGGCATCGTGGTTGCCGAGCGCAACGGCGCGCCGATCTACGTGCGCGACGTGGCGCGGGTCTTGGAGGCGCCAGCACCGCGCTTCGGCGCCGTCACCAAGGACGGCCAGGAGGCCGTGCTGGGCATTGCGCTGGCACGGGTCAACGAGAACGCGCAGGCCGTCGTGGACGCGGTGAAGGCCAAGCTGGTCGTGGCGCAGGCGGCACTGCCCAAGGGCGTGACCCTGGTGCCGAACTACGACCGCGCTGAACTGGTACAGAAGGCGCTGAGGACGGCGGAGAGTTCGCTGGTCGAGGGTGCCATCCTGGTGGCGGTCATCCTGTTCCTGTTCCTCGGCGAATTCCGCTCTGCCATCGTCGTGATCATCACCTTGCCACTGGCGATGCTGATTGCGTTCATCCTGATGCAGCAGTTCGGCGTCTCGGCCAACCTGATGTCGCTGGCCGGTCTGGCCATCGGCACGGGGATGATGGTGGACGGGGCGGTGGTGCTGGTCGAGAACTCCTTCCGGCTGCTGTCGCATGCGCGGGAGTCCGGCAAGCCGATCAACAAGACGCACCTGATCCTGGAAGCGGCGCGCGAGGTCATCAACCCGATCGCGTTTGCGATCATCATCATCATCGTGGTCTTCCTGCCGCTGTTCTCGCTGACCGGCCTGGAGGGCAAGCTGTTCAAGCCAATGGCGCTGACCATCACATTCGCGATGGCCGGATCGTTGCTGCTGTCGATGACGCTGGTGCCGGTGCTGGCTGCGCTGATCCTCAAACCCAAGGAGGAGAAGGACACCTTCATCGTGCGCTGGGCCAAGCGCGCCTATCTGCCGCTGCTGGACTGGGCACTGGAACGCAAGAAGCTGGTCATCGGCTCGGCGGTG
>LNEY01000015.1 GCA_001464195.1 Burkholderiales bacterium Ga0077547
CACTTCGTGCGACAACGTGCCGCACAGTACCGCGACCAACTCGATCGCCACCTGGCGGGGCGGCTGCCCGACGACGAGTTCCGCGCGCTGCGGCTGCAGAACGGCTGGTACGTGCAACGCCACGCGCCGATGCTGCGGGTGGCCGTGCCTTATGGCGAGCTGAGCTCGACCCAGCTGCGTGGCCTCGCACGCATCGCCCGCGACTACGACCGCGGCTATGCCCACTTCACCACGCGGCAGAACCTGCAATACAACTGGATCCCGCTCGACAAGAGTGCCGAGGTGATGGACCAGCTGGCGGCGGTGCACATGCACGGCATCCAGACCAGCGGCAACTGCATCCGCAACATCACCAGCGACTGCTTTGCCGGCATCGCGCCCGACGAATCGGTCGACCCACGCCCCTACGGTGAAATCATGCGGCAATGGAGCACGCTGCACCCCGAGTTCGCCTTCCTGCCGCGCAAGTTCAAGATCGCCGTCACTGGCGCCAGCGAAGACCGCGCGGCAATCGGATGGCATGACATCGGCTTGCACCTGGTCAAGAACGCGGCCGGCGAAGTCGGCTTCAAGGTGCTGGTGGGCGGCGGGATGGGTCGCACGCCGGTCATCGGCACGGTGTTCCGAGAGTTCCTGCCGTGGCAGCAGATCCTTGTCTTCATCGAGGCGGTGGTGCGCGTCTACAACCGGTACGGTCGGCGGGACAACATCTACAAGGCACGCATCAAGATCCTGGTGAAGGCCGAAGGCCAGCGCTTTGTCGACGACGTGAATGCCGAGTTCAAGGACATCCTGGAGCGCGATGTCGACGGCACGGCGCACATCATTCCGCAGCCGGAATTCGACCGCGTGAATGCCAGCTTCGTGATCCCAGCCGGCGTCGCGGCGCGCCCTTCGACCGGCATCCCGATGCCTGCCGATCTGCCGGCCAGCTACAACCGCTGGGTTCAGCGCAACGTGCACGCCCACAAGCTCAGCGGCTACCGCGCGGTGACCCTGTCGCTCAAGCGCACAGGCCAGGCGCCGGGCGACATCACCGACGCGCAGATGGAGTTGGCTGCCGATCTCGCCGACCGCTACAGCCACGGCGAATTGCGGGTCTCGCACGACCAGAATCTGGTGCTGCCCTGGGTGCTCGAAAGTGATCTGCCAGCACTGTGGGAAGCGGCGCGGAGTGCGAGCTTCGCGACCCCGAACATCGGGTTGCTGACCGACATGATCGCCTGCCCCGGCGGCGATTTCTGCGCGCTGGCCAACGCGCGCTCGATCCCGCTGGCGGCCGAGATCACCGAGCGGTATCAAGACCTCGACGAGCTTTGGGACATCGGCGACATCGACCTGCACATCAGCGGCTGCATCAACTCCTGCGGACACCACCACAGCGGCCACATCGGCATCCTCGGCGTCGACAAGGACGGCGCCGAGTGGTACCAGATCACGCTCGGCGGCTCCGACGGCTCGGCGATCAGCGGCGGCCCGATCGCGGGCAAGGTGATCGGCCCGTCGTTCGCCGCCGATGAAGCAGCCGACGCAGTGGAAGCCGTCATCGACACCTACCTGACTCAGCGTCAGAGCGACGAACGGTTCATCGACACCGTCAAGCGCGTCGGGCTCGATCCGTTCAAGGCCGCGACCAATGCCGTACGACGCACCACGGCGCGCGAGCCATCGGCTGACACCGCCCGCGCGGACTGAACAGCACAGCACCATGAAATTCATACACACCCCGCAAGACCCCTGGCGAACCGTCCACGGCGACGACGGCCCGATGGTCACCATCACCCCGAAGCCGAACCTGCTGCTGACCTGGCTGCAATGGCACAGCGTGTGCCACCACTGGCCCGCCGGCCTGCCGGTGGGCGTCATCCTCGAGAACGATCAGGACGTCCGCGATGTGGAGGCCGATCTGCCGCGGCTGGGCCTGATCGCGCTGCGCTTTCCAAAGTGGGTGGACGGTCGCGCCTACAGCCAGGCGCACCTGCTGCGCTCGCGCTACCGTTTCCAGGGCGAGATTCGTGCGCTTGGCGAAGTGCTGGTCGACATGCTGCCGCTGCTGCAACGAACCGGCTTCGATGCGGTGGTGTTGCGCGCCGACCAGTCGCGCGAGGCAGCCGAGCGCGCGCTGACCTTCTTCCCTGGCTTCTACCAAGGCGATGTGCAGGAGCACCGGCCGCGCTTCGCACGCCCGGCTGCCGAACTGGAATCGACTGACAGCTTCGTCGACGTGGGAGCCTCGATATGAGCGCGATCGATCTGTATGCCCGCAAGACGCCCGGCTTTGAAGATCGACTGGCCCACACCGTCGCGGTCCTGAAAGAAGCGGCCGCAGCGCACGGTGGCCGCATCGTGCAATCGACCAGCCTCGGTGTCGAGGACATGGTGCTGACCGACCTGATCGCGCGCCACGGTCTGGGCGGCGACAAAGGCATCGCAATCGCGACGCTCGACACCGGCATGCTGCATGCCGAAACCTTGGCGCTGATCCCGCGCATCGAGCAGCGCTATGGCCTGGCTGTCGAAGTGTTCAAGCCGGTGCAGGAATCGGTCATTCATTTCGTGGCGACGAATGGCAAGGACGCGATGTACCAGAGCCTGGAACTGCGCAAGGCCTGCTGCGGCCTCCGCAAGATGGAGCCGCTGGCGCGGATGATGGCTGGCCGCAGCGCCTGGGTCACCGGCTTGCGCCGCGAGCAGTCGAACACCCGCGCGGTGGTGCCGTTCAGCGAGGACGATGGCCAGGGCCGCATCAAGTTCAACCCGCTGGCCGACTGGAGCTGGAACGACGTCTGGCACCACGTCGCCACCAACGACGTGCCCTACAACCCGCTGCACGACGAGTTCATGCCCAGCATCGGTTGCGCCCCGTGCACCCGTGCCATCGCGGTGGGCGAGGACTTCCGCGCCGGCCGCTGGTGGTGGGAAGACGAGAAGGCCAAGGAGTGCGGCCTGCACGTCAAGGAAGACGCGCCCGAGGGCGCCGTATCGATGATCGGAGAAAAACGATGAACGCCGCCACGACCGTGCAGCAATTGCTGCCCGAACTGGATCAGACCCACCTCGACTGGCTCGAAGAAGAAGCCATCTTCATCCTGCGCGAAACCGTCGCGGCGTTTGAGCGCCCTGCTCTGCTGTTCTCAGGCGGCAAGGACTCGTGCGTGGTGCTGCGGCTGGCTGAGAAGGCCTTCAAGACCAAGGTCACTCCCGACAACCCGAACGAGTTCAAGGGCCGCCTGCCCTTCCCGCTGCTGCATGTCGACACCGGCCACAACTTCCCCGAAGTGATCGAGTTCCGCGACCAGCGCGTGGCCGAGATGGGCGAGCGGCTGGTGGTGGGGCACCTGGAAGACTCGATCAAGCGCGGCACGGTGCGCTTGGCGCATCCGCTCGAATCGCGCAACGGCCACCAGACGGTCGCGCTGCTGGAAGCCATCGAGGAACACCGCTTCGATGTGCTGATGGGCGGCGCCCGTCGCGACGAGGAAAAGGCGCGCGCGAAGGAACGCATCTTCAGCCACCGCGACAGCTTCGGCCAGTGGCAGCCGAAGGAGCAGCGGCCCGAGCTGTGGACGCTGTTCAACACCCGCATCAAGCCCGGCGAGCACATGCGCGCCTTCCCGATCAGCAACTGGACCGAGCTCGATGTGTGGCTGTACCTGGCGCGTGAAAACATCCCGCTGCCCAGCCTGTACTTCGCACACGACCGCCAGGTGATCCGCCGCAAGGGACTGCTGGTGCCGCTGACCGAAGTGACGCCACCCGAAGCCGGCGAGACGGTTGAAACCGCTCAGGTGCGCTTTCGCACCGTCGGCGACATGACCTGCACCTGCCCGGTCGAAAGCCCGGCCGCCAACGCCACCGAGATCGTCGCCGAGACGCTGCAGGTGACCGTCAGCGAGCGCGGCGCGACCCGCATGGACGACCGCACCTCCGACGCGTCGATGGAGCGGCGCAAGAAAGAAGGCTATTTCTAAAGCCTCTCAAGCCGCCGAAAGAACACGATGACAACCCCACAAGTTCAAGATCACCGCGCGCTGCGCTTCCTCACCGCCGGCAGCGTCGACGACGGCAAGAGCACGCTGATCGGCCGGCTGCTGTTCGACAGCCGCGCGATCCTGGCCGACCAGCTGGACACACTCGAGAAGAAGGCCGCCGGTGCCCCGATCGATTTGTCGCTGCTGACCGACGGCCTCGAAGCCGAGCGCGAACAAGGCATCACGATCGACGTCGCCTATCGCTATTTCGCGACCAAGCACCGCAAGTTCATCATCGCCGACGCGCCGGGCCACGAGCAGTACACCCGCAACATGGTGACCGCCGCCGCCGGCAGCGATGCGGCCGTGGTGCTGGTCGACATCACCAAGCTCGACACCCACCAGGTGCCGCTCGCGCTGCTGCCGCAGACCCGCCGCCACTCGCTGCTGGCGCACCTGCTGCGTGTGCCGAGCATCGTGTTTGCGGTCAACAAGCTCGACGCGGTGGCCGATCCGCAGCAGGCCTTCGATGCGGTCGGTGTCGCGCTTCGCTCGTTTGCTGAAGCAGCGGGCATCACCGTGGCCGGCATCGTGCCGGTGTCGGCCTTGCGCGGCGACAACGTCACGCAGACCGTCGTCACCGACGGCACCGACTGGAGCACCTGGTACAGCGGCCCGACGCTGCTCCAGCTGCTCGAATCGCTGCCAGTCGCCCAGGAGCGCACCGAAGGCGATTTGCTGATTCCGGTGCAGTACGTCGCACGCGACGAAGGTGACGGCAGCACAGGCGTCGGCCACCAGCCACGCAGTCTCTTCGGTCGCATCGCGCACGGCAGCGTCAAGGCCGGCGACGAAGTGCAGATCTTCCCGAGCGGTGAACGCGCCGTGGTCGCGGAAGTGCGGCTGGCAGGCAGCGTGGTGGGCCACGTCGAGGCCGGCTGGTCGGCTGGAGTGGTGCTCGACCGGCAGCTCGATGTGTCGCGGGGCGACTGGATCGCCACGCCGAACAGCGTCACCGGACAACAAAGCTTTGCGGCGACGCTGGCCTGGCTGGACACCGAGCCCGCGGTCATCGGCCGCAAGTACTGGGTGCGCCACGGCAACCGCTGGGTGCAGGCGCGCATCGCCGGCATCGAGAACCGGCTCGACATCCACACGCTCGATGTCGTCGATGCGAACCAGCTCGGTGTCAACGAAATCGGCCGCGTGATCGTGGAGACGCAGCAACCGCTGCCGGTGGAAGCCTATGCATCCAACCGCAGCGGTGGCGCACTCATCGTGGTCGACCCGACGACCAACCGCACCAGCGGCGCACTGCTGGTGCAGGCCACTGCTGCCTGATCAAAAGCGCCATGCCGGCCGTCACCGCAGCTCCCGTTGGTCGCGTCGCATTTGTGGGCGCGGGGCCAGGCCAGGCGGATCTGATCACGCTGCGCGGCGCGCAGCGCCTGGCGCAGGCGGCCGTGGTGCTGAGCGATGCATTGGCGGATCCGGCGCTGCGCGAGCTGGCCCCACAGGCGCGCTGGTTGCACGTGGGCAAGCGTGGCTATGCCGACAGCACGGGCCAGGAAGCCATCAACGCGCTGTTGATCAAATGTGGCCGCGACGTGGGCCCCGCTGGCCTGGTGGTGCGACTGAAGGGTGGCGACCCGAGCATATTCGGGCGCCTTGAAGAAGAGCTGCAGGCCATGGCCGCGGCTGGCATCGCCTGCGAGGTGGTCCCCGGCGTGACTGCGGCACTGGCCGCCGCAGCATCGGCGCAACGGCCACTGACGCGGCGCGGCGCAGGCCGCAGCGTCAGCTTTGCCACGGCGATGACCGCGACTGGCACCCCAGACGCCGGCGCATGCCGCCACGCAGACACCGAGGTGTTCTACATGGCGGGCAAGCAACTTGGTGCCCTGTCACGCAAGCTGGTACGGACGGGTTGGTCTGGCGAGACAGCGGTGAGCGTGGTCTCTCGAGCGGGCTGGCCCGATGAACTCAGCAGCGACCACACCATCGCCAGCCTGGGCCAGGCGACCATGCTGCACACCGGTCGGCCCACCGTGGTCGTGGTTGGCGCCGGGGCGCGGGCGCTGAACCCGGTCGAATCGACAGCCGTCGAGAAGGACTGCGCACCTTGGACCGCCGCACTGAACACGTAAAATCTCGGACGGATGCGGTTGGCATCCTCCTGTCTTTTCAACCCTGCTTTCGCAGTTTCACCGAGCCTCAGTCATGACCCACGTCGTCACCGAATCCTGCATCCGCTGCAAATACACCGACTGCGTGGATGTGTGTCCCGTCGACTGCTTCCGCGAAGGTCCGAACTTCCTGACGATCGACCCGGACGAATGCATCGATTGCGCGGTCTGCATTCCTGAGTGCCCGGTCAACGCGATCATGCCGGAGGAAGACGTGCCCGGCGATCAGCAACACATGATCAAGCTGAACGCAGAACTCTCACGCATCGGCTGGCCCAGCATCACCAAACGCAAGATGCCGCTGCCGGACGCCGAAGAGTGGAAAGACAAGACCGGCAAGCTGTCGGAACTGATCCGCTGAACACCGACAACGCACCGATCCACACCGACGCGCTGGTCATCGGTGCGGGACCGGTCGGGCTGTTCCAGGTGTTTCAGCTCGGTCTGCTTGAGATCAGCTGCCAAGTCGTCGACAGCCTGCCTGCGCCAGGCGGTCAGTGTCTGGCGCTGTACCCCGACAAACCGGTCTACGACATCCCTGCAGTGCCCGTGTGCACAGGCCGAGAACTCGTCGACCGTCTGCTGACGCAGATACGCCCCATGGCGCCCCTGTTTCATCTGGGCCAGCAGGTGAGCACGCTCGAACGGTGGGCTGATGGCCGCTTTGACGCCGTCACAACCGCTGGCGTGCGGTTCGTGGCCCGTACGATCGTCATCGCGGGCGGCGTCGGGGCCTTCGTGCCGCGGCATTTGAAGCTCGATGGCATCCACAGATTCATCGGTCGCCAGGTCTTGCACAGCGGTGACGCCATCCCGCCAGCGGGTGGTCAGCACGTGGTGGTGCTGGGCGAAGACGATGCGGCACTGGAAGCCGCATTGACGCTGTGCGCCGAGTCATCTGCAAGGCCCGCAAGCATCACCCTGATCCATCGGCGAGATGCCTTCAAGGCCTCACCCGGCGTGGTTGATCGCATGCGCGCGGCGTGCGATGCCGGTCGCATGCGCTTTGTGGCGGGCCAAGTCATCGGCTTCGATGCCCCGGGCGACACCTTGACGCAGCTGAGCGTCAGTGGCGCCGATGGCCAAACAACGACCCTGCCCGCAGACCTGTTGCTGGCGCTGCTGGGCCTGAGCCCGAAGCTGGGACCGATCGCCGACTGGGGCCTGCAGCTCGAACGCAAGCAGGTCGTGGTCGACACCGAGAAATTCGAGACCAACGTGCCAGGCATCTTTGCGGTCGGCGACGTGAACACCTATCCGGGCAAGAAGAAGCTGATCGTCTGCGGCTTCCACGAGGCGACGATGGCCGCCTACGCGGCCGCCGCTACCGTGTTCCCTGACAGACCCGTGCAGGTTCAGTACACGACCACCAGCACCCGGCTGCACCGGGTACTCGGGGTATCGACCGCACCCTGACCTCTGCGACGCGTCGCCGCCAAGCGGCGAGACGCCTCGATCAAGGGGAAGCACCGATGACGCGAGAGGCGCCCCGCGACGAGCATGGACCAGCGCGCATCCATGCGCCGTTTCACATGACCGAGGGCACTGTCATGGACATGAACAAGACCGGGACGCCACACTGCGAGATGTGGGGTTCCGTGCTGTGTATCGAGGATGACCCGATCAGCCGCGAACTCGTCGAAGCGCTGCTCACGGCCTTTCCTCAGGTTGACTTGCGGCTGGCCGCCGACGGGCGCTCCGGGATCCGCGCCGCGCTCGCCTCGATGCCCGATGTGATCCTGCTGGACATGCACCTCCCTGACATCAGCGGGCTCGAAGTGGTGCGAGCCCTCAGTCAGCACATGGCCGAAGGCCGCTGCCAAGTCATCTTGCTGACCGTCGACAAACTGACGATCGACATCGTGAAGGCGATGAGCCTGGGCGCTCGCGAGTACTGGATCAAGCCGCTCTCACTGGATCGACTGCAAGGTGACCTGCCCCGGGTGTTGCGGACACGGCGTGCAGAGCAGCATGACGCTGCCGAAAGCTCGCTGCGGCCGGGCTCTCGCTGGATCTCTGTGTCACCCGGCGCGCCTCACTGATCTACCGCCGCCGTTCGCGATCGCGAGCCGGTCTTGCTCTTTTCCCGGCGCCTCGCCGCCCGGTCGGCCTCCTTCACCACTGCGTCGGCCTGCCACTGAACCCACTCCTGCGGCGTCTCCAGCGTGATGCGTCCCAGGCTGCCCGCGCGGAAATCGTGCAGCACGATCTCGGCGGCTTTCTGCAGGCTGATGCGACCACCAGGCAGCACGGCGCCGCGCTGGCGACCGATGGCGGTGAGGCGTTCGTCTTCGGTCAGTGTGACCTCCGCATCAAGCCGGTATCGCTGCTCCACCACGCCCGGGTAGTCGCGATGCAAGGCCTCCAGCAGCACCAGCGCGACCTCCTCGTCGTCGTAGGCATTGCGTCCCACCGCACCGCTGGCGGCCAGGTGGTAGCCACTTTGCTCCACCACGATGCGCGGCCACAGCATGCCGGGCGTGTCGTACAGGTAGAAGTCATTGGCGATGACGATCTTCTGCTCGAGCTTGGTGATGCCGGGCTCGTCGCCCGTCTTCGCGGCGACGCGACCGGCCAGCGAATTGATCACCGTCGATTTGCCCACATTGGGAATGCCGCAGATCAGCACACGCAGGGGTTTGACCATGCCTCCGCGCAGCGGCGCCAGTTGGCGGCAGGCATCCACCACGCGGTGCACCGCGGCGCCTGCCCGGCCGTCCAGAGCCACCGCCTGGGTGGTCGCTTGCTCATTGAAGTGCGCTGTCCACTGTTCGGTACGCTGCGGATCGGCCAGATCCTGCTTGTTCAGCACCTTCAGCGCGGGCTTTCCTCGTGTCAGCTCGGCCAGCAGCGGGTTCCCGCTCGAACCGGGCAAGCGTGCATCGAGCATCTCGATGACGACGTCGATCGCCTTGACCCGCTCGATGATCGCCTTTTTGGTGGCGTTCATGTGACCCGGGAACCATTGAACAGGCATCGTCAGCTTTCTTCGGCCAGAAGCGACCGCTCACCGCATTTTGATCTGGTCGCTCACACGGATGAGGTGAGGTCGCAACGATCGATCAAGACGGCGAGTTGCGCCCTCGCAAGCGCTTGGTCTGCACAAACCAGGCGTCATGCTGAATGGCATCGGGGGCTGTCACCGGCATGCGCTGCGCCAGCCAGCAGCGGGTGGGCAGCATCGAGTCGCCCGCACTCATCCGCAGCGCGACGGCATCGGCAGGCAACCGGGCCAACGCTGCGTGGATCGCCTCCATCTGCGCCTCATCGAGGCCACGTGCGATGAAGACCAGCCGGCTACAGCCATCGCGAAACGGGCCCTCTGCAGGCCATGCCGATAACGTCACCGACGGATAGGCGACAGCTTGCACACACTGAATCACCTGCGGGCGGACGGTGCCGGCGACGTTGATCAGGCCCTTGATGCGCAGCAGTTGCCTGCCATGCTGCGACAGGATCTGCCCCAGTGCCACCGTAAAGCCGACCCACGGCACCGGCTGAGTGAACATGACCACGAAGCTGGTGACGCCGGGCGTGTGCGGCGCCGCCGAGCGGGGGTTTTCAACCACCTGGGCATCGCGTCGCTCACGCCAGCGTTTGGCCAGCGGACGGCCGGATGAGTCGCCACCTTCAACGGCATCACCGGCCGACTCAGCGGCGGCAAGCCATCCAGGCTTCGCTCCCTCGCGATCCTGTGCAGCAGCCTGATGCAGCGCTTCCTCACCCAGCCATTGCGCCAGGCTCGGCAACTTGTTCGCTGTGCTGTAGAGCCCGCACGAGAGCAACGCCGTCGCATCGTCCTTGCCATCACGAACCTGCCGCTGCGGCGCACCTGGATTGAGTTGGCTCAGTGCCTGTTGCAGTGCCGCCAGCATCGAGGGCGTAGCGCGATCGCACTTGGTGATGAAAAGCAGATCGGCCGCAACGACCTGCCGGGTCGCTTCGGAAAAGTCGCGCAGTTGGTCCAGCCCATGGGTCGCCGACACCACCGTGGCGACACCGTCGCAGGCATAGCGTGCTGCAACGAAGCTGTCTTCCATCAGGGTGTAGAGCACCGGCACCGGATCGACCAGGCCGGTGGTTTCGATGATGACGCGAGTGACGGGCGCAATCTCGCGTCGCGAAGCGCGCAGCGCCAGACTCTTCAGCGCGCCGATCAGATCGCCCTGCATCGCGCAGCAGAGGCAACCGGAATCGAGCAGCACCATTTGCTCGTCAACCTTACCGACCAGGTGGTGATCGATGCCGACCTCGCCGAACTCGTTGACCAGCACGGCCACGCCAGCCATCGCCGGCAGGTGTACCCAGTGGTTCAGCAGCGTGGTCTTGCCCGAACCTAGAAAGCCGGTGAGCAGGTTGACCGGAATCCGGTCCACCGGCGCACGCGCCGACTCAGCCACCACGCAACCGGGCCACGGTCTCGAGCACTGTTTCTGGGCGCGAGCCTGGATCGATCTCGGCGAAGTAAAACTGCCGGCCGCTCAGCGGCGCGATGGTGCCACCGGTGGCAAATGCCGCGCTGATGTCGCGGCCCAGCGCCGCCGTGCCAGCCGACTCGACCGCAGGCGAGATCACCGCATCGAAGTCCGCCAAGGCCTCAGACGGCGGCACCGCGTCATTCGGCAGACGCAAGGCCAGCGACCAACGGTAGTGGCGCACGACATTGACGATCGAGGTGTAGCGCGTCAGGTCTTCCGCATCGAAGTTGGCGGCGTCACGCGCTTCTTCCAGCAGCGCGCCCGACACCGGGAACGCCGACACGCTGCGGATCAGGTCGGTCAGGTACATCGACGCGTCTTCGGCATCGTCAGCCGTCACCTCGATGTCGGTGCTGCCAGTCAAATGGTTCGCATGATTCGTCCAGCACCTCGGAGACGGCACCGACAACACCAATGGCGTCTGCCCACGCAAATTGGCCAGCACCGCTTCAACCACTTCGGCCAACACCTTGCGCGGCGCCTCGGCTTCGAGCAGCTTGCGCAGCGCAGTCGCTGGCTTGCGCCGCTTGCCAAGTGACTCCGTCAGCTCGCCGCGGTGGGAGGCGTTCCACGAGTCGTAAAGCTCACCGACTTCCAGCACCGCCACATCAGGCTTCAGCAAGCCATGGGCCTGAGAGAAATACGCTAGGTAATGTGCACCCGACACCCACGGGTCACCCGCTTCGCCCAACAGCAGGCGACGGGTGTACGCCGATGATTTGAGCCAGACACGAATGGATCCCTTGCCCGCCGCATCGGGCAGGCGTTCAGCGAACGCACCACTCACTGCTTTTCTTCCTTCAAGGCCCCCAGCGCAGCGAGCCGTGCTTCCAGTTCCTCGATGCGCACGTCTTTCGGATGGCGCATGTAGTTCGGCTTCGGCTTGTTGGCGTCACGGGTGATGTCCGGACTGCCCAGGTACAGCGTGCCCACATCATCGCCCCAGCAGCCGAAGAACTGGAACAGCGACGGTGGCTTCGGCTTGTTCCAGGTCTTGACAAAGTCCTTGAACGGCACACCCCGCGCGATGCGGGCCTTGCGTTCGCCGGCGCGCAAGGCGTTGGTGGCCTCATGGTCGATGGCCAAGGTGACTGGATCGAACTGCACCTTGTACAGGCGCGCGGCAACGCCTTGCGACATCAGGCCCTCCTCGATATCGCGGACCACGGCCGCCGGGTCGCGCTCCAGCAGGTCGCCATAGCCAGCACCGGCGCCTTGCGAAATCATGAACAGCTCGCCGCGCTTGGAGATCTCGAACCCCATGCCCATGTGGTGGGTGGTGTAGGTCGCGTTCTCGAACGGCCGCTCGTTCATGATCTCGGCGATCGAGTGCTTGAAACGATCAGGCTGATCCAGCAACACCTTGTAGACGTCGACGCCCTTCACTTTCGACAGTGGATACGTCCCGCAGGCGTAGCCCCCGAACAGACCTTGGATCGGTGGAATCTTGGCGCCTTGTGTCGTGGTCATGAAGCCCCACTGTTCGCTGTCCTTGGTCGCCACGATCATCGTGTAGCCCTGCCCGCCGCGGTACTTGCCCGGGGCAATGGCGTCCATCGTCATTTTCTTGGACACCAGTTGCAAGAAGGGCACGTCCTCTTCGTTCAGTTCTTGCTCGCCGATGTCAGCCATGTTGGCAAAGATCGGTGCCAGCGCGTGTTCGCCGTCCATATCGGAGCGCGCACCGCCACCCATGCCGTTCAGGTCCGCGCACAGGTTGCCGAGAATTTCGCCGTGTTGGCTGACGCCGCCCCAGATGAAGGTGTTGATCATGTTGAAGGTGGGGGCGTGAACCTTCGTGTACTTTTCTGGGCAGCTGTACAGGAACTTCGCTACCGCGTGCTGGCCAGCCGTGAAGCCGGTGAAGATCGACATCAGGCTTTGCGAGTTCGGTGCGTCGTAGGAGCTGTTGACGATCGAATGCGGGTCGGTGACAACCTCGATCGGCGCAAACGTCGCCTGGCTGCGCGGCAGATCGGGCCACACGTAATTCAGGAACACCTGCGACAGCATCCCCTTCAGGCCGGCGAGGATGGTGTTGGTGGCGCGATTCGTGAATTCCGGGCTGGAGCCGCGGAAGTCGAAGATCAACCGATCACCGGTCTTGGTGAGCTGGCAGTTGATCTTCACCACGCAGTTCTCGCGCAAGGTCGAGTCCTGGATGATGTAAGTGCGAACCGTCATGTCGGGCCACTCGCTGATGCGGCGCTTGACTTCGGTGCGTACGTTTTCCATCGACAGTCGCAGCGTCGAGATCAGCGATTCGGGGCCATCGGTGCGTATGGTTTCCTCGATGCGCTGCTTGATGCGCAGGCAGGCGAACAGCTTGACCTTCATGTCCTCGTACTGCAGCTTCGGTTCGCGCACCGAGTTCTGCAGAAAGGTCAGGATGTCGCGCTTGATCTGGTAGTTCTCGACGACACGGAACGGGCACATCTTCAGGCCTTCGTCCGATGGGCTTTCGGCCATCGACGGCATGCCACCCGGCTCGATGGCCCCGTTCTCGCCCTCGTGCACCGTGCAAGCCACCCAGCAGATGATCTTGCCCTGGTGGAACATCGGCACGATCATGCTTTGATCGGTGTTGTGGATGTTGCCGTAGCGCGAGTCGTTGTGGATGAAGCCGTCGCCCTCTCGCACGCCCACCGTCGGATCGTTGACCCAGTTCTTGATGATGAACTTGATCGGGTGGTGCACCAGCGCCGAGAACACCAGCACGCCGCCGGAACTGGCGATGGCCAGATCGCCCGCGGCCGAATAGACGCCGGTGATCAGGTCGCCCCACTTGGCACCGGGGGCGGCGCCCATCTGCTCGACCATCTCGAAACCTTCGTCGCAACCAGCCTGGATGCGATCGCGGATCTTGGCGATGGTGCGCGCGTCGCTGACTTTCGCGATGGCGGCGTCTTCGACCGCACTGCGCGGCATCAGGTCATGGTTGGTCATGATCTCGGGGTCGGGCCCGAGGAACAGGGTGGTGTCGTTGAGGAATTTCTTGATCAGCGCGATCTCTTCCGCGCTGGGCACCTTGGGCGCATAGGACTTGACGGTTTCGCTCATTTCAACCTCTTCATTGGTGATGGTCGTAACGTTCCGATGCGCGCTCAGGCGCGCAGAAACCATGACGCGCCTTGGCGCGCCGCCACGAAGGTCCATCCGGGATCGACCAGGAACGTCGTCACTTCCGAGGCGATGATGGCCGGTCCGGAAATCTGCACGCCAGGGTCGATGGCAGCGCGGTTCCACACCGGTGTTTCGATGGCGCCTTCATGGCCCACGAAATGGCATTGACGCACCGTCTCCGGTTTCGGTGGCCCTTTGCGCAATTCGGCGGCCACCGGCTTGATGTCCTCGAACGTGACCGTCTCGTGCCGCACAAAGGCCGCCACGCGGATCGTGTTGATCCGGATGCCGGCCTCGGGCGCCTGACTGCCTTCGCCGAAGCGCTTGCCGTAGTCGTTCGAGAACTGCGAAATGATCGCCAGCACATCGGCCACGCCATGCACCTCGTGCTGTGGGATCACGGCCGTGGTCGTCACCAGCTGGTTGCCGTAGCGCATGTCCAACTCCAGGCTGTACTGGATCTGGCTGCGCTCGATGCCTTGGCGCAAGAGGTCCTGCGTCCCCAGTTCCTTCAGCTCGGCCACGATGCTGTTGAACCGCGGGTAGTCATCGAAGACGTGGCGCGTGTTCGAGTCGTACAGCACCATATACAGCGACTGCTCGTGGATGTGCAGCTGGTGCATGTTGCCGGCGCCGACCGCCGAGAACACCGAGCTCAGCGGCGGGGCCAGGATCTTGTCGATGCCCAGGTTGCGTGCGATGCCGCAGCAGTGCAGCGGGCCATTGCCGCCGTAGGCCAGCATCGTGAACGCCTTCGGGTCATACCCGCGGGCCCGCAACTCGGTGAACAGGCCATTGGCCATGTTGTCGTCGACCTTCTCGCGGATGGCCAGGGCCGCTTCGATGACCGAGCAATCGAGGTCATCGCACAGCGTGTCTTCAATGGCCGCGATCGCGCGGCGCGGGTTCAGTGGAATCGACCCGCCTGCATAGTTCTTGGCATCGAGGTAGCCCAGGACCAGGTCGGCATCGGTCACGGTCGGGTTCATGCCCCCGCGGTCATAGCAGGCCGGTCCCGGATCGGAGCCGGCGCTTTGCGGGCCGCATTTCACCGTGTTGTACATCCGGTCGTAAGCGGCGATCGAGCCACCACCAGCGCCGAGCGTCACCAAATGCACCATCGGTACCGAGACCAGCCAGCGGTCGATCACCGGGTTGAAGTCGTAGTGCTTGACGCCCCCTTCGACGACGATCCCGATGTCGTAGCTGGTACCACCCATGTCGGTCGCGACCACATTGCCCAGACCCGCCTGCATGGCCAGGTGTTCGGAGGCCGCGATGCCTGAGACGGGACCGGAGTGGATGGTCTGCAGCGCGTCGGTGGAATTCAATTGCGCCATGCCGCCGGAGTTGTGGATCACCAGCATCGGCTTGTTGTACTTGTGCGCCCGCAGGTTCTGCTCGAGTGCCGACAGCGCGTGGTACATCGTCGAGTGCAAGTAACCATCGACGACCGCCGAGGTGGCACGCACGTACTCGCCCTTGCGGCCGGCCACCTGGTGCGACAGGATGACGGGAATAGCGCCCAGCAGGTGCGACGGGTACTCTTCAAACAGAATTTCTTCGATGCGCTGCTCGTGCAAGGGGTTGACCACGCTGTTGACCAACGCCACGACGATGATCTGTGCGCCGCGGTTCACCAGCGAACGGATCTGTCGGCGCACGTCTTCTTCGTCGAGCGGCATCACCAGCTTGCCCTGGAAATCCATGCGCTCGCGCACGCCATAGATCATGTGCGCCGCCACCAGCGGCGCCGGGCGCTGCGCATTGGGCATGTCTTGCTGCGCCAGTGAGTCCAGGCCGTCACCGTAGCCGCGCGCTCGGCTCAGTGGCACCGTCGCTTCGAAGCCGGCCGTGACCAACATGCCGATCTTCGGGCCCTTGTGCTCGATGAGCGCGTTGGTGCCCAGCGTGGTCGCATAGCGCACCGAATCGACTTCCGACAGGATGGTCTCGAGTTCGAGGCCGAGAACCTTGTTGGCCTTCTCCAGCGCCTCGTTGAAGCCGAGCGCGAGGTTGTGGTGGGTGGTCAGCGCCTTGGCTTCGATGTACTGGCCGTCCCAGACCACAAAGCAGTCGGTGAACGTGCCGCCGATGTCTACGGATATGCGTCGCATTTTTTCTCCTTGCCTGGATGGCGGCTGGTGCTCAATCACATCGCAAGGACAGGCGCCGACAGCGCCACCCCGCGGTGGATCGGTCAGTGTGAGTGGCCGCCTGGGCCGGAGGTCACCGCAGGTCCGACCACGGCTTCTTTCAGCTCTTCACGCCTCGCCCACTGCGCACGCAGTGCGGGCAGGTCAGGCTGCATGTCGTACAGCGGTGGATGCCCAGGGATCGCGTATTCGGTCTCGACTTGCGTGCCACAACTCGGGCAGTAGTACTCGAGAATGCGCACCCATTCCGGGTCGGGGCTGAAGGTGAACTTGTAGCGTTCGGGATCGATGATCGGCGGGTGGATCTCTCGCGGATCACGGTCGTAGACCAGCATGCCTTCCTTGTAGCTTTTGGTGGCCGTGCCGATCACATGGTCGCAGACCCGGCATTCCCATTGCTCCGCATCGAGATCGACGCGCAAGTATTCGGTCATCAGAACTTTCATGGTCTTCAAGCCTTTCTGTTCAACAGGATGTCGCCAGCGTCGCTGATGACGAAGGTCCAGCCTTCGAGCACGCGGCAGGTGAAGTAATCTTCTTCGACGATCGCCGGACCCACTGCGTGATCACCCGGTTTCAGCGCCGCGAGCCGATAGACAGGCACATCGATGCGCCCACGGCCGCGCGCCAGGATGTTGCGCACACCGCCTGCTGTGGCCGCCGCACCCATGCTCACCCTTGTGGTGGTGCCGGTATCCGCTCGCAACCGCTTGATGGCTGCCAGCTCCAGCTCGACAGTGGCGGCACCGGTCATGCCGACTGGAAACACCGGCGTGGTGGTCAGTGGCTGACTGGTTTCGTTGCCTTGGGCATCGGTGGCCACCAGCCGAGCTTCGATCTCGTACTGCCCCTTGTCGAAGCCTTCGGCATACATGTCACGGCCGGCCTTGGCTTGCAGCACGGCGAGCGCGTCTTCCAGTCCACTTTGATCGTGCCGGGCCAGCGCTTCGGTGTAGCGCTGTGAGATGTCACAGGTGCCGATGCCATAGGCACTGAACACCGCCGCCATGCGTGGCACGGCCACCTGCGTGATGCCAGCCACCTCGGCCACGCCGCAGGCATTGAGGGGTCCGGCACCGCCGAATGCCAACAACACACTGTCCTTGGAGATCTTGGTGGCACGGTGCAGTTCGGCCGCGACCTTCGCCTCAAAGGCCAGCTCCATCTGCTGCAGCGCCTCCTCGAGCTTCAGGCCCAGCGGTTCGGCCACGTTGACCGCAATCGCCGTTGCGGCGCGATCGAGGTCCAGGCCCATGCCGCCGCCGAAGTACGACTTTGGATCGAACAAGCCCATCAGCAGGCTCGCATCGGTGATGGTGGCGAACTGGCCGCCGCGCCCAAAACAGGCCGGGCCGGGGACCGCGCCGACGCTTTCCGGGCCGATAACGATCTTGCCGCTAACCACCTTGATGATCGAGCTGCCACCGGCGCCTGCGCTGACGATCTCGCACAGCGGCAATGACACGCTGATGCCCTCGACGTGCCCGCGGCGCACTTCGGCCACGCCACCGGCGAGGTACTGGCACACATCGGTGGTGGTCCCGCCGACATCGATCCCGACCACGTCCGCATAGCCGTAGGCCCTGGCAAACGCCTTTACGCCTTCGACACCGCCGCGCGGGCCGGAGCTGTAGGTCTTGATCGCGATGGTCTTGGCCACACGGGAAGCGTCGCCGTCGTTCCGGAAAATCAACAGCGGATTTTTGGTGCGGAACTGGCGCAGCCGGTTTTCCGCGTTGTACAGAAACGCTTCCATCCCGGGGTGCAGGAAGGAGTTGATCAGCGCGGTCCAGGTGCGGCGCACCGGGTCCTTGTCGACGCTGAGATCACTGCCGTAGAGCATCGGCACGGCGCCCAGCAGATGTCGCGGGTACTTGCGCAGCGCCACCTTGCGGAATGCGTTTTCCACCGCGATGAAATCGGCTCCGCCAAAGCTGACGACGATGCGGCTGGCCCCCGCAGCCGTCAGTTTGTTGATCGAACCGACGACCTGCATCTGCGCGTTGTCGCCCATCACCAGGGCGGAATCGAGCAACACCACCCGGTCACCGACCAGGGCCTCATAGACATCCGGGTCGTGGGCGGCCAGTTCTTCGATCAGGCGCGAACCCTTCGCGTCCGCAACCAGGCCCAAGCGAGGGCCTTTGCGTTCGCAAATGGCATTCGTACCCTGTGTGGTCGAGTAGCGGATCAGGTCCACCTCCTCCAGCAATCGCCTCACATCCGGCTTGCCGTAGACGACACCGGAGGCTTTTTCCAGCCCTTCGAAGAAACATTTGCTGAGGTCGTACGGCGTCGTCAGCACCTTGGTCTTCTCGACCCGGGGGCCATCGATGATGCAGATGTCGGTCAGCGTTCCGCCGTTGTCGATGTTGATCTGTAGGCCCATGAATGATTCCCAGGTTGATGAGTGACAGGCCATCTACGCCGTCACATGCCTTCCGCCCTGCCAGCTCATGACTGACCGCATTCAGGCTGGAGGATGCACGTGGGCAAGCGTAGGGACGCAGCGCCGCGGGATCACCTCCCAGACGGGTAGAAAGCACTACAACATACGGGTGGAAGCAGCGGGTAGATGGGGAAACCCGCGCTGGTTTACCCCCGGGATTTCTGGCCCAGCGTCACCGGTAGCTGGGCATGCCAGTGATTCAGGTCATCGACGCTGCAGCGTCGCACACGCAGTGGGGATGTTGAAGTCCGGTGCGCAGCTGCTCCACCGTGCAGCGAAGCCCTGCCGAAAAGCAACTACGGCAAGGTGCTAGAGACGACACTGCGCGAATGGAACGCGAAAATCTCCAGCTCAAGCACCTCAACCGCCTCGACAAGGAACGCCGTAGCGTGACCCGCAACCCGATGCGAGCCGACCGGCCGCGCCTGATAGCGACCAAGTTCCGTGCACCCTCCGGAGACAGCGCGCTCGTGGCGCGCGATCGGCTGCTAGCGCGGTTGGACGCTCAGCGGCATCGCCGCCTGATGCTGATCCATGGTCCGGCCGGCTTTGGCAAGACGACGCTCTCGGTGCAGTGGCGTGAGCGCCTGCAAGCCACCGGCGCCGCGGTCGCTTGGCTCAGCCTGTCGAGCGAAGACAACGCGCTCGACCGCTTCCTCACCTACCTTGTCGAGGCGGTGCGGGTGGGCGACTCCACCCTGGCGTTGGATGTGGTGGCGCAATTCGAGGCCAGGCCCGAGCATGCGGCGCCCATCGTCGTGACCGAACTGGTCAATGCGTTCGAGCATGCGCAACGCGACTTCTATCTCGTCATGGACGACTGGCATCTGATCGTCGATCGGCAAGTGCATGACACCGTGAAGTCACTGCTGGAGTTCGCGCCGCCTCGCTTTCACATCGTCATCATGAGCCGCGAGCGACCGAACCTGCCGCTGGCACGTCTGCGCGTGGCAGGCGAGCTGTGCGAGATCGGCGCCTCGGACTTGCGCTTCACAGTCGACGAGTCGCACGCCTTTCTATGCGACGTCAACGCCCTGCCGCTGGACGCCGCCACCGTCGAATTGCTGTGGTCCAGCACCGAGGGATGGGTGGCGGCATTGCAGCTGGCCTCGCTGTCGTTGCGCAATGCGGCCGACGACCTGGGTTCGGCAGATCGGCCCTACGGACAGCTGCTCGACGGCGTCGCGGCGACCTTCGGTGGAGACCACCATGCGCTGGGTGAATACTTGGCCGAGAACGTTCTCGACCTGCTCCCTGTCGACGTTTTGGCGTTTCTGCTGGACACCTCGATCCTGGATCGCCTGTGCGCGGGCCTGTGCGCAGCCGTCAGCGGTCGAGACGACAGCCAGGCGATGCTGGAGCGGCTGGACAAACTGGACCTGTTCATCCAGCCGCTCGACGAACACCGTGAGTGGTACCGCTATCACCACCTCTTCGCGGCCCATCTGCAGCGTCGGCTTGAACGCCAGTCGCCGTGCCGCAAGGCAGAACTGCACCGCGCGGCCTCGGCTTGGTTCAGCGCCCACGCGCACCTCGACGAGGCCGTCAGCCATGCGCTGACAGCCGGTGACACCGAGCGCGCCATCGAACTGGTGGAGCGCGATGCGATGTGGCTGGTGCAGCAAAGCGCGATGAGCACGCTGCGCGTGTTGGTGCAGCGACTGCCGCCCGAAAAACTGTGGGGCCGGCCGGCACTGCAACTGGCGATTGCCTGGGCGCAATGCCTGACGCACCGAGCCGCGCAGGCGCGCGGCTCCCTGACCCTGGCCGTCTCGGAACTACAGCGCCGCCTCGCCGGCGGTGCGACAACGGACGACACCGACGACGTGATCGAGGCGCTGGCTGAAGCGCGCGTGGTGGAAGCCTGCATGAATATCTACAGGGACGAGGTCGACGGCGTCGAGGACTTGGTGCGCGCATGTATCGCGCCGGACGCCAGCTACCGACCATGGCTCGTGTCCGTCGCCTCCAACGTTTACACCTATGTCCTGCTGCAGCGGCATGCGTACGAGCAAGCGATCACACTGCAGGTGCTTGCCAAGCCATTCCACGAGCGCACCGAAGGGCCATTCAGTGGCGTCTACGGGCGTTGCTTCGCGGGCATTGCAGCGCGTGAACTGGGGCGGTTCACCGAGGCAACCGGACACTTCCGCGGCGCGCACGAACTGGCCGTCACCGGTATCGGGCGGCAGTCGCATGCCGCACGCTTGGCCGAGGCGCTGCTGGGCGAATTGCTGGTCGAGATGAACGAGCTCGACGAGGCCGGTCGCCTGCTAGAGGACAGCCGTGCGCTGGGCGTGGAAGGCGGCGTCGCCGATTTCTTCATTGCGACCTATGTGGGATCGAGCCGGTTGCTGGTGCAGCGTGGCAACACCGACGCCGCTCGCGATGTGCTCGACGAGGGCGAGCGCACCGTCAAGCACCTCGGCTTTGCCCGGCTGCGGGCCGCCGTGCTCGGCGAGCGCATACGCCACGCGCTCGAACAAGGCGACCTCGATGCCGCACAGCGCTGGCTGACGCAGGCTCAGGACGAGCTGTCCCTGGACAGCGCGCCGTCCATCACACGAGGCGCCACGCCGCCTCGGGGCTGGGAGTGCGTGGCGCTCGCCCACAGCCGCGTTTTGATGGCACAGGGCCAGGCGGCGAAGGCGGAACAGGTACTGCAGCCGGTGTTGAACAGCGCCATCGCGCGGCGGGGGCTGTGGCTCGAAATCCGGGTGCGTATCCTCATGGCGCTCGCGCTAGACGGCATCGGACGGCTCGACCAAGCGCTCGAGATGGCTGCGGGGGCGCTACGCGTCGGGATCGGGATCGGCGTGTGCCGCAGCTTTCTCCACGAAGGCGAGCGCTTCATCGAGCTCACGAGCCTAGTGCACACGCGCGTGTCGACCGACCAGATGCTGCGCGCGCCATGGGGTGCCTCGCTGGTCAAGCTGGCCGAGTTGGCCGGGTCGGGCCCTGAGACCGACGGGCCAGCCCGCAGCGTTTCAGGCAGCCTTATCGCCGTGGCCGACACCAGTACCGCCAACGTCAACGCGCTAAAGCGCCGCGAAGCTGACGTGCTGCAACTGCTGGCGCGCGGGCTATCGAACAAGGAAATTGCGCGCGCACTGGGCATCGGTGTCGACACGGTCAAGTGGTACCTGAAGTCGATCTACAGCAAGCTCGGTGTGACAGGCCGAGTCAACGCCGTGCTCGCAGCACGGCGCGACGGCGTGTTGCACTGACAAGCACCTGAAATTCAAGGGCGTGCTAATCCGTGTCGGCGGCGGCGTGGCCAGCCAGAAAGGCGTCGCCACTCAAAATCGTTCGACAGGCACCTTCTAGCGGTGAGGAGCAACGTTGACGTTCGGACAAAACAAAAACCGCTGCCACCGAACCTGATGCAGGCTCGGTAGCAGCGGTTTCGTCAGCGCGGCGATCACCGCCGCGCCGTCGAGTCAGGTGCAGATCAGGCGGCTTCGCCCACCACCACGACCTTGACTTCAACCACAACATCGGTGTGCGGAGACACAGACACCAGATGCTCGCCCACGGTCTTCAACGGACCAGTCGGCAGACGAACCTGCGACTTCGCGACCTTGAAGTCGATGCGTGTCAGCGCCTCGGCGATGTCGTTGTTGGTGACGGAGCCGAAAAGACGGCCGTCGACACCAGACTTCTGGGTGATGTGAACGGTGCGGCCGCTCATCTTCTCGCCCAGCGCTTGCGCCGCAGCCAGCTTCTCGGCAGCGGCCTTCTCGAGCTCAGCACGCTTGTCCTCGAATTCCTTGATCGCAGACGCCGTCGCACGGCGTGCGGCACGGCTCGGGATCAGGAAGTTACGCGCATAGCCGTCCTTGACCTTGACCACGTCGCCGAGGTCGCCCAGGTTCGCCACTTTTTCCAGCAGGATGATTTGCATGATGTGGGTGTCCTCAGACGCGGTGCTGGTCGCTGTACGGCAGCATCGCCAGGAAACGCGCCCGCTTGATGCAGGTGGTCAACTGGCGTTGGAAGAAAGCGCGTGTTCCGGTCAGGCGGGCCGGCGTGATCTTGCCGTTCTCGCCGATGAAATCGCGCAGTGTTTCGACATCCTTGTAGTCGATCTCGGTCACACCGGTGACGGTGAAACGGCAGAAACGCTTGCGGCGGAACAGCAGCGATTGCTGGTTGCGCTTGGGCTTGCGATCCTTGGAAAACTTACCTTTACCGCGTGGTGGTGGCATATCAAACCTCTGTCAAATTCTGTTCAGATCGGAACCGTTCGGACGTTCAATCCAATTCGGTCACATGGAAAACGACGCCTTTGCCATTGCGCTGGGACCCCAGGAAGCCGGCAAAGCCGTGCGTGCTTCCGAGTTCCAGGCCGTTCACTGCGCTGGTGATGTCGCCCACCGCGCGCGCCTTGATGTCCATCGACACCTGACGCGGCGTGCCGTTTTGCGTGACCTGCGATTCATGCCGAAGGCTGAAATCGAGTGCCGGCAAGCCGGCGGGGGTGTAGCGCAAAACGTGCTTTTCAACCAGTCGCGCTGTCAGAACCAGTCTGTTCATCAAGCGCCATCGGCCAACGCGACATCACTCAGACAGTTCAGGCAGCCGACTCCTGCGGAGCACGGCGGTCGTCCCGGTCGGATGACTTCATCATCACCGACGGGGTCGTCTCGGCCTTGCTCTTGAGCACCGTCAGGTGGCGCAGCACAGCGTCGTTGAAACGGAAACCGGTTTCCAGTTCGGCCAGCACTTCCTTGCTGCATTCGATGTTGATGCAGAGGTAGTGAGCCTTGGCCAGCTTCTGGATCAGGTACGCCATCTGGCGACGACCCCAGTCCTCGACCCGGTGAACCTTGCCGCCGCCGGCGGTGATCACACCCTTGTAGCGTTCCAGCATCGCGGGAACTTGTTCGCTCTGATCCGGATGGATCAGCAGCACGATTTCGTAATGACGCATTGAATCTCCTTGTGAATTCCGACATGGAAGCCACCCCGAGCGTCGACCTGGGTGTGGCAAGGCAAGCCCGCGAGTATATCGCGCCCGGGCCATGGCGCCTACTGCTCGCCGGGTTGGCCCGGCGAATCACGACGCGGAACGCGCAACTCGCGGGTGAAACGGTCAGAGTCAGCGCCTGGTGCCGCCGTCAGCAGACTGACCAACACAATCACCGCCGTGCCGATCGCCATGCCGAACACGCCCGCGGCAATCGGCGAGATGCCGAACCACAGCGCTGGCGGATCCGTCACCCCGAACAGGCTACGCAGCCAGGGCTCGTTCTGCACCAGGTAGTACAGCGTAACCGCCAATCCCGAGAGCATGCCGGCCACAACCCCCGGTCGGTTCGCCCGCGCCCAGAACACGCCTGCCACCAGTGCAGGGAAGAATGCGGCAGCGGCCAACGAAAACGCAGCAGAGACCAGAAACACGATGTCCGTCGGCCGCTGCGCGGCCACTGCCGCCGCGCCCAGCGCCACGGCGAGCAGTGTCACCTTTGACAGCGCCACCCGCCGTGCGGCCGACGCCTGCGGATTGATCATCTTGAAGTAGCTGTCGTGTGACAGCGCATTGGCAATGGTCAGGAGCAAGCCATCCGCCGTGGACAGCGCCGCAGCGAGCCCACCCGCGGCCACCATCCCGGACACCACATATGGCAGCCCGGCGATTTCGGGGGTTGCCAGCACCACGATGTCGCCACCGATGCGCATCTCGCCGAGCTGCAGGATCCCGTCCTTGTTGATGTCGACGACCGACAGCAGTGATGAATCCACCTTCGACCAGGTCGATATCCACGCTGGCAACTGATCGAAGCGGGTGCCGACCAGCACGTTGAAGACCTCGTACTTGACCATGACGGCGAGCGCTGGCGCCGTCATGTACAAGAGAAAGATGAACAACAAGGCCCAGGTGACCGAGCGGCGCGCCTCCTTGACCGATGGCGTGGTGTAGCAACGCACCAGGATGTGCGGCAGTCCCGCGGTGCCAACCACCAGGCACAGCACCAGCGCCAGAAAATTCAGCCGCGACAGCTCAAATCGCTCGCGTTCCTGCTCGCTGCCTTGCGGATCCCCCGCGAACTGCTGCGCATGCGGCGGCATGCCAGCCAGGGGTCGCGCCCGGGCCTCGTTGATGGCCACTTCACGCGTCCACTCCTCGCGTGCGGCGGCCTCGTTCTTGGGGATGCGCAGCAGGGCTTTTTCGGCGGCCTGGATCTCAGCCAGCGATGCGTTCTCGGCCTTGAGCGTCTCCACCATGCGGAGACCGGTCTGGCGTTCGTGGGCAAGCGACGCCTTCACATCGACGAGGCGCGCGGCGTAGTCCTGCGCACGGGCCTTGAACGCCGCAATGACCTCCTGCTCCTTCGGGTCGTTGAGCAGTTGCCGCTCGCGCTCGGTCACCTTGGCCAGCTGTGCGCCATAAACCAGTTGCGGAATAGGTACGCCCGTCTGCTTGATGGACAACCACATCACTGGCACCAGGAAGGCGCAGATCAGGATGATGTACTGGGCCACCTGGGTCCAGGTCACTGCCCGCATACCGCCCAGGAATGAGCACACCAGTACGCCGCCCAGACCGAGAAAGATGCCGATCACGAAATCAACGCCCGTCAAGCGCGCCGTGATCAACCCGACACCGTAGATCTGCGCGACCAGGTAAACGAAGGAACACAGCACCGCCGCGAGGACGCCAACTGCACGCGGTAGCTTGCCGCCGAAACGCGCACCCAGGAAGTCAGGGATCGTGAACTGACCGAACTTGCGCAGATACGGGGCCAGCAGCAGCGCCACGAGGCAGTAACCACCGGTCCAGCCCAGCACGAATGCCAGTCCGCCGTAGCCCTGCAGGTACAGCGTGCCGGCCAGGCCGATGAACGACGCCGCCGACATCCAGTCGGCCGCTGTGGCCATGCCGTTGTAGAACGCCGGAACCCGGCGGCCGGCCACGTAATACTCGGCGGGATCGGTGGTACGGCTGAAGACGCCGATGCCTGCGTACAGCAACACCGTAGACAACAGAAAAATGACGCCGATCCAGTGCTTGGGCAGCCCCATCTGCTCCAGCGCGGCCAGCCCGAGCACGAACCCGATGAAGCCCACGGTGTAGGCCAGGTAAATGCGATCGAGTCGGCGCCTGAACGGCGAGCTGTCGGACGTTTGAACCACGCCGAAGTCAGGCCGCCTCAGCAGCCCCGCGGTTGGCCAGTGCGTCGGCGCGCTCGTTGCCTGGATCGCCGGAATGGCCCTTGACCCACCGCCAGCTGACATCGTGCAGCGCGCACAGTGCATCCAGCCGCTGCCAGAGTTCGGCGTTCTTCACCGGCTTTCGGTCGGCCGTTGTCCAGCCACGCCGCTTCCAGCCGTGGATCCATTCGGTGATGCCCTTGCGGACGTACTCGCTGTCCGTGTAGATCACCACCGTGCAGGTGCGCTTGAGCGAGGCCAGAGACTCGATCACCGCCGTCAACTCCATGCGATTGTTGGTGGTCAGCAGCTCACCACCGAACAGTTCCTTCTCGTGCCCCTCGGTGCTCAGCCACGCGCCCCAGCCCCCGCGCCCTGGATTGCCTTTGCAGGCGCCATCGGTGTAAACGGTGACCCGCGGACGCTGTATCGACAAGGTGTCGTTCATGGTTTCGTGCACACGCTCAGATCACTCATGCTCGGCCAGTTCATGCACGAGCCCTTGGGCCTCGCGATGACGCACCTGCCGCGACACCACGGCCGATGACGCCCTCACCTGAGAGCGCTGATCACGCACCAGCCCCACCAGTCGCATGCCGCGCACCCGCTTCACCGCCGTCAGCGCGTAGACCGCGCCAAGTACCGGCCACCAGCGCTCGCCCGCGTTTTCCATCCAGCCGAACCGTGCCAGCCAGTGCTCCGAATGCATAGGCGGTCGATAGCAGCCAAAGCGTCCGGTCTCTACCTCGAAACTGAGTAGCCGCAACCAGTCTCGCAGACGGCGGTAAGCGATGAAGTCGCCTTCGCGCGGCAGGTACAGCGCGGTGCTGGCGCCCAGACCCAGGCGGCGTCGCGCACGACCCGTCTGCTGGCGCATGCCCCACAGGCTGGTCGGGTTGAAGCCAATGATGACCACCCGTCCTTCGGGCATCAGCACCCGCTCGACTTCACGCAGGGTCTGGTGCGGATCGCGCGCGAGTTCGAGCGTGTGCGGCAAGACCACGAGATCGAGGCTCTGGCTGTCGAACGGCAGCGCGTCGAAGTCGCAATTCAACGCGGCCACACGGTCCGCCGAGCATTGATTCGTCGCGCTGTTGCCCAGCCGGTGCGCGATATCCACCGCCAGCCAGCGGTGCGGCATGCGGTTGTTGCGCAGTGCATCGAGTACCGGTAGACCGAGTTGCACGGCGTGAAAGCCAAACACGTCGGCCACAGCCGCATCAAGGTGTCGCTGTTCCCAGGACAGCAAATAGGCACCAGGCGGGGTCGCCAGCCATGCACCCAAACCTATACTCGGCACCGATTCACCTATCGCGGTTTCCGTCATGAATTTAATCGCACTGCCCGCGTTCACCGACAACTACATCTGGGTGCTTCACAACGGCGTCGACGCCATCGTGATCGACCCGGGAGACAGCGCGCCAGTGCTGGCCGCACTCGATCGCCTGCAACTCAGGCTTGCGGCGATTCTATTGACGCACCACCACAACGATCACATCGGCGGTGTGCCAGCCCTGCTGCCACGCCTGACTGGTCCCGTTTACGGACCCGCCTTGGAAGTCATCCCTGACCCGTGCGTCCGGGTACGCGGTGGTGACTCGGTGCAGGTGCTGGGGATGGATTTCAGCGTCATCGATGTGCCAGGACACACCGCGGGTCACATCGCTTACTTCCATCGTCCTCGACCCGGCGCCGCGGACGGCACCGACACCCAAGAGCCCGTGCTGTTTTGCGGTGACACCTTGTTCTCAGGCGGATGCGGTCGCCTGTTCGAGGGCACACCGCCGCAGATGTACCAGTCGTTGCAAGCATTGGCGGTGCTGCCGACCGACACGCTCGTGTGCTGCGCGCATGAGTACACGTTGTCCAACCTGAAATTTGCCCGCGCTGTCGAACCCGACAATGCCGAACTCGCGCGCTACACGCTGCACTGCGAACAGCAACGTGCTGCTGGCTTGTTCACTGTCCCCAGTCGGCTCAAGACCGAGCTGGACATCAACCCATTTCTGCGCTGCGGCTCGACTGCAGTGATAGCCGCTGCACGTCATCAGGGCGCGCAGAGCGATCAGCCAGTTGACGTGTTCACTGCACTGCGCCAATGGAAGAACGATTTCCGATGACCGATCAACCGACACACCCGTGGCGCAGGGCGGCGCTGATCGCCCTGCTGGTGTGCACCACCGCGTGGATCGGCAGCGGATGCGCCAGCCGCGGGGACACCGCCTCGTCAGCCGGCGGTGGCGCAACGCCGATGTCTGCCATGGCCGATTCGGCCCCGGTCGATGGCGCCGGCAGGCAAGGCGCGAATGTTTCCAAAGCGCAATCCGCCGTTGCAGCGCCCGTCGATCCAGTCCGACCCGAGGTGAGCGTGAACCTCAACGATGCCGAAGCACAGGCCGACTTGTGGGTCCGCGTGCGCCGAGGTTTCAAGATGCCGGATCTCGACACCGACCTCGTCCGCCAGCGCGAGCGCTGGTACGCCAGCCGCCCGGAGTACGTCGAGCGAATGACGACCCGCGGCAGTCGCTACCTGTTCCATATCGTCGAGGAATTGGAGGCCCGTGGCATGCCCACCGAACTGGCCCTGCTGCCGTTCATCGAAAGCGCCTTCAACCCGCAGGCGATTTCATCGGCCAAGGCCTCGGGCATGTGGCAGTTCATGCCGGCCACCGGACGCGACTTTGCGTTGAAGCAGAACATCTTCCGAGACGACCGCCGCGATGTGCTGGCATCGACCCGCGCCGCACTCGATTACCTGCAGCGCCTGCATTCGATGTTCGGTGACTGGCACCTGGCGCTGGCAGCCTACAACTGGGGCGAAGGCAGCGTGCAGCGCGCCATGTCACGCAACCAGAAAGCCGGGCTCCCCACGGACTACCTCAGCCTCAGAATGCCTGATGAGACCCGCCACTATGTGCCCAAGCTGCAGGCGGTCAAGAACATCGTCAGCTCGCCGGAGTCTTTTGCGCTGACCCTGCCCTCGATCGCCAACCACCCGTACTTTCTGGGCGTGCCGATCCAGCGCGATATCGACGTGGACCTGGCTGCGCGGCTGGCCGGGGTGACACTGGACGAGTTCAAGACGCTGAACCCGCAGATGAACAAGCCCGTGATCCTGGCTGCGGGCACGCCACAAGTGCTGCTGCCCTACGACAACGCCAGTGCCTTCATCCGAAGGCTCTCGGAGCATCGCGCACCGCTCGCCAGCTGGACGGCATGGGTCGCGCCGAAAACGATGCGGCCCGCCGAGGCCGCACGCCTCGTCGGCATGAGTGAGACCGCGTTGCGCGACGTCAACCGCATTCCACCGCGCATGCTGGTCAAGGCCGGCTCGACCCTGCTGGTGCCGCGCAGTGAGCATCGAACCACCGATGTGGCCGAGCACCTGGCCGAAAACGCCATGATGCAACTGTCACCCGACCTGCCCGCGCGGCGGCGCGTGGTCATCAAGGCCGGCAAGGCGGACACCGTGGCTCGCATCGCGCGCCGCTACCGTGTCACCACGGCTCAAGTGGCGGAGTGGAATTCGGTCACGACGATCGCCCGCTTCAAGCCGGGTTCTGCCATCGTGATCTACAAGCCGGCACGCAGGGCGAGCACCACCCGTGTCGCATCGACACGAGCAAAAGCAACGGCGCGTGTCGCAACCGCAGGCCATCGCACCTCGGTCAAAGGCAAGGCACCGAAACGCGTGACGAAGACGCTGCCCGCCAGCACCCGAAAAACGGTGGAGCTGGCGGCCAAATAGGCCGCACAGCGGGTCACTTTGTGGTCAGCCGCCGGAAAACAGCAACGCGATGTTGACGGCAAGCGCCGCCACCCACACCAGGCTGCGCAGGCCGGCTCGGTCGGCCAGATACAGCGCGACATAGACGCTGCGTAGCAGGATGAAGCCGACCGCCAGCACATCGACACGGTGTTGCGGCGCCCCCATCTGCTGCGCCAGCAGCAGCGCGCCGATGAAGAACGGCAGCGCCTCGAAGCAGTTGGCCTGCGCCGCGTTGGCACGCAGACGCCAGCCTTGCTGGCGAGACAACCACTCTCGTGGGTGGTTGTTGTCGTAGCCGCCGTCGGACGCGGGCTTGGAGAAGGCGCCCCACTTGGCGATGCCAGCACAGGCGATAGGCATCACGGCCGCGATCAAGATGCACCAGGTGCTGACGTTTGTCATGGGAATAGCGTCCTAGGAAATACCTTCAGCGGCGATCAACCAGCGCATGTGCGATGGTGCCCAGATCGACGTATTCAAGTTCGCTGCCCACCGGCACGCCGCGCGACAGCCGCGTCACCCGGAGACCGCACGCTTTCAAGGCCTCACCAACCGCATGCGCGGTCGCTTCGCCCTCGGCGGTGAAGTTGGTCGCGACGATGACCTCCTCGACGCCGTCTTCGGAAGCACGGCTGAGCAGCGCCTGCAGCCCGATGTCGTGCACCCCGATGCCGTCGAGCGGGCTCAGCCGCCCCATCAACACGAAGTAGTAGCCCACGTAGCTGCCGGTGCGCTCCATGGCCGACTGATCGGCCGGCGTCTCGACCACGCACAGCAGCCGCGCATCGCGCTGGTTGTCGGCGCAAATGCTGCAGACCTCGCTCTCGGTGAAGGTGTGGCAGCGCGCGCAATGCCGCACGTTGGCCACTGCCGCTTGCAGCGTCAGCGCCAACCGCTGCGCGCCGCTGCGGTCGTGCTGCAGCAGGTGCAACGCCATGCGCCGCGCCGACTTCTCGCCGACACCGGGCAGCCGACGCAAGGCGTCCACCAGCGCGTCTAAGGCAGGTTCAGCCACGCGGATGTGAGGTCAGTGGCAAGCCACTCAAAACGGGAACTTCATGCCCGGCGGCAACGGCATGCCAGCGGTCAGCCGACCCATCTTCTCCTGCGACACCTCTTCGGCGCGGCGCAGGCCGTCATTGAAGGCCGCAGCGACCAGGTCTTCGAGCATGTCCTTGTCGTCAGCGAGCAGGCTGGGGTCGATGACGATGCGCTTGACGTCGTGCTTGCAAGTCATCGTGACCTTGACCAAGCCGGCACCGGACTGGCCTTCGACCTCGATCGAGCCCAACTCATCCTGCGCCTTCTTCAGGTTGTCCTGCATCGCCTGAGCCTGCTTCATCAAGCCGGCCAACTGGTTCTTCATCATGGCGTCGTCTCCTTCATGGACATCAAGGGTTTGGCTGTTTTCTGTGCGTTGATTTCACTGGTACTTGACTGAGCCCGGCACGATGCGCGCGCTGCTGAATTGCGCCATCAGTGTGCGCACCACCGGGTCATCGGCAAGGATCTGCTCGGCCTCCTGCTGTCGGCGCAAGCGCTCGGCGCTGGCGCGAATGGCAGGGGTGTCCTGCACCGGCCCAGCCAGGACATCGAGTTTCACCGGTCCGCCCAAATGCAGCGCCAGTGCGGCTTCCAGCTTGTCGCGCTGTGCGGGTGCGCGCAGCGTCTCGCGTTCGACCTGAAGCACCCACAGTGGTGGTGAAACCGCATCTTCCATCCGCACGCACTGCGACTGGAGGGCCAGCTCGCGCACCATCGCAGAAATGCTGCCGGCCTCTATCAATGTCTGCACGATCTCGTTCCAGCGCTCCCCAAGCGGTTTAGCGATGGCTTCAGGCATCTCCGCTGAGGCGGCCACCACACCCGCCACCGCTGAAACGGCTGGGCTCACCTCGTCGTGCCATGGCGCATCGACCCACGGGGGTGGCGTCGACTCGGACACCTGGGGCGTGGTCACGGGCAGCACGGGCGGGGCTACCGCGCGGGCGAGTGCCGGAGCACGTGCCAAGGCGGCCGACGCCGTGGGCTTGGCCGTGGGCTGAACCTTGACAGCTGCCGGCTCAACCGTCCGCGCGCCAGCCGGTGGGCCGAACGCCAGCATGCGCAACAGCACCATCACGAGGCCACTGTGCTCGTCGGGTGCCAGCGCCAACTCAGCGCGGCCATGCAGCGCCATGCTGTAGAACAGTTGCGTCTGGTCGGCTGCCAACAGCGACGCCAGCCGCACGGCCGCTGCCGATTCGGCATCACTGGCGTCGAGTGCATCGGGCACGGCCTGCGCCACCGCCATCTGCTGCAGCAGCTCAGCCATCTCTTCCAGCGTGCCGCGTGCGGAGAGGCCCAGCGCCCGCAGCGCATCGGCCTCGGCCAGCAGCGCGGCCCCGTCGCCCACGACCAACGCGTCAATCAGGCGAATGGCATGACTGCGATCGACCGCACCGAGCATGTCGCGTACACCGGCCTCAAGCAACGCACCGCCGCCGAAGGCCACCGCCTGGTCAGCGATCGACAGCGCATCACGCATCGAACCCCGTGCCGCCCGCGCGAGCAGTCGCAGCGCACCGGGCTCGGTGGCGATGCCCTCATCGGCCAGCACGCGAGCCAGATGCTCCTGCAGGGTGTGCAGCCCCATCGGCCGCAGATTGAACTGCAGGCAGCGCGAAAGCACCGTCGGCAGCATCTTGTCGGGCTCGGTGGTGGCGAGCACGAACTTCAGGTAGTCGGGCGGCTCTTCCAGCGTTTTCAGCAACGCATTGAACGAGTCACGCGTGAGCTGGTGTGCCTCGTCGATCATGAAGACCTTGAAGCGCCCCACGGTCGGTTTGTAGGCGGCACGCTCGATCAGGTCACGGATCTCGTCGATGCCCCGGTTGCTGGCAGCGTCGAGCTCCATGTAGTCGATGAAGCGGTCGGCATCGATGTCGCGGCAGGCATTGCAGACGCCGCACGGGTGCGCGGTGACGCCCCCCTGGCCGTCGGCACCAGTGCAGTTCAGGGCCTTGGCCAGGATGCGCGAGACCGTCGTCTTGCCGACGCCGCGCGTGCCAGTGAACAGGTAGGCATGGTGCAAGCGCCCCTGGGTCAGCGCATTCGACAGCGCCTGCACCACATGTTCCTGCCCCACCAGCGTGTCGAAATTGCGCGGTCGGTATTTGCGGGCCAGCACCAAGTAACTCATCAATCGATTCTAGAAGCCCAGCCGCCAACCTCTCGGCCTCGCACAGGGCTGCCGGATAATCCAAGGGCATTCACCGCTGCGGCACTGCGCCGCGACCTCTGCGGCCCACCCGCCCTGCCCCATGACCTCCACACCCCCCTCCTCGCCCGACCATGGCACGCTGAGTTACGAGCAATCGGGCGTCAATTACGACCTGATCGACCCGCTGAAGGTTGCTGCTCAGCGCGCCGCTGCGGCCACGGGCGCTCACCTTGCTGCGCATGGCTTCAGCGAGGTGCCCGCATCACGCGGCGAGTCGGCCTATGTGGTCGATGTCGGACCGTTCTACCTGGCCAGCATCGTCGAGTGCCTGGGTTCGAAGTCGCTGGTGGCCGACGAGATGCAGCGGCTCACGGGCCGCAGCTACTACGACGCGATCGCGCAGGACACCATCGCGATGGCCATCAACGACCTGATCACCGTGGGCGCCACGCCGCTGGTGGTGCAGGCCTACTGGGCGGCGGGCGGTTCCGACTGGTTCGGCGATGGGCAACGCGCACAGGCGCTGGTCAACGGCTGGAAAGCCGCCTGCGACCGCTGCGGCGTGGCCTGGGGCGGCGGTGAAACGCCCGCACTGGCGGGCATTGTCGAGGCAGGCCGCATCGACCTGGCCGCTTCGTGCACCGGACTGATCAACCCGAAGACTCGGTTGTCGGTCGGCGACAAGCTCGCGCCGGGCGATGCCATCGTGCTGCTGGCCTCCAGCGGCATTCACGCCAACGGGCTGAGCCTGGCACGCAAGCTGGTCGAGCGCCTGCCCGAGGGCTATCTGACCCCGGTCGAACCTGGCGTGTCCACCGTGACCTACGGCGATGCCCTGCTGGCACCGACCGTGCTGTATTCACCGGTCACCGAAGCGCTGTACCAGGCCGGGATCACGACGCACTACTGCGCCAACATCACCGGCCACGGCTGGCGCAAGCTGCTGCGCCACCCGGCCACGCACACCTACCGCATACACACCGTGCCCGACGTGCCGCCGGTATTGAAGTTCATCCAGCAACATGCTCAGCAGGACGACTTAGAGGCCTACAGCACGCTGAACATGGGCGCAGGCTTCGCGCTGTTCGTGCCGGCAGATCAGGCCGCGCGCACCGTTGCCGTGGCCGAAGCCCAGGGCGTGCGTGCCTGGGTGGCAGGGCACATTGAAGCCGGACCGAAGCGCCTGCTGATCGAGCCGCTGGGGCTGGCGTTCGGCGACGACGCGCTGCAGCTGCGCTGACCTTGCCGCCAGCCGGTACACAACGGGCAACTACAATCGGCAGCGACGGGCCTCCCCGCATGGAAGCGCGGCCAACCGGGTCAGGTCGGGAACGAAGCAGCCCCAACCGTTGTGACCAGTGCCGGGGTCAGGCTCGTCACCTTCATGGCCTCTGAGCGTGAGCGCATGCTGAATCCGGCGGCGATGTCCGCATCGATCGGCGTCTATGACTCAGGCGTTGGAGGCCTCTCTGTCTTGCGCGCGCTGAGGGCGAAGCTGCCGGGCGAATCTTTTACCTATGTGGCCGATTCCGGGAATGCGCCTTACGGTGATCGATCGGATTCATTCGTTGAAGGCCGTGCCCAAAAAATTGCCCAGTTCCTGTGGGGGCAAGGCGCCAAGGCGCTGGTGATCGCCTGCAACACGGCCAGTGTTGTCGCGGCGCGGAGCCTGCGCGAGCAGTATTCGGTACCCATCGTCGCGATGGAGCCGGCCATCAAGCCGGCCGTCCAGATCAGCCACTCCAAGGTCGTACTCGTGCTGGCGACCAGCAACACGATCCGCAGCCCATCCGTCGCGCGCCTGTGCAGCACCTACGGCGCGGACACGCAGGTCATGCTGCAAGCCTGCCCGGGGCTGGCCGATCAGGTCGAGCGCGGGCGATTTCACGATGACTTGACGCAGCGGCTTCTGGAAACCTACCTCCGCCCAGGCCTCGACGCAGGCGCAGACACGATCGTGTTGGGCTGCACGCACTATGCGTTCCTCGTTGACGCCATCGCGAGGATGGCAGGCGACGCAGTGACGATCGTCGAGCCCTCGGAGGCCATCGCCAGCCAGCTGTCGCGCGTGCTGTCAGCGTCAACAACGATTTCGCAGGGTGTAGCGCCCGTGACGACGTTCTACACCACCGGTCCACCAAGCGAGCTGGCCGCGTTCCTTGACTCCATCGGAGAGCCTTACACGCAGGTGCATGCGCTGCCGGCAAGCGGCGATTGATCGCGCGCTAGTTCGACTGCTTGAACGCCATCACCGCCTGGTTGCGCAGGGTGCGCAGCAGCGACAGCTCCTTCTCGTCGAGCTCGATGCCGCCGGCCTCGGCCTGGTCGGCATAGATCATCGCGAACGGCGCGCCCTTCATCAGCAAGGGCAGCAGCAGGAACGATGGTGCATTCACCGTCTTTCGGTACCAGGCCGGTAACCGCGCCGCCATCGCAGGCGTGCCGGCATCGCGGATCAATGTGTCGGCACCTTTCAAGCAGACCGCGGCGAACAGATCGGTGCCGCCCTTCAGCGGCACCTTGAACAGCGCGGCTGCCGCTTCAGCACTGTCGCCCAGGCCGAAGCGGCCGGTCAGTGTGTCGGTCTTCGGGTCGCGCAGGCAGAACAGCACGCGGCGAAAGCCCAGGGCGCGGTACATGGTCTCAAGGATCATGCGCAACACCTCGTTGAGCTTGAAGTCCTCGACCATCGAATTGGTGATGTCCTGGATGCCGGCGGCCAGGATGTCGGCGGCCTGCCCTGCTGCAGGCGGTGGCACGGCGACGGTCGGGTCGAAGGCCTGGGTCGGCGTCAAGCTCATCGCCTGAAGCTCGTGCGGCGACAGCGAATCGGTGCCGATGATCTGCACCTCACCCGCGGTCAGGGTGCTGCCTTGCGTTGGCGCCGGGGCGGCCACCGGCGCCAGCAGTCGCGCAGCACGCGAGGTGCTGCTGACCGACAAACTCATCGCGCGCGCCGAATCCGCGAGCTTGACGCGGGCCTGCGCAGTCACCTCGGAGATGTGTTTCGCGCTCAAACCCAGCACGCGCGCATAGCGCTCGGCGGTTTGGCCCACGGCCGCGGCGGCCGTGGCCGGGTCGGCCCGCAGCAGTGTGTCGGTCAGGTCATTGGCGGCCATCGCCAGCCAGCGCAGCCGTTCGGCGGACGCATCGGGCGCGCGGGTGGGCGGATCGCCCGCGGGCTTGCGCATGCAGCGCTGCAGGCTGTCGGGCAGGCCCCAGGACTTCGCCACGCCGATGCCCAGTGCCTCGTAGCTCAGCCCCAGCACCTGGACCGAGGCCGACTCTTCGGCACTCGGCTTCGGTGCATCGCCCGGCGCCGAGCCGCGGCCCAGCAGGCTCCGAATCTGGCGAGCTTCGTCAGGGAAATAGAACTCGCTGAGCAGACGGCCCAGGTTCTGGAACATCGAGCCGATGAAAGCTTCTTCGCTCTCGCGCCCCGAGGCGCACAGCTCGCTGGCCAGCATGCCGGCCAGCAGCGAGCGCAGGAACTCCTCCTTCAGCAGGTTGGCATGCGCCTTGTCCTGCATGTGCTCCAGCAGCACGAGGCTGAGCGCCATGTTGCGGATGCCGGCAAAGCCGACCAGCGCCGCCGCGCGCGAGATGGTGCTGATGCTGCCGCCGCCTGCATGCCGGTAGCTCGCGGTATTGACCACGCGCAGCAGCTTGTTGGTGAGCGCCACATCCTTCAGAATTTCGTTGGCCAGGCTGTTGAGGCTCTCGGTCTCCGAGGTGGCCACGCGCTGGATGCGCGAGACCGCGTCCGACAGCGCCGGGAAGTCGCTCTTGTGGCGCATGCGGCGCAACAGGAAATCGAGCGTGCCATTGCTGGCCGCGGCGCTGCCCACTGAGGCACCCCCGGCCACAGTGGGTTGCGCCCAGGACTGCAAGGCCTCGCGGAACGCCGCTGCACTCGGATAGCGCCGGGCCGTGTCGCGGGCCATCGCCCGCAGCACGATCGCGCGCAGCTTGTCGTCGACTTCGGGGCCGGTGCACTCAGGCAAGGCCAGGTCTTCGTTGATGGCGCGGTGTACCGCACGGTTCGCATCGCTCTCGACCATCACACGTCGGCCAGCCAACAACTCGGCCAGCAGCAGCCCGGCGGCGAACACATCCATCGCAGGCGTGGGCGACAGCCCGAGCGCCGCTTCGGGCGACAGGTAGCCCGGTGTGCCGACCACGCGGTTGGCATGCGACGCATCATTGGCTTTCACCGCGATGCCGAAGTCCATCACCCGCGCGCGGCCAGCCGGGTCGATCAGCACATTCGACGGCTTCAGGTCACGGTGCACCAGGCCAGCTTCGTGCGCCGCCTGCAAAGCACTGAGGATCTCGACGGCGATCGCCACCGCTTTCTGCGGCTCATAGGCGCCCTGGGCCTTCAGCACCTCGGTCAGCGTGTGGCCGGCCACGTACTCGAAGACCAGGAAGGGTTGGCCGTCGTGGACATCGGCTTCGAACACCGGAACGATGTTCGGATGGGTCAACCGGCTGACGCTGCGCGCCTCGTGCAGCCATTGCGTGTCGTCACCGGCCGCGCTGACGCCGTTGCGCCGCATGATCTTGACGGCGACCTCGCGCTCCAGGTGCGGGTCGAAGGCCAGCCAGACACTGGCCTGCGCGCCCTGACCCAACACCCGGCGCAGTTCGAATCGGCTCAGTCGCTGTGGCGCGGTGGCATCGAACGTCATCTGCCCCATGTCAATTTGCTGCGGTCACAGGGCTTTCGGCGACCGGCGGCATGTCCTCGCGCGGCGCGGCGGTCTGAACCGGCTCACCGGTGCGCAGCGCATCGCGCGCGGCGACCAGGGCCTCTTGCACGAGCTTGGGTGTCAGGTTGAGGCTGCGCGCATAGCGCACCGCGACAGACTGGCGCGCCGCACTGCCGCGCACCGCTTTATTGACGGCAGCATCCGCCGGTTCGGCGGACGGGTTCGAAGCGGCGTCGACCGCTTCGTTGGCCGCACTCGCGGTGAGGCGCAGCACGTCGATGTCGGTGTCCGGTGTGCGCACCGGCAGGTCGGTTGGCAGGCGGCGGATCATGTGCAACATCTCGTCGCCCAATCCCCAGTGACGAGCCACCGCGGCGCCCAGCGCCTCAATGTCGATGCCCAGCACGGCGAACGACGCGTCCGCTTCGCTCCAGCCTGGAGCGGGCGCAGTGCCTTTCGGTGCATCTGGCGGCGGGGGCAGGCTGCGCATCAACACGCGAATCTGTTCGTATTCATCGGGGAAGTGGTATTGCGCCAGCAGCCGCCCCAGGTTCTGGAACACCGTCACCAGGTACACGACCTCGGCGTCGTAGCCTGCCGGCCGCAAAGCCTGCGCGGTGTAGCCGGCGAGGCGCACCCGGTCCATCAGGGCCCGCAACGCCTGTGCACCAGCTTCCGACAATGGGCCGGGCCATTGGCGCAGTCCATTGGCAGCCAGCCTGACGCCATTCAAGCCGATGAGTGCAATCGCACGGCGGATCGTCAGCACGGGCGCCGATCCCGAGGCCTGCGTGCCCTGGACCTGCGCCGAGTTGACCTCGCGCAGCAGTTCGAAGGTCAAGGCCATGTCGCGCAGGATGTGGCGCGAGATTTCCTCGGTGTGGTGGCCGTCCATCGCCGCCAGTCGCTCGACACGACCGCTCATGCCCGCCAACGCCGGCAACGCACCCACGGTGCGCAGCCGGTCCAACATCAGTTCGAGAGGCCCATCGCGCCCGAGCGCCTCGGCTTCAAGCCAGCCTTGCAAGGCCCGCAGGAAAGTTCGCGCGCTGAGATAGCGCTGTCGCGGTTGTCCGGCCGTGCTTCGGTTGGCAATGGCGCGCAGCGCCTCGGGGATGGGATGCACCGTGTTCCATGGCAGGCGCACCAGCTCGCGGCCAAACGGTGGCAGACGGCGCAAGGCTTTGGAGAGGTCGGGTTCATCGAGCACTGCCGTGCCGCTGAGCAGTTGATGCAGCAGCAGTCCACAGGCCAGCACATCACGCTCAGCCGCCTCGCGCTGTGCGCGCAAGGCGTCGGCTTCGACCAGTGTCGCGTGATCGAGCCCGCGCTTGGCAGGCTCGGCCGCAGGCGTTCCCTGTCCGCTGGCGGTGCCCAGGGCCATCACCTGCACATGGCCCGACTCGCCGATCTGCAAGCTGTGCAGTTGCAGATCATGGTGGGCCACGCCGGACTCATGCGCAAAGGCCAAGCCCTCCAGCACTTCGCAGACCCAGCGGACCGCTTCGATCGGTGCCGGATTCGGGTGCTCGATCAGCCACTCACCCAAGGTGACACCGCGTGTGCGATCTGCCGCCAGGTAAGGCCATTGCTCCTGGACGCCGACCTCGACACCCGACACGAGGTTGGGGTGATCGAGGCGAGCGGCTTGCCGCACCTGTGTCGACCAGCGCTCCATGGCAGCCGCGTCGATGGGTTGCACGCGCGGTAGCGTCAGCACCAGCTGCTGCTCAATCTGTGGATCGAGCACCAGCCAGACCATGCTGCCGTCGCTCTTACCCAGCAGCTTCAATAACTCGAAGCGGCCGAAATTGCGGCCGAGAGAGTTCGGTCGCGTATTGGCCGGGGAGGATGCCGCGTCGGTCATGTTCAGAGATATCAGATGTTCCCTATTTGAAACGCCCGCGGATGGAGGCCAAGCCGTGAAATCGTGGGCGTTTGCCGTGCTTTTGCCCGCAAATGGCGAGGCGAACCGCGCTCAGCGCGGCTCTGCGGTGCTCAGTCCGTCTCGATCACCGCACCGCTGCCGGTGATGAATGCGCTGCGGACCACAGCCCCCGGCTGCCAACGCGAGACCACCTGCCGATAGCGCGAAAGCTGTTGACGGTAGGCGCCCAGTTGATCGGGTGCATGGCTGAGCTTGTAGTCGAGCACCCACCAGGACTCAGGCTCGCCGTCAATGGCCCGGCAGTGCACGAGGCGGTCGATGCGCAGCGATTCGCCGGCGTCGACCACGCTGACCTCGTTGGCCGCCCAGATCAGCTGCCGAGTGTCGAAGAAGCGCTGGCAAGACGCACTGCCCAGGATCGCGCGGGTCACTTGCAGGCAGGCTTGCACCTCCGCGCCGAATTCACGGGCTGCAGCGCTGCAAAGCGTCTCGAGTGACCACACCGCCTTCTGTTGGTGCTCCTGTCGGACTGCCCATTCGAGCACCCGATGCACCGCCTGCCCGAGCCGGCTGGCGGCGCTGTCGCGACTCGCTGCATCGCGCTCGGCAACGGTCGCCGATGAGGCCGATGGCCGGGCCTGCCAAGGCGGCAGCACCAGCAGCCGCGCGGGGGGCAGCGCGGCATCGAGCGCGGCCGCCTGGGCGGGATGGGGTGACCAGTCAACGGCATGCGGCTCCAGCCGGTGCCACCACGAGGGCAGCGCCGAGGCGTGGTGCGGGGCGGTGCCGCTGAACACGATGCGGTGCTTGGCGCGGGTCATCGCGACGTACAGGCCGTTGAGTTCCTCGCGGCGCCGAGCCGACTGCTCTTCGGCAAACAGCGGCGCCAGCGACGGCGGACACCGGGACTCGGCGTAGACGAACGCGCAGGTCAGTGGATGCCCAGACTGCACAGGCCAGTGCACCAGCAGGGACGCGTTCTCGGCTTTCGGCGACTCGGGCTGGGTGTCCATGACGAACACGACTTCCGCTTCAAGCCCCTTGGCGCCGTGGATCGTCAGCAGCTGCACCGCGTCGGACGACACAGGCACGGTGATCGGCAGCCGCCGGCGGCGCAATGCGCGCACGAAGTTGTACGGCGTCGCGCCGCGCGCGCCATCCAGGGTCAACGATTGCGCCAGCACGGCCTCGATCGCGGCCTGCGCCGCCGCGCGGCGGGTGGGCGGCACTGCAGCCAGCGTGCGCGCCATCACGTCGCCATCGGACACGATGCGGTCAAGCAGGTCGTGCGGCGGCAGCTCGCGGGCCGCTTGCTGCCAATCAGCCAGCAACTGTCGGGCGCGCTGCAGGGCGGCACTCGGCTCCGGCAGGCGGTGCAATGCATGCCACCAGGCCAGCGGATTCATGGGCTCGCTGGCCGCCTTGACGGCAGTCGCCAAGCGGACCAGATCATCGTCGCTGCACGCAAAGATCGGGCTCTTCAAGACCTGCGCCAGCGACAAGGCATGGCCCGGCGAGGCGAGCGCGTCCAGCACGGCGATCAGGTCACGCGCCTCAGGCGCGTCAATCAACAAGGCTTCCTCGACCGCCGCGCACGGTACGCCGAGGGCTGCCAGCGACGACGACACCAGCCGCAGTGATTCACGCTTGCGGCACAGCACCTGAATCTCGCTCGCTTCCACTCCGCCGGCCAGCACAGTGTGCACGGCAGAGGCAACCCGATCGGCTTCTTGCTGTCGCAGCCGCTGCTCGGGCTCGATGCGGGGCAGGGTCAAGGTGTCTCGCCATGGGACATCACCCGCTTGCAGTGCGCGACCCTGGGGCTCGCGCAACACCAGAGGCAGTCGACTGGCGCCGGCGCCCGAGACAGAGCCCAGCGCCGTCGAATGGATGCGGAAGCCCGCGAACTGCCCTTCGTCTTGCGCTTGTCCGAACACCGCGTTCAGCACCGCGAGCACCTCCGGCGCATTGCGCCGCGTGTGATCGCAGCTGAGCACGCTGCCTTGCAGGCCCTGCTGAACAAAATCGCGGGCCGCCTCGAACACCTTGGGCTCGGCGCGGCGGAAGCGGTAGATGCTCTGCTTCGGATCGCCCACGATGAACACGCTGGGCGGCCGCTGTCCGCTCGCGCCGCCACCCGCACCGGCATAACCCGACAGCCAGGCCGCGAGCGCGTGCCACTGCAAGGGACTGGTGTCCTGGAACTCGTCGATCAGCAGATGTCGAACGCGCGCATCCAGCCGCTCCTGAACCCAGCCCGACAGCGCCGAATCGCCCAGCAGCACGACCGCACAGCGCTCCAGGTCCGCCATTTCGACCAAGCCACGTGTCCGCTTGTAGGCGGCGAGCTCGGCGAACAAGGCACGCGAGAGCCGCACCATGCGCAGGTGCTCGTCACGCGCATCGAGCTGCGACAGCGCCACGCGTACGGCGGTCAACCCGTCGAGTGCGGCCTGTTGTTCAGCGCTGTCACCCAGCCCTTTGCGCGGGGTGTCCGTCTTCGTGAACAGCGCGGACCACAGCGCCTCGAACAGCGCATCCGCGACGGCGAACTCGTTGCTCAGCGCGGCTTCGATCGCGCGCGCCGCATCAGCGGCTTTCTTGCCGCTCGACGCACCCAGGGTGGAAGCACAGCGTTGCAGCGTTCGTCTGAATCCGGGTGACTGCACCCACTGGGTCGGGTGTGCCGTCGCGTCGGCCTCGGGCCAGGGCGGTGTCGGTGGGACCACGCTGGATTCCAGCGTGTTTGCGGCGTCGGCCAGTTCGATCTCGACACGCTTGGCCCAGGCGGCATCCAGCCATTTGCGCAACTGTGAGCGGCCGCGCCGCTGGACCAGGTGGTGGTAGTCCGCAAGCAGCGCCTCATCGGCGACCACTGCCGCGTGAAATCGCCGGTACACCTCGGCTTCGTGGTCAGCCAGGTCCTCGATGATCTGTGCGTCACGCTGTACGCCGAGCTCGATCAACAGGTCCAGCGGGGCCGCCTTCAGCAACTGCGAAAACCAGGCGTGGAAGGTGCGGATCTCGACCGATCGGCCAGCCTGCTGCAGCCGCTGTTGCAGGCCGGCGAGCGTGGACAGCAGCGCCTGCGCTGTGGCGGCGTCGAGCCCCCGCTGCTGCAATGCCAGGGCGCGATCCGCATCTTTGCCGACATCGGTCGAAAAGGCGGTCAGCCATTCGTTCAGGCGCTCTCGCATCTCTCCAGCCGCCTTGCGGGTGAAGGTGATGGCGAGGATGTCCTGGGGAACGGCACCGTCGAGCAGCGCGCGCAGGATGCGGGAGACCAGCATCCAGGTCTTGCCCGCCCCGGCACAGGCCTCGACCACGACGTGCCGCCGCGGGTCACAGGCGACGGCATAGAACGCATCGGAGCTGACCAGAGCCCCATCGATGCGGTAGGCGGGTAGGGCCTCAGCGTCGAGCGGGCTCATGGCGACGCTCCTGGGTTTGCCAGCCCGGCCCACTGATCACGTCGGCACAGTCCGCGCGCCTCGCAGTGGTCGCAGGCCGCACCCTCACCCAATGCAGGCAGCGCGAAGCCGCCCCGCAAGCGAGCCAGATCGCGGCCCAAACCTTGCACCAACGCGACTGCGCTGTCCGCCACCTCGGGGTGAGGCACCTCGACGATCTGTTTCGGATCGTCAAGCGAGAGATAGATCGCATCCAGCGGGCCGATCTCACCGACGGCCCGACCTTGCTCGATCGCCAGGGCCGCGTAGAACGGCAGCTGGGTGTCCTCTTGTGGCTGCGCAACCTTGTCGCGCAGGGCCTGGGTCGAGCCCGTTTTGTAGTCGATCAACTGCGTCACCGCTCCACCGCCATCCCCCGAAACGCTGTCGATCCGGTCGATCACGCCGTGCATCGCGATGCCACCCCATGCATCGGGCTGCACTGTCCACTCCCGTTCGCCATCCAGCCACTGTGCACCATGGCGGTCGCGCTCCTGCAGCCAGGCGATGTAGCGCGGGGCGAAGCGCTCGAAGGTGGCACTGAATGGCAGGAAATCGCCATCGTCGAGCGCCAGCTCGGCCTGAGCTTCCAGCGCGGCCTTTGACAACGCGTTCGCGTCGTCGTTGACGGCACGCGGCTCGGGGCGCGCCTGGTGAAAGCGGTACAGCACCGCATGCAGCCACGTGCCGTAGTCGCGCTTTTCAAGTTCACCATCGAGCTCTTCGGCGGGTTTCAAGCCCAGCATGCGCAGCGCGAAGAAGCGATAAGGACACGCGCGCAGGGCCTCGCAGGCGCTGGCACTCAGTCGGTCGGGCAGCAGCGCTGGGGCTGCGGGCAGTGGGCGGGCGATCGGATGGGCGGGCACCCATTGCTCAAGCCGCGCGTCGAGCACCGGGCCGGCAGAGGCACGACCCGCAGCACGCTGGGCCGCCAGGAGGCGTTCGAGCCAAGGGCTGGCCGACAAGGGCTCGCCCTCGTCATCGGTGCGCCGCAACAGGGTCACGGGCGTGCGGCGCAGGACATGCACAAAGTCCAGAAGCTCGCGGTCTCGGCGCTGCGCTGCGGTCAAGACGCCGAGCGTTGTCGCCTCAGCCTGGTGCAGCAAGGGATGTGGCAAGGGGAGCGACCCGAGTCGCTTCTGGTCGGCGCCAGGCCAGACGATGGCGGCAAACGGCCGCAACATGGCGCGCGCCGCCGGGATCAGCACGACGGCCGCCGACTCAGGCGCAGACGGCAGATAGCTCGAATGCTCCAATGCCGCATCGACCCAGCGCGCGTACTCAGCCAAGGTCAGCGCTTCCGGGTCTGCGGCCCACACCTGCGCGTCTGTCAGGTGCAAGGCAGACAGCACCTGCTGCCCGGCCTCATCGTCGGCGAGCGCGGCCGCCAATCCAGAGGCACGCAGCACCGTCGCCAGTCGCTGGCCCCAGGCTGCGATCGACTGCGCCCCTGCGCGCAGGGGCTCGATGGTCTGCGCAGCACGCTCCCACAGCGCAGCGGCTGGCGCTGGCAGCGCTTGCGAATTCACCGACATGGGTCGCGCCCTTGGCTGACGCCGCAGCGCAGCCTCGAGCACACCCACCGCCCCCGCATCCAACGTGCCCATGGGCTCCACCGGCCAGGTCTTCAGGGCGTCGAGCACGTCGTCCACGGTGGCGGTCGGCGACGCCGCACGCAACAGGGCCATCACGGAGGCTGCCGCGCGGGTGGTGGACAGCGTCCAACCGGTTTCGTCGCGCAAGGGCACACCCTGTCGTGCCAGCAGCGCGCGCACGCGGCGCGCCAGCAGCCTGTCTTGGGCGATCAATGCCACCGGCGTGCCATGCTGCATCACGTCAGCGAGCAATTGCGCCGCTGCGCGCTGGGCTTCGTCTTCGAACCCGCTGCACACCTGGCATTGGACGATCGCGTGAGGCGCCACCGCTCGAATCGCATCCTCGCTAGGGGGGTCTGCATCGAGCCACAGGGTGGGGACACTCGCTTCGTCGACCAGCCGCTGCGTCAGGGCATCGACACCACCCGCTTGCACCACGATCCATGCCGAGGGGCGCTGTGAGAAAAGCACATCAGTGGCTGCTGCAGGCGCTGCAATCGCCCACTCGAGCGCGATGCGCGCGAGATGCCGTTCGGACCCACCGAGACCACCGACAACACTCAGGGCAGCGCGGGCCTCGACGCAATAGCGATCGCGCTGTGATGGCGGCACAGCGGCTTGTGCGCGGTAGATAGCCTGTGCCGTTTGCACCAGTGCCTGGGCTGCCTGATCGAAAGCGCGAGGGTCACGACGATGCCACGCAGCCCAGGTGGACTGGCTGCGCAACAGGCGTCGCGCCGTCAAACCGTCCAGCGCCGCATCAAGGCGGAGGTCGTTGCCTGATGCCGACTCAGCAGGCGCGATGCTGCACGCCAGCGTCTGGGTGGTTTCGACGCGTGGCATCCACCGATCGGTCTGCGCCCACGCTGCGCGCGCCAGCGGCAGGTGTTGAGCAAATGGCACGATGAATACCGCGTCGCGCAAGGACACCCCGTGCGCCTCAGCCCATGAAGCCGCCGCCGCCACCGCAGCAGGCCAAGGGTCGCCGCGCTCATCCCAGAGAAAGATTTTCATGATCGTGGCGATAGGAAAACACTCTCGCCCGGCCGGCTTGTGCCGCGGGGTCATGTGCCCAATGTGTCAAAATCATTGTGCCCTGCCGCCCTACTTTGGGCTCGCTCGTACCGAGGATTCATCATGAGCAGCGAACTGATCACACACACCACCGACGCGTCTTTCCAGAGCGATGTCATCCAATCAAGCAAGCCCGTATTGGTGGACTACTGGGCCGAATGGTGCGGCCCTTGCAAGGCCATCGCACCCATCCTCGATGAGGTCTCGAAGGCCTATGACGGCCGGCTGCAGATCACGAAGATGAACGTCGACGAGAACCGCGATGTGCCGGCCAAATACGGCATCCGCGGCATCCCGACGCTGATGCTCTTCAAGGATGGCGCGCTGGCAGCGACGAAGGTCGGTGCCCTCACCAAGGCCCAGTTGACAGCGTTCATCGACGGCAACCTATAATGCAGCGGTTCGGGTGAGGTTCTCCGCCTCGCCCTATCAGCCGCCGTCAGCTTGATCCTCAGGCGACGGCGCAACAGCGATACCGCCATTCGAAGTTGGCGGGTCCACCACAAGCTCCCGGCTTCTTGGCGCACAACGCGCTTTGCACTGGCCCCTCGACCGAGAGCGCCACAGCACCCACCCAGATTTCGCCCTTCTTCCTGGTTATGCCTCCATGCACCTGTCTGAACTGAAAGCGCTCCACGTCTCCGAACTCATCACGATGGGCGAGGCGCTGGAGATCGAGAACGTCACGCGCCTGCGCAAGCAGGAGCTGATGTTTGCGATCATGAAAAAGCGCGCCAAGGGCGGCGAACAGGTCTTCGGTGATGGTGTGCTGGAAGTGCTGCCCGATGGCTTCGGCTTTTTGCGCGCACCTGACGCCAGCTACATGGCATCGACCGACGACATCTACCTGAGCCCCAGCCAGATCCGTCGCTTCAATCTGCACACCGGCGACGATGTCGAAGGAGAGGTTCGGGTACCTAAGGACGGAGAACGTTACTTCGCACTGGTCAAGGTGGACAAGGTCAACGGCCTGACCCCGGAGCAAAGCAAGAACAAGATCATGTTCGAGAACTTGACGCCGCTCTTCCCGAAAGAGCAGTTCAAGCTGGAACGAGACATCAAGTCTGACGAGAACATCACCGCCCGCATCGTCGATCTGATCGCGCCGATCGGCAAGGGACAACGCGCGCTGCTGGTGTCGGCGCCGAAGAGCGGCAAGACGGTGATGATGCAGCAGCTCGCGCACGCCATCGTTGCCAACTACCCCGAAGCACACCTGATCGTGCTGCTGGTCGATGAGCGGCCGGAAGAAGTGACCGAAATGCAGCGCACCGTGCGCGGCGAGGTCATCAGCTCCACCTTCGACGAGCCGGCACAGCGACACGTGCAGGTTGCCGAAATGGTGATCGAGCGCGCCAAGCGACTGGTCGAGATGAAGAAGGACGTCGTGATCCTGCTCGACTCGATCACACGCCTTGCCCGCGCCTACAACAATGTGCTGCCTTCGTCCGGAAAGGTGTTGACCGGTGGCGTCGATGCGAATGCGCTGCAACGTCCGAAGCGCTTCTTCGGCGCGGCGCGCAACATCGAGGAAGGTGGCTCGCTGACCATCATCGGCACCGCGCTGGTCGATACCGGTAGCCGGATGGACGAGGTGATCTACGAAGAATTCAAGGGCACCGGCAATTGCGAAATCCACCTGGATCGCCGCATGGCCGAGAAGCGCGTCTACCCGTCGATCCTGCTGAACAAGTCAGGCACCCGGCGAGAAGAACTGCTGCTCAAGCCCGAGATCCTGCAAAAGACCTGGATCCTTCGCAAGCTGCTCTACCCGATGGACGAGATCGAGGCGATGGAATTCATCCTCGACAAGATGAAATCCACCAAGACCAATCATGACTTCTTCGACATGATGCGTCGTGGTGGGTGAGTCTGGCCGCCAGACAGCCCCTGCGTGCTGTTTGGCGCCAGGCGAACGCCGATCCGCTTGCAAGCGGATCGGCCGGAGAGATCTACCCCGAGCTATAATTTGAGGCTTTCCTGCAGCGGCAAGTGCGTCGAGTCGTTCGACGTGGCTCCCGCAACACAGCACTGAGGTTTCCATGAAAGACGGCATCCACCCGAATTACCGCGACGTCTGTTTCGTCGATCTGTCCAACGGTTTCAAGTTCGTCACGCGCTCGTGCGCCACGGCGAAGGAAACGATCAAGCTGGACGATGGCCGCGAAGTGCCGCTGTTCAAGCTTGAAACCACGAGCGAGTCGCACCCGTTTTACACTGGCACGCAAAAGAGCGTCGACTCGCTGGGTGGTCGTGTCGAGAAGTTCCGCAACAAGTTTGCGCACCTGAAGAAGTAAGCCGGATCGCACACCCGCACGTTCAGAAAGGCAGCCTTGGCTGCCTTTTTTTACATGGTCCACTCCTCACTGAACCCCGCCCTGGTTTCGCAGCGTGCCGTGCAACGGCTGCCACGCTGGGCCTTGTTGTTGTTCTGCGCAGCGTACGTACTGCCGGGGCTGTTTGGGCGGGATCCTTGGCGTAACGCCGATGTCACGGCGTTCGGCTACATGGTTGGCATCGCGGACGGCCGTACCTCGTGGTGGATGCCGACCGTCGGTGGCGTTGCCGCCGACCCTGCCCCCGTGCCCTATTGGTTGGGAGCGATCTTCATTCGATTGCTCGACCCTTGGATCGACCCCGCGCTCGCTGCGCGGCTGCCGTTTGCGATGTTGTTGGTGGCGGTACTGGCGCTCACCTGGTACGCGGCCTATCACCTGGCACGCACCGAAGCAGCTCAACCGCTGCCCTTCGCCTTCGGAGGTGAGGCCGACCCCGTCGACTACGCCCGCGCCATGGCCGACGGCGCGCTGCTGGCGCTGATTGCGACCCTGGGCCTGCTGCAGCTGGGACACGAGACGACGCCCGAGCTGACGCAGCTGGCGTGCGTGGCGCTGTACATCTATGCGATGGCAGCCAGCCCTGCTCGCGGAATGAGCCCCAAGCTCGCCGTCATGATCGGCCTGCCTGCACTGGCCGGCAGCGGTGCACCGAGCATCGCTCTCGCACTCGGTCTGGCGGGTAGCCTGGTGTGTGTGCGATCTGACTATCCGATCGTGCGGCGGTTCACACCATGGGTTGCAGGTGCCACGGCACTGACAGCCGTGATAGCCACCGCATTGGATCTGTGGTCATTGAAGATCGGCAGCTATGACGCGCTGGACAGCGTCACCGCCGTGGCCCGGCAATGGCTGTGGTTTCTGTGGCCTGCATGGCCCTTGGCGCTGTGGACACTCTGGCGGTGGCGTCGTCACATCCTCAACCGCCACATCGCGGTGCCCCTGAGCTGCGCGGCCGTGACCGCTGCCGCCAGCGTGGTGATGGGCGGGCTGGATCGCGTGCTGATGTTGTCGCTCCCGGCCTTTGCGCTGCTGGCGGCTTTTGCGTTGCCGACCCTCAAGCGCAGCACCTCGGCGGCGATTGACTGGTTCTCTGTGTTTTTCTTCAGCCTCTGTGCGATTGCGTTCTGGGTGATCTACGCCTCGTTACAAATCGGCTTCCCAGCGCGCCCAGCGCAGAACGTCGTGAAGCTGGCGCCCGGCTTTGTCTCCGAGTTCTCGTCGCTCGCACTGCTGCTGGCAGCGGCTGGCAGCCTCGCATGGGTGTGGCTGGTGCGCTGGCGAACCGGCCGCAACCAGCACGCACTGTGGAAGAGCCTGGTGCTGCCAGCCAGCGGCGTTGCACTGTGCTGGCTGTTGCTGATGACGCTGATGCTGCCGGTGCTGGACTATGCGCGCAGCCTTCGCCCACTGGTCACTCGCGTGGCCCAGCATGTGCCGCCTGATTCATGCATCGCGGCCCCTCGGTTGCCCCGCAGCGCGTGGGCGTCGCTGGAGTATTTCGGCGGATATCGGGTCGATGGTATGGCGGGCGCGGCCGACACCCGCTGCAGCTACCTGTTGCAACCGGAGGCCAAGGCAGAAAAGCACCTTACACCACCAGGCTGGAAACTGGTCGCTCGCGTCAAACGGCCCACCGATCGCACCGAGTGGGTGGCGATCTACCAGCGTGTCCCGAGCAGTGCCATTCGACCGAACGCACGCCGATCGACCACCCGCTGACCCGCTCAGCCGACCAGCCCAACAGCCGCTTCAGCACCCGGCTGCCCGACACTCGCGTCAGGCTCCGAGACCACACTCGCAACACGCACGCGCGCGGCTGGAAATACGAGCTTGAAGCTGGATCCTTTGCCAAGCTCACTGCGAATCTCGAGCTCGCCGCCGTGACGCTGCACCACGTGCTTCACGATGGACAGCCCCAACCCCGTCCCGCCAGTGTCCCGAGATCGGCTGCCGTCGACACGATAAAAGCGTTCGGTGAGTCGCGGCAGATGCTCCTTCTCGATGCCGATGCCCGTATCCCGCACCTCGAGCTCACCCACCCCATCCGCGCGCACCACCCAGGACACATGAACCGCACCGCCAGTGGGCGTGTACCGGATGGCGTTGTTGACGAGGTTCGCGATCGCGCTGTGCAGCTCCTGCTCTGCACCGGCGATCAGATCAGCACCACTGTCTGAGTTCGTGATGCTGCCGCAGACCAGCGTATGCCGTCCGGCCGACAGGGCCTCGGCGGCCGCACGCACCTGCGTCAGCAATTGCTGAACCGGAACCCAGCGATCGGCCGGCGGTCTTGGGCTGCCTTCGAGCTGCGCCAGCGTCAGCAGATCGCCGACCAGCACTTGCATGCGCTGCGCCTGCTGAGCCATCAGCTCGATGACGCGACGCCGCTCCACCTCGGTCAACTGCAGGCTGGACATTGTCTCGATGAAGCCCGAGAGCACTGTCAATGGTGTGCGTATCTCATGCGACACATTGGCGACGAAACCTCGCCGCATGCTGTCATTGCGCTCGCGCTCGGTGATGTCTTGCGACAGCACCAGCTTCATCGACTCGCCATACGGTTTGATCAGCACCGACACCGTGCCTCTGGAACCCGGCCCCGGGAAGACCACCGTCCCTTCGAACTGCCCCGCCTGCAGGTAGGCCACGAAGATCGGGGCTCGAATCAGATTGGTGATGGGCTGCAGGCGATCGCGTTGCGGATCGATGCCGAAGTGATCGGCTGCGACCGAATTGCACCACTCGATCTGGTCATTGACGTCCAACAGCATGACGCCATTGGGCGAGGCTTCGATCGCAGACAGAAACTGCTCGAGGCGAACCTTCTCGCGCTCGGTCTGCTGTTCAAGCAACCGCGTGGAACGCTCGACGCGGTAGCCGACTTCACCCCAGAAGCCCGAATCGCGCGGCGCCGGGGCGCCATCTCTGGACTGCAGCCACCGCAGGAACCGTTGTCCACGCAGCGCATCGACCAGTGCATAGACGAGCGCACCCAGCGACGCACCCAGCAACACACCGAGCACGGGGAGCTGGTACACGCGACCTATCAGCCACCCTGCGATACCGGAAACCAGCACGCTCAGAGAAATGGCCAGCAGGCGCGTGAAAAGCCAGCCCATGACGATACGGGTTAGCCGGCCAGTGCCTGCACCTGTTGCGTGAGCCGATACCCGGCGCCACGAACCGTCTCGATCATCCGCGCGCAGCCCACTGGATCCAACGCTTCGCGCAAGCGCTTCACATGCACATCGACCGTGCGTTCTTCGATGAACACATGGTCACCCCAGACCCGGTCAAGCAACTGGGCGCGGCTGTGCACTCGCTCAGGATGCGTCATGAAGAAATGCAGCAGGCGGAATTCGGTGGGTCCGATGCGCACCTCACGGTCGTCGCGCGACACCCGGCGAGTCGCGGGGTCCAGCTTCAGCCCGGCCACGTCGACCAGCGTGTCAAGTGCCTCAGGCGCCTTGCGTCGCAGTACCGCTCGGATCCGAGCCAGCAACTCGTTGGTCGAGAACGGCTTTGTCAGGTAATCGTCGGCACCGGCGTCGAGCCCGGAAATCAGGTCGCCTTCTTCGGCACGCGCGGTCAGCATGATGATCGGCAACTCGCGGGTGCGTGCCTGACCCCGCCAGCGCTTGGCCAGCACCAGCCCGGACTGCCCAGGCAACATCCAGTCCAGCACCACCAGATCGGGCAGCACACCGTCGACTTCGACTTGTGCCTGATCGGCATCGCAGGCGATCGTCACGTTGTAACCAGCATGACGCAGGTTGATGGAGATCAACTCGGCAATTGCCGATTCGTCTTCCACGACCAAAACACGGCTCATTTTGTGCTCCTCGATCGGTGGCTCATCGCACCATGGTCTCGACTTCCTCGACGGTGTTGTGCCTCACATCCGTCCCCTTGACGATGTAGATGATCTGCTCCGCGAGGTTCTTGGCATGGTCGCCGACCCGCTCGATCGCCTTGGCCACGAACACCAGATCGATGCTCGATGAAATCGTGCGCGGGTCTTCCATCATGAAGGTGATCAGCTTGCGCATCAGACCTTCGAACTCTTGATCGATCTGATCGTCCTGCTTGAGCACTTCCAGCGCTTTTTCGACATCGAGTCGTGCAAAGGCGTCCAGTGCCTTGCGAAGCTGCGCCACCGCAAGTTCGGATTCGAACTTCAGGTCAGCCACCGGCAGGCGCAAGCGGCTGGACACACCGGTATTGATCAGCCTTTGCACCGTCCGCGCCACGCGCGCGGCTTCGTCGCCCACGCGCTCCAGGTTCGCGATGGTCTTGCTGATGGCGATCAGCAGCCGCAGATCGCGGGCGGTTGGTTGGCGGCGTGCAATGATGCTCGACAGATCGCGGTCGATCTCGACTTCCATCGTGTTGACGGTCTCTTCCAGCACCAGCACCTGGGACGCGGTTTCTGCGCTGAAATGGGTCAGCGCATAAACCGCCTGCGCAACCTGCGACTCGACCAGACCGCCCATCTCCAGCACTCGCGTCGAAATGCCGCTGAGTTCGGTGTCGAACTGGGTGGAGAGGTGTTTTTCACTCATGGCTGACTCCCTGTGTAGGCCTTTTGCTGCATCAACCGAAACGGCCGGTGATGTAGTCCTCGGTGTCCTTCTTCTTCGGCTTCATGAAAATCTCTGAGGTCGGTCCGAACTCGATGAGGTCACCCAGGTACATGTAGGCGGTGTAGTCCGAGCTGCGCGCGGCCTGCTGCATGTTGTGGGTAACGATCAGTACCGTGTAGTCCGACTTCAGTTCGTGGATCAGCTCCTCGATCTTGCCGGTGGAGATCGGGTCGAGCGCCGAGCACGGCTCGTCGAGCAGCAGCACTTCAGGCTTGATGGCAATGCCTCTTGCTATGCAAAGCCGTTGCTGCTGACCACCGGACAGGCCGGAGCCGCTCTGGTTGATCTTGTCCTTGACCTCGTTCCACAAGGCGGCTTTCTTCAACGCCCATTCGACACGTTCGTCCATCTCGGCGCGCGGCAAGGTCTCGAACAGCCGAACACCGAAGGCGATGTTGTCGTAGATCGACATTGGGAACGGCGTTGGCTTCTGAAAGACCATGCCTACATTGGCACGCATCAGCGACACGTCTTTCTTCGACGTGAGGATGTTTTCACCGTCAAGCAGGATCTCGCCCTCGGCGCGCTGCTCGGGGTACAGCTCGAACATGCGGTTGAAGGTGCGCAGCAGCGTCGATTTTCCGCAGCCCGACGGGCCAATGAATGCGGTGACCTTTTTCTCTGGCAGGTCGAGGTTGATATTTTTCAGTGCGTGGAATTTCCCGTAATAGAAATTCAGGTTGCGCACCGAAATCTTGATTTTCTCGTTCACCGGAACGTCGACTTTTTTGTCCATGGATCAGGACTCCGTTCGTCAGCTCTTGTTGCGGAAAAGTACACGCGCCAGGATGTTCAATGCCAGCACCCCCAGCGTGATGAGGAACACACCGGCCCAGGCCAGCTTCTGCCAGTTCTCGTAGGGGCTGAGTGCGAATTTGAAGATCGTGACCGGCAGACTCGACATTGGCTGATTCAAGCTGGAGGTCCAGAACTGGTTCGACAGCGCCGTGAACAGCAGCGGTGCCGTTTCACCCGCAATGCGCGCCACCGCCAGCAATACGCCCGTGATGACGCCGGCGCGTGCCGACTTCAACGTGATACTGAGAATGACCTTCCACTTTGGCGTTCCCAGGGCGTACGCAGCTTCGCGAAGCGCGCCGGGGATCAGCGTCAGCATGTTTTCCGTCGTGCGAATCACCACCGGAATCACGATCAGCGCCAGAGCCAACACCCCAGCCCAGCCCGAAAAACCCTTCATCGGCGCCACCACCACGGTGTAAATGAACAGGCCGATGACGATCGACGGCGCCGACAGCAGGATGTCGTTGATGAACCGGGTGGCCGTGCCCAGCCAGGTTTTTTGTCCGTACTCGGCGAGGTAGACGCCGGCCATCACACCGATCGGCGTGCCGATCAGTGTGGCGAGTCCCACCATCACCAGCGACCCGAAGATTGCGTTCAGCAAGCCCCCTGACTCCGCCTGTGGTGGCGGGGTCATTTCAGTGAACAAGGACAACGACAGACCACCCAGGCCGAGGCGAATTGTCTCGATCAGGATCCAAGCCAGCCAGAAGAGGCCGAAAGCCATGGCGCCCATGCACAGCACCATCGCGACCGCGTTGACGATCTTTCGGCTCTTGTGCTTCGCCAGACGCGACGCATACAGCGCGGACGAGGCACTCATGAGCGGCTCCCTTCGTTCTTCTGAAGTCGTGCCAGCAGCAGTTTGGACAGCGAGAGGACGACGAATGTGATGAAGAACAACACCAGACCGAGGTAGATGAGCGATGCCTGGTGCAGACCCGGCGCCGCCTCGGCGAACTCATTGGCGAGAGCCGAAGTGATGCTGTTCGCGGCCTCGAACAGCGAAAGGCTGTCCAGCTGATTGAAGTTGCCGATGACGAAGGTCACCGCCATGGTCTCACCGATGGCCCGGCCCAGGCCGAGCATGATGCCTCCGATGACGCCTGTCTTCGTGTATGGCAGCACGACCTTGTAGACAACCTCCCAGGTCGTGGAACCGAGCGCGTAGGCAGACTCCTTCAACATCGCCGGCGTGACCTCAAACACGTCACGCATGACCGATGCGATGAACGGGATGATCATGATCGCCAAGATGATGCCGGCCGACAGGATGCCGATGCCGACCGGCGCGCCAGACACCAGGTCGCGCAGCACGGGTACATCGACGAGCACCTTTTGCAGGGGCTGCTGCACATATTCCGACAACACCGGGCTGAACACCAACAAGCCCCACATGCCGTAAACGATGGACGGCACCGCGGCCAGCAGTTCCACCGCCACGCCCAGTGGGCGCCGTAACCAGTTCGGCGAAAGCTCGGTCAGAAACAGCGCGATGCCAAAGCTGACGGGCACCGCAATCAGCAGCGCGATGAACGACGTCATCAGCGTGCCGTAGATCATGACCAGTCCGCCGTAGCTGTTCTCGACCGGATCCCACTCGCTACGCCAAAGGAAGCTCAGTCCGTACTCAGAAATCGCCGGCCAAGCGCCGACGACCAGCGAACCGATGATCCCGACCAGCAGCGCCAACGTCAGCAGTGCCGCGCCGTGGGCCAATCCGGAAAACATCTTGTCGATCCACGGAGACGAACGCCTCGGCTCCGGCGGATTACCCATCGGATCGGACCGTTCCATGTTGTTCTTGTCGAATGGAGAGGCTGGAAGTGTAGCGGCCACAATGTCTCCGATGGGCAGATGAAAGGGTGGCGCCGCAGCGCTCACCCCCTCGGTGCAAGGACAGGGACGACAGCCGATTTACTTGTACGCGACAGGCTTGCCGGCAGCGTCCTTGATCTCGCCCCACTGTTTGCGGATCAACCCCTTGACCGAATCGGGCAGCGAGACGTATTCGAGATCGGCAGCCATCTGATCACCGCCTGCAAATGCCCATTCAAAGAACTTCAGCGAGTTGGTCGCTTGCTGCGGCTTGTCCTGCGCCTTGTGCATCATGATGAAGGTGGCGCCGGTGATGGGCCATGAGTCCTTGCCCGGCTGCTCGGTCAGGATTTGGTAGAAGCTCTTGGCCCAGTCCGCACCTGCCGCCGCTGCCTTGAAGTTGTCCGCATCGGGGCTGACAAATGCACCCGCCTGGTTCTTCAACTGGGTGTAGGTCATCTTGTTCTGCTTGACGTATGCGTACTCGACATAGCCAATGGAATTGGGCAACCGGGTCACAAAAGCGGCCACACCCTCATTGCCTTTGCCGCCAGCGCCCGTCGGCCACTTCACAGCGGTGCCTTCACCGACGCTGGCCTTCCAGTCGGCATTGACCTTGGACAGGTAGTTCGTGAACACGAAAGTGGTGCCCGAGCCATCGGCGCGACGCACCACCGAGATGGCAGCGTCGGGCAGCGGAACGCCAGGATTCAACGCTGTCAGCGCAGCGTCGTTCCACTTGGTGATCTTCCCAAGGTAGATGTCCCCCAGCACCTGCCCAGTCAGCTTCATCTGGCCGGGCGCAATGCCCTTGATGTTGACGACCGGGACCACACCGCCAATGACGGTTGGGAACTGCATCAGACCGTCTTTGGCAAGCACCTCATCGGTCAGCGGCATGTCCGAGGCACCGAAGTCAACCGTCTTGCCGCGGATCTGTGTCAGGCCGGCGCCCGAACCGACCGATTGGTAGTTGATCTTCGCACCGGTCGCCTTGTTGTAGGCGTCTGCCCATTTGGCATACAGCGGCGCCGGGAACGTGGCACCAGCGCCAACAGCGTCTTGCGCCACCGCAGTGGTGGAGCCTGCGACGAGCGCGAAGGAAATGCAAGCCAATCGGGTCAAAGTCAGAGTCATGTTCAAGCCTTTCTGCGCCCACTCGGGGCCGTTTACGGGTTGATTTCGACTTTAGAGGCCCTCTGTGACAAAGAAGTGACACCAGATGTCTGAGCGCATCGCCGCGATCGATTGTCCCGAGCCAAATTGGCGCCTGGATCGTTGTCACGCTCTATTCATCCCGCTGTCACGCAGGGCTCATAACGTCGCACGGCTCGCCAATCGGGCGGTGCGCTCTCTGGCGCCGCCCTGCCATGACCCCCCACAGGAGTGAATCGATGCAGATGAACAAGAAGATGCTGGCCGCTGTGCTGAGCGTACTCGCCATGAGCGCGTGTGCCACGCCCCCGACACCGATGACCATCAGCGACACGGCCGCTGCAACTCCGCAGCTGTCGACGCTCACCAAGTTGCTCAACGACGCTGGCCTGACCGACACGCTGAAGCAGGCTGGTCCCTACACGGTGTTCGCGCCGACAGATGATGCGTTCAAAGCGGTGCCTGCCAAGACGCTGGATGCACTGTCCAAGGACAAAGCATTGCTGATGTCGGTACTGACCTACCACGTGACGCCAGGGAAACTGGCCTCAGGTGACATGAAGAACGGGCCCGTCACGACGTTACAAGGCGCGCCGGCATCTCTGTACCGCTCCGGCACGTTTGTCACGGTTGAAAGTGCCGTCGTGACCACCGCTGACGTCGAAGCGTCGAATGGCGTGGTTCACATCGTCGATCAGGTGCTGATCCCGCCGGTCAAAAAATGACGGCGCAGGCTTGCTCAGACCTCCAGGGTCTGGGCAAGGCGTTGTGCGCAACGCGAGGCAACCTGTGAATCGCGGGCTTCGACCATCACCCGCAGCAGTGGCTCGGTACCCGACGGGCGAATCAAAATTCGCCCCGAAGCACCCAATTCAGACTCGATCTCACGCTGGGCTCGGTGCAGAGGGTCGTGCGACCGCCAGTCCAGGCCCTCGCGCAAGCGCACGTTGATCATCACCTGCGGCAGCAACGTGACTGAGCGCAGCTGATCGGCCAGCGTCACCCCGCTTCGGCACACCGCCTGCAGCACCTGAAGTGCACTGATGATTCCGTCGCCAGTCGTGTGCCGGTCCAGTGCCAGCAAGTGCCCCGAGCCTTCTCCCCCAAGGTTCCAGCCTCGGGCCAGCAGACCTTCCAGGACATAGCGATCACCGACGCGCGCACGGACGAGCTCGACTCCGCGCTGTCGCAGCGCCGACTCCACCGCCAGGTTGGTCATCAAGGTCCCCACGACGCCGGGTACCGACTGCCCTTGCGCGAGTCGATCGGCGACCATGACATACAGAAGCTCATCGCCGTTGTAAAGACGCCCTGCGGCATCGACCAGTTGCAAGCGGTCGGCATCGCCGTCGAGCGCGATGCCGTAGTCGGCGCGGTGATCCTTGACCGCTTGGACCAGGGCTGCTGGCGCGGTGGCACCGAAGCCGGCATTGATGTTCGTGCCGTCGGGGCTGCAGCCGATGGCAACGACTTCGGCACCCAGTTCATGGAACACCTCCGGCGCCACGTGATAGGCCGCACCGTGGGCCGCGTCGACAACGATCTTCAAGCCCTTGAGTGAGAGCTCGCTGCCAAAGGTGCTCTTGCAGAATTCAATGTACCTGCCGCGCGCATCTTCCAACTTGCGCGCCTTGCCCAGACCGGGCGAAGCAACCCATTGCGGAGGATGGTCGAGCGAGGCCTCGACAAGAGCCTCCCATTCATCGGGCAGCTTTTCGCCGCGTGCGGAAAAGAACTTGATGCCGTTGTCCGGAAACGGGTTGTGAGATGCGCTGATGACGACGCCCAGGCTCAGCCGCAGAGCACGCGTCAGGTAGGCGATGCCGGGCGTGGGCAGAGGCCCGGTGAGCAGCACATCCACCCCCGCCGATGCGAAGCCGGCCTCCAGCGCCGACTCGATCATGTAACCGGAAATGCGTGTGTCCTTGCCGATCAGAACCGTCGGCTTGGGATCGGACGCTTTCAGTACCCGCCCGACCGAGTGGCCAAGACGCAACATGAAGTCCGGCGTGATCGGGGACTGACCGACCGTGCCGCGAATGCCATCGGTGCCGAAATGAACTCTGGTCATGGTTGCTGAGCTCTCATTGCAATGGATCAAGGGATGACGTGGTTATCGGCAACCCCGCCGCGCGCCAAACCTTTAATGCATCAACCGTGGCGGCCACATCGTGCACGCGGAGGATGCTGGCCCCCTGCACCAGAGCAGCCAGGGCGGCAGCCAGGCTGGCCGCCAGTCGATCACCCACGACGCGCCCGGTCAGTGCCCCGAGCGTCGATTTGCGAGACCAGCCCACCAGCAACGGACGACCCAGGGCGAGCAATTCTCGCTGGCGCCGCAGCAGTTCGACGTTGTGTTCCACGGTCTTGCCGAATCCGATCCCGGGATCCAGCACGATGCGATCGGCGGTCACGCCGCGAGTGGTCAGTGCCGTCAGGCGATCCTGAAGCAAGGCGCTGACTTCGGTGAGCACGTCGGCGTAGCGCGCCTGAGCCTGCATCGACGCCGGATCGCCCTGCATGTGCATCAAGCAAACACCGCAGGTGGGATGGGCCGCGATCACATCGAGCGCACCGGGCAACCGCAGGGCGTTGATGTCATTGACGATGTCGACGCCAAGCGCCAAGGCTTCAGCCATCAAGGCAGGCTTGGTGGTATCGATCGACACCGGGTGCCCCATGGCGAGCACCGCGTCCAGAACCGGCAGCACCCGCCGACGCTCTTCGTCCAGAGAGACTGCGACAGCCCCAGGCCTACTCGACTCGCCACCGATGTCCAGGATGTCGGCACCCGCATCGATGAGCCGTTTGCAGTGATCGATGGCCGCCGCAGCATCAGCAAACTGACCGCCGTCCGAGAAAGAGTCCGGCGTCGTGTTCACGATGCCCATGACCTGGGGCGCGGTCAGGTCGATTCGATGATGGGTGGTTTGCCAGCGCATGTCATGTCGAGATCGACACCTTCAGTCGTCTAAAGAGCCCGGACCAGTGAAAACGGGGCCGAAGCCCCGTGAAACGGTGATCTGTGACACTCAGGCGAGTCAGGCGGCCGCAGGTGCACTGTCCGATGCCACCGGGGCCTGGGGGCCACCGTTGGGACGGTTGGACGAAGGCGTCCAATCCTTCGGCGCCCGGGGCGGCTTGCCGTTCATGATGTCGTCGATCTGGTCGCTGTCGATGGTTTCCCACTCCAGCAGCGCCTTGGCCATCGCATGCATCTTGTCCTTGTTGTCCTCGATGTGCTTGCGCGCGATCAGGTATTGCTCATCGATGATCCGGCGAATCACACCATCGACCTTGCGCATGGTCTCTTCGGACATCGTGGTGGTCTTGGTCACCGAACGGCCCAGGAACACTTCACCCTCGTTCTCGGCGTAGACCATCGGGCCCAGTTCATCGGTCATGCCGTAGCGGGTGACCATGTCGCGAGCAATCGCGGTCGCGCGCTCGAAGTCGTTGCTGGCGCCGGTGGTCATCTGGTTCATGAACACCTCTTCGGCAATGCGCCCGCCGAACAGCACCGAGATCGTCGACAACATCCGTTCCTTGTCGAGGCTGTAACGGTCGCCTTCTGGCAGTTGCATGGTCACACCGAGCGCACGCCCGCGCGGGATCACCGTCACCTTGTGCACCGGGTCGGTCTTCGGCATCAGCCGAGCGACCAGCGCGTGCCCCGCCTCGTGGTACGCCGTGTTCCTGCGCTCTTCCTCCGGCATGATCATGGACTTGCGCTCAGGGCCCATCATGATCTTGTCTTTGGCCTTCTCGAAATCCATCATTTCGACGACCCGACCCGCGCGCCGCGCTGCGAACAATGCCGCCTCGTTGACCAAGTTGGCCAAATCAGCGCCCGAGAAGCCAGGCGTCCCGCGTGCCAGGATGTCGGCACGGATGTCCTGCCCCACCGGCACCTTGCGCATGTGCACGTTCAGGATCTGCTCGCGACCGCGTACATCCGGCAGCGTCACGTAAACCTGCCGGTCGAAGCGGCCCGGTCGCAGCAGCGCCGGGTCGAGGATGTCGGGCCGGTTGGTCGCGGCCATCACGATCACGCCGAGGTTGGTCTCGAAGCCGTCCATCTCGACCAGCATCTGATTCAGCGTCTGCTCGCGTTCGTCGTTGCCGCCACCGAGGCCTGCACCACGATGCCGACCCACCGCGTCGATTTCGTCCACGAAGATGATGCAAGGCGCGCTCTTCTTGGCTTGCTCGAACATGTCGCGCACACGAGCGGCACCGACACCGACGAACATTTCGACGAAATCAGAACCCGAGATGCTGAAGAACGGCACCTTTGCTTCGCCGGCGATCGCCTTGGCCAGCAGCGTCTTGCCGGTTCCGGGAGGGCCCACCAGCAACACGCCACGTGGGATGCGTCCGCCGAGTTTCTGGAAGCGTTGCGGATCCTTCAGGAAGTCCACCAGTTCCTTGACTTCTTCCTTTGCTTCATCGCAGCCCGCGACGTCAGCGAAGGTGGTGGTGTTGTTGGCCTCGTCCAGCATGCGCGCCTTGGACTTGCCGAAGCTGAACGCGCCGCCCTTGCCGCCGCCCTGCATCTGACGCATGAAATAGATCCAGACGCCGATCAACAACAGCATCGGGCCCCAGGAGACCAGGATGTTCATCAACAGCGAAGGTTCTTCGCGTGGCTTGACGTCGAACTTGACGTTGCTGTTGATCAGGTCGCCGACCAGGCCACGATCCAGGTAGGTCGCCGTGCTGCGCAGGCGCTTGTCATCGGTCGTCGTTGCAATGATCTCGGTACCCGCAGGCCCCTCTTGCAGCGTCACGGCCTTGATCCGCTTGTTACGAACCTCTTCCAGGAAATCGGAGTAGCCGATCTGGCCGCCAGCGGTTGCGCTGCGATCGAACTGCTTGAACACGGTGAACAGCACGAGGGCGATCACCAGCCACACGGCAACTTTCGAGAACCATTGATTGTTCACTGCCACTCCAATTCTTCAACTGCGGGGTCGGCGTGCACAGCGGGCGCGACGTCTAGCATAGATAGTGCCGAGTTTATGCGACTCAAGTGCCCTGCGCGTAAAGAGGTCACTGGGAGCGCCTGGCTTTCAGCTCTTCGGCGTGTTTTCGACCACCTTGTGCGCCGTCTTGAGCCCCATGCCCACCAGGAAAGTCTCCGACGACCGATCTCGCGAGGCCTTGGGCTTGATCGCTTTCACAGTGCGAAAGTTCGATTTCAGCAAAGCAACCAGTTCGTTGTAGTTGCTGCCATGGAACACCTTGCACACCAAAGCGCCTCCGGCCACCAGGTGCCGCGCGGCGAAATCCACCGCCAGCTCGACCAGGTGTGAAATGCGGGCGTCGTCGGAGCTGGTGATGCCCGTGAGGTTCGGTGCCAGGTCGGAGATGACCACATCGACGGGCCGGCCGCCGACGGCAGCCTCCAGTTGCTGCAGCACAGGCTCGTCCCGAAAGTCGCCCTGGATGAACACCACACCGTCGATCGGTTCGAAGTCCAGAATGTCCAGCGCAATGATGGTGCCGTTCAGCGGGCCAAGGCCAGCACCGATGGCGTCGGGCACCTTGTTCGACAACTTGCGCCGCACATACTGGCTCCAGGCGCCCGGCGCAGCGCCTAGATCGACCACCACCTGTCCTGGCTTCAGCAGACCGAGCGTCTCGTCGATTTCTTTCAGCTTGTACGCCGCGCGCGCCCGGTAACCCTCCTTTTTCGACAACTTGACATAGGTGTCGTTGAGGTGGTCCAGCAACCAAGCTTTATCGATCTTCTTGCTTTTGGATTTGACCTTCATGCGGCATCGATAATAGGCGCATGCCAGCCATCAACCTCACCACCCATCAGCGCCGGGAAAAACGCGCCGACGCCCATCATCTGACCCCAGTGGTATTGATCGGCGGCGATGGTCTGACGCCTGCCGTCATCAAGGAAACCGACGCCGCTCTGACTGCGCACGGACTGATCAAAGTACGTGTCTTTTCCGATGAGCGCGCATCCCGCGAAAGCATGTTGGCAACCTTGACCGACCAGCTCAATGCGGCTCCGGTCCAGCACATCGGCAAACTGCTGGTTCTGTGGCGGCCCATTCCGCTCAAGGAAAAAGAAGAGCGCGAGGACAGGATGCCCGGTCCGCGGGTGGTCAAGCTGCTGAAATTCTCCAAGAGTGGCAACCACCGACCGCAGGTGAAGAAGATCAAGGTGCTGGGCAACGAGCGAATCGCCGCCGGTGGCGAAATCAAGCGCGCTCGCAAGCGCGTCACCAGCATCAAGCGCAAGGTTGTCGAGTGACCTGAGCGCGCTGCGCCTTCAGCGCAGCCGTGGCCTGATCAACGTGCGGTGAGCCGCCAGGCCAGCGCGAACACGAGCAAACCCTTCACAGCGAAGAATCCTGCAGACAGCCCGTGCAGGGCGCCGAACGACAGGCTGCCCTCGCCAGCACGCGCCGCCACCATCATCGGCTGCAGCACGAAGTAACCCACGATCGTGCAGAACAGCGTGCCCAGCAAGAGCAACACATTGGTGTTCAACGCCGGCGCTGGCGGCTGATCGGGATCGGTCGGGATGGCCTTGCGGGTCAATAGCAGCAGAAGCACCGCCACCGCCAGGCTGACATGGGCTTCGATCGCAAACATACGCCCGGCTGTGCGGCCGGCAATCTCAGCCGTTGTGACAGCAAACCCCGCCGGTGCACCGATGGCCCCGAGGCCCAGCAGCAACCCGGCCCACAGGCCAGCCAACAGCCCAGCGAGGCGTCGCAGCACGTCGCGGCGCTCGATCACTCGTAGCGCACCGCCATGACTTCATAGCTCTTCACGCCCCCAGGCGCCTGCACCTCGGCGATGTCACCCACCTCCTTGCCGATCAGCGCTCGGGCGATCGGTGAACTGATCGAAATCAGGCCGAGCTTCAGATCAGCCTCGTCGTCACCGACGATCTGATAAGTCACCGCGCTGCCACTGGCCTCGTCTTCGAGGTCGACGGTGGAACCGAAAACAATTCGGCCCTCGGCATCGAGCGACGATGGGTCAATGATCTTGGCAGCCGCGAGCTTGCCTTCGATGTCCAGGATGCGGCCTTCGATGAATCCCTGCTTGTCCTTCGCCGCCTCGTACTCGGCGTTCTCGGACAGGTCGCCCTGCGCCCTGGCCTCGGCGATCGCCTGGATCACCGCATGGCGCTCGACGGTCTTCAGGCGTTGCAGTTCGTCCTTCAGCTTGTCAGCACCGCGTTGGGTGAGGGGAATGGTCTGCATGTGGTCGATCTCGAGAAAAAATGAAGCCGCCGCCAGAAAATCCAGCGGCGGCCGAGGGAAAAGTCGAACTCGTGTTTTGAGTCTAGTGCAACTCGGCGTGCAGTTCCTGTAGGGAGAGCACCACCAGATCGTCAAGGTGCTTCATGCCTTCAACGGCCGCTTCGCACCCTGCCATGCTGGTGTAGTAAGTGATGCGGTTGGCGAGTGCCGCCTGCCGGATATGGCGCGAGTCGGCGATGGCAGTGCGCGTTTCATCGACCGTGGTGAAGACCAGTTGAATCTCACCGGCCTTGACCATGTCGACGATGTGCGGCCGACCATCCTTGACCTTGTTGACGAGCTTCACCGGCACGCCGCCGCCGGCGATCGCCGCTGCGGTGCCTTTGGTCGCAACGATGGCGAAGCCGAGCGCAACCAGATCGCGGGCAACAACAACCGCACGCGCCTTGTCGCCGTCCTTCACCGTGATGCAGACCGTGCCCTTGGTCGGCAGGCGCGAGCCCGCGCCCAACTGGCTCTTCAGCATGGCCTCGCCGAACGTGCGTCCCACGCCCATCACCTCACCAGTCGACCGCATCTCTGGCCCGAGCACCGGATCGACGCCAGGGAACTTGTTGAACGGGAACACTGCTTCCTTGACGCTGAAATACGGCGGAATCACTTCGGCCGGCACCTGGCCGTTCTTCTGCTTCTGCGCCGACAGCTTCATGCCGACCATGCAGCGGGCAGCGATCTTCGCCAGTTGCAGACCGGTGGCCTTCGAGACGAACGGCACGGTTCGAGACGCACGCGGATTGACTTCGAGCACGTAGACCACCGCGTCGGCACCTTCACCTTGAATGGCGAACTGCACATTCATCAGGCCCTTGACCTTCAGCGCGCGTGCCATCAAGGTGGTCTGACGCCGCATCTCGTTTTGCAGCGCCACGGGCAGCGAGTACGGCGGCAGAGAACAGGCCGAGTCGCCGGAATGGATGCCGGCCTGCTCGACGTGTTCCATGATGCCGCCGATCATCACACCGTCATCGCCATCGCTGCCGTCGGCGATGCAATCGACATCGACCTCGATCGCGTCGTCAAGGAACCGGTCCAGCAGCACCGGCGACTTCTCGCTGACCTTGACCGCCTCGCGCATGTAGCGCTCGAGGTCCTTGTCACCGTGCACGATTTCCATCGCACGACCGCCCAGCACATAGCTCGGGCGCACGACCAGCGGGTAGCCGATCTCCTGCGCCAGGGCCATCGCCTGTTCTTCGGTGCGCGCGGTGCGGTTTGGTGGCTGCTTGAGGCCGAGCTCATGCAGCAACTTCTGGAAGCGCTCGCGGTCTTCGGCGACGTCGATGCTGTCAGGCGAGGTGCCCACGATGGGCACGCCAGCGCGTTCGAGGTCGAGCGCCAGCTTCAACGGCGTCTGGCCGCCGTACTGAACGATCACACCGACCGGCTTCTCCTTCGCGACGATCTCGAGCACGTCTTCGAGTGTCACCGGTTCGAAATAGAGGCGGTCCGAGGTGTCGTAGTCGGTCGACACGGTCTCGGGATTGCAGTTGACCATGATGGTCTCGTAGCCGTCCTCGCGCATGGCGAGTGCGGCATGCACGCAGCAGTAGTCGAACTCGATGCCCTGGCCGATGCGGTTGGGCCCGCCGCCCAGCACCATGATCTTCTTGCGGCCGGTCGGCTCGGCTTCGCACTCTTCGTCGTAGGTCGAATACAGGTACGCCGTCTGCGTGGCGAATTCGGCGGCGCAGGTGTCGACCCGCTTGAACACCGGGCGCACGTTCGCCGCCCAGCGCGCTTCGCGCACCAGATGCTGGTTCGTGCCCAGCAGCTTCGCGAGTCGGCGGTCTGAGAAGCCCTTTTGCTTCAGGTAACGCAGTTCTTCCTTCGACAAGCCTTCGAGCGCGCGGCCGGAGAGCGCCTTCTCGGTCTGAATCAGCTGCTCGATCTGCGCCAGGAACCACGGATCGATCGCGGTTTCCTCGAAAACCTCCTGCAGGCTCAAGCCGATACGGAACGCATCGCCGACGTACAGGATGCGCTCCGGCCCGGCCTCACCGATCTCCTCGATGATCTCGTCGCGGTCGGTGCTTCGTTCACTCAAGCCATCGATGCCGGTTTCCAGTCCGCGCAACGCCTTCTGGAAGCTTTCCTGGAAGGTGCGGCCCATCGCCATCACCTCGCCCACCGACTTCATCTGCGTCGTCAAGTGCGAATCGGCCGCCGGGAACTTCTCGAACGCGAAACGCGGGATCTTCGTCACCACGTAATCGATGCTGGGCTCAAAGCTGGCCGGCGTCGCCCCGCCAGTGATGTCGTTACGCAGTTCATCGAGCGTGTAGCCCACCGCCAGTTTCGCCGCCACCTTGGCGATCGGGAATCCCGTGGCTTTAGAGGCGAGCGCCGACGAGCGCGACACACGCGGATTCATCTCGATGACGACCATGCGGCCGTCCTTCGGGTTGATGGCGAACTGCACGTTCGACCCGCCCGTGTCGACGCCGATCTCGCGCAGGATGGCGATGCTGGCGTTGCGCAGCAATTGGTATTCCTTGTCGCTGAGGGTCTGCGCCGGGGCCACGGTGATCGAGTCGCCGGTGTGGATGCCCATGGGATCCAGGTTCTCGATCGCGCAGACGATGATGCAGTTGTCCGCCTTGTCGCGAACCACCTCCATCTCGAACTCTTTCCAACCGATCAGGCTTTCCTCGATCAGCAATTCCTTGGTCGGCGAGAGGTCCAGCCCGCGCTTGCAGATCTCTTCGAACTCGTCCGGGTTGTAGGCAATACCACCGCCGGTGCCGCCCAGCGTGAAGCTGGGCCGGATCACCATCGGGAAGCCGCTGCTGCCGGTGAGCAACATGATCTCGTTTTGCACCGCCAGCGCTTCTTCCATCGAGTGCGCGATGCCACTGCGCGCCGACCCCAAGCCAATGCCGGTCATCGCATCCTTGAACTTCAAGCGGTCTTCGGCTTTCTCGATCGCTTTCTCGTTCGCGCCGATCATCTCGACGCCGTACTTGTCGAGCACGCCGTGCTTGTGCAGGTCGAGCGCGCAGTTCAGTGCCGTCTGCCCGCCCATGGTCGGCAGCACCGCCATCTTCTCACCGGGGAAGCGCAGTCGCTCTTTGGCGATGATCTTCTCGACGACCTGCCAGGTGATGGGCTCGATATAAGTGGCATCGGCCATTTCCGGGTCGGTCATGATCGTCGCCGGGTTGCTGTTGACGAGGATGACGCGGTAGCCCTCCTCGCGCAGCGCCTTGCAGGCCTGGGCGCCGGAGTAGTCGAACTCGCAGGCCTGGCCGATGATGATCGGACCCGCGCCGATGATCAGGATCGATTGGAGGTCGGCGCGCTTAGGCATGCTGACCTCCCATCAAACTTGTGAAACGGTCGAATAAGTAGCCGATGTCGTGGGGACCGGGGGACGCTTCCGGGTGACCTTGGAAGCAAAAAGCCGGCCGGTCGGTGCGCGCCAGGCCTTGCAAGGTGCCATCGAACAGGCTGATGTGGGTCGGTCTCAGATTTTTCGGCAAGGTGGTCTCGTCGACGGCAAAGCCGTGGTTCTGGCTGGTGATGCTCACGCGCCCGCTGTCCAGGTCTTTCACCGGGTGGTTCGCGCCATGGTGGCCGAATTTCATCTTGAAGGTCTTGGCGCCGGAGGCCAGCGCGAGGATCTGGTGACCGAGGCAGATGCCGAAGGTCGGGATGCCCGTTTCGATCAGTGCCCGGGTGGCCTCGATCGCGTAGTCACAGGGCTGCGGGTCGCCAGGGCCGTTGCTGAGGAAGATGCCATCGGGCTTCAGAGCCAGCACATCGGTGGCTGCCGTTTTTGCTGGCACGATCGTCACCTTGCAGCCGCGGCTGACCAGCATGCGCAGGATGTTGCGCTTGACGCCGAAGTCCAACGCAACGACGTGATGGCGCGGTTCGGCAAGTTGGCCATAACCGGTCCCCAGCGCCCATTCGGATTCGCTCCACACGCTGCGCTCGGTACTGCTGACGACCTGGGCCAGATCCAGACCCGCCATGCTGGGGGCCGCTCTCGCCGCGGCGAGAGCCTGTGTGAAATGGTCTTCGGTCAACTCCGAGCCGACCTCCAAGGTGAGGATGCAGCCGTTTTGCGCACCGGTGGTGCGCAACAACCGGGTCAGGCGGCGGGTGTCGATGTTGGCAATGGCCACCGTGCCTTCGCGCTGCAGATACTGAGGCAGCGTCTCTGTCATTCGGAAATTAGATGGCAGGATCGGCAAGTCCTTGATGATCAGACCAGCGGCATGAACGCGGTCGGACTCGACGTCTTCGGCATTGACGCCGTAGCTGCCAATGTGTGGATAGGTCAGCGTGACGATCTGACGGCAGTAACTCGGGTCGGTCAGGATTTCCTGATAGCCGGTGAGCGCGGTGTTGAACACCACCTCACCGCAGGTCTGTCCGGGGGAGCCGATCGATATGCCGATGAACCGGGAGCCGTCTGCGAGAACAAGGATTGCGGGGGGCAGGACGGGCAGCAAGGAAATCTCCGTTGATGCACCCAGCTCTGCCCCGCAGCGCGGGCTGCGAGTCGGAATCCGGTGGGAAACTGTGAGGGTTTCGCTGGGGGCGGGTGTGTTCGGGTAAACCTTCGCATTGTAAATCGAGCTCGATCTCAGACCAGAAGCGGGCCCAGGGCCGAGGCCATCGCATCACGTGTGAGGGTCAAGGCCTCCACCGACTCTGCCACCAGAAACCCGGTGATCATGCTGCGGCCCTGGCTCTCTGGGGTCGCTTCCCACAGGCGACATGGGACGAACCTGCCTGAACGCCCCAGCGGCTCGATGGCGGCGAGTGCGGGCGCCAGCGGACCCTGCGTGATGCGATGCCAGGACTCGGTCACACGAGCACCGATGCGCTCCACGGCACTCTGGTGCAGCAGCAACTGCGCCGTGCTCGACACCATCCTGAAATTCAGATCGAAGATGAACGGGCGCGCCTGCGCGGTCAGCCCCAGATCAAAGCCGGCCAGACCGCGGTAGCCCATCTGCTGCGCCTTGCGCGCGATGCGCATCACCTCCTCGACCGCCGATGCGGGCGGCGTCTGGCTGGGATCGATCCGGCTGCCGCATTGCTGACCCGGGCTTGCGAACAACTGGATGGCGGCACCCAGATACTCGATGTGGTCGCGCTGGATGGACAGGTTCAGACACCAGCAGATCGGGATCTCCAGCGCGAGTTCGACACGCACGCCGGAGAAAGCCTGGGCATGTCCGGCCAGCCATTCGAGCGCCTGCTGCCGCGCCTTGACATCCGGGGCGTAGCGCACGTCGATGCCGGCGCCAGACGCACCCGCCACGCAGGCCTTGATGTATATCGGCTCGCCGACAAAGGCGGTCAGAAGATCCTGCGCTGCATCTGGCATCAGCATGACAGCTGGTGGCAGCCAGTCGGCGTCCACCAGTTCGTCCAGGTTCGACTTGTCATTCAGCCAACGGTACAGCGCGTCAGGCACCAACAAAGCGTGCGGCTCACACGACTCGGCAGGCAATGGGTAGGGGCACACGATCTGGCGACCCTCTGCCGACCAGCGGCGAGTCTGCTCGAACGCCTGCTCCGCGGTCTGGTAAGTCACCCGATGCGCCGACGGTGCAGCACCACAAGCCTCGAAAAAGGCCAAGATCTCTGGTGTGACCGTGTTCTGATGGCACAACAGCGGCACCGAACCCGTGACCAGCAGGGTCAGCCCGGTCAGGGTGTCCAGACGATAGGCCTCACTGAGCACCCAGCCCACGTGTTCAATCGTGGTTCGGGGCGCATAGACCACGCCCGGCGGGAGCAGCTGATCGAATGTCCGTGAAGGCCGCAGTGCAGCTTTTGCGTTCATGCTGCACCCTTCGCCACGAAACCCGACAGGCCCTTCGCCAAGCGCAGCAAGTTGGGCGTGCGCGAGGTGCCGGCGATTGTTGGCGTCTTGTTCGCATCGAGAAGGATGGCCTGGCCGTCAACCATCACGTAGTCGAATTTTCCGAAGTCGAAACCCAGTGCGCGCCTGGTTTCGCGGAGGCTGTCGGGCACCTCGTGCAGGTACTCGTGGCGATAGATGTTGGCGACCTTGACAACAGGGTGGCGGCTGAACAGCTTCACCGAGTACTCCTGCTCTCCGAAGAACAGCCAGCAGCGCAAGACGTAATCATCGCCATCGCGCTCTGGCACGAATCGCTCGACGATCAGGTCGGACCGCTTCCAAACCCAGTGTGGCACCTGTGAGATGTCATCGAGTATCGGGTAGTCCTTTTTTGGAAGGCACCCCACCCAACGCCAAGGGAGAACATTGCTCAGTCGACGCCGAATGTGAGCGCCACTCCAGCGGCCCAGCGCACGGAACTCCTTGCTCCCGAACGCATTGAAGTTGCTCTTGACGATGACCGGCCCGGCATGGGCATCACCTTGCAGCACGCGCTGCCGGGAAATGCGCACCTTCGAAATGTCGAGGACGCAGCCATTGATCATCGGGCGGTGGTCTGGGTTGTCCGGCACGTGGTCGTTCTGCATCACGGTCAGGTCGACATGCATGATCGCAAGATCGGCCTCCAACGTGCTCGTGAGGCCCACCGAGACTGTGTGACCGTCTTCCCGCCACAGATCCGCCAGGCGGTACATCAGGTATTTCGGTGCGAAGGGCTTGTCGTCTCCGGTGATGATCCGAATGCGCAGGGGCCGCATGTCGAGCGACCCGGCATGCTCCGGATCAGTTCGCATGCGCCGCGATCCCCGCCTTCGCAATCTGCGCATCCTCGGCGCTCTTGACGCCGCTGACGCCTACCGCGCCAATGCAGTGGCCATCAGCAAACAGTGGAACACCACCTTCAAGCATGCCATCCAGCGCCGGTGCGCTCAGAAACGACATCCGTCCTCCGTTGATCATTTCCTCGAAGAGACGGCTCTCTCTGCGGCCCAATGCCGCGGTGCGTGCCTTGGCGGGTGCAATGTAGGCGGAGCTGGGGGCGGCCCCATCGAGTCGCTGGAACCACAACAAGTGCCCGCCGTCGTCGACGATGGCGATAGCCACCGCCCACTGATGGGCCCGGGCCTCCTGCTCGGCCGCCGCCGCGATGCGTTTCACGTCGCTCAAGGTCAAAGACGGTTTTGAGATCATGACGGGTATCCGGTAGTTTTCAGAGTCCGCACTGTACGGTGCGGAACTAGAATCGAAACCGTCGGTCCTACAAGGGCTGTTTCATTTCTCGGAGGTTCCATGAGTCAAGTCCTTTACAACGGCTACGCCCCATCCAGCACGTCGGTCGAGCAGCGCAACCGCGTGCTGCGCAACACCTATTGGCTGCTGGCGCTGTCGATGGTGCCTACCGTGCTGGGCGCCTGGATCGGCGTGACCACTGGCATCGCCCGCGCGATGTCCCCAGGCATCAGCCTGGTCGTCTTCCTCGTCGGGGCCTTCGGCTT
>LNEY01000016.1 GCA_001464195.1 Burkholderiales bacterium Ga0077547
GGGGCCTCGGTGAATCTCACCGACACAAGCCCGCCTGTAGATGTGCAGTCTGTCCTTCCACGGTGGCGCCTTCGATCCCCACGTCCTACACATCAACCGGGATCAATACCGCTATGGAAGAAGCAAACTGAGTCGCGTTGACTCAACGGGAAGTCCCTGTAGAAAGGTTATGGATCATCGCTATGCCTTCCATTGCTTCACCACAGTAATTGGGCGCAATGCTCCGGGCCAGAGTTGCACTTCATATTCATCCTCGCCTTCAAGCCCATCATCTGAGATTTTTCCGAGACCGGAGTAGATCACTCGAACCTGATAGTTGCCAGGCGCAATATTCCAATCGACGACTGGACCGCCAGTGCATTCGTGAACTTGAAAGTGTCCCGTTGGAATCGAAATCCCGCACTCAACAACGTGATCTGGTACGCCCAGTTCAAGTTCCGGTTCCGCCGCAAGCAGTGCGACTTTGACCGGCACAGTCATGTTTCGAATCGGGCAGACAACAATGACGTTCTCCGAAACTTTCGCTCGGTTTTCCACGTCCTGATCCGACCAGTCTTCGGGTGCAGGCGGATTGACCCCCCCATCCTGCACATAGAACTGGTGATAGTCCGCGAACAACTCGATTTGTTCTCGGCGATCAGCTTGGACGTTGATCATGAGCCATAACTACTAGTTCATGCAGCACGCACTGCTGCTTAACTCGGCGGGCTGCCGTTTAACCAGGCTCCGGCCGCGAACGCCAAGCTGTTGACTGGCAATGTCATTTCGACGATTCACTGTTGTCTGATGCAGCATTAAATCCATGTCAAAACCGGCACCCATGGGTCACAGTCTGGCAGCCACCTGCTCCCGGGGCAACGGTGGCTTTCGCTCTTCCCCGCGATGCCTATGACGCCTTGATGGCGCTAGGGCTGTGCCGCATCCAACCAACCCGCCATCCCCTGGGCGTTGAGCTCGATGTCCATGGCCAGCAACGCCAGCGCGCGGTCGCGTGGCATCGGGCTGTGCAGGCGCTGCAGTTGGTGCAGGTACAGCGCGGTCAGGCCGTCGGCCAGCGCGGTGTGCCGTGCTTCGTGTGCCAGCGGCTGCGAACGCACGCCTTCTGCCAGCGCCACCACCGCATCCAACTGATCGAGCAGCGCTTGGCCGCGCGCCGCGACGTGGTCGATGCAGCCGTAGTGCGTCAGGTACATGCGCTGCGGCTGCTGGGCCAGCATGCGCTCAATCGATGCGCGCAGCGCCACCGGGTCGAACTGCGTGGGGGTGGTGGTGGGCAGCAACCACTCGCCGTGCGGCGTGTCGAATTCGCGGTACGACAGCCCGAAGGTGTCGCCGGTGAAGAAGCCCTGGCTGCGTTCGTCCCAAATGCAATGGTGGTGGCGGGCGTGGCCCGGCGTGTCGAGCAGCGTGAGTGGCCGGCCGGCCAGCGCCACCACCATGCCGTCGGTGCTGCTGACGACGCGTCGGGCTTCCACCGGCAGCACCGTGCCGTAGGCGCGCCGCACCGCTTCGTCGCCGTACACCGCGCGGGCGCTGCCGAGCAGCACGCTGGGGTTGATCAGGTGCTTCGCGCCGCGCGGGTGCACCAGCAACTGGGCGTTGGGCAATTCCGCCATCAGCGCACCGGCGCCACCGGCGTGGTCGAGGTGCACATGCGTGGGGATCACCCAATCGACCGCGTCGCGTGCCACGCCGGCGGATTCCAACGCGTCCAGCAGCCGCGGCACCGACAGGCTGGTGCCGGTGTCGACGAAGGCGGCACGCCCTTGCTCGACGATCAGGTAGGCTGCGTCGAACATCGGCCGCTGGTAGCCGGTGTCGATCAGCCAGATGCCGTGGGCTAGCGGGGTGGCATGTTCAGAGGGGAAGGCCATGGCGGAAGTCGGGGTGCGGGGCGTGGCAGTGTAGGGCGTGGGCTATCGTCGCCACGACGTCCCGAACCTGGCTCCCCATGACCCTCACCGTTTACGGCATCCCGAACTGCGACACTGTCAAAAAAGCCCGCGCCTGGCTGCAAGACCAAGGCGTGGTTTACACCTTCCATGACTACAAGAAGCAGGGCGTGCCGCTGCCACAGCTCGACGCATGGTTGCAGGCGCTGGGCTGGGAGGTCTTGCTGAACCGCAAGGGCACCACCTGGCGCAAGCTGGATGCTGAGCAGCAGGCCGCTGTGACCGATGCGGACAGCGCTCGCGCGTTGATGCTCGCCCAGCCCAGCGTGATCAAGCGCCCGGTGGTCGAGTACCGGGGTGGCGTGCTGGTGGGATTCGACCCCGAGGCTTGGGGCAGGGCGCTGGCCTGAGCCGCCCTGCGCTGCGTGGCTTGTCGGCGGGGTTCAGGCCGCCAGCAACTGCCGCAATACGAAGGGCAGGATGCCGCCGTGCTGGTAGTAGTCGACCTCGATTGGCGTGTCGATGCGCAAGGTCAGCGGCACGCGCTTCTTCTTGCCATCGGCCGAGGTGATCACCAGCGTCGCATCCTGCTGCGGCTGGATCTGGGCCGCAAGCTCGATGTCGAAGGTTTCGCGGCCGGTGATGCCCAGCGTCTGCCAGCTGTCATTGCCCTTGAACTGCAGCGGCAGCACGCCCATGCCGACCAGGTTGCTGCGGTGGATGCGCTCGAAGCTGCGGGCGACCACCGCCTTGATGCCCAGCAGCGCCGTGCCCTTGGCCGCCCAGTCGCGCGACGAGCCGGTGCCGTATTCCTCACCGGCGAAGATCACTGTGGGCGTGCCAGCGGCCATGTACTTCATCGCGGCGTCGTAGATGAACAGCTTTTCGCCGGTTGGTTGGTACAAGGTGACGCCACCTTCTTCGCGCGAGCCGTCGGCGCCGGCCGGGATCATCAGGTTCTTGATACGCACATTGGCGAAGGTGCCGCGCACCATCACATCGTGGTTGCCGCGGCGTGAGCCGTAGCTGTTGAAGTCGGCCTTCAACACCTTGTGCTCCTTCAGCCAGGCGCCGGCCGGCGAAGCTTCCTTGATCGAGCCTGCAGGTGAGATGTGGTCGGTGGTGATCGAGTCACCAAACAGCGCCATCGCGCGGGCGCCGACCACGCCGGCTGCGGCCTGGGCCGGCTGCATCGTGAAACTGTCGAAGAAGGGCGGCTTGGCGATGTAGGTCGATGTCGGCCAGTCGTACACCTGACCCGTCGCGCCATCGACCTTGCCCCACAGCTTGCCGGGGTCGGTGGCAACCTTCTCGTAGTTCTTCTTGAAGGCCTTGCCGTTCATCGCGTACTTCATCAGCGCGTGGATCTCGTCGCTGGTCGGCCAGATGTCGCCGAGGTAGATGTCGCGGCCCTTTTTCCCCTTGCCGAGCGGCTCGGTCATGATGTCCTTCAACACCGTGCCGGCAATCGCGTAGGCCACCACGAGCGGTGGCGAAGCCAGGAAGTTGGCCTTCAGGTTCGGGTGGATGCGTGCCTCGAAATTGCGGTTGCCCGACAGCACGGCCGCACACACCAGGTCGTTGTTGGTGATCGCTTCGTTGAACTCGGGCCGCAGGTCACCCGCATTGCCGATGCAGGTGGTGCAGCCGTAGCCCGCCAGGTAGAAACCGAGCTTTTCCAGGTAGGGCAGCAGGCCCGCCTTCTCCAGATACTCGGTGACGATGCGCGAGCCCGGTGCGAGCGAGGTCTTGATGTGCGGCTGCACTTTCAGGCCGGCCTCGACCGCTTTCTTCGCCAACAGGCCCGCGGCCAGCAGCACGCTCGGGTTCGAGGTGTTGGTGCAGGACGTGATGGCGGCGATCAGCACGTCGCCGTTGCCGATCGACAACTCACCGGCGTCCTGCGTTTGAACCGCATACCGCGTCGGCAGCTTGGCAGCAGGCAGGTTGAAGCCGTTTTCGGTGGGGGGTTGGCTGAACAGCGAGGTGAACTGGCTTTTGACGTTGCCGAGCTCGATGCGGTCCTGCGGCCGCTTCGGGCCGGCCAGGCTGGGCGCGACCGTGCCCAGGTCGAGCGTGACGACCGAGGTGTAGTCGATCTCGCCCTTCTTCGGCACGCCGAACAGCTTCTGCGCGCGGAAATAGGCCTCGAAGGCTTCGATCTCCTTCTTCGTGCGGCCGGTGCCCTTGAAGTAGTCGATCGTCTTGTCGTCGACCGGGAAGAAGCCCATCGTCGCGCCGTACTCGGGTGCCATGTTGGCAATCGTCGCTCGGTCGGGCAGCGCGAGGCTGGCCGTGCCTTCGCCGAAGAACTCGACGAACTTGCCGACCACCTTGGCCTTGCGCAGGATCTCGGTCACCGTCAAAACCAAATCCGTTGCAGTGACGCCCTCACGCAGCCTCCCGGTCAGCTCGAAGCCGACCACATCGGGCGTCAGGAAGTACACCGGCTGGCCCAGCATGCCGGCCTCGGCTTCGATGCCTCCGACACCCCAGCCCACCACGCCGATGCCGTTGATCATCGTTGTGTGGCTGTCGGTGCCTACGAGTGAGTCGGGGTAGTACACGCCGGCGTTCGGCCTGTTCTTGGCCGTCTTGTGCACGCCGCGTGCGAGGTACTCCAGGTTCACCTGGTGCACGATGCCGAAGCCCGGTGGCACCACACCGAAGGTGTCGAAGGCCTGCATGCCCCACTTCATGAACTCGTAGCGCTCCTGGTTGCGCTGGAACTCGAGCTTCATGTTCAGGTCGAGCGCCTTCTTGTTGCCGTAGTGGTCGATCATCACGCTGTGGTCGACGACCAGATCGACCGGCACCAGCGGCTCGATGGTCTTGGCGTTCTTGCCCATGGCGGCGGCCACATTGCGCATCGCGGCCAGGTCGGCCAGCAGCGGCACACCGGTGAAGTCCTGCAGCACCACGCGGGCGACGACGAACGGGATCTCGTCGCTGCGCTCGGCCTTCGGCTTCCAGTTCGCGAGCTGCTCGACGTGGGCGGCGGTCACCTTCTTGCCGTCGCAGTTGCGCAGCACCGACTCCAGCACGATGCGCAGCGACACCGGCAGGCGCGCCACGTTCGGGATCAGCTTGGCGAGCGCCGGCAGCGAGTAGTAGCCGCCTTCGACGCCACTTTCGGTGGTGAAGGTCTTCAGCGTTTTGGCGTAAGCGTGCTTGGGTGTCGTGGACTTGGCGGCAGTTCGGCTCATGAGGGCTCCTGACGAGAGGGTGTGATGCGAATGTCGATGATTGTGGACGGGTGGTATGTTGCAGTCCATGGACCCGATCAGCTTCTTCTGGCACGACTACGAAACCTTCGGCGTGGTGCCCCGCCGCGACCGCCCGGCGCAGTTTGCCGGTCTGCGCACCGATGCCGACCTGAACGAGGTTGGCGAGCCGCTGACCTTGTACTGCCAGCCCGCGTCCGACACGCTGCCTGACCCCGAGAGCTGCCTGCTGACCGGCATCACGCCCCAGGTGTGCCTGGCACGCGGCGTACCCGAACACGCCTTCGCCGCAGCGATCGAGGCGGAACTTGCCCGGCCCGGCACCATCGGCGTCGGCTACAACTCGATCCGCTTCGACGACGAGGTGACGCGCTTCTTGTTCTGGCGCAACCTGATCGACCCCTATGCGCGCGAGTGGCAGAACCAGTGCGGCCGCTGGGATTTGCTGGACGTGGTGCGCTGCGCCTATGCGTTACGGCCTGACGGCATCACCTGGCCCACGCATGACGACGGCCGGCCGTCGTTCAAGCTCGAACACCTGACCATCGCCAACGGCATCGCGCACGAGGCCGCGCACGATGCAATGTCGGACGTGCGCGCCACCGTGGCGCTGGCCCGGCTCATCAAGGACAGGCAGCCCAAGCTGTGGGATTTCTGCCTGCGCCTGCGCAAGAAGGACGCCGTCATCGAGGAGATGGCCAACGCGCAGAAGGCCGGGCAGCCGTTTTTGCATGTGTCGGGCATGTACCCGCCCGATCGCGGTTGCATCGCGCTGGTATGGCCGCTGGCGCCGCACCCGACCAACAAGAATGAAGTCATCGTCTGGGACCTGGCCGAGGACCCCGGCGTGCTTCAGTCGTTGAACGCCGAGACGATCCGGCTGCGCATGTTCAGCCGCACCGATGCGCTGCCCGAGGGCGTGGCGCGGTTGCCGATCAAGACGATTCACCTGAACAAGTCGCCGGTGGTGATCGGCAACCTGAAGACACTCAGCCCCGAGATGGCCGCGCGCTGGGGCATTGACATCGCTCAGGCCAAGAAACATGCCGATGTGGCCGCGCAACAGACGGCGCTGCTGGCCGGTCTCTGGCCCGAAGTGTTCGAGCGGCCGGTGCCTGAAGGCCGCCCGGATGTCGATGAAGACCTGTACGGCGGTTTCGTCGGCAACGACGACCGGCGCCTGCTGCAACGGCTGCGTGGGTTGCCGCCGCAAACCCTTGCCGAGCAGCGCCCGGCGTTTGCCGATGGCCGCCTCACCGAGCTGCTGTTCCGCTACCGCGCCCGCAACTTCCCGCAGACGCTGACCGATCCCGAACAGCAGCAATGGCACGAACACCGTGCGCACCGGCTGCACGACGGGGTGGGCGGCGCGCTGACGCTGGCCGCGTTTTTCGAGCGCATCGACCAGCTGGGCGATGCGCTGCCGGACCCCGACGACGAACGCGCCCAGAGCATCCTGGGCGATCTGGTGGATTACGCGACCGAGATCGCGCCGGACCGGGACTGAACCGGCGGGCCTAGGCGGCTTTGCTCAGCACCACCCAGATCGCCGCCGCGGTGGCGCCCACCGACAGCATCAGCGACCACGAGATCGCCATCGCCCGGTTGAAGCACACGTTCAGCGAGTAGCTGAGGTCGTCATCGGCGGTCTGGAACGTCGCAGGGGAGCCCCATTTCACGCGCATCAGCAGCAAAAGCAGCAGCGCCGCCAGCAAGGACAGCACTGCCGACAGCTTGGCCGGGGTGCTTGAGACGCCTGCGATCTGCAGGCCCGCGAACACGATCGAATTGAAGGCGAGCAAACCGCCGGCCTTGGAGATCTGCCGGTCGATCACCTTGTTGACGTAGGCGAAGGCCAGCTCGGCGTCTCCCTTGTAGCGAGCCAGGATCGCGGCCTTGAAGGCCTCACGATCGGTTGCCCACCAGGGCGTACCCATCCAGTAGGACTTCGGGGAGTATGAGGTTGTGTTCATGTGGGCAGGAGGTGGGCTGGGTGGATCGGATGGGAACGGGACGGAGCTTAGCGCCGCACCGGCCATGGTTCAATCCCGACCCGCCCTGGGCCGTGATCCTGCAGCAACGGCACGCTGCCCTCTCAGCCGAACACCTCATCCCCCCGGAGGTAGCGCCACTGACCGGCAGGCAGGTCGCCCAGCATCACGCTGCCGATGCGCACCCGCTTGAGGCCCAGCACCTTCAGGCCGACGGCTTCGCACATGCGGCGGATCTGGCGCTTCTTGCCTTCTTGCAGTACGAAGCGCAGCTGGTCGTCGTTCTGCCATTCGACGACGGCGGGCTTGAGCGCTTCACCGTCGAGCTCCAGGCCATGACGCAGCCGCGCCAGATCGTCGGCTGGTAACTCGCTGGATGCCGGTCCTTGTCCCAGCGGACCGGCTACCCGCACCAGGTATTCCTTCTCGATTTCGCTGTCCTCGCCGATCAGCTGTTTGGCGATGCGGCCATCCTGCGTCAGCACCAGCAGGCCGGTCGAATCGATGTCAAGGCGGCCGGCGGGCACCAGGCTGCGCAGGTGTTCACGCAGGAAACGCGTGCCGGACTGATCGTTGCTCCACTGGTTCTCGGGCTTGACCAGCACCACCGCCGGTTCGTAGCCATCTTCGGCCTGGCCGCTGACATAGCCGATCGGCTTGTGTATGAGCACCGTGACCTTCTGCGCCTGCTGGAACTTGGCGCGAGCATCGATGGTGATGCGCTGATCGGGCATCACGCGCGAGCCGAGTTCCTTGACCACCTCGCCGTCGACGCGGACCCAACCCTTCTCGATCCATTCGTCGGCTTCACGGCGCGAGGCGAGGCTCAGCTCGCTCATGCGCTTGGACAGGCGCAGGCTGCCCGGCGCGGCTTCGGCTGGGTGGTGGAACGGGCCGCACTCGTTGTCATCGTCACGAACCGGCCGTGCCGCTGGGCGGCGCCGGGGTTCAGCTGGGCGCTGTGACGGACGTTCAGGCGCTCGCTGCTGCAGCCGCTCCGGTGGCCGCACCGGCGGGCTGACCGGGAAGCGCGGTGTGGCGATGATGGGTGGGCGGTCGATCTGGCGATCGCGCGGGTCACGCGGTTGCGGCGCCTGGTGTGGATCGTCGCGATGGCGTGTGCTGGGGCGCGGTGAGCGGTTGGAGGGCGGCGCACGACGGGGCTCACTGCCACGGTCAGCGTCGGATTGAAACGGTGCCCGGGACGGTGGGCGGCTGGAGGGGTTCGAGACGGCGCGTGACGTGTTCGAGCGCGGGTCCTTGGGTCGGTCGAGGCTCGCTTCGCGGGACCGCTCGGCGGGCCGATCTCGGGGCGTTTGCGCATCGCGCTTTGCGCGCTCGGCTTGCGCCTCGGCGAGCGTCGGGCGTCGGCGCACGCCCATGCCCACGCCACGCACTGGCGTTCGATCCGGGCGCGCAGCAGAGCCTGGCGTGTTCTTGGGTTTGATCTTCAGCGTGGCCATGCGGGTCCAGTCGGTGTGCAACGTGTGCAGTGAGAAAGAAGGGCGCCTCTCGGCGTTGAGGTGTCTAGCGGGTCAGCGACCTCGCCAGAACAGCGCATCGAGTTCGCGCCGGGTGATCTGCCGCCAGGTGGGACGGCCGTGGTTGCACTGGTCGGCGCGTTCGGTGCGCTCCATGTCGCGCAGCAAGGCGTTCATTTCGGCCACGCTCAGGGCCCGATTGGCGCGCACCGCGCCGTGGCAGGCCATCGTCGACAAGATCTCGTGCTGCGCGCGCTGCACCACGCTGCTGGCCTCGTGCTCGGCCAGTTCGGCCAGCAGGCTGCGCGCCAGTTCGACGGCATCACCGCCAGCCAGCGCGGCGGGCTGCGAGCGAATGGCCAGCACGGTGGGCGACAGCGGCGACATCTCCAGCCCCAACGTGTGCAGCGTGTCGGCATGCGCTTCGGCGGTGGCGATCTCGGCGGCGGTGGCCGCGAAGGTGGCCGGGATCAGCAGTGGCTGCGCGTCGATGCGCGAGGCAGCCAGGCTCGCTTTCAGCCGCTCGTAGACCACGCGTTCGTGCGCCGCGTGCATGTCCACGATCACCAGACCCTGCGCGTTCTCGGCCAGCACATAGATGCCAGCGATCTGCGCGATGGCGTTGCCGAGCGGCCAGGTGTTGGGGTCGTCGGCGTGGATGTCGGCAATCGACGATGAGCCTATGTCGTCGCTGCGCGGCGTGGCGATGCTTGCCCACGGCGCGTCGGGTTCGCGTGCATAAAGCACCGCGGCCTGCTGCAGGCTCAGCGCGACCTGTGAGCCGGTCGGCGTGCCGCCATCGAAACCGCCGCGCGGCCCGAGCCAGCCCGCCGCGGTCGGCGCCAGGTGGCTTTCTGCGCCGGTCACATCAGGCGTGATCTGCGCAATCGCCTCGGCCAGCGAGACTTCCACCGCACGCCGCACCGCCTGGTGTGCCTCGCGCGAGTCGCGAAAGCGCACCTCGATCTTCGTCGGGTGCACGTTCACGTCCACGCGGTCGGGCGCGATGTCGATGAACAGCACATAGGCCGGCTGCCGCCCGCCGTGCAGCACGTCTTCATAGGCGCTGCGCACGCCGTGCGCGATCAGCTTGTCGCGAACAAAGCGGCCGTTGACGTAGACGTATTGCAGATCGGCTCGGCTGCGTGCCGAGGCTGGCGTGCCGGCGCGGCCTGTGATGCGCAACACGCCCAGGTCCAGCGACACCGGCCGGCTGTCGGTGATGAAGTCCGGGCCGAGCACGTCATTCAGCCGCGCATCGGCGTCGGCTGGATCAGCCACCCGCCGCCACTGCTGCACCAGCTTGCCTTCGTGCCACACCGCGAAGCTGACATCGGGCCGTGTCAGCGCATGGCGGCGTACCGCTTCCACGCAGTGCGCGAGCTCGGTGGCCTCGGTCTTCAGGAACTTGCGACGCGCCGGCGTGCTGAAGAACAGCTCGCGCACCTCGACGCTGGTGCCCACGCCGCGCGCTGCGGGAGAAATCTCGCCCGATCGCGCATCGAGGCGGCGCGCCTGGGTGTCGTCGGCACAGCGGCTGGCGATCGAGACCTCGGCCACCGATGCGATCGCTGCCAGCGCCTCGCCGCGAAAGCCCATCGTGGCCACGTTTTCCAGATCGCCCAGCGATTCGATCTTGCTGGTCGCATGGCGGCGCAGTGCCAGCGGCAGCTCGGCGGCGGGCAGGCCGTGGCCGTCGTCTTCCACCAGCACTGAGCGGATGCCGCCGGCGATCAGCTTGACGGTGACCTCGCGCGCACCGGCGTCGAGCGCGTTGTCGACCAGCTCGCGCACCACCGACGCCGGCCGCTCGACCACCTCGCCCGCGGCGATCTGGCTGATCAGCTCGTCGGGCAGTTCACGGATCGGGCGGCGAGGTGTGTGGGGCCCACGGGCGTTCATCAACGCATTGTAGAAACCGCGCCTGCACGCCGGTCAGCACCGTTCTCCGCGAAGTCGGTCACGGGCGCACTGCGTGAGGATGTCATGTGCCCCAACCATAATCATTCCCATGGAAATCGTCGCCGCCCTGATCGACTTCATCCTGCATGTGGACGTGCACCTCGCGAACTTCGTGCAGCAGTACGGTGCCTGGGTCTACGCGCTGCTGTTCGCGATCATCTTCGTTGAAACCGGCGTGGTGGTGATGCCCTTCTTGCCGGGCGATTCGCTGTTGTTCGTGGTCGGCGCGCTGTGCGGCGCGGGGCTGATGAACCTGCCGCTGGCCATGGCCTTGCTGGTCGTGGCGGCGATCCTCGGCGATCAGACCAATTACACGATCGGACGCTACTTCGGCCCCAAGGTGTTCCAGTGGGAGCAGTCGCGCTTTTTCAACCGGGCGGCGTTCGAGCAGGCGCACGCCTTCTACGAGAAGTACGGCGGCATCACGGTGATCGTGGCGCGCTTCATGCCATTCGTGCGCACTTTCGTGCCGTTCGTGGCGGGCGTTGCCGAGATGCGTCGATCGAGCTTCACCTTCTACAACGTGATCGGCGCGCTGATCTGGGTGGTGGGCCTGACGACGGTCGGCTACCTCTTCGGCAACCTGCCGTTTGTGAAGCAGCACCTCGACAAGATCATCTGGGCCGCGATCCTCATTCCAGGTCTGCTGGTGTTGTGGGGCGGCTGGCGGGCGCGCGCAAAGCAGGCGTCGGCGCTGCCCTGAACCCCTTCAGCCGTTGGTCGGCATGCCGCGGGCGGCTTCTTTCGAGGGCTTACGCCATGTCGGCAGCTCCGAGCGGCGGGGCCGCGGCGGAATCACGAACTCAGGCAATTCCTGCAGGCAGAAGCTCAGCGCAATCAATGCCGTGGGCAGGTGGTACAGCATCAGCCACAGCCCGGGCTTCTCGCCGAAATCGATGCGCGGGAACAGCAGCACCGTGATGATCAGGCTGATCGGTGTCAGGATCGGAATGGCACGGCGCAGTGCCGCCCACCAGCGCGCACGCAAGTGGCGTTCATGAAAGCGCGCCGGAGGCTCGGACAGGGTCTGTGCCAGATGCTGCGCCACCCGATCTGCCGCCTGCTCGGCACGTCGGGTGCGCCGCGCCGGCCCGCCGCGCAGACGCAGCCTGCTCTCCCAGAAATCCTTCTTGCGGACCAACCTTGTCCAGTCCCAGCCGATCACGGCCAGCAGGTCATCGGGCAGGTCGAGCGTGCTGCCGTCAATGGCGGGCGAGGGGGTGAGCGTGATGTCGGCCGACAGGCCGCGCGCTGCGGGCACGCTGAGCGTCAGCACGAGTCCGGGCAGGTGCACCACGGCACGGGTCAGCACCAGCGTCACCGCCACGTTCCCCTCCGCCGAGACGCTGGGGCCCGATGTCACGTCGTAGCTGCGCGCGATCAGAGCGCCCGGCTGGACGATGAACTGCTGTGCGGGCGCCACGGCTTCGATGCGCGCCAGCAAGTCCGCCGGCTGTCGGCCGCTGGTCTGCAGGGTCGCCGTGTGGCCCTCGGCAGACGTGAGTGTTCGGGTGAGGTCGAAGTTGCCTGAGCGGTAGCTGTCGAGCTGCAACGTTTCGCGCAGGGCCGGCAGACCGGCCGCCGTGCCCGCGTGCTCGACGGGTTTGAAGAGGAGCCGGCGATTGAGCCGGTCGCTCGCGGCCAGGTCCACCTGCCGGCTACGGCGGGTGAACGGCTCGACGATGCCGAGGATGTCGTGGTGGCTCAGCGGGCTGGGTGCAGTCGACATCTGCGGCTCAAAGGTGGCGGCTCACAAGACGCGGCCCGGATTCATGGTGCCGCGAGGGTCGAGTGCGGCCTTGATGGCGTGCATCAATTGCCTTGCCACCGGGGACTGGGTCTGTGCCAGCAGGTCGCGCTTGAGTGCGCCGATGCCGTGCTCGGCGGAGATCGACCCGCCGTGGGTGCGCACCGCGTCGTACACCACCGCGTTCACGGCCGCCTCCTGGGTGGCCAGGAACTCGCTGGCCGACACGCCGAGCGGCGCCTGCACGTTGTAGTGCAGGTTGCCGTCGCCCAGGTGGCCGAAGTTGACGATGCGGATGCCGGGCCACACTGCGCTCAATCTGGCGCCGGCCTCGTGAACGAATGCGGCGATTCGCGATACCGGCAACGCGATGTCGTGCTTGATGTTCAGCCCTTCTTCGGCCTGCGCCATCGGAATGCCCTCGCGCAGCCGCCACATCGCGGCGCGCTGCTCGAGGCTGGCCGCCACGACGGCATCGCCGATGCAGCCGCTGCTCAGCGCCGTTTCGAGCAGCGATTCGAACACCGTCTGGGCGTGTTCCGCACTGTCGAAGTCCGAATGCTCGATCAGCACTGTCCATGGCCCCGGTGGCAGCGGTTGCGGCCAGTGCGGGAAATGGGCGCGCACCAGGCCCAGTGACTGTCCGTTCATCACCTCGAATCCGGTCATACCCGCCGCCAGCCGCTTGCGCGCGAGCCCCAGCAGCTGCACTGCGGCCTCCAGGGTCGGCACCGCGGCCATGGCCGTGCCGACCGCGGCCGGCTGCGGATACAGCTTCAGCGTCGCGCCGGTGATCACGCCCAGCGTGCCTTCACTGCCGATGAACAGGTCGCGCAAGTCGTAGCCGGTGTTGTCCTTGCGCAAGCCGGTCAGACCATTCCAGACCTCGCCCGAGGCGGTGACGACCTCCAGGCCCAAACATAGCTCGCGTGCCGTGCCGTAGCGCAGCACCTGGGTCCCGCCCGCGTTCGTGGCGAGCGTGCCGCCGATGCTGGCGCTGCCCTCGGCGGCGAGGCTCAGCGGGTACAGCAAGCCGTGGTTCTCCGCGGCCTGCTGCACCTGCTGCAGCACGCAGCCTGCGTCCACCGTGATCGTCAGGTTGTCCGTGTCGATGGCGCGGATGGTCGCCAGCCGCGACAGGCTCAGCAGCACCTGTGTGCCGCTGTCGTCGGGCACCGAGCCACCGACCAGGCCCGTGTTGCCGCCTTGCGGCACCAGGCTCGCGCCGTGCTGCACACAGGCTCGAACCACGGCGGCCACCTCCGCGGTGTTGCCAGGTCGCACGACGGCGAGTGCGCGGCCGCAGTAGCGGCGCCGCCAGTCGACTTCCCACGCCGAGAGATCGCCGCCGCTCAGCACCTGATCGGCGCCGACGGCCGCACGCAGATCGTCGAGCAGCGTCATGGCGAAGCAGGGCGCTTCGGGCCCGCAGGCGTCAGCTGGCCGCCGCGTCCGCGTTGGCTGCCGCGAGCGCGTGGGCCCGGTACAGGCGCCAGCGCACATGGACGGCGCAGGCGGCGAACAGCATCACGCACAGGAGCACCTCCATGCCGGCCAACCAGGCACTGATGCCTCGGTCGCCCGAGGCGCGGATAACACCTTCGATGAAATACAGCCAGATCATCAGGCTGACCCAGCGGTAGGTGTACATGCGGTTCTTCAACAGCCCGACCAGCGGCACGGCCAGCGGCAGCACCTTCAGTGCCAGCGTGCGATTGCCGGTCGGTGCCAGCACCAACTCCCACGCGAGACCCAGCACGATCAGGCCAAGCAGGCTGCCCACCGCGACGGCGCGGGTCCAGGCCACCACGGGCGGCAGTGGTGTAGCGGATGCATCGGACCCGGGCGGCAAGGGTGGGGGGGTGCTCAGATTCATCGATGGCATCATAGCCAGCGATGGAGTCCCCCCCGACGCACAAGGCCACGGTCGCCGAGACCTGCCGCAAGCAGGTGGCACTCTGGCTGGTGACGCTGCAGACCTGGCCGTGGATGGACACCGTCCACACGCTGCGCCAGCGCTTTCGCGAAGACCGTCTGGGCCTGACCGCCGGCAGCCTGACGTTCACCACGCTGATCTCACTGGTGCCGCTGTTCACCGTGATGCTGGCGGTGTTCTCGGCGTTCCCGATGTTTTCCAACTTTCAGGGCTCGCTGGAAAAGTATTTCCTGCAGGCGCTGGTGCCCGAGGGCATCGCCCGGCCCGTGCTCGCTGCATTGACGCAGTTCGCGGGCAAGGCCAAGCGGTTGGGCACGGTCGGCCTGATCATGCTGGTGGTGACGGCGATCGCGCTGATGCTGACCATCGACCGCACGCTGAATGCGATCTGGCGGGTGCGCGCCTCGCGGCCGATGGCGCAGCGGGTGCTGGTGTACTGGGCCGCGGCGACTTTGGGGCCGCTGTTGCTGGGCGTGAGTCTCAGCGTCACGTCTTACGCGCTTTCGGCGTCGCGGGGCTTTGTCGGCGCGCTGCCCGGCGGCGTCGGGGTGCTGTTGCAGGCGGTGGAGTTCGCCTTGCAGGCGCTGGGCATGGCCGCGCTTTTCTACTACGTGCCCAACACCCGGGTGCAGTGGCGTCACGCGCTGGCCGGTGGTGTGTTCGTGGCCATCGGGTTCGAACTGGCCAAGCAGGCGTTGGGTTGGTACCTGCGGCAAGTGCCTGTTTACTCGACGATTTACGGCGCATTTGCAACGGTGCCGATCTTCCTGATCTGGATTTACCTCGGCTGGGTCAACGTCCTGCTGGGAGCGGTGATCGCGGCCTACGCGCCCACACTGCAGACCCGCGTCGTGCAGCGTGGTCATGTGCCGGGTTATCGATTCGAGCTGGCCGTGGCGGTGCTGCGCACCCTGGCGCGGGCACGGCAGGCCGGCGGTCACGGCTTGTCTGCGCAGCAGATCGCGAAGGCGCTGAACGCAGATCCGTTGCAGGTGGAGCCGATGCTGCACGCGCTGATCGCCATCGACTGGGTGGGCCGCCTCGACGAACCCGCAGGCGCACGGCACGTGCTGCTGTGCGACCCCGAGACCACGCCTGCGCGCACGCTGCTGGCGACGACCTTGCTGGACCCATCACCGCAGTTGGGGGCGTTCTGGCAGCGGGCCAACTTCGACCAGTTGACGCTGCGCGACCTGATTGCGACCTGAATCCGGCTCCTGAGGCCCCGTGTCGTCCACGCGCGATCCGGGCGAATACAAGGATGTCTGGCAGCCCGGTTTGGGTCTATATTGAATCCATTCGCATGTGCTGAGGAGGCTCCGATGAAAGTCACCCACATCCTGAGTGCCAAAGGCAACACGCTGTACACCGTCAGTTCCGACACGCCCCTGTCTCAAGCCCTGGAGACGATGGCCGAGAAGGACATCGGTTCTCTGGTCGTGATGGACCATGGCGAGCTTGTCGGCATGCTGACCTTTCGCGAAGTCATCCAGGCCATCGTGCGCAACGGGGGCACGGTCGGTTCGCTGATCGTGCATTCGGTGATGGACGATGCCCCACTGACCTGCACGCCCGACACCGAGATGGACGAAGTGCGCCGCATGATGCTCGGCCACCATGCCCGCTACATGCCGGTGATGACACAGCGTACGCTGATGGGCGTGATCTCGTTCTACGACGTCGCGAAGGCGGTGGTCGATTCGCAGGACTTCGAGAACCGCATGCTGAAGGCCTACATCCGCGACTGGCCCGCCGAGGGCGCGGCGAAGGAGTCTGCGGAAGCGTCCGGCCAGTCCACGGGCTGAGACCGCACTCTGCGGGTGCCACCTCGCTGGCGATGCACCCGGTGCCTGGTGCGCGAGGCGGCTGGCTGGATTGCTATGCTCGCCGTCTGGCCTGACACGGCAACACCGTGGTGAGGCCATTCCGCCACCCTGCACACCTCGAAAGCCCGTCGCCATGTCCGGCAGCACCCTCGGCCACCTGTTTTGCATCACCAACTTCGGTGAGTCCCACGGCCCGGCCATCGGCTGCGTGATCGACGGCTGTCCGCCCGGAATGGCACTGAGCGAAGCCGATATCCAGCCCGAGCTCGACCGGCGTCGCCCAGGCACCAGTCGCCATGTGACACAGCGCAACGAGCCCGACGCGGTCGAGATCCTGTCAGGCGTCTACGAAGGCAAGACCACCGGCACCCCGATCTGTCTGTTGATCCGCAACACCGATCAGCGCAGCAAGGACTACGGCAACATCCTGCAGACCTTCCGCCCCGGTCACGCTGACTACACCTACTGGCACAAGTACGGCCTGCGCGATCCGCGCGGCGGCGGCCGCAGCTCAGCGCGGCTGACGGCACCGATGGTCGGCGCCGGCGCGGTGGCCAAGAAGTGGTTGAAGGAACATCACGGTGTGACCTTCAGCGGTCACATGTCCCAGTTGGGCGAGATCGCGATCCCGTTCGAATCGCTGGAACACGTGCCGAACAACCCGTTCTTTGCCGCCAACGTCAGCGACATCCCGCGACTGGAAGCCTACATGGACGATCTGCGCAAGGCCGGCGACTCCTGCGGCGCGCGCATCGAGGTGGCCGCACACGGTGTGCCGGTGGGCTGGGGCGAGCCGCTGTTTGACAAGCTCGATGCCGACATCGCCCACGCCATGATGGGCATCAACGCCGTCAAGGGTGTCGAGATCGGGGCCGGATTCGCCAGCGTGGCCCAGCGCGGGACGACCCACGGCGACTCGCTGACGCCCTCGGGGTTCGTTGGAAACAACGCCGGAGGCGTGCTCGGCGGCATCTCCACAGGTCAGGACATCACGGTGTCCATCGCGATCAAGCCCACCAGCTCGATCCGCAGCCCGCGCGATTCGATCGACCTCGACGGCCAGCCCGCCACGGTGGAGACTTTCGGCCGCCACGACCCCTGCGTCGGCATCCGCGCGACGCCGATTGCCGAGGCGATGCTGGCCCTGGTGCTGATGGACCACGCCTTGCGCCATCGAGCGCAATGCGGCGATGTGCGAGTCCCCAGCGCGGCGATCGCGGGGGCTGCGGAGTAAGGGCGAGCCGGTTGATCAGTCGGTGTTCGACAGATCAGCCCGGGAGTGGTTAGCGCGGGAGCGCTGCGCCGGGTCGCTGTGTTGCGTTCATGTCCCCCGGGCCTGAAAAGATTGGCCCTCCTCCCTTACTTCACTACACACAGCGACCCACCGCAGCGCTCCGGCCACCACCGCAGCGCGCGTGGGGTGACCGGCGCAGCGAAGTCAAGAAGGAGGGCCGGAACGGGTCTACCTGAGGCGCTTTGGAGGTGATCCGGCCCGGGTGACATGAGCGGAGCCGGTCATCCCACGCCCTCGACAGATCAAACCCAACCCAGAACGCAATCAAATCGATCAAAGCGACGCCTGGGCCGTGTAGATCGACTCGCGCACCATCGGGTAGATGGTGTTGTTCCAGCGGCGGCCGCTGAACACACCATAGTGGCCGACGCCCGGTTGCACGTAGTGGGTCTTCAGGTAGTCGCGCAGACCGGTGCACAGGTCGTGCGCCGCCAGCGTCTGGCCGACGGCGCAGATGTCATCGCGCTCGCCTTCGACCGTCAGCAGCGCAGTGCGACGGATCGCCGACGGATTGACGACGCGGTCCTTGTACTTCAGCTCGCCCTTGGGCAGGGCGTAGTCCTGGAACACGGCCTTCACTGTTTCCAGATAGAACTCGGCTGGCAGGTCCGCCACAGCGAAATACTCCTCGTAGAAGCTGCGCGTGGCCTCGGCTTTTTGCAGGCCCTCGGCCTCCTGCTTCTGCAGCAGCTGGTACAGCTCCTTGAACGAGTTGACGTGCCTGTCCTTGTTCATGCTCATGAAGGCAGTCAACTGCACGAAACCCGGGTAGACGCGCCGCCCACCGCCGGGATAGCGCATCGGCACGCGGCCAATCAGGTTGGCTTCGAACCATTCGATCGGCTTCGTGACCGCCAGCTGATTGACTGCCGTCGGGCTGATGCGGCAATCGATCGGCCCGGCCATCAGCGTCAGACTGGCGGGCGTGGCGGGGTGATGGTCTTCCGACATCAGCGCGGTGGCCGCCAGTGCCGACACGCAGGGCTGGCAAATGGCCATCAGGTGCGAGCCCGGGCCCATGATGCCCAGGAACTCGATGATGTGTTCGGTGTACTCGTCGAGCCCGAACTTGCCATGCGACAGCGGTACGTCGCGGGCGTTGTGCCAGTCGGTGATGTAGACATCGTGGTCGGCCAACATGGTGCGCACGGTTTCGCGCAGCAGCGTCGCGAAGTGCCCCGACATCGGCGCCACGATCAGCACCTTGGGATGCGGCTCGTCAGTGACCTTCTTGAAATGCAGCAGTGTCGCAAACGATGCCACATGGGCTGCCTCTTCGGTTACAGCCACAGGCAGGTCAGTGCCCGTCACCGTCACCTGATCGATGGCGAAAGGGCGTCGCTTGTGCGTCACCTCACTGAGGTCGAATACTTCGAGGGCCGCGGCCAGATTGCGGCTGGGCATCCAGCGGTTCCAGCCGTAGGTGTCGTCCTTCAGCATCGGAAGCGCCGCCTTGGTGAAGGTGCGCAACGGCCACATCATGTCCGTCTGTGCCTGGTAAGCCTCGTACATCATCCACTCCCCCCAAGAACTGGCCATGGCTTGTACTCTTGCAACTCCTGCGCCAGCAAGTGGAACGCGAAGGGCCTGTGGACCGATTTCAGGCGTGCCGTGTCATGATGATCATGTCGATTGGCACAGCGCTTGCACTCGGCCAGAGCATAACGTCACGAAGGAGCTGCAACCATGGCCACTGCACCGAAGACCCGACCGCAGGGCCGCCCCGCCGCGACCAGAACGAAGCGTGCCGCTGCACCGGTTCGGTCGGTGCCGAAGACGCGCGCCGCCGAGGCCTCGATCACGCTGAGCAGCAAGAACTATTCATCCTGGTCGCTGCGCGGCTGGCTGATCGCCAAGCTGGCCGGACTGGAATTCGATGAAGTGATGGTGTCACCCGACGACGCGGACGCCCGCAAGGAAATCCTGCTGCTGTCACCTTCGATCCTGGTGCCGTGCCTGACCCATGGCGACATCAAGGTGTGGGACACACTGGCGATCGGCGAGTACCTCGACGAGGTCAAGCCGAAAGCCGGTCTGCTGCCGACCGACATCGCCGCACGTGCTCACTGCCGTGCCATCTGCGGCGAGATGCACTCTGGGTTCAGCAGCCTGCGCGCAGCGCTGCCGATGAACCTGAAGGGTGATTTCCCAGGCTACAAGGTCTGGGCCAAGGCCGAGGGCGACATCGAGCGCATCACGAGCATCTGGCGCGACTGCATCGCCAAGTACGGTGGCCCATTCCTGTTTGGTGACAAGCCGTGCATCGCTGATGCGATGTATGCGCCGGTGGTCACCCGATTCTTGACGTACCACGTCGCGGTCGACCGGGTGTGCAGTGCTTACTGCAAGCAGGTCATGGCAATGCCCGAAATGAAGGAGTGGATCGCTGCTGCCAAGCTCGAACACGAGGACATCGAAGAACTCGACATGGAGTTCTGAGGACCTCTCACGTGAATGAAGCTCGTTGTGTCAGTGTTGGCGGCGGCAGCTCACGAAGCCCACGCCCAGCAATGCGATCAAAGCCATCGCGGCTCCTGAGCTCACGGTGTAAGTCGCCGCAACGCCTATCGATCGTCAGAACGCGAAGGTGAAACCGACCGACCACTGGCGGATTCGCGGCTGCTCCGACTGCATTCCAAACCCCGCATGGAGACTGAGCGCTTCGGTGGCTTGCCAACGGGTACCGACGCCCCACCAAGGCTTGGTGTGCGATTCGCCATAGAACTCTGCCACCACATCGAACCCACCCCGCACCGCGTACTCGGCAGCCAGGTTCCAGGTGGTGTGGCTCCTGTGATCGATCTGGTCGTGCAGCCAGCCCAGGTTGGCGTGCCAGGTCACGTCATTCAGCACCTCCTGTGTGGCCACCAGGACGATCTGGCTGAAGTCGTGCTTGAATGATTGGCCGTGATTCCGAACACCGCCGATCGTCCAGGCCACGCCGAGGCCGACGCCGTCGTCTTCGCGATCGATCAGGCCCGTCTTGCCCAGCAACGTCACGTTGCGCGAGGTGAGACCGGCAGAGCGCGCCTGGCCGTAAGCCAGCGCCAGTTGGGTGGACAGTCCGACGCCGCAACTGAGCTGCGTCTCCCACCCATTCTCGGTCGCGGAGCGGCGGGCCTTCACTCGTGTGTAGACACCTTCCCATTCGCAGCTGGCCTTGTCCAGCACGTCGGCGTCTTCCGTTGCCAGAGGTGGTGCGGCTTCGCATCGAAACGATGCCGTGGCGCACAGCAGGCTGCCGACCAACCAGGCGGATCGGTGTGAGCGCGTCAAGGCGTCTTTCCTGTGTCTTGGTGGAAGGGCAGGGTGGATACAGTTTTACACCCAAGTACACCCGTGGTCCGATCGCAACCGAGGTGCGCTCAGTTGCTGGGCATCGTCATCAGTCCCTGACCCATGCGAATCCGTGATCCAGTCGCGACACCGGGACCCAGCGTGAAGCCCTTCGGTGCCAGCAGGATGATGGTCGAGCCGTGCTGGAACCAGCCCATTTCATCGCCCTTGCCAAAGCGAACGTCACAGCGCATGTCGTTCGGACCGCGGTACTTCAGGTGCAGCAGCACGTCGAGGAAGTGCAGCCGGATGCTGGCGACCAGGATCGCCGCCACGGGCACCAGCGTGATCTCGTGATTGCCCGAATTCAGTCGTGTCTGGATCACCGCGCGTTCGTTCTTGCAATACAGCCGTTCCACGCGCTTGAGCGCGATCGGGTTCACGTTCCAGGTGTCACCCGAGATGTAGCTGACGCGCTCGACCCGACAGTCGTGCGGTGCATGAAAGCGGTGGTACATGCTGGAGGTGAGCCTCAGCGTGACATAGCAGCCGTCGCGGTAGCGCTCGGCGGTGGCGTGTGCCTGTTCGTCGTTGCCGAGCAGATCGCGCAAGGTGTATGGAAATCCCTTCGCCTGGAACACGGTCACGCCTTGCACCGCGCCACAGGCGCCAACGATCGCATCGCAAGGGCTGCTGAGCACGGTGGGGTCGGCGTCGATGGGCCGAAGGCCGGGCTGCAACTCTCGGATGAAGCAGTCGTGCAGGCTGGTGAAGCGGGTCTTGCGTGCCTCGCTCAGATCGAGGTCGGAGAAGGCTTTCCAGATCGCGATCGACGCGCGTGTGATCCACGGGATCTCGATCTTGCTGAACCAGCCGATGAAGTGTGTCAGCGCGATGCGCGGCACGCGATTGGTCAGCAGGAAGTTCAGGTCTTCGTGCTGGAGCAGACGGTCGCGCAGGCGGGTGGGTTTGAGTGCGGTGGTTTTCATGTCGGTGTCACGCGGGTGGGTTATTTCTCGGGGATTGCAACTTCTGAGTGACCATGGACGACTCCCTGTGGATGGTTGCGTTGGCCGCGGCGCTGTTGACCCCGTGCCTGCCTGCGGCGAAGCGTCGGCTGGAGCTGTCGCGCGCCAAGCACCGCTCGTTGGCCGGCCATTCGCGCATGGCCAAGCGGGTGGCGAAGCTGATTCCGTTCTATGCCTACGGTGACGATCGCTTTTTCAGCTCCGACGATGCGCCGGCCGAGATCGCTGATCGACGTCGAGCCGCGCTGCTGCGCCTGGGGCAGACCCTTCGCGAACGCGCGCCGAAGTCGCTTGCGCTGACCGCCGAGACGCAGGTCGGTGTGTCCGACATGCAGTTCACCAGCGCCTACCGCGTGCCTTACCAATACGCCGGACTGCTGCGCGAGCACGTGAAGACCGGTAGCTTCGTTCAATCTGCCACGGGCGTCACCGTGACCGACCTCGATGGCAATGTCTACTACGACCTGACGGGCTCGTACGGCGTCAATGTGCTTGGCGTCGACTTCTACAAACACTGCATGGCCGAAGGCAGTGCCCGCGTGCAGGACCTGGGGCCGGTGCTCGGTGCCTATCACCCCTGCGTGGCATCGAACGTGAAGCGCTTGCGCGAGATCTCGGGGCTGGATGAGGTGTCGTTCCACATGTCGGGCACCGAGGCGGTGATGCAGGCGGTGCGGCTGGCCCGCTATCACACTGGCCGTTCGCACCTGGTGCGTTTCTGCGGCGCGTACCACGGCTGGTGGGAGGACGTGCAGCCTGGCATCGGCAACCCGTCGCCACCCAACCGAACCTACACGCTGAGCGACATGGCCGAGCGCTCGCTGAAGGTGCTGCGCAGCCGCAAGGACATCGCCTGCGTGCTGGTCAACCCATTGCAGGCATTGCATCCGAACAAGGGCGCGCCGGGCGATTCGTCGCTGCTCGACAGTGGCCGCAGCGCCCACTTTGATCGAGTGGCCTACACCCGATGGCTGAAGCAGCTGCGCGAAGTCTGCACCGAGCGCGGCATCGTGCTGATCTTCGACGAGGTGTTCGTCGGCTTTCGCCTCGCCGCCGGCGGCGCGCAGGAATACTTCGGCGTCAACGCCGACATGGTCACCTACGGCAAGACGCTGGGTGGCGGCTTTCCGGTCGGCGTGGTGTGCGGTCGCCGCGACCTGATGAAGCGCTTTCGCGACGACAAACCCGCCGATGTCTGCTTCGCCAGGGGCACCTTCAACTCGCACCCCTATGTGATGGGCGCGATGCAGGTTTTCCTGGAGCGCATTCAGGCCCCCGAGGTACAGGCCATCTATACCGACCTCGACGCCACATGGAATCGACGCGCTGCTCGGATGAATCAACGCCTGAACGAGTTGGGTTTGCCGGTTCAGGTGGTGAACCTGTCGTCGATCTGGAGCGTCAACTACACCCAGCCTTCCCGCTACAACTGGATGCTGCAGTACTACCTGCGCGAAGCCGGGCTGGCGCTGAGCTGGGTCGGCACGGGCCGATTCATCTTCAGCCTGAACTACACCGAAGCCGATTTCGACGCGGTGCTGCAACGCTTCGTGTCGGCCTGTCAGACCATGCAGACCGACGGCTGGTGGTGGGCACCGGCCGGCCTCACCAACAAGGCCATCAAGCGCGGCATCTTGAAGGAGATGTTGGCGACGAAGTTCTGACGTTTCGGTCGACGGTTTGAGCGAGCGACGCCGACGGCAGGCAGCCGCAGGCGCTTCGCTTCGGCGGTCGGCCCGGTGGGCCGACTTCCCTGCGGTGCTCGTGGCCCGAGGCGAGTGCGCAAACTCGCCCTGCGGGCTCAGACATGCACACCCGACTGCGCTGCGCGCAGCGACCTTGGGCCACTGCGCTCCTCGGCGCCGAAGAGGCGCGCCTGCGGCTGCCTGCCGCCGACGTCGCAGGCACCACTGTGGGCGCTTCTCGTGCCGTGAACCTCGGTCTGTGTAGCGAGGCTGTGGGTGGGCGGCTGTCGGGGCGCATGTGCGACGCCGAGCAGCGCAGCAGGCCGAGGTTGCCGCGCGCAGCGCGGTCGGGTGCGCATGTCTGAGTCCGCGCAGCGGGCGAGTTTGCGCGCCCGCCTCGGGCTGCGAGCAGCGCAGGGGACTCGACCTGCAGGGCCGAGCGGAGCAGCTAAGCCCTGGCTGCTGCCCGCCCGCAGCCTTGCAATAGATCAAGCGTGCCGATGGCTGGTCATCGGGTCGATCAGCTCACCACGCAGCAGGTACAGCGGCGCCTTGTGGTACAGCTTGATGTCGTGGAACGGGTCGGTCAGGATCTTCGTCATCCATGACAGGCCAGCCACCACACCCTGCAGAAAGAACAGGTGCACCGTGCGGAAGATCAGGCCGCCCGCGCCGATGAACAGCCACATCCAGCCGATGTGCCGCATGAACTCGACGAATGAGGTGGCGGGTTGGAACGCGCCGAAGAGCGTCGGGTCGATCCAGAGCAAGGCCGGCGACGCGGCCCAGACGACCATCAGCACGACCTTGCGGCGCAGGTTGTAGCCGACCTTGATGTCTTCCTTGTACGCGTGGGTGGCCCGGTTCACATGGTCATAGGTCTTGGGCTCGAAGAAGAAGTGACCCGCCTGCCGGCTGGTCATCGACACCAGCCACGCCAGCAGCGCCGCTGCGGCCGGATCGACAAACAGCAGCGCGTAGGCGCAGACAAAGCTGATGGCGCTCAACAGATGCAGCGACTGGTTGATGCGGCTGTGGTGGTAGTAGCGGTGGTCATCCCACCGTTGGACCTCGAGGGTGCGAAAGAAGTCGTTCACGCGGGCTCCTGTGTCGTGGACCGGATGGCTGTGCGCGCGATGGGCGATCGCTGCAACGCGGAATGTGAGCGGTTCCCGTGAAAAGCGTGTGACGGCGTGGCAAGGCGCCCACGAGTGCCTTTGCAGGGTCGCTCCGTCACGCGGCGTCATCGATCTGTTGCATTCGTTCTGCAACATCGACCCATGACCAACGGGGGCTGCCCATGATGTCGACAGCGACGATCACCCGCGAGGCCCACATCGGCGATCGCTCCCTGCGCATCGCATTCGTCACCGAAACCTATCCGCCGGAGGTCAACGGGGTGTCGATGACCGTGGCTCGCGTGGTCGATGGCCTGCGCGCCCGCAGGCACCGGGTGCAGTTGGTCCGGCTGCGGCAGAACACCGACACCTGGAGTCACACCGATCTGGGTGATGAGGTGCTGATGCGCGGTTGGCCGATCCCGCGTTACCCGGACTTGAAGATGGGTCTGCCGCAGACGGGCGTGCTGTTCGATCTGTGGTCCGCCAACCGGCCCGACCTGGTGCATATCGCCACTGAAGGCCCGTTGGGCTGGTCGGCGTTGCGGGCGGCGAGGAGGCTTGGGGTGCCGGTGTCCTCGGACTTTCGCACCAACTTCCATGCTTATGCGCAGCACTACGGCATCAGCCTGCTGAAGCGGCCGGTGCTGGCCTATCTGCGCTACTTCCACGGCCGCACCGCGTGCACGATGGTGCCGACGGAATCACTGCGTCGTGAACTGACCGATCAAGGCTTTCGTGACCTGAGCGTGGTTGCTCGCGGTGTGGACACGGTGCGATTCAACCCTGCCAAGCGCAGCGACGATCTGCGCCGGCAGTGGGGAGCCCGTGATGAGGACATGGTGGTGCTCTGCGTCGGTCGGCTGGCGCCAGAGAAGAACCTGAGCGATCTGTTGTCGGCCTACCAGGCGATGTGCCGCCGTCAGCCGCGAGCGAAGCTCGTGCTCGTTGGGGATGGGCCAGCGAGGCCGGCCCTGCAGGCGGCGTGCCCCGAGGCCATCCTGGCGGGTTCGCTGACGGGGGAGAGCCTGCCTGTGCATTACGCCTCGGCCGACGCGTTCCTGTTCCCCAGCCTGACCGAGACCTTCGGCAACGTGACACCCGAGGCGATGGCGAGTGGCCTGCCGGTGCTGGCCTACGACTACGCGGCCGCGGCGCAGCTGATCGTGTCGGGCGACAACGGTTTGCTGGCGGCCTACGGCCAGTCTGATGACTTCATGGGCCAGGCCGAACGGCTGGCTGCCGATCCGCAGTGGGCCCGGCGCATGGGGCTCGCCGCGCGGGCAAGCGCCGAGCGGCTGGCCTGGGGTGCGGTGATTGATCAGGTCGAGGCGCTGTTCCACGCGGTGGTGGGCGGGAGTCACGGCGTGCCCGACCTGCCACTGTCACCGGCCATCGGCGAAGCGTGAGGTCGTGGTCTTCGGCGGGATGAGGCGGGCGCGCTCAGAGCTCACAACTCGCCGATCGCCATCTGCGACAACACGTCGGCCTGCATCAATTCATCGAGCACCGGATCGGGCCGCTGCATCCACATCACCGTGGCGATGACCGCGCCAACGAGCAATCCGGTCGTCACACCGACCCACCGCCAGCGCCTGGTCGGGTGCCCGCCAGACAGCGCGGCCGTGCCCGCGTGGGTGAGTTGAGCGGCCTCGCTGGCGGATTCGCTGTGCAGCTCACGCCATTGCGCGAGCACGTGATCGCCCAGCGCATCCGCCTTGGCAGCGGACGGCTTCAGCGCGCGCAACTGCAGGCGCAAGGCTCGATCGGCCGCGTCGGTGTGCGGATCCAGGGCAGGGTGGTCGCTCATGGTGAAGCTCCTTCGAGGTGCCGTCGCAGGGCCTGCTTGGCCCGATGCAGCAATTGATGGGTGGCATTCGGATCGATGTCGAGCGCCCGCGCGATGTCGGGCACGTCCGCATCGGCATAGGCCCACATCACCACGGCCATCCGCTGACGTACCGGCAGACGGGCCAGTCCCCGCTCCAGCGCGCTGGTGCCACCCCAGGCCTCAAGGCCTGGGGTGGCCATGGCCTCGTGAGTGCCGAGGTCGATCGCCTGCTGCGCGTCGTGCAGTTCGGCCAGTGCATCCGGGTCGGTGGCGTCCTCGCGCCGGGCCGTCCAGCGACTGCGGCAGCGGTTGATGACGATGGTGTTGAAGTAAGTCGACAGCGTGGCGCCGCAGGTGTCGCTGGGATGGCTGCGCCACAAACGCAGGAAGGCGTCTTGAACGGCGTCTTCAGCGTCTTCGCTGCGGCGCAGCAGTTGCAGGGCCAAGCCGTAAGCCTGTGGCGTCAGCAGGCGCACCAGTTTCTGCGCACTGCTCGCATCGCCTGCACAGGCCTCGCGCCACAGCGCCCAGTCGTCGGTGGGTGTGGCCGTGTTGCCGCGGATGCGCGCGGCAGCACTGTCCAGCCAGCCTGTCAGGCGTGACATCGGGTGAGCCCGGGTCGCATGCATGACGTCATGGTGCGGATCACCGCGCCGGCAGCTTCTCGCGCAGCGCGGCGCGCTCTTCGGGGCTGAGCTTGCCAAGGATGTCTCGCCGTTCCTGAATCAGCTGTCGACGCTCTTCGGGCGACATGGCTTTCACCCGCTCGCGGCGTTCGTTGATCAGGCGCTGCTTTTCATCAGGATCGAGCTGTTGCCAGCGCTCCCGGGTGCGACCGGCCAGTGCACGTCGCTGCTCTGGCGTCATCGACTCGAGCCGCTCGCGCAACCGATTGCGAAAGGCAGCACGTTCCTCGGGTGTTGCCGCTTGCAGTCGCTGCTTCAGTTCGGCGCGTCGCGTCGCTTGCTCCTGCGGGCTGAGTGCCGCCCACGCTTCAGGGTCAGGGACCTCCGGTGGGGCTGCATGCGCCGACAGCATCGACAGCGGCCACAGGACCGCGCAGCACAACAGCAATCGGAGGAGTCTCATTGCGGGCCTCGATACATCGATCTCGTCATTTGTCGCGGCCTGCAGGTGAGGGACAGGCCACGTCCGTCTTGAACCTGCGATCGGACGCGCTCTTACGCTCCCCTTGCCATGCCCCCGCGATCCGATCGGATTGGGGCGCTGCGCAGTAAGACCAGCCCAGCGCAGCAGGTTCAAGGCAGGCGTGACTGTTTGCGGTCATGCGATAGACCCCACTCAACCTCTCGTCTTCCACTGGAGCTTTCATGTCGACCATCCGTACCCACTCCCTGCTGTTCGCATTGCTCTCCGCCATCGGCACAGGCGCGTCGGCCGAAACCCTGCTCACACGAGCAGCCGAGCAGCGTGTGGATCATCGCCAGGATCGGCAAGAGCGCCGCATCGACCAGGGCGTTTCGTCGGGCGCGTTGACGGCGCCCGAAGCCCGCCGGCTCGAACGGGAGCAATCGCGCATCGCGCGCGCTGAAGGTCGCGCAGAAGCCGACGGGAAAGTCACGCCCAGGGAAGCCGTTGCACTGGAAAAGCGCCAGGACCTAGCCAGCCGGCGTATCTACCGCCAGAAGCACGACGCGCAGTCACGCAATCGATGACGCCCGCAGCGCGCGTTCGGTTGCGGGGAACGCACTTTGCCGACCCGCGCCGTGCGCCTGCTTGTTCCACAGCGCCCATCGGCCTGCGCGGCATGTCGATGCGAGTACAGGATCGCTTCTCGCCAAAGATGGCGGGCGGAAGGACACAAAAAACCCGCCGACTGGCGGGTTTGCGAGGGCAGCCGGCGGTGCGGCTGGCGTGACGACCCAGACGTTCAGGTGGTCAGAGACTGCACCTGAGCTGATCGATCTTCGACGCCCTGGCTGATCGCATCCACCGGAAAGATCTTTTGAGCCAACTGACCCTTCGGACCTTGGATCAACTCATAGTTGACCTTGCTGCCTTGCTTCAGTGTTCTGAAGCCGTCCATCTGGATGGCCGAAAAATGCGCGAACACATCGTCTCCGCCGCCTTCGGGTTCAATGAAGCCAAAACCCTTGGCGTCGTTGAACCACTTCACCGTGCCTGTAAACATGCTGCAACTCCAGTGAAACAGAAACATCGATATTTTGGGACTTGGCCCTTGCCACTGTCAATTCGCTCCTTCATGTAGGTGCATTCATGGTTCTGATCGCGCTGAGTGGGCGAGCGTCAGTTCGGTCGGCGCTGCGAAGGATGTGGGCAAAAGGTGCAGGTCAGACCTTGTGAAATCCGACGCGAGTCCAATATGCCACAGCGTCTGCGCAGGTCTTTGATGTCGATAGAATGAAATGATGTCCACCGATAAACCCACTCCCGCCAACCCCGTGGTGATGCCCCAGAGTGATGACGGGCACGGCTCGGTGGTGGCTGAGCGGCAGGCTCAGAAGACCGAGCCTCCACGCATGTATCAGGTCGTCTTGCTCAATGACGACTACACCCCGATGGAGTTTGTCGTGGTGGTACTGCAGGAGTATTTCAATCGCGACCTCGAAGCCGCGACCCAGATCATGTTGAAGATTCATCATGACGGTCGAGGCGTATGCGGCACCTATTCAAAGGATGTCGCTGCGACGAAAGTCGAGTTGGTGTTGGCCGCCGCACGGCGTGGCGGCCATCCGTTGCAATGCATTATGGAGGCCGCATGATCGCTCAGGAACTTGAAGTCAGTTTGCACATGGCGTTCGTGGAGGCGCGTCAGCAACGCCACGAATTCATCACGGTGGAGCACCTGTTGATGGCGTTGCTCGACAACCCGTCAGCCGCGGAGGTGCTGCGCGCCTGCTCGGCCAATGTTGATGACCTGCGCAAGAGCCTGGCGCAGTTCATCAAGGAGAACACGCCGACCGTGGGCGGCACCGACGAGGTCGACACGCAGCCCACGCTGGGCTTCCAGCGCGTGATTCAGCGCGCGATCATGCACGTGCAGTCGACTGGCAGTGGCAAGAAGGAAGTCACTGGCGCCAATGTGCTGGTGGCGATCTTCGGCGAAAAGGATTCCCACGCGGTCTACTACCTGCTCCAGCAAGGCGTCACGCGCTTGGACGTGGTCAATTTCATTGCTCACGGCATCAAGAAGTCCGATCCTCCGGAACCCGCCAAGCCTGCCGACAACAGCAGTTCATCTGACGGCGAGAAAGAGGACAGCGACGTGAAGGGTTCACCGCTGGACCAATACACCCAGAACCTCAACCAGCTGGCGCGTGACGGCAAGATCGATCCGTTGATCGGGCGTGAGCACGAGGTCGAGCGCGTGATCCAGATCCTGTGCCGCAGGCGCAAGAACAACCCGCTGCTGGTGGGCGAAGCCGGCGTGGGCAAGACGGCGATCGCCGAAGGTCTGGCGTGGCGCATCACCGAGGGCAACGTGCCCGAGGTCTTGGCGAACGCCACGGTGTACTCGCTCGACATGGGCGCCTTGCTGGCGGGGACGAAATACCGCGGTGACTTCGAGCAGCGCTTGAAGGGTGTCTTGAAGGTGTTGAAGGAGCAGCCGAATTCGGTGCTCTTCATTGACGAAATCCACACACTGATTGGCGCGGGCGCCGCATCGGGCGGCACGCTGGATGCCAGCAATTTGTTGAAGCCTGCGCTCAGCTCGGGTGCGATGAAGTGCATCGGCGCGACCACCTTCACCGAATACCGCGGCATCTTCGAGAAGGACGCAGCGCTGTCACGCCGCTTCCAGAAGGTCGACGTGATCGAGCCTTCGGTCGAGGAAACGGTCGAGATTCTCAAGGGGCTGAAGTCGCGCTTCGAGGAGCACCACAGCGTCAAGTACGCGCTGGGAGCGTTGCAGGCTGCGGCCGAGTTGTCTGCCAAGTTCATCAACGACCGGCATCTGCCCGACAAGGCGATCGATGTGATCGACGAAGCCGGTGCTGCGCAACGCATCCTGCCCAAGAGCAAGCAGAAGAAGACCATCACCCGCAATGAGGTCGAGGAAATCGTGGCCAAGATCGCACGCATTCCGCCCGCCAGCGTGTCGAACGATGATCGCTCGAAGCTCAAGAGTCTGGACCGCGACCTGAACAGCGTCGTGTTTGGTCAGGAGCCTGCGATCGAAGCCCTGGCGGCCGCCATCAAGATGGCGCGTTCAGGTCTTGGTAAGCCGGACAAGCCGATCGGCTCGTTCCTGTTCTCCGGCCCGACCGGTGTGGGCAAGACCGAAGTGGCGAAGCAACTCGCCTTCATCCTCGGCATCGACCTGATCCGCTTCGACATGAGCGAGTACATGGAGCGCCACGCGGTCAGCCGCCTCATCGGTGCGCCTCCGGGCTATGTCGGGTTCGACCAGGGCGGGCTGTTGACCGAGGCCGTGACCAAGAAGCCGCATTGCGTGCTGCTGCTCGACGAGATCGAAAAGGCACACCCAGACGTTTTCAACGTGCTGTTGCAGGTCATGGACCACGGCACCTTGACTGACAACAACGGCCGCAAGGCCGACTTCCGCAATGTGATCATCGTGATGACCACGAATGCGGGCGCCGAGATCATGAACAAGGCGACCATCGGTTTCACAAACCCGCGCGAGCGTGGTGACGAGATGGCCGATGTGAAGCGGATGTTCACCCCGGAGTTCCGCAATCGCCTCGATGCGGTGGTCAGCTTCCGCGCGCTGGACGAAGACATCATCCTGCGCGTGGTCGACAAGTTCTTGCTCCAGCTCGAAAGCCAGCTGGCCGAGAAGAAGGTCGATGTCACCTTCACCGATGCGTTGCGCAAGCACCTCGCGAAGAACGGCTTCGATCCGCTCATGGGCGCACGTCCGATGCAGCGCCTGATCCAGGACACGATCCGCCGTGCACTGGCCGACGAACTGCTGTTCGGTCGTCTGGTCGATGGTGGCCGTCTGACGGTCGACATCGATGCCGACGGCAAGGTGTCGCTGGACATTCAGCCCGTGAAGAAGAGCGACAAGCCAAAGGCGGAATCGGCGACAGCCTGACCTCACCTTCGGGCGCAAGTCAAAGCCGGGGCGCTCGAAAGACGCCCCGGCTTTTTCGTGGGGGTGACCGATCAGCGCACCGAATGCGCAGCCGGATCCTCCCGGAAGTAGTCGACGAGCAGGCGGTAAACCTGCGGCGATTCCCCGCGCAGTTCCAGCGGCTGCACGTAGAAGGTCTCGACGCTCACGGCAAAGAACTCAGCCATCGACTCTGCAGCGTAGGGGTCGATCGACGTTTGCTGCTGTGTGGTGGCCCGCGCACGAAAATCAGCGTAGGCAGATGCCATCACTTCGCGCCAGTGCTGCCGAGCGCTTCGGTCAGCGAGTGGCGGTAGCCCGTCCGCTGCGCCATTGGCCATGTCGATGACATGCGCGAATTCATGGATCGTCACGTTGTAGGCCCAGTCCGCCTGCCCCGATTCATCGCCAGCGGCCTCCACGTCGCGCCACGACAGCATGACTGGACCATCCTGCATGGCTTCGCCCGCCAGCTCCTCATCGAATTCGTGCACGACACCGTCGTCGTCCATCACCTCGCGAGGCGCCACCACCAAGTCGCCGTGCATCACGATACCGACGAACCCTGCGTAGAGGCTCAGCCCGCCGTCCAGGTTCAATACCGGCAGTACGGCCTGCGCAGCGACCGCCACCGCCATTTCGTCAGTGACCATCAGACCGCGCGCGCCGCTGAATTCCTTGCGGGCGAGGAACAGTGTGGCGAGCCGTCGCAGCCGCTGCAGTTGCTCGGGCGATCGCCATCCGAGGAAAGGGTAGCGCGCCAGCGTGAGTTGCCACAACGCTTCCGGAATCGCGTGGCGGTGCGAGGCTCGATCGTCGCACCAACGTCGCCATGTGGCTTGCGCCCTGGCAAACACGATCAGCGCTCGGTGACTTGCGCCAGCGACAAGCGCTTCATTCCAGCTGCGGTCCAGCGCAGCACTTCGGCGCGCGGTGCAGCGGCGTCTTGATCGAGGTCCCAGTCGCTGAGGACGTGCCGGATGAAGCCAGGCGCCAGGGCGTCGGTTCCCGGGCTGTGCGTGTGTCCATGGATCAGTACTGTGGTGCCAGCTTCGTGCATCCAGCGTACCGCGGTGGCGACATCGATGTCCGTGTCACGGCCTGCCATCTGTTCAAGCTTGCGCCGCTCGCTTTCATCGCGGACTTCTCGCGCCGCGCGGCGCCGCTCGGCAATCGGACGCGCCAGGAATTCACGTCGCCAGGCGGGGTTGCGCACCATCGCGCGAAAGCGCTGGTAAGGCACATCGGCCAGACAAAGCGCATCGCCGTGGGTGAGCATCACGTGTTCCCCGAACGCGAGCATCACGGTCGGGTCGGCGAGCGCGAGCACGCCGCACGCCTTCAGCATGTCTGCGCCGACGAGAAAGTCGCGATTGCCGACCATGAAGCCCAAGGCACAGCGCGTACTCGCTTCGCACAGCACCTCGGCGCATCGCGCCTCGAAACCCTCATGGCGCGCGTCATCACCGACCCACACCTCGAACAGGTCGCCGAGGATCAGGACGGCATCAGCGCGCGTATGTCGCAGATACGAAGCAAAGGCGTCGAAGGTGCGAGGTGTGTCTTCGGCCAGGTGCAGATCGCTGATGAAGTCGATCGTGCGCCATTCGGCCGATGCCTGCATCTCCCAGAAGGTGGGCAGTGCCAGCGGGCCGTCTGTCGTCACGCGCTCAAACCACCACGGCCTTGACGATCACGACATCGTCGTTCGGCACGTCGTCATGGAAGCCCTTGCGACCGGTCTTCACGCCTTCGATCGCGTCCACCACCTCGGTGCCGGCAATCACCTTGCCGAATACCGCGTAGCCCCAGCCGCTGCCAGTCTCGGACTTGAAATTCAGGAACTCGTTGTCGTTGGCATTGATGAAAAACTGGCCTGTGGCCGAATGCGGATCGGAGGTGCGGGCCATCGCCAGCGTGTAGCGCTGGTTCTTGAGTCCGTTGTTGGCCTCGTTCTTGATGGGCGCATCCGTCGACTTCTGTCCCATGCCGGCCTCGAAGCCACCGCCTTGGATCATGAATCCCTTGATCACGCGGTGGAAGATGGTGCCGTCATAGAAGCCCTTGCGGACGTACGAGAGGAAATTTGCCGCGCTGATCGGCGCCTTCGCGTCGTCAACTTCGATCAGGATCAGTCCGTGCGAGGTGTGCAGTTCAACTTGGGTTGCCATGGGGTGCGCTTCTTGGGGTTGTGAATTCGATGTCGGCCGCGCGCTCAGGGTGCGAGTGTGGCCTTGAGGATGGTCACGGGCTGCAGCGGAACGTTTTGGTACGGGCCACGATTGCCCGTAGGCACCGCGCGAATGCGGTCGACGACCTCCATGCCGGAGACGACTTTGCCGAAGACTGCATAGCCATTGCCGTCCGGTGAGCGGGCAGCGTCGAGGAAGCCGTTGTCTTGTGCATTGATGAAGAACTGCGCGGTCGCGGAGTTGGGGTCCGACGTGCGCGCCATGGCCAGGGTGCCGCGGCTGTTGCTCAAGCCGGTGCGTGACTCCAGCGGAATCGGTGCGCGCGTGGGCTTCTCTTTGAGCTCTGGCGAAAAGCCGCCGCCCTGGATCATGAAGTTTTCGATCACACGGTGGAACACCGTACCGTCGTACTGCCCCGCCTTCACGTACTGCAGAAAATTGTCGACCGTCTTCGGCGCCTTTGCGGCGTTCAGCTCGACGACGATGTCTCCGAGGTTGGTGCTGAGGGTCACCTTCTGGGAGAACGATGCCGTGGCCGTTGTCATCGTCAACACCGCTGCGGCGATGCCCGCGAGGAATCTCGAACGCATGAAATGTCTTTCGAAAGTCAGTGATCCAGGATCAGGGTGCCGATTTGCCAGCCGCTGGTTCGTTGAGCTTGCGCAGCAGCGCCAGCCGCGGTGGAATTTCGCCATTCGTCGGCTCCGCCTTCAAAGCTCGCTGGTAAGAGAGCTGAGCCAACTGTGCATAGATGTCGCCGAGGTTCTGGTGGGCGATCGCGAAACCAGGGTTGGCGCGCAATGCGCCTTCCAGTGCCTGGCGCGCCCTCTCGAAGTCGCCACGCGCTGCGTACAGCACCGCGAGGTTGTTGTACGGCTCGGGCACTTCGGGAAAATCTTCGGTCAGTTGCTGGAACACCACCAGCGCTTCATCCGTGCGGCCCGCGTCGACCAGCAACACGCCCTTGAGCATGCGCAGGTCGGGGCGATCCGACTTGGTGGCGAGCAGCGCGTCGAGCTGCGTGAACGCCTCGCTCTGCTGGCCGGAGCGAAACAGCTGGGTGATGTTTGCCACGTCGTCGGCAGCGTGAACCATGCCGGCCGAAAGCGACAGGATCACCGTCACGAAAGCGAGTTGCAGGCGTCGAACGATGGACATGGATGGAGGCGCGGCTTCGAGGGAGGAGGCGTGCGGAACATCGAGCATGGTGCATCGTCCGAAGGCACGCCGGTATACTGACTTTCGCTCGATTGTAGGTGCGCTGCTTCTTGCAGGAGTCCATCGGTTCCGGTGCAGTGGCTGAACCGAGCCGATGTGGCCAAGCCGCACAATGGTGTCTCCGCTCCCTTGTGGCACTTCGATGTGGCGCGCTACGGCGCCACGATCATCTCGACCTCGCTCATGACCTTGCGCATCTTCAATTCCCTGTCCCGCGAGACAGAGGTGTTCACCCCGATCGATGCCAACCGAGTGCGGATGTATGTCTGCGGCATGACGATCTACGACCATGCGCGCTTCATGATGGCCTTCGATGTGACCTGTCGCTGGTTGCGCGAGCTGGGTTACGACGTCACCTACGTGCGCAACATCACCGACATCGACGACAAGATCATCAAGCGCGCGGTCGAGCGCAACATCCCGATTCGTCAATTGACCGACGAGATGACCGTGGCGATGCACCAGGATGTGGCCGCGCTCGGCATCCTGCCGCCCACCCACGAGCCGCGCGCGACCGAGCATGTGCCAGCGATGCTGAAGATGATCAGCACCCTCGAAGCCAAGGGCCTGGCCTACCGATCGCCCAACGCCGACGTCAACTACGCGGTGCGCAAGTTTCCGGCCTACGGCCGCTTGTCCGGTAAATCGATCGATCAGCTGCGCGCCGGCGAGCGCGTTGCGGTGCTCGACGGCAAGGAAGACCCGCTGGACTTTGTGCTGTGGAAATCGGCCAAGGAGAGTGAGCCGGCCGACGCGAAGTGGGAGAGCCCCTTCGGCACCGGTCGCCCTGGTTGGCACATCGAGTGTTCGGCGATGAGCTGCGCGCTGCTCGGCGAGCATTTCGACATCCATGGTGGCGGCCTCGATCTGCAGTTCCCGCACCACGAGAACGAGATCGCGCAAAGCGAAGGCGCCTCGGGTCACAAGTACGTCAATGTCTGGATGCACAACGGCTTCCTCAATGTCGACAACGAGAAGATGTCGAAGTCGCTGGGCAATTTCTTCACCATCCGCGATGTGCTCAAGCGTTACGACGGCGAGACGGTGCGCTTCTTCATGCTGCGCACCCACTACCGCAGCCCGTTCAACTTCAGCGACGCCAACCTCGACGATGCGCGTCACGCGCTGCGACGGATCTACACCGCGCTGGCCAGTGTGGATGTGACCAGCGCCGATGCGGCTGACGATGCAGGCGCTGCCATCGACTGGACACAGCCGCAGGCCGCGACCTTCCGTACCGAGATGAACGAAGACTTCAACACGCCCGGCGCGGTTGCGGTGCTGTTCGACCTGGCAGGCGAAGTCAACCGCACGCGTTCGCCACAGGCCGCGCGCTTGTTGAAGTCGCTGGGCGGCGTTCTCGGCCTGTTGCAGCAACCCGCGCAAACCTTTCTGCAGGCTGGCAGCGGGCTGGACGAATCGCGCATCGATGCCTTGATCGCCGAGCGTCAGGCGGCGAAGGCGGCACGCGATTTTGCGCGCGCTGATCAGATCCGGCAGGAACTCGCCGCGCAGTCCATCGTGCTCCAGGATTCCCCTCAAGGCACCACCTGGGTGAAGGCTTGACCATGCCCGCTGCCGCCACGCCGCCTGTGTACTGGGAAGACGCCTGCAAGCACCTCGCCAAGCGCGACCGGGTCATGCGCAAGCTGATCCCGAAGTGTGGCAACAGCCACCTGAAGGGCCGCGGCGACGCCTTCACGACGCTGGCGCGATCCATCGTCAGCCAGCAGATCTCGGTCAAGGCGGCGCAGACGGTGTGGGACCGCTTTCTGGCAGTGGTGCCTGGTGGCGCTGTCCATTTGAAGCCAGCGGGCGTGCTGAAGTTGCAGTCGGCCGAGTTGCGCGCAGCAGGACTGTCGGCACGCAAGGTCGAGTACCTGAACGACCTGGCGCAGCATTTCTCGACGGGCTCCGTGCACGAGCGGCAGTGGGCCGAGATGGACGACGAGGCCATCGTCGACGAACTGGTCGCGATCCGCGGGATCGGCCGCTGGACCGCCGAGATGTTCCTGATGTTTCATCTGGCCCGCCCGAACGTGCTACCGCTGGACGATGCCGGCCTGATCAAGGGCATCAGCGTCAACTACTTCAGTGGCGAGCCCGTGTCGCGCGCTGAGGCCCGCGAGGTGGGCGACGCCTGGGCGCCTTTCCGCTCGGTTGCCACCTGGTACATCTGGCGCAGCCTAGAGCCGACGCCGGTAAACTACTGAGCTGTTTGGCCTCCGTTACCAACCGATACCGCGAGTAACGCCACAGATGAGCAAAAGACACTTTCTCGAGTTCGAGCAGCCGGTGGCTGATCTTGAAACGAAGATCGACGAACTGCGCTATGTGCAGAACGAATCGGCGGTCGACATTTCCGAAGAAATCGACCGCCTGAGCAAGAAGAGCCTGCAGCTCACCAAGGACATCTATGCCAGCCTGACACCGTGGCAGGTCACGCAGATCGCGCGACACCCGCAGCGGCCTTACACCCTGGACTACGTCAACGAAATCTTCACCGACTTTCAGGAACTCCACGGCGACCGCCACTTCGCCGATGATCAATCCATCGTCGGCGGGATGGCACGCTTCAATGGTCAGGCCTGCATGGTGATCGGCCACCAGAAGGGCCGCGACACCCGCGAGCGCGGGGTGCGCAATTTCGGCATGTCGCGCCCCGAGGGCTACCGCAAGGCCCTGCGCCTGATGAAGCTGGCTGAGAAGTTCGGCCTGCCGATATTCACTTTCGTCGATACGCCCGGCGCTTACCCCGGCATCGGCGCTGAGGAGCGCGGACAGTCTGAAGCCATCGGCCGCAACATCTTCGAGATGGCGCAACTCGAGGTGCCGATCATCGTCACCATCATCGGAGAGGGCGGCTCGGGTGGCGCGCTGGCCATCAGCGTGGGTGACCAGTTGCTGATGCTGCAGTACTCGATCTATTCTGTGATCTCACCGGAAGGTTGCGCCTCCATTCTCTGGAAAACGTCCGAGCGCGCTGCGGACGCGGCCGAGCAGCTCGGCATCACCGCACACCGCTTGAAAGCTCTCGGTCTGGTCGACAAGATCGTCAGCGAGCCCGTCGGCGGCGGACACCGCGATGTCAAGGCGATGGCCGCGCAGCTCAAACGCGCCTTGAACGATGCGCTGCGCCAGGTCAGTGACCTGAAGCCGAAGGAACTGCTGCAGCGACGCTACGAGCGTCTGCAGACCTACGGCCGTTTCACCGACACCACCGATCGTTGAGCCCCCGAGGCGGCGGCGCGTGACGTCCTCGCCGCAGATCTTCCGTGTGGCTGTTGCCTACAGCGGCGGTCGCGATTCCACCGCGTTGCTGCATGCCACGCTCGTCACGGCGCGGAGTCTTGGTGTCGCGGTTGTCGCGCTGCATGTCAACCATCGCCTGAGTGCGCACGCCAACGACTGGGAGCGCCACTGCCGCCATCAATGCGAACGCTGGGCGGCCGATGGGTTGCCGGTCTCGTTTGCAGCGGTCTGGCTGCGCAGCCAGCCGCAGCCCGGCGACAGCATCGAAGCCTGGGCACGTCGCGAACGCTATGCGGCGCTGAAGCGTCTGGCCCAGCGCCATGGTGCTGAAGTGGTGCTGCTCGCACACCACCGACGGGATCAGGCCGAGACGCTGATCTTGCAGGCGCTGCGCTCGGCCGGTGTGGCAGGCCTGTCAGGCATGCCGCGCACCATCGAGCGAGACGGGCTGCGCTGGACCCGCCCGTGGCTGGACAAGCCTCGCAGTGCCATCGAGGCCTATGTGCAAGCGTGGGGTCTGCCCTACATCGATGACGACAGCAACAGCGACGACCGCTACGCACGCAATCGACTGCGGCATCGCGTGTGGCCCGCGCTGGAACAGGCCTTTCCTGACGCCGAGTCCGCCTTTGCTGCCGCTGCGACCTGGGCGCAGCAGGCGACCGCCTGTCTCGACGAGGTGGCCGTGGACGACCTGTCGACCATCGCTGGTGATGAAGGTCTGACGCTCAGCGGACTTCAGGCGTTGTCTGTAGCGCGCCGGGTCAACGCCCTGCGCGCCTGGCTGCGCCGCCAGACCGGCGCCGCACCGCCTGCCACGCTGATCACACGCCTCAACGACGAACTGTTCGGCGATGGTGCGGCCTCATGGTCGCTGGCGGGGGGGCTGTTGAGACGGTATCGGGGGCATCTGACGTGGCACCTTTCAGCCCATTCCATTGATATGGCGGTGATGCCTGAAGCGACGCTCTGTATTCGCCGCGCCGGCGCCTATCGCCTGCCCGGATGGGGCGGCTGCCTGCGTGTGGTGCGGGTCAAGGAGGGCGGTGTGCCGCTGGCATGGCTGGCGCAGGTCGAACTGCGTGAGCGATCGGGCGGAGAGCGCTTTCAGGCTGGCATCGGGCGGCCCGCTCGCAGCTTGAAGAAGCAGTTCCAGTCGGCCGAACTGGCCGCTTGGCAACGCTCAGGCCCGCTGGTGTACAGCGGCGGTCAACTGGTCTTCGTGCCTGGACTGGGGATCGATGCACGGGTGATCGGTTTGCCCGGGCAACCGCAAGTGAGCATGCATTGGGAGCCCTCCGAGTCAGCGTGACGGTATGCCGCCGAGCGCCGCGCCGGCACTTGTAAAATGCAGGGCTTTCCCGAACTCCGCAGCAGCGCATGCACCGCTGCGATGCACTGAACCCCATGGCTCTGACAGTACACAAATACGGCGGCACCTCGATGGGCTCGACCGAGCGCATCCGCAACGTGGCCAAGCGCGTGGCCAAGTGGGCGCGCGCTGGACATCAGATGGTGGTGGTGCCGTCGGCGATGAGCGGCGAGACGAATCGCCTGCTCGGTTTGGCCAAGGAGCTGTCGCCCGAACGCAGCTCCCCCGAATTGATGCGCGAGCTCGACCTGATCGCTGCGACCGGTGAGCAAGTGTCGGTGGGCCTGCTGGCGATTGCACTGCAAGCCGAGGGCATGCAAGCGGTCAGCTACGCGGGCTGGCAGGTGCCGATCAAAACCGATTCGGCGTACACCAAGGCGCGCATCCAGAGCATCGACGACCAGCGAGTGCGCGCCGATCTGGCCGCCGGCAAGGTGGTCGTGATCACCGGTTTCCAGGGCGTTGACGAGCTAGGCAACATCACCACGCTGGGCCGTGGCGGCTCGGACACCTCGGCGGTGGCCGTGGCGGCGGCGCTGAAAGCCGACGAGTGCCTGATCTACACCGACGTGGATGGCGTCTACACCACCGACCCGCGCATCGTGCCCGAGGCGCGCCGACTGCAAAGCATCAGCTTCGAAGAGATGCTGGAGATGGCGAGCCTCGGCTCCAAGGTGCTGCAGATCCGCTCGGTGGAATTTGCCGGCAAGTACCGCGTGCCGCTGCGCGTGCTGTCGAGCTTCACGCCGTGGGACATCGACATCGCTGAAGAGGCGAGGTCGGGCACGCTGATCACTTTCGAAGAGGACGAAAAAATGGAACAAGCCGTCGTATCGGGCATCGCCTTCAACCGCGACGAGGCCAAGATCAGCCTGATCGGCGTGCCGGACAAGCCGGGCATCGCCTTCCAGATCCTCGGCCCGGTGGCCGACGCGAACATCGATGTCGACGTGATCATCCAGAACGTGTCGCACGACGGCAAGACCGATTTCTCGTTCACCGTGCACCGCAACGACTACGCGCGCACGATGGATCTGCTGACGTCGGCGGTGCTGCCGAAGACCGGCGCGGCCACGCTGTCGGGCGACACCAAGATCTGCAAGGTCAGCATCGTCGGCATCGGCATGCGCTCGCACGTGGGCGTGGCCAGCAAGATGTTCAGCACACTCAGCGACGAGGGCATCAACATCCAGATGATCACCACCAGCGAGATCAAGACCAGCGTCGTCATCGACGAGAAGTACATGGAGCTGGCCGTGCGCGCGCTGCACAAGGCATTTGAGCTGGAACAGGCGTCAGCCTGAGCATGAACGCGATGGCGAGCAGCTAGAATCGAAAGCTGATGTCTGCGGAGCTGTGACCGAGTGGCCGAAGGTGCTCCCCTGCTAAGGGAGTATGTGGGCAAAACCTGCATCGAGGGTTCGAATCCCTCCGGCTCCGCCAGAGATAGGTTCTAAGAGGTTCAAAAAGGACCACAAGAAGCCCCGCAAACCCAGTGTTTACGGGGCTTTTCTGCTTAAGGGCGTCCGAGAACGTACTTTGACGGTACAGGCTGCGTGATCATCGGTGGCGAGCGGCGCTGGCACTCATGTTGCTCCCCGGGACGCAGTGAGTTGCCCCCTGATGTGCCCCTATCAGGCCCGCGTGGAGCGAAGTAATTGAGCGCCGCCGCGTGCTGCATAAACGCGTAGCCAAGCCTTAGAACGAAAGCGCGGTGGCACATGGTGAACCAAGGTCCCGACAAGCTACGCTCCGCGCCCAGAAACGTGTGGCAGATTACCGGGTCCGACTGCACCACCGAGATCTTTCACGCTGAGGTGCCCGTTGGTCTCATCACACCCGACAAACTGAATGAATTGCTGCGCATCCTTGCCGCTAAGTACGGCAGTTTCACTGATGAGGAAATCGTCGGCAGCCTTATGAAGCGAGGCACACACCGGCACCGCATCCTTCTCGAAGTTCATCGCACCAACGACGAGGCCCGAAGACAAACGACATATACGTGTGGAGAGAACCCTCACTTTGTCGCCCGCTTGCGGAATGCGTCGTGAACTCTCCCACTGCCTGGAATCTTGCTGAGTTGCGCATCCAAGCTCGTGCGAGGCGAGCCAACGCTGGCGAGGTTCTCGACCTGATCTCGTCTGTTGATCGGAGCAGCCGCATCTTCGAATATCACATGGCGAGCGCGCGGGACGCGATGAACGGTTTGTACAGTGACGTGAAGAACGAAGTCGAAGAGCTTCTTTTTGTCTTCGGCGCCTCTGATCGGCAGCATGACTTCGAGCACGCAAAGATCGTAAGTGAGGCGCACATCATTGGCTGCTTGCACACGGCCCGCGGCATCTGGGATCTCTTCGCCCAACTCCTCAACGCACTTGTACTTCCTCAGCCATTGTCTGTAGCGACGTGCGATATCGGTCGAGTGGCTGAAGCGCTACCACCTTCCCCGCTGAAGGATGCAGTCAACCGATCGATAGAGAGCAACTGGTACTTGTATGTCATGGCATTCACGAATACGACGAAGCACCGCCGGCTGGTCCAGCATCTCGTGTCGGTCTCGTTCGCGGAACAGCGCTCCGGCATCAAGCTGGCCGCCTTTGAGTACAACCGGCGGGCCTTCCCAGCCTACTGGGATACCGAAGTCCTTCAGGGAGCCATTGAAGTCAAGAACGGCATAAATGAGTGCGGCCGACTTCTCAATGCCGCCACACGGCACAGCCCGTAACGCCTCGCTCAAGCGGCGCGCCAACGACTATTCGAGTGGACCCGTGAAGAGGCCCTTGATCTAGGGGCTTGCCGCCGGCTAGCCTCACCCTTGAGCCAGCGACCCGACAAGATCGGGTCATGTACTTCGCCAGAGATAACACCCCACGGCCCTGCTGGCACTGCCATTCATCCGAGGGCATGAACGCGGTAGACGCACTGTGCGCTGCGCCAGGTTGCAGCCGAGTCAAGTCGAACCCAGAGCGCGGCTGCAGCAAGTGGTCGCGCGAGCCCGGCGCGGATGACGTGCCGGACTGGAGGCCGGCACCGCCGTCGGTCTACCCGGTGATAGTCGCGGTGGATCTGAAACGGTTGCGTGACGCCGCCGCACCCACCGCCGCCAGACCAGCCAGCATCAGGGCGTAGGTTTCGGGCTCGGGCACCGCCGGCACCTGATAGTTCTCGAACAGGCCCGACACGGACTGCGTCGTGGTTTGCGCCGGGCCTTCGTAGCTGAACGTGACCGTGTGGGCGAGATCGAGGTCGAAGCTCTGGCCTGGATGATCAGCGTTCGCGTATGCACCCAGCAGCAGGACCCAGTCGAAATTGCCGCCAGGCTGGAAGTCCTGGGTGATGGTGACCGGCCCCGCGTTCAGGCCGCCCACGTAGGCGGTCGGCAGAAGAGACAGGTCGGGGACGCCGTCGCCTCCGTACGAAGTCACAGACAGATTGGGGTTGCCGATCAGGTAGTGGTAGTAGGTCGTCAGGTTCGGACGGGCGCCGAAGACCCCGGTGGGGCTGAGGGTGTCCGGCTGAAACAGCAGGAGCGTCACCCACGCGCCGCCGGCGTTCGGGCCTGCCAGCGCAGGCGAAGATGCCAGACTTCCGTCGATCGTGATGCCGAAGCGGGCGGTGGTGCCCGACTGCCAGGTGAACGGGGTCCCGTTCGTATTGAACGATCGGAAACCGTCGCCGAACAACGCGTTCGATTGGGAATAGATGTTGTTGGCGTCGCAAGCTCCGCTGCACTGTCCGGTCAGGTTGCCGAACACCCGTCCGCCGAGCGTCCCGCTAGCGAGGCTGGCCGACGCACTGCCGCCTGCGGCACCCCAGACGCCCGATGCATTGAGATTCACCGCCGCAGCTGATGGGGGGTTGGACCTGTTGTCGTCAGCGCTGATGAAATAGTTCGAAAACGGCTGGTCCGGGTTGTGCTGGGTGACGAACGCTTGTGAGAAGGGGGTAGTGGCAGCCAGCGAGAACGAGGACACCCCGAAGAGAATCGCGGCGAGCGCAAATCCGGGCCATGGCTTGAAAGCAGTGCTTCGCATGTCTGGAAACTCCGTCGTGTTGAAAAGAGGGGATCCTGCACTGCTCTAAGCACGGGCCGCGCCAAGCGTGTTTCCCTTTAAAAATCAACGACCTATGTAAAGACAGGCGAATGGCTGTAAAGACGCCCGACAGGCCTTCAAGACTCCCTGTGAAGAGATTGACAGTCCGAACGCCCCTCGGTCGGGGTGACACCATCAAAGGCACCCGAGTGGTCGCCCCCATGCTAGCTACGATGACAGCATGTGCACGCGCTACATCTCACCCGATGAGGCCGCCTATACCCGGCAATTCGAGATCGGCCGCAACAACGCGTTTCGGTGGCCGAAGTCCGAGATCTTCCCCAGCCGGCCGGGCCCATTCATTCGGGCCGCGGCCGGCGGTGAGCGCGAAGCGGTAATCGGTAAATGGGGCCTGATCCCATGGTTCGCGAAGTCGCCGAAGCTGACGTACAGCACCAGCAACGCCAGGTCGGAAGAACTCGCAGGCAAGGCCACCTTCAAGTACCCGTGGGCCCGCGGCCAGCGCTGCATCATCCCGGCCGAATCGTTCGACGAGCCGAACTGGGAAACGGGCAAAAACGTGTGGTGGCGCTTCCGGCGTGCCGACGGCCAGCCGTGGGGACTGGCTGGACTGTGGAACACATGGGTTGACCAGGTCAGCGGCGAGATCGTCGAGAGTTACACGATGCTGACCCTGAACGCCGATGCTCACCCGCTCATGCGCCGCATGCACAAGCCCGACCCGAAGCTTGGGCCCTATCAGCAGGACAAGCGGTCAGTGGTACCGATCGAGCTCGAGGATGTCGACGCCTGGCTCTTCGGGTCGCAGGCTGAGGCAGCGGAGTTGATCAGGCTGGCGCCGGTTGAGGTGTTCGAGGCCGGGCCTGTCGGCGTGGTGACCTGACTCCCCTGTCGACCTGAAAGGTGCAGGGTGCGCATGGTCACGCTGTATCGTGCCCGCAAAATCATTCGGCCAGCCGTGGCCATCAGCCCATGAAGAAGATTGCAGTCGTTGGCCTGCCAGTCACTGCAGCGTTGGTCGCTGCGCTCTATTTCTCGCCGTACATCACGCTCTACAACCTGCGTGTTGCTGCAGAGGCAGGAGACGCAATTGGCATCTCAGACAGAGTCGACTTTCCTGCCGTTCGGGAGTCCCTCAAAGCGTCCATGACTGCGAACATCACCAAGAATGCTGCGAAGGACTTGGAGAGCAACCCTTTGGCCGGTCTGGGCACCATGCTTGCCGGCGCGATGGTGAGCACCATGGTCGAGCAGCTGATCACCCCTGAGGCGATCGCTCGCATGGTTCTGGAAGGAAAGGCCAGGAAGGCCGCGGGCGATGAGCCTGAGTCGTTTTCTGCCAAGCCAGGCGAGAAGCTGATCAAGCGCTACGTGGGCTTTGACCGGTTTGAGACGAGGATTGAACTCGACAACGGAGAAAACAGTGTCACCACTACGCTGAGGCGTGAGAACCTGTTCTTCTGGAAGATCAAGCACATCGACATCAACCTGGGCATGGCGAGTTGATGGTCGCCAAACAACTCGCCATAGTCAGTCCCCCATCTCGCCGGCATCACTTTTCGCGCGATGCCCCGCGCCAACGACCAAGCCCGCTGCCGAGCACCGCTGGGCGTCAACGCATGCGCCGATGATTCATCAACGCATCACGGCCTGAACCGATCGAAATTCAGCAGCGCCGCCACGACGCCCAGGGCACCCACCAGCCCCGCGACGGGATGCAGGATGAAAGCGACCATGGGCACGATCAAGATCAATTGCCGCAGTCCCCAGCTGTACAAAATGCCGGCCTTGCGAACGTAGGCCGTGCCTGCAGAAGCCCAGCGGCGGCGAGCCTCTGACTCGACCGGCATCCCGCCGATGAAGCCCGCATGGTTGTAGTACCGCACCGCCATCACCGATGACACGAGCGAGGCAAGCAACAAGGCGAGCACGGCCAGCTCCATCGCCAGCCGCGGCGTGAAGTTCGGCCAGCCTGAAGCGCCGTCGCCGAACGAAGCATGCAGGGAAGGGGCCGCGAGCGTCAGTGTTCCCATCAACCCGAGGGCGGCGGTCGATGCAATCATCGTGGCCGACATCAGGGAGTTGCGCAGTGTCTGTACCGCAAGGATCTCCGACCCTGACTGGGCCGATACGGCTGCGAACCAGTCCTCACGCAGTGCGGCGTGGGCGGTGCGTGCCAGCCGCTCGGGCTGTCGGCGATGAGCAAACGCCAGCGCGACCTCATACCCGAACACGATGAGCACGGTGGCCGTGGACAGGCCCCAGATGAAAGCCGTCTCCATCACGTACTCAAGGCGCCGTGGCCGCGCGATGCAGTCGCTGGTGCTCAAGCCATTCGAACACCGCCATCCCCGTCACCATCGCCAGAACGAACACCACCGCCTTGACCTGATCGGTGCCCAGCGACACCAGCGCCGGGCCCGGGCACAGGCCGGCCATGCCCCAGCCCACGCCGAAGAGCACGCTGCCGAGGATCAATCGGCGGTCGATGTGGCGAGCGGCGGGCAGCTTCATCTCGGCCCCAAGGAACGACACCGTGCGCTGACGCGCCACAGCGAAGGCCACCACGCCCACCGCGATGGCGCCTGCCATCACCAGCGCGAGAGACGGGTCCCAGGGCCCGGCGAGGTCCAGAAAGCCCAGGACCTTGTTCGGGTCGGCCATGCCGGAGATGAGCAGCCCGAATCCGAAGACGAGCCCGGCGAGCAGGGAGGTGAAAACAGCCATGTCGATTCCTCAGAGCGCCAGAACGTGGCGAATCAGAAACACCGTCGCAAAGCCGGTGGCCATGAACGTGCAGGTTGCGACGAATGACCGAGGTGACAAGCGCGAGAGCCCGCACACCCCGTGACCGCTCGTGCAACCGGAACCGTAGCGCGTGCCCACCCCCACCAGCAGTCCAGCGACGAGCAACGCGCCGTAGCTTGCATCGATTCGCGCCTCGGGGCGGCTGAACCACGCGGCATGGATCAAGGGGGCTGCGACAAGACCACCCACAAACGCCACCCGCCAGGCCACGTCGCCCCGGTGCGGCTTGAGCAGGCCGCCGAGCACGCCACTGATGCCCGCGATGCGGCCGTTGAGCAGCACGAACATCGCTGCCGCGATGCCGATCAGAACCCCACCGGCCAGTGCGGTCCAGGGTGTGAACGAGTTCCAGTCGATGGTCATGACTTACCTCTTGGGACAGTAGATGCTGTAAAGCGCTGCGAGCACCTGCAGCAGGGTGGCGTCGGCGACGCTGTAGAAGATCCTCTTGCCTTCCCGGCGTGTGTTGACCACGCCTTCAGTGCGCAGCACGCCGAGTTGCTGCGACAAGGTGGGCTGGCGGATGTCGAGGCGTTCCTCCAGATCGCTGACGCACAACTCTCCTTGTGAAAGCTGGCACAGCAGCAGGAGCCGGTCTTCATTGGCCAGCACCTTGAGGGCGCTCACGGCGCGCCCCGCGGTAGCGCGCAGGATGTCGGTGTCGAGTGTTTTGGCGGGCATGGGTTGATGACTTCGGGTGACTTGCAAACAATATACAAATAAATGTAATATGAGTCAATATTTTGAAGCCACAGCAGAGTGCCATGAACGCCAAGACCAGCATCAAGCCCTTCTTCGATCCCGCCACGGGCACGGTGAGTTATGTCGTCTCGGACAACGTGACCCAGATGGCCGCGGTCATCGACCCGGTGATGGACTTCGATCTCAAGTCGGGCCGCACCCGAACCGAGTCGGCCGATCGGATGCTCGAGTACCTTCGCGCGCAAGCGCTGACCGTGCAGTGGATTCTGGAAACACACGTCCACGCCGATCACCTCTCCAGTGCCCACTACATCCAGCAGCAGGCGGGCGGGCGCATTGCGATTGGCGACAACATCCGCCAGGTGCAGGCGGTCTTCAAGAAGCTCTACAACCTGGAACGCAGCTTCCTGCCGGATGGCAGCCAGTTCGATCATCTCTTCAAGGACGGAGAAACCTTCCGCATCGGTGACGTCGAAGCGACGGCGCTTTGGGTGCCAGGGCACACGCCTGCCGACATGGCGTACCTGGTGGATGGCGTGGTGTTCGTCGGCGACACACTGTTCATGCCGGATGTCGGCAGCGCTCGCGCCGATTTTCCCGGCGGAGATGCGCGCGTCCTCTACCGTTCGATGCGTCGCATCCTGGACCTGCCGAGCGACACGCGCGTGTTCGTCTGCCACGACTATCCGCCCACCGATCGGGCGCCGCACTGGGAGACGACCGTGGCCGCGCAGCGGGCGAACAACATCCATGTGCGCGACGGCATCACCGAGGAGCAGTTCATTGCGATGCGCAAGGCTCGGGATGCGACGCTGGAGGTGCCAACGCTCATCTTGCCGGCCCTCCAGGTGAACGTGCGCGCGGGCCAGTTGCCGCCGCCTGACGACAACGGGGTTTCCTACCTGCGCATCCCGCTCAATGCGTTGCCGGCGAAGATCAGCGACCCTGCCGCCTGATGCAGCACCTGCGCCGAATGCCTCAGCGCGGCGGCCTCGTCTTCGGCCATCTGTGGCAGCAGCACCTGCGTGCCGCCTTCTGCCGACACCACTGTCGGCAGCGACAGCGCCACGCCCTGCAGGCCCAGCGCCTGCGCTGCAGCGTCGACTTGCACGCGCGACACGGTGAGCACACGGCGCTCGCCGCGCAGCAGGCAGCGCAGCAGGCTGGCCGTCACCAGACCGATCGCATGGTTGGTGGCGCCCTTGCGCCGAATGACTTCATAAGCGGCCTCACGCACCTCGCGCGCCAGCCGCATCTCGGTCGCCTGCGACCAGCCTGGCCACTGCCGCACCGGCACGCCGCCCACCTGAGCGCTTGACCACAGCACCACCTCGCTGTCGCCGTGTTCGCCCACCACCTGAGCGTGAATCGAGTGGGTCGCCGGACCCAGTTCGCGCCCCAGCATCTGTCGCAAGCGCGCTGTGTCGAGCATCGTGCCGGTACCCAGCACCCGTTCGGGCGGCAGCCCACTGCTCTGCTGCAGCACCAGCGTCAGCACGTCCACGGGGTTGGTCACCATCACCACCGTGCCGGTGTAGCCGGTCAGCGCACGGCCGATGTCGGTCACGACACGGGCGTTGTCTCGCAGCAGGTCCAGCCGCGTCTCGCCAGGGCGGCTGTTGCGGCCAGCGGCAATCACCACCACATCGCACTGGTGTATCTCGTCCAGCGCGGCCGTGCGCAGTTCGCAGTCGGGGTAGTAGGCCGCGCCGTGCGCCAGGTCCATGGCCTCGCCCTCGGCGCGCGCCATGTTCAGATCGTGCAGCCACAGCGTGCTGGCCGCACCAGACAGCAGGGTCGAGAGCGCCACGCTGGTGCCCACCGAACCGGTACCGATGATGCCGACGTGTCTGTTCATGGCGCCCTACCGACAAGGTCAACGAGCCACGATATAGCAAACCTGCTGCCCAGCCCCCGCACCGGCGTCGGGCTGGGGCTCTCGCCTGCGCTACTGCTGCTTGGCGCCTTCGGTCAGCCGACGGCCGAGGCCGACGGCGTAGGGCGCTGCGCGCGCCGCAAGCATCGGGTCGGCCGATGGCTCAATGCCTTTGGGCAACACCATCGGGTTGTAGGTGATCGTGAGGCAGGGGCCAGCGCCGTCCTCGGACACCGACGTGATCTTCAGCAAGCCCAGATTGACTTTCTTGCGGCCCTCCGGCAGCGGCACGGTGGCGCTGTCGATCTTGTCACCGGCTTGGGCCAGTTCCAGGTTGAAGTTGAAGGCCACCTGACCGTCTTTCGCCCGCTGGCGCAGGTCGTCGAACAGGAAGGCCGGGCCCTTGGCCTTGGCCTCGTCGTCGGTCAACCCCTGAAGGCCGCCAACGGGTTCGAAGATCCACTTGCCGAACTGCTTGTTGCCACTGGCGTTGACGAAGCCGAAAGCGTGCACACCCCAATAGTTGACCGAGCCGAAACTGGCCGGAACGGGCTGCGACGCGAAGTACTTGCCCTGCAGCAACACCTCGGGGTTGGCATCGGCAAAGGCCTTGACCTTGGCAGGATCGGCCGCCTTGGTGGCGGGGTCGGGCTGGAGCGACGCCAGGCGACCGAAGAACTGCTGCGGTGACGAAGCCCCGAACACCGGCGCCGAGATGTTGCCCATCTGCCATACCTCGCCACCCGGCAGGTCGAACTGCAGTGCGAGGTTGCGCTGGGATTTGGCGTTGTCGGGCGCCTTCGGATTGGCGCCACCCACCGAGAAGCGCACCACTACCGGTACTGGCTTGCCGCTGAAGGCCGAGGGCGTGGACAGCGCGCGCGCGTCCGCCGTGCCGACGAATTCGCCCACGGCGCAGACACCCTTGGCGCCGGAGCGCCGAAAGCCTTCGAACTTGCCGAAGGTGGACTCGAACTGATTCAGGAACGTATTGGGATCGACCGGCGCGGCCGCAGGCGACTGCGCGTAGGCGCTTGCGGCCAACATGGCGGAGGCCGCGGCGGCGGCAGCGGAAAGGACCAGCTTTGTCATTGACGTGACTCCTGAGGCGTGAAGGTGGGTGCGATACCGCGCTGTCGACCCGCGTCGGGCCTGCGGCAACGCTTGCGCGAATTGTCGATCCCGCTGTATCAAACTTACAAGGACTTGCAGGGACGGCGCCCCAAATTCGGCGCTGTTCGATCCTCACCATGAAAAACGCCACCCAGTGGGTGGCGCAGTGCCCTTTGGTTCGAACCGGCGGGCGCGTTCTCAGCAGCCAGGTGCTCAGCCGCGCAGGCCGACCTCGCTCCAATTGGGCGACAGTGACGCGCTGGCGCTGGGCCGGCTGTTGATCCGCTCGAGCCAGGCGTGCAGGTGGGTCAGATCAGGGGCGACCTTGAAGCCGGCCGATGCGCAGAAGTCGATGCAGCAATACAGCACCAGGTCGCCGATCGTCAGGCGGTTGCCGCACAGGAAGGTCTGCCCCTTCAGCAGCGAGTCGGCGAGCTTCAGGCCGTCGGCGCCCTTGGCATTCAAGCCTTCCACAGCGTCGGGCAGGCAGCGCACACGGTCCTTGAACAACTCCAGGCCGGGGCCGAAGCGGAAACCGTTGTACATGTACTCGCAGGCATTGAGTTCCATGCGCCGCAGGGCCATGCGTGCCTCGGCGCGCTCAACCGATGTGGTGCCGATCAGCGCAGGCGTGGGGTGCAGTTCTTCCAGGTATTCGCAGATGACCACGGTCTCGGCAATGACGCGGCCGTCGTCGAGCTCCAGGCTGGGCGTCTGGCTGGTGGGGTTCTTTTGCGTGTACGCGCTTTGACGGTTCTCACCGGCCAGGATGTCGATGTTGACAACCGGCAGCGTGATGTTCTTCTCGAGCATGAACATCCGCACCATGCGTGGATTCGGGCCGAAGGAATTGATGAGTTTCATGGGTGTCTCCTTTGCGTTGGGATTGACGAGCAGGATCATGCCAGGGCGGATGAGGTCAGGGTGAGCTCACTCGAGCATGTCCAGGGTGGTGCGCGCTGTCTGCGCAGCGCGTCAGAACAACTCCTTGTACGGGCGCAGATCGATTTCCTGTGCCCATGCCGTGTTCGGCTGCTTGTGCAGGTGCCAGTAGGTCTCGGCAATCGCGTCGACATCCAGCAGGCCGTCTTCGCCGCGCTGCTCGACCATGCCAGGGATGGCCTGACGCAGCCGTTCGCCGTTGACGCCGCCATCGATCAGCACATGCGCCACGTGCAGCCCCTGCGGACCGAACTCGCGGGCCATGCTCTGCGAGATCATGCGCAGGCCGGCCTTGGCCGCCGCGAAATGAGCGAATCCGGGCTTGCCCCGAAGGCTGCCGGAGGCGCCGGTGAAGATCACGGTGCCTCGACCGAGCGGGGCCATCCTTCGTGCCGCCTCGCGGCCAACGAGAAAGCCGCCGAAGCAGCCCACTCGCCAGAAGCTCTCGAACTGTTCGGCCGTCAGCGAGCGGAAGTCGATGATCTGGTTGTTGCCCGCATTGAAGACGACCGCGTCGGCTGGCTCGCACCCTTGGCCCGGCGCCATCGCCAGATCGAAGAGCCGCTCGACATCAGCCTCTGCAGTGGTGTCGACCACGATGCTCTGTGCGCTGCCACCGCCTGCGCGGATGCGGTTCGCCACCTGCTCGACCTTGGACTCGGTGCGACCCGCTACGAGCACGTGATACCCGCCCGCCGCAAATCGCCGACAGACCGCGGCGCCGATGCCTCGCTCTGCGCCCACACCCACTACCACCACTGTTGGAATGCCCATGACGTGCTTGTTTCGCTTGGTTGGAAGGAGGCCGGCCCGGTGCGAATCGGTCGGCACGACCCCCGATCATGCCAACTTTCCGTCCGAGCCGTGCGCGAGCCAGCCGGGCCCAAGTCTGCGCCCGCTCACGAGCGGGGCGCTTTAAACGGCAAAGGCTGCGTTGCGCTTGCTTCGGGCCACACCGACCATCACGCCCAGGCCTGCCAGCATCAAGCCATAGGTTGAAGGCTCAGGCACGGCCGGGGCCAGCGAGAAGATGCCGGGGTTGCCAATGTCGCCGTTCAGCGAAGCCGCCGAGCCAAACGCGTCGCCGGTGGTCGACAGCACCCAGTTCGTGGTGATCGCTTGCGGCGTCAGATCGGCCAGCGTCAACGGGGTGGCGCTGGAGGTGGCCGCGCGCACCGTGCCTGCGAAAACCTGGTCGCCGTATGTCAGGCGATCAACGAGCGTGCCGCCCGCGTCGTAGATGTTGATCTCGTCGCCGCGGCCGAGGTTGTTGGCGTTGCCGCCAGCGATCTTGACCGAATCAGCCAGACTCCACGCAGAGCGAAAGTCAGTGGCGCTGCCCTCGACGATCAGCACCGACTGGCCGGCCGCCACCAGGCCCAAAACGCTCAGGCTGAACGAGCCCGGTGTTCTGGAGCTGTCATCGAACGACCAGCCGGTGAAATCGACCACCGTGCTGCCCAGGTTGGTCAGCTCGACGAATTCAGCGGTGCCGGTCGGGTCGCCGTTGCCGTTGTATTCGAACTCGGTGATTTGTACGTTGGCTTGGGCGGCGGTGGCAGCGAAGCTCAGCGCCAGGCTGGTCAGCGCCAGGCTGGTCAGCGCGAGGCGGGCGGTACGGGACATGGTGATTTCCTTCGGGCAGTTGGCTTGAACGCGCGTGCCGCCAATCGACACACTGCAATGCAGGCGATTGGAAACACCCGGTGTGACAACTTCGCGAACGGCCAACCCCTGAAACAGGCGGTCAGGAAAGCGGCTAGAGTTGGCCCGCGGGTGGCTGGCCGTTTATTCGGATGACCTTGCGATCAGTGAATCCAGCGGGCTTCGCACTGCACCGCCGCCAACCTTCAACACGTGCGTGTAGATCATCGTGGTCGCCACATCGGCGTAGCCCAGCAAGTCCTGCACCGTACGGATGTCGCTGCCGGCCTGCGGGTACTTGCGTTCCAACGCATGCGGCAATTCCACGCCCGCTGTGCCTGCAGCCA